>JADLBU010000012.1 GCA_020847535.1 Phycisphaerales bacterium
AGGCTCCCCAAGCGCCTGCGAACGCCGCTCAAGATGCCACCGATGTAGTGGGAACGGACAGCAACAAAACGGCCCTGGCACACGCCCCAGGGCCGATCTTGACCGACAACCTTTCAAGTCAGGCTAGCCCTCTCGTCCGGGTTCCGCAGGATGATCGAGGATCGCAACCTCGTCTGCGCCGGCGGCCTGCTTCGGATGCAACTGGACACAGCGCTTCGTTTTCACGCGGCTTGGCTCGTGGAGGACTGCCACGAGTTCGCGTGCGAGGTGCTCCAGGGCACTCGCATAGATAAGCTGACGGACCGCAGTGGCAAGCGTCTCCACGACTTCTATCTCGTCGAGTGCATGTCAGGCGAGGATGGGTGTGACTGGATTTCACGCGTGTACCGCGAGACCTCGGGCTACGTTCATCTCTCGGACAAGCACCTATTCCAGACGTTCACGAGCGTTGACGAGGACGAGCGCACCGTAGAAGTCAAGATAGGAGCGACGGATCACGAATGGCCGGAAGAGATCTACCTGGAGGTGGTGGACGCTTTTTTGGCCGCGACGAGGCTGTTCGTGAAGTACCTCCAAGGGTGGGAAGTCACGAAGCAGAACCCGCAGGAGATTGCCCGATTGCGAGAAAAGCGCCAGGCCAAGTCGTCAGAAACGTGAGCGGATGCCGGGGGCGTTCGACTCGGCGGTAGCCATCGCTCGCACTTGTAACGGGACGACCCAGGCCCCTGCTCGCATCGACCGTGCCCGACCTGATGACCGGTTCCAGAGCGTCGGCGCGAAAGATGACGTCCCTTGACAGCTCAACCGGCGAGGTGACAACTACCCTGACACCGGGGGCGGGGGCCCACGCGACTCATAGCCAGACATCTACCACCCCAACCGTTCTAGAGAGGGCGAACTGACTTACAACGCCATGGCACTTCCATGCCCAATCACACACGTCGGAGAAGTTGGTCATGCCATCGCTTGGTAGACACACGAGCTTGACGAAACCCAGCGAGTCCCACAATTCCGGCAGCGCCAAGTATGGCTCGAATGAGGACTGGCAGACAATCGTACTGCCCCGAAGCGAGGGCCTGTGAGGCAGACCATCCGATCCAAACAACATCACCGCGTACTGGCGAGACGGGTCCAGCGTCGAGGTCGTTCTAACTCGCACTTGCCGTTGCGGACTGACGCTGACTTCAAACTCGGTAGAGTCCAGTGGAATAAGCGTCCCGCGATACAAATCTGCGCTGCGCCACAGAAAGTCGTTGATCTGAATCGAGTACTCGACTCCAGGTGTCGCTAGAAATGAGAACCTTCCAGTCAGATCCGTCTTGTGAACAAGTACTGGCGATTGCCCATCGAGTCGTACCTGTACCCACACATTCGACAGCGCCGAGCCACTCGACTGCCACACCGTCCCGGTCACCGCAACGAGCCTTGCAGGCAGTACAGGCTCGCACGAAATCTCATGCAGGGGCCATTGAGATGCGATAGCGCTCCGAAACTCCCGACCCCGGTTACTGTACGCCCTGATCTGTCCACCTGCTAGCGACGTCCAGATTCGCTCTGGTAGCCTCACCTCCCATCTTGTCTTCGACTCGGCCGTCACGCGCTCACTGGACGGACTCAGCTGTACTGCGATGGTAGGAGAGCCCCAGTTGAGTCCGGCCACTGGCTCGGGCTCAAGCACCTGAACGACGACGCTTTCTTCCCCTGCCTCCGCGCCGTTGATTACAATATGACGCCCCTCAAGTGGCGAAACAAGCACAGCCGGATCCCGGTCAACAAGCTGTTCAATAGGCACATCGCACCGGTCATAGTTGCTTGATGTCACGCGGCAACTCGCAACAGTGACGTCAGGGCGAAGCACCGGGAAGTACATATCTCGGGCGGTGCACTCACGCTGTATCGAGCTAGGTAGTAGCCCCGCATCCGACTTACGTCTGTGCAAGTCTAACGTGACTGTGAAGCCACCGAGCGCAGGACTGGTTGAGAGTGCGTCGAGCAGCTTCAACTGCGCGCCGTTCTTGCTCGTTGCTCTCGCAATCTCGACGCGTTGCACCGGCCGCTGAACAGTGATGTCATATTGCTCGATCCAGCCAGCATCGTCCCCGACGAGGATTCTGTGGGGCCCGAACGACGCCGCGAGCAACGTCGCCTTGGGGGTCAGCGGAATCCACTCGCGCTCCGATCCTGACACGCTCGTGTCCCAGCAGACCCTCAAGGCCGCCCCCTTAGAAGAGACGTCACCGAGGCACTCCACCTCGACGCGCGCGCAAATGCGGCCATCAATCTCACCGAGGTCGTAGTATCCCGGCCATCTCGGCAGCCCGAGCAGCGTAGTTGGTGCGAGTCCGCCGCCTCCGGCCTCGAAGTACAATTGCGATAGTGGCGGAACCGCGCCCGACAGCTGCGCACTCAGCGCGAATCGACCGTCTTGAGCGACTTTGACCCGCGCGAGGATCTCTCGGTCTCCCGTTGTTGGATCGACAGCCCCCAATGCGGCCCACCGGACTGCGCCCCCCGACACCGGTGACGCGAGAGAACCAGCGAGCACGACATGCCCCTGCGCTACGAGCTGAGCCGGCGACTCTTGTGCCGCGAGGGTACGACCAAGCGCCGCGACGAATAGCATCGCCACGCTCGATGGCCGTATGCAAACCAGACTAGAGACTTCGCGGCGCATTGAGTTGACCAAGCCTCTTCATATTAATGTCCAAACGCAGCAGCGCCTTCCTGCTTCGTATCTCTGATTGTTCCTGCGCGGTCGGGCTTCCGGTTCGATTGAATCCGTCGAGGCAGGCTATCTCGTCCGTCTCACGCTCGATCTCAATTCGCGCTTGTGCGTCCGTATTTTGATTCTCCCAGTCAACGCGGTCTCCGTCACGTGTGCCAGGGCCGCAGGCGTCGGGGGCGAGGTCGGCGGCATGCGCCAGTTCGTGATTCCGAATACAGGCATCGATCATCGGATTTGCCGGTCCGCCGCCCCACTGCTCCCACTCCCAGCATGGTACCGGGGTACCAGTGCAGCAGACCCACCCTCCGCCGGACCCTCCCGACGTTCCACGATTGAAGGCGTCCCTGCAGCAGTTCTGTCGCCAAATATACTCGCCATAATTGCTGTTCCACTGTGCTTGTAGTTCGCGCCTTAGCACTGACAGGCCATTTGATCCGACATCGGGGTTCTTGCCGGAACTAATGGAATTGGAGTCAGTTCCGCTTGGATCGACCCGCTGGGTGGGGCTGCTCCGATATGACTGCGAAAAACTTGTTCCATCGATGTAGCCAAATGGGTCTCTTTGCAACCACCTCCCCAGCGTGGAATCGAGCTCTCGATGCCTGACATTCCACTGCCGCCCCCTCTCCCACTCGAACTCATACCCCGCATACCCCTTGTGGTTGCCGAGGTCGCTCAGCGCCCCGCGCCCCAGTTCGATGCCGGTGAAGTCGCTCTGCAGCGTCTGATCCGCCGCGTCGATCTCCCCGTCGAGGTTCAGGTCCAAGCGCGCGTCATAGGCTGGCGACGGATCGCTCCCAAGCCAAGTCGACATCGTCGTCGCGTCCGTCGAGTCGCAGTCCCCGTCCGAGTCGCAGTCGCCCGCCGGCATCCCGAACGGCACCCCGTACGCCGAGTACTTGGCCCACTCGAACAGATCGCCCGCCGACGAGACGATCGCG
>JADLBU010000013.1 GCA_020847535.1 Phycisphaerales bacterium
CGGCTGCTCAACAGCACGCCGCTGGGCGAGGTCGTCAACGAGCGGCAACTCCATCGTCACCGCACGCGCGCGGGGTTTCGTGTCGCGGCCGACGGCGACGCCGGCAAGGTCGATCTATTCCGGTACGTCGCGTGGCTGGTGACGACGCGGCACGAGGCGCTTGCCGAGGCGGCGCGCCAGCCCGAGGGGCTGACCGGCTACGAGGCGATGAAGGAGCGGGCGCGGCTGCGCAACGCCATGCTCTCGCTCTCGGGACGCGACATCGGCGAGCTGCCGTCCGTGGCCGATCCATCGCGGCGCGAGCGGGCGGCCCGCGACTTCCGGTTCTTCTGCGAAACGTACTTCCTCCAGACCTTTCACCTCAAGTGGTCGGATGACCACCTGAAGGTCATCGCCAAGATCGAACAGGCCGTTCTCGAAGGCGGGCTCTTTGCGATGGCGATGCCGCGAGGCAGCGGCAAGACCTCCTTGTGCGAGGTCGCGTGCCTGTGGGCCATGCTCTACGGCCACCGCGACTTCGTGGCGCTCATCGGCTCGGACGAGGAGCACGCCGCCGGGATGCTGGAGTCGATCAAAGCGGAGCTGGAGAACAGCGAACTCCTCGCCGGTGACTTCCCAGAGGTCTGCCACCCGATCCGGTCCCTGGAAGGCATCCATCAGCGGGCCTCGGGCCAGCTCTACCAGGGGAAGCAGACTCACATCGGCTGGACCGCGCGGGAGATCGTGCTGCCGACGATCCCCGGCTCCGCCGCCGCCGGCGCCATCATCCGCGTCGCGGGAATCACGGGCCGCATCCGCGGCATGAAACACAAGCGGGCGGACGGCACCTCGGCGCGCCCTTCGCTCGTGCTCATCGACGACCCGCAGACCGACGAGAGCGCCCGGTCACCCTCGCAGTGCGCCAACCGCGAGCGCATCCTAGCCGGGGCGATCCTCGGCCTCGCGGGCCCGGGCAAGAAGATCGCGGGGTTGATGACGTTGACAGTGGTCCGCCCCGACGACCTGGCCGACCGCATCCTCGACCGCGACAAACACCCGCAATGGCAGGGCGAGCGGACGAAGATGGTCTACTCGTTCCCCGTGCGCGATGCGCTCTGGCAGCGGTACGCCGAACTGCGAGCCGACGGCCTGCGGCACGACCGGGGGATCACGGCAGCGACCGCGTTCTACGGACAACACCGCACGGCAATGGACGAGGGGGCCGTGATCGCTTGGCCCGAACGGTTCAATCACGACGAGTTGTCTGCGGTTCAGCACGCGATGAATCTGAAGCTGCAGGACGAGGCCGCGTTCTTCGCGGAGTACCAGAACGAACCGCTCCCGGAGATCCAGGCCGCTGACGACCTGCTCAGCGCCGATCAGATCGCAGCGAAGGTCAACGGCCAGGCCCGCGCCGAGGTGCCGATCGGCTGCACGCGGCTGACGATGTTTGTGGACGTCCAGGGCAAGGCGCTGTTCTACCTCGTCGCCGCATGGGAGGACGACTTCACGGGGTACGTGATCGACTACGGCACCGAGCCGGACCAGAAGGCGCCGGGCGGATACTTCACGCTGCGCGAGATGCGCCGCACGCTTGCAACCGCAGCGCCCCGCGCCGGCGTTGAAGGGGCGATCTACGCCGGCCTGGAGCGTCTGGTGGCCTCGCACCTCGCACGCGAGTGGCGGCGCGACGACGGCGCGATGGTGCGGATCGACCGCTGCCTGATCGACGCCAACTGGGGGTCGTCCACCGACGTGGTGTACCAGTTCTGCCGGCAGAGCCCGCACGCCAGCGTGCTCATGCCCAGCCACGGGCGCTACGTCGGCGCGTCGAGCTTTCCCTTCAGCGACTACAAACGCAAGCGGGGTGATCGGGTCGGCCTCAACTGGCGTACCCCGGTTGTCACCGGCAAGCGCGCCGTCCGTCACGTTGTGTTCGACACCAACTACTGGAAGTCGTTCGCGCACGCGCGGCTCGCCGTGCCGATGGGCGATCCCGGGTGCCTCTCCCTGTTCGGGGCCAAGCCCGAGCCGCAGCGGCTGCTGTCGGAACACCTGACCAGCGAGTACCGCGTGAAGACCGAGGGGCGCGGACGCACCGTGGATGAGTGGAAGCTCCGCGTGGAGGGGCTCGACAACCACTGGCTCGACTGCCTGGTCGGCGCGGCGGTCGCGGCTTCCATGCAGGGCGCGGTGCTCTTCGGCACGGACCACAAGGTGTCGGCGCGTCCCCGGCTGCGTCTGTCCCAACTGCGAGGAGAGCGCCGGTGAACCCCCGCTCGCCAGCCCGCCCTGCCAAGCAGCCCCAACCGGGCGGGCTCACCTGCCCGCGGTGCGGATGCCGCCACTTCGAGGTGCTTTACACCCGCGCGGCACCCAGCGGTGCCATCCGTCGCCGGCGCTCATGTCGGCACTGCGGGCGGCGGATCACGACGGTGGAACGCCCGGTCGGGTGATGGGGTCTACCCGTAGACCGTTTCGGCCTTATTGCCATCGTGAGCGCGACAAGTCGGCGACGGGAGCAGAGGGGTACTGGCGTGCCCCCGGACTCCTCCAGCGACGACGAGGCCTTGCGCGAAGCGGCGACCCAGCCCGCGAAAGTCTCCGTCGACGGCCAGTCGGTCGAGCAGCACCCGCTGAAGGACCAGATCGAGGCCGACCGCTACCTCGCGTCCAAGGACGCCGCGAGGAAGCCCGGCCTCGGCATCAAGTTCGCCAAGATCGTCCCGCCCGGCTCCGTCTGAACTCCACCCCCACCCCGATGCTCAAGGCACTCGCCAACCTCCTGAATCGAAACGGTCGTGCCGCTGTGCGGAGCACGGATGCTCCGCGCGGCGGTCGCGGTCGGCGGTTCGTCGTGGCGAAGTTCGACTCGGCGCAGACGACGCCCGACAACCGCAAGCACTGGGCCAACGCCGACGGTCTCTCTCCCAACGCCGCGGTCAACCCCGAGGTGCGGCGCATCCTCCGCAACCGGGCCCGCTACGAAGTCGCCAACAATTCCTACGCCAAGGGTATCGCCCTCACACTCGCCAATGACACCATCGGCACCGGTCCCCGGTTGCAGATGCTTACGGACGACGCCGTTGCCAACGCCCGCATCGAGGACGCATTCGAGCAGTGGTCACGGGCCGTGGACCTCGCTGGGAAGCTCCGAACCATGCGGCTGGCCCGAGCCGAGAGCGGTGAGGCGTTCGCGCTTCTGGTGAGCAACCCCGCGATCGGTTCGCCAGTGTCCCTGGACCTCAAGCTCATCGAAGCGGACCAGGTCTGCACACCGCTCCTCCGGCGTGGGCGCACCGACGAGATCGACGGCATCGTGCTCGACCAGTGGGGCAACCCGTCCGCCTACCGCGTGCTGAAGCGGCATCCGGGCGACAGCGGGTCGCTTCGAGCACCCATCGACGACCTGACCGCTTACGACACGTTCGCCGCGTCCGCCGTCGTGCACTACTTCCGCGCCGATCGGCCCGGCCAACTCCGTGGCATCCCCGACATCACGCCGGCGCTCCCGCTGTTCGCGCAGCTCCGCCGGTACACGCTTGCGACCATCGCCGCCGCAGAGACCGCCGCCAACTTCGCGGCTGTTATCTACACCGACGCCCCTCCCAACGGCGAGGCCGATCCGCTGGAGCCGATGGACGAGGTCGAGCTCGAACAGCGGCTGGCGACTGTGCTCCCCGGCGGCTGGAAGCTCGGGCAGGTCCATGCCGAGCAGCCCACGACGACCTTCGGCGAGTTCAAGCGCGAAATCCTCAACGAGATCGCCCGCTGCTTGAACATGCCGTTCAACGTCGCGGCAGGGAACTCCTCGGGGTACAACTACGCCAGCGGCCGCCTCGACCACCAGGTGTACTTCAAGAGCATCCGCGTCGAGCAGCACCAACTCCAGCTCACCGTGCTCGACCGCCTGCTCAATGCGTGGCTCAACGAAGCGGTGCTCGTTGAAGGGCTGCTCCCGCAGTCGCTTCGTGAGCGCGGAGTCGCCCTGCCCGAGCACGCATGGTTCTGGGATGGCGTCGAGCACGTCGATCCCGCCAAGGAAGCGACGGCCCAGGCCCCGCGCCTGGCCAACCACACGACGACCCTCGCCGCCGAGTACGCCCGTCAGGGACGCGATTGGGAGCAGGAGCTCCGCCAGCGCGCCAAGGAGCGGGCGCTCATGGATGAACTCGGCCTGTCCCCCGCTCCGACGACCACGACGGGCAATCCGCCCGCACCTCAAGAGGACGATACCGATGGCAACGAAGACTCCAATGGCCCCGGCAACCCGCAGCACTCCGAAGCGTCTGTGGCTTGAGGCCGCGGCGGCTCCGGCCGGCACCTCTCCGCTCACGCTGACGGGCACGGCGGAGATCACCGCCATCGCCGCCGGCGCTGGTGGGGCGGATGCCGAGAAGGCGCTGCCTCGTTTCAAGATGCTGGCGTACACGGGCGGAGCGATGCGCGTCGCGGGATGGCGGCACCCGGTGGTGCTCGACCTCGCTGGGCTGTCGGTCCCGTCGCAGAACCGCCCGATCCGGTTCGCTCATGATCCCGCCGCGGGCGTGGGCCACACCGATGCGATCCGGGTCGAGGGCGGGCAGCTCGTGGCCACCGGCGTGATCTCGCGCGACACCGCGACGGCCCGCGAGGTGGTCGCGTCCTCCCGGAACGGATTCCCCTGGCAGGCGTCGGTGGGCGCCAGCGTCGAGGAGTTCGAGTTCATCCGTGAGTCGCAGAAGGCGATCGTGAACGGATTGGAGTTCTCCGGCCCCATTAACGTCGTCCGCAAGTCGATCCTCGGCGAGATCAGCTTCGTCGACCTCGGTGCCGACGGGCGCACCAGCGCTTCCATCGCTGCCCATCAGGGCGCGGGCGGGAGTGGTGGCGGCGGAGGTCCGATCGGCGGTGATGTTGACCCCGCGCCCGGGGCGGGCGCTGCCGCGCTCCGTGCCGAGGCCCTCGCCGAGACCAGCCGTATCGCGGCCGTGCGGAAGATCTGCGCCGGCAAGCACCTCGACATTGAGGCCCAGGCGATCCGTGACGGCTGGGATGCGACTCGCACCGAACTGGAGGTCCTTCGCGCCAGCCGCCCCAAGGCCCCGGCGATCCACGCTCTCGATTCGAGCATCACCAACGAGGTCCTGGAAGCCGCGTGCTTCCAGAGCGCCAAACTGGAGGGACTGGACAAGGTCTGCTCGGAGCAGGCCCTGGAGGTCGCTTCGAAGCGGTTCCAGAGCGGGCTGGGGCTTCAGGAACTGCTCATCGAGGCCGCGATCGCCAACGGCTACACGGGCCGGAAGTTCCGTGACAGCCGCCGCGTCCTCGAGGCCGCCTTCGGGCGCGGCATCGAGGCGGGCATGTCGGTCATCGACGTCGGTGGCATCCTGTCCAATGTCGCCAACAAGTTCCTGCTTGAGGGCTTCTTCAGCGTCGAGCGCGTGTGGCGGAGCATTTGTGCCGTCCGCAACGTGTCAGACTTCAAGACCGTCACCAGCTACCGTCTGGTCGGCAAGGACCAGTATGAACAGGTCGCTCCCGGCGGCGAACTCAAGCACGGGAACCTGGGCGAGGAGACGTACACCAACAAGGCCGACACGTACGGCCTGATGCTGTCGATCGACCGCCGCGACATCATCAACGACGACCTCGGGGCCATCACCACGGTCCCGCGCAAGCTCGGCCGCGGCTCGGGCCTCAAGATCAACGACGTCTTCTGGACGGCGTTCATGAACAACGCCGCGTTCTTTGCCGTCGGCAACAAGAACTTCATCTCCGGCGCGGCCACCAACCTCGGCATCGACGCCCTGACGCAGGTCGAGCAGACGTTCATGGACCTCGTGGACACCGACGGCAAGCCCACGGGCGTGATGCCGTCCATCCTCCTGGTCCCGACGGCGCTCTCGGCGATCGGCACGCAGCTCTACAAGAGCGTCGAAATGCGCGACACCACGGCGAACGTGAAGTTCCCCGTCGCCAACCCGCACCAGGGCAAGTTCCGCATCGAGGTCAGCCGGTACCTCGCCAACGCCCTCTACACCGGCTTCTCCGCGAAGGCGTGGTACCTCCTCGCCGACCCCAGCGATCTGCCGGTCGTCGAGATGGCGTTTCTCAACGGCCAGGAGGCCCCGACCATCGAAACCTCCGACGCGGACTTCAGCCAGCTGGGTGTGCGGATGCGCGGGTACCACGACTTCGGTGTCAACCTGCAGGACCCGCGCGGCGGCGTCAAGAGCAAGGGCGAGGTGTAAGCCACATGGGAGCCGGAGCGGAGATCGGCAGCGGTATCGGAGAAGAACAGTCCGGGATCACACCCGGCGAAGGAGAAGGCAGCATGGCATCGGGACCGGCAAAGTTCATTCACGAAGGGGAAGCGATCGACTACACGCCCGGCGCGGACACGCTCACCGGCGCCGTGGTCGTCCAGTCCGAACTCGTCGGCATCGCTCTCGGCTCCATCAAGGCGAACCAACTCGGCTCGCTGGCGGTGTCTGGCGTGTTCGACTTCCCGAAGGCGGGTGGCGCGGGCAGCGCCATCCCCGCGGGCACGAACACCTACTGGGACGCCGGGGCGCAGAACGCGACCAAGAACGCGGCCGCCGGCGCGAACAAGCTCATCGGCAAGGCGGTGAAGACCACCGTCGATGCCGACACCGTTGTTCGTGTGCGCCTCCTGCAGTGACGCGACCGAGGAGGCACCCGTGGGCGATTTGCTCGACCGTGGCTCGGCGTTCCTGGACGACCAGCGGCACAAGCACATGAGCCGCGCCGTCGTCTACCAACGCGGGGCCGAAGGCAAGGAAGTCCAGGCCACCATCGGCAGGACAGAGTTCGAGCAGGCCGACGAGGCGGGGCTGATTCACCGTGTCGAGTCGCGGGACTTCCTGGTGCGTGCAGTGGACCTGGACCTGGGCTCGGGCCCGACGCTCCCGCGGGCCGGCGACCAAGTGCGAGAGACGGTCGGGGCGCAGGTATTTGTGTATGAGGTCAACGCGCCGGGCGGGCAACCGCCATTCCGGTACAGCGACCCGTATCGCAGGGTTCTTCGGATTCACACCAAGCACATCGGCACGGAGACGTGATGGCAGACGGGAACGGACAGAACGGGACCAACGGGACGCGGGCGCGGTGGGCGGGCGTGCTCGTCACCATCATCCTGGCCGCCGGCGCGATGACCATCCAGTGGGGGGTGGTCACGACCAAGCTCCAGCAGCTGGAGAAGCGGATGGACGAGTTCATCGGCGAGGCCCGGACCATCCGCGCCGAGTACCAGGCGATGGAGCGCCGCGTCTCGTACCTGGAAGGCAAGGTATCGGGGATGGCCGCGACGAAGGGGGGTGCCCCCTGAGCACCATCGTCGCCATCGCCGATGCCCTGGCCGCCCACATCAACGCCGGCTCCTTTGGGCAGCCGGTGAACGCGGTGCGGATGTTCCAGCCCGCGTTCACGCTGGAGGACCTCAAGGACCTTCGCGTGTCCGTGGTTCCCCGCACGACCAGCATCTCCGCCGCCAGCCGCGACAGCAGCACGTTCGATTGCGTGCTCGACGTGGGTGTGCAGAAGAAGCTCCCGGCCGAGGGAGACGCCGCGGAGATCGACGGCCTGCTCGACCTGGTCGAAGCGATCGCTGATTACGTGCGGCTCAAACGGCTGCCAGATGCGCCCGACGCGGCGTGGGTTGGGATCGCCCACGAACCAGTCGTCTCTTCCGAGTCGCTGGAGCAGCACCGCGTCTTCACCAGCGTCCTGAGCATCACGTACCGGGTGCGGAGGTAGCCGTGAGGAATCTGATCACACTCAAAGTCGATCTCGACAGCGGGTACGTTCCCATGTTCGCCACGCCGGTGGTCGCCATCTTCACGCTCATGGCGGCGCACACCAACACGCAGGACGCCATCCTCGAAGGCACGGACGGCAAGGAGATCCCGGTGGCGCCCGGCACGCAGTACTACTTCGAGCGGGTGGACCTCTCGAAGGTCAAGGTCAAGGGCAAGGCCGGAGAGAGCATGTTCGTGGTCGGTCACAGCGCCGATTGAAAGGAGTCGTCGATGGCCATCAAACTCGGCATGGAAGCCAAGCTGCTCTACAAGGTCGGCGGCCAGGGCGGTGGCGGCGGGTGGCTCGCCCTCGGCAATACGCGGGATGTCACCCTCAACCTTGAGGCCGGCGAGGCGGATGTCACGACTCGCGCCAACAGCGGCTGGCGAGCCACGGTCGCCACGCTCAAGGAAGCGAGCGTCGAGTTCGAGATGGTCTGGGACACGTCGGACGCCGGGTTCACCGCCATCAAGAACGCGTTCTTCGGCAACGACCCCATCGGCCTTCAGGTGCTCGACGCGACGGGCGGTCAGGGCCTCCAGGCGGACTTCTCGATCACGAACTTCTCGCGCAACGAGGCGCTCGAGGAAGCCATCACGGTCTCGGTGACGGCGAAGGTGACGTACTCGGCGACGGCACCGTCGTGGATCGGCGGTTGAGCCCGTCGGAAGTCTGTCGGGTTCGCGTCGGATCGCCGACGGTACGAAGGAGCCACTCATGAAGCAGTTCAAGGACAACGCGGGCCGGACCTGGACGGTGGACATCAACGTGGCCACGCTCAAGCGCGTGCGCGGGCTCACAGGTGTGGACCTCATGCAGGTGATCGAGGGCACGCTCATCGAGAAGTTCATCCGCGACCCCGTGCTCCTGTGCGACGTGGTCTACGCGATCTGTAAGCCCGAGGCCGATGTGGCCAAGGTGTCGGATGAGGAGTTCGGCAAGGCGATGGCCGGCGATGCGATCGAGGCGGCGACCGGGGCGGTGCTGGAGGAGCTCGTGGCTTTCTGCCCGAGCCCGAGGGATCGGGCCAACCTCGGGCGGGTGCTCCAGGCCACCAAGAACGTGATGGAGAGGGCTCGGGACGTGGTGGAGAAGAAACTGGAGAGCGGGGAACTGGACCGGCTCGCGAACCGACTGCTGCAGAATGCTGGCGCCTCCTCCACCAGTGCGCCGGCATCATCGGAGTCGACCCCGGCCCCCTGACCTTCCGCGAGCTCGTGGCCATGCTCGACGGCAAGCAACGCCACGACTGGTCCATCGCCGCGAGCGTCATGTCGGTCATGGCCAACCTGCAGCGCGACCCCAAGCGATCCCGGCGACTCAACCCCAGCGACTTCGACCCATTCATGAAACGGCAGCGACCCGTCAAGGTCGACGTGTCGGTGCTCAAGGACGTGTTCATCGACGGCAAGTTCCCGCGTCACCCCAAGGAGGCTCACGGATGAAGAACCTGACCACCCGCCACTATGTCTACATCGTGGGCCTGCTGCTGCTGGCCCTCGTGCTCGCTTCATGCGCCGGATTCGACCTCGGCGACATCGTCAAGGTCAAAACGCCCAACACCATCCAGCAGACGACCGGCCTGCCCTCGACGCTCAGCCTCAACGAGGCCGAGACCGAATACCAGAACTGGTTCAACCAGACGCAGACCACCGGCGCGGCCTGGAAGAACAACATGGAGAAGGCCGGCGAACTGCGCGGCCTGTTCAGCCAGCTCACGCTCTCGGCGCTCGACACCGTCGGCCCCACCGTCGCGGGGCTCCCAGTGCTCGGGCCCGCGCTCCCGGCGCTGACCGGCATCGTCGGGCTGTTCCTCGGCTCCGGGCGGCTCCGCAAGGAAAAGGAAGCGTCCTTCAACAAGGGCCTGGAGAAGGGCAGCGGTCTCGCCGGCAACGGCGGTGGGAACGCAGGCTCTCCGGGGAGCGGTGCGTGATCACCATGCGGATCAAGGACACGTTCTTCGACCGCCACGTCGTGATGGCGGCGGTCGACAACGCCAAGCGGAAGGTGCTCAGCAAGGCCGGCGCGTTCATCCGCACGGCGGCGAAGACCAGCATCCGCAAGCGCAAGAAGTCCGCACCGCCGGGGTCCCCGCCGCACTCGCACGAAGGGAGCCTGCGGCGGCTGATCCTTTTCGGATACGACCGGGCCGCCGATTCCGTGGTCGTTGGCCCCGTCGGCTTCAAGAAGAGCACCGCTCCCAACGTGCTGGAGTACGGCGGCGAGACCGTTGTGCTCCGGCGGCGCGGCGGCAGGCTGACGGCGCAAAAGGTGAAGGTCGCGCCCCGGCCGTACATGGCCCCGGCGCTGGAGAAGGAGCGACCTCAGTTGCCGCTGCTCTGGCGAAACTCGATCAGGAAAGGTGATTGACCGTGGCGGACACGCGTGGCATTCGAGCCGGACGGGCCTTCGTTGAACTGGGCGTCAGCGACAAGCTCTCGGCTGGTCTGAAGTCTGCGCAGAAGAAGCTCGAAGCGTTCGGCGCGGGGTTGCGTTCCATCGGCACGAAGATGGCGGGGATCGGCGTGGCGGCCATCACCACGCTGCTCGGCACGGCGAAGGCGTTCTCCGACACCGGCGATGTGCTCGACAAGATGAGCCAGCGAACGGGCGTGAGCGTCGAGGCCCTCTCGGAACTCGGGTACGCCGCCGACCTCTCCGGCACGGACATGGAGACGCTGGAGAACGGCCTCCGGGTCATGCAGAAGTCGCTCGTCGAGGCCGCGAAGGGATCGCAGGGGGCGAACGAGGCGCTGGGCCTGCTCGGCCTGACCGTGGCCGACCTGGCGAAGTTGTCGCCGGATGAGCAGTTCAAGTTGCTGGCGGATCGCATCTCGAAGGTGCAGGACCCGGCGCTCCGGGCGTCCCTGGCGATGGAACTCTTCGGCAAGGCGGGGACGAAGTTGCTCCCCCTCATGGCCGACGGGGCTGCGGGTATCAATGAGATGCAGGAACAGGCCCGCAAACTCGGCCTCACGGTCAGCACCGAGACCGCCCGCGACGCGGCTGAACTCAACGATGCCCTCGGCACGCTCTGGAAGGTGCTGAAGCAGGGCGCGTTCACCATCGGCGGCGCGCTCGCGCCGACCATCAAAGACCTGACCGAGCGGATCACGCGGGTCATCGTCACCGCCACCAACTGGGTGAAGGCCAACAAGGAGACGGTGGTGTGGGCGCTGAAAGTCGCGGCGGCGGTCGCCGTGGCGGGCGTCGCCATCATTGGGCTGGGGTACGTCGTCTCGGGGATCGGTGCTGCCCTGGGCATCGTCGCCGCCGTCATCGGCGGGATCGGCACCGCGTTCAGCCTGATCGGGGCCGCGATCGGTGCGATCCTGTCACCGGTCGGCCTGGCGATTGCCGCGATCGTGGCGCTTGGCGGCACGCTTCTGGTCGTCACCGGCGCGGGCGGCGAAGCCCTGTCCTGGCTCGGGGACCGATTCACGGAACTGCGTGATTGGGTCGGCAAGGTGGTGGGCGGTATCTCTGATGCCTTGGCCGCCGGCGACATCGCTTTGGCGGCCGAGATCCTCTGGCTCTCCCTCAAGGTGATCTGGCAGCAAGGCATCGCCGCGCTCAACAAGGCGTGGCTGGGCGCGAAGGAGTTTTTCGTCTCCACCGCGTACTCCATGTGGTACGGCGCGCTCGCCGCCGCCGAGATCGTGTTCCATGCCCTCGAGGTCGGCTGGATCGAAACGGTCGTCTTCCTCTCCAAGACCTGGACCAACTTCGCCACCGGCTTCCAGATGATCTGGGAGGAGGCATCGTCCTGGGTCGCCAAGCGGATGCTCGAGATTCAGGGGCTGTTCGACTCTGGGCTGGATGTCGATGCCGCGAAGAAGGCGGTCGATCAGCAGTTGGAATCACGCCTCGTCGAGTTGGAGAACGCAGCGCACCAAACCGTGGCGGCGCGAGAGAAGGAACGCGCGGCCGAGCGCGAGCAGGCCGCCGCGATCCACGAAGCCACCCTCGCCGCCATCGGTCAGGACTTCGAGGATGCTCAGAAGGCCCTCAAGGACAAGACCGAGGCTGGGCTGGCCGAGTCGCAGGCCGCGCTCGACGCCGCGAAGCAGAGACTCGCCGACGCCATCGAGCAGGCCCGTCAGAAACGAGAGGCGGCAGACGCTGAGCGCGGCCCTCGCAAATCTCCGCAGGACCTCATGTCCGAGTTCGAGGACCGGCTCTCCGGCCTCGGTGATGCCATCGGCAAGGGAATCAGCGTCACCGGCACGTTCAACGCGGCGGGCGTGGCGGGTCTGGGTGGTGGCGATGCAGCGGAACGGACAGCTCGCGCGAGCGAGCAGACAGCGAAGAACACCAAGCGTCTCGTGGACGCGGTGGGCACAGGCGGGCTGGCGTTCACCTGAATGGAGTGACCGGTGCCGATCGAGGTGCGTGAGAAGTTCGATTCACGGCGGCTCACCAAGGGGCAGAACCCCTCGGCGGAGTTGGCGTTCATCATCCTCGGCACCGACGACGCCATCGCCGCACGCGACGCCCTTGAGGATGAATCGGACGACACGTTCGCAGGCCTTCCCCGACAGAGCGTCTCGATCGAGCCCCTCGGCCCGGAACTGTGGGATGGGACGGTGCGCTACGGGCAAAGCCAGGACAGCGCCCAGCCCGGCGCGGAGTCAATCTTCTCGTTCGATACCGGCGGTGGCACGCAGCACATCACGCAGTCGCTGGCGACGGTGCATCGGTATCCCGCGCCGGGGGTCGGCGCGGCCCCGGACTTCAAGGGCGCAATCGGCGTCAGCGCCGACGGCGTCGAGGGTGTGGACATCACCGTCCCGGTGTTCAACTTCACCGAGACGCACTACAAGCCCGACGACCAGATCACCGGCGCGTACAAGGGCATCCTGTTCAACCTCACGGGCAAGGTGAACAGCGACGGATTCAAGGGCTTTGCAGCGGGCGAGGTGCTCTTTCTCGGCGCTTCGGGCTCAAAGCGGACGCAGTTGGGCGAGGATGCGGACTGGGAGATCACGTATCGCTTTGCGGCCAGCCCCAATGTCACTGGCCTGTCGATCGGCCCCATTACCGGGATCGCCAAGAAGGGATGGGAGTACCTGTGGGTGCGGTACGCCGACCAAGAAGACACAGCGGCCAAGGCGATCGTGAAGCGGCCCATCGCGGCGTACATAGAGCGTGTGTATGACGACGGCGCGTTCGCCGGATTGGGGCTCGACTGATGGGAGACGACCTCCGCAAAGTCCGGCCCGGCGATCCCCTCCGCGTCCCCGCGCGGACGTACAACGCCTTTGTCGATGCCGCGCTCGACCTCAAGCGCCGTCAGCAGGACCGATTCTCCGGCGATCTCCGCGACGGCGGCCGTCAGCACGGCGTCATCCCCGTCCGCAACGACTCGGGTGCGGACCTCGAGCGCTATCACGTTCTGGCCATCGACGGCCCCCTCTTCCCGCCCGGGGACGAGGGGCCGGAGAAGACCTTCCAGAACCGGATGGCGCTGAAGGGGATCGAGCCGGACGAAGAGACGGTCCCGGGCCGGTTCGTCGTGGCCCGCGAGCCCATCATCGCCGGCGAGATGGGGCCGTGCGTCATTCACGGCGTCACCCCCGTCCGCCTGTACGTCGAGGAGGAAGAGCACGCGTTCGCGGACATCAAGGCCGGCGAACATGTTCTCGTCTCCGGTGGTTCGGGCGGCACCGCCATCCTCTGGAAGGAGGACGGCGTCGGCGAGAAGTGGGCCATCGTGGACATCGGCCGCCCCCGCTCGGACAAGATCGTCGCCATCCTTGGCGAGGCGACGGAGATCCAGGGGGAACGCTTCCGCTGGCGGTATCCGTGGAGCGAAGCCGCGATCGACGGCGACCCCGAGAGCGAGACATTCGGGCGGTACATCCAGGTCGAGAACGGCCTGTCATCCGACGGCGACCCCGACAAGTACGCGATCAATCGCTTCGAGAGCCACCACAGCGACGTGCCCGACGAGGAGCCCGAGGGCATCGACGGGTTCGGCGCACTCAAATCCCTGTTCATCCCCGGGCAACTTCAGAATCCCGGCGGCGATCAGGGGTACTGCCCGCGGAAGGCCGCGATCCCGATCCTGCGACCCATCCTGAAGGGCGTGGCCGTGCAGATGACCGCCGAGCGCGACACGCGCGGGGGCACCGTGTGGTGCTTCCAGGCCCTCAACGGCATCGAGTTGGTGGAGTTCGACGTTCCGGTGTGGCTCTATGTCTGAAACCCAAACCACTATCCCCGTTGACCTGGAGGCCCGGCGCGAGCACGAGCGTGGCAAGTACACCGCGCTCATCGGCTCGAGTTACGGCTCCAGCAACCACGGTCGCCATGCCTATGCGCTGGTGCAGTCGTTCAAGCCCCGCTTCGTGGTGGACTGCGGCTGCGGTCGGAACCTCTTCATTCAGCACCTCCGGCGGCTGGGCATCGACGGCCTTGGCGTGGACTTCGCGTTCCCCGAGGCGGACATCGTGGCGCCCATGCACCGTGTGCCGGTCTCCGCGGGCATCGCCGACGCGGTGACCTCGTTCGATGCCCTTGAGCATCTGCTCCCCGAGGAGGTGGACGAGGTTCTCGACGAGATGCGCAGGATCGCCGTCGGCGGCGGGCGCTTTGTGTTCTCGATCTGCCCGCGGGAGAGCAAGACAAGGGTCAACGGCGAGGGGCTCCATCCCACGGTCAAGCCCCGTGGCTGGTGGCTCGATCGAATCAAGCGGGTGGGCACGGTGCGCCAGGGACTTGGCGCGCCCAGATACATCGCAGGGGTGTTCAACGATGCGTGAGAACAGCGGCGACATCGCGGCATTGCAGGCGGGGCTGAAGCAGCGCAAGCCCGCGCGGTCGGGCGTGCGGCTCTACACCGCCGACTTCGATTCCATGTCCCTCTGCGACTTCTATCGCGGGCGATCGGCGTTCCTGCTGCTCTCGGGGCCGTCACTCAACCAGATCGACCTCGCGCAGCTCAACCGGCGCGGCATCGTCACGATGGCGGTGAACAACGCATGGTCGCTCCACCGCCCGACGCTGTGGACGTGCGTGGATGATCCCGGCCGCTTCATCGACACCGGCTGGAAGGACCCGGGCATCCTGAAGATCGTGCCCGTCTCGCACTTCGACAAGCGCCTGCGGGTCCAGAACCCCGATGGTTCGTTCCGCGCCAGCGCGTTCAAGGTCCGCCAGATGCCCGGCGTGCTGTTCTATCGCCGCAGCGACCACTTCGACCACAGCCGGTTCCTCAAGAGCGACACCATCAACTGGGGCCAGGACGGCGAGCACACCGACTCGCTCGGGATCAAGGGCAAACGCAGCGTCATGCTCGCCGCGCTGCACCTCCTGCACTACCTGGGCTTCCGCACCGTCTACCTGCTCGGGTGCGATTTCAAGATGGCCGGCGACCGCAAGTACGCCTTCAGCGAGGAGCGCACGAAGGAAGCGATCCGGCACAACAACATCCTCTATGAGTCGCTCCACAAGCGGTTTGAGGCCCTCAAGCCGCACTTCGACCAGCAGGGGTTCAGGGTCATCAACTGCTCGCCGGAGAGCGAACTCGGCGTGTTCGAGCGGCTGGAGTTCGCCGACGCCGTCGCGGCGGCAAGCGCGGAGTGCGGCAAGCCCGTGGACACCGCCGGGTGGTATCGGGCCAAAGAGGAGGCGAACAAGTGAGCGATGAACCGCGCCGTTATTTCCTCTACATCCCCGTCTGGGCTTCGACCACCGGCAGCGGTGGCGGCTCGGGGAGTTCGTCATCCGAGGGATCGTCGAGCAGCAGTTCGTCGAGTTCGTCGTCCAGCAGTAGTTCGTCCTCATCTTCGAGTAGCAGTTCGTCGTCGTCGGAATCGTCGTCGAGCGGGTCTTCGAGCAGCGGGTCTGGCTCGTCCAGCGGATCAGGATCATCCTCCGGCTCCGGCAGCAGCGGCGCTTCGAGCGGCGCGAGTTCGTCGGGAGGAGGCGGCTCGAGCGGAATGTCGAGCGGGGCGTCCTCGGGCGCATCGTCCGGCGGCAGCAGCGGCGGAGGTTCTTCGGGAGGTGGCGGGTCATCCGGGGGCGGAGGCTCGTCCGGCGGTGGTGGCGGGTCGTCGGGCGGAGGCGGGTCCGGTGGTGGTGGTTCGAGCGGCGGCGGCGGTGGCGGAGGGTCCTCTGGTGGCGGCGGCGGTGGTGGTGGTGGCGGCGGGGGAGGAGGCGGCGGAAGCGGAGGTGGTGGTGGCGGAGGGGGTGGAGGTGGCGGCGGAGGAGGCGGGTCCAACTGCCTGCTCTTCGGCACGCTCATCCGCCTCGACGATGGTCGCCTCACGCCGATCGAGAACCTCAAGCCCGGCGACCGGATCGCATCGATTCAGGTGCCCGGCCTCGAGACGGATGTGCCGTACAAGGCGCAGTACCAGTGGCTCTCGCACTGGGGCATGCGCGGCACGAAGCCCACGGTGGCCCGCGTGCAGAGTGTGAAACTCGGCGAGCACCACGGGTTCGTGGTCATCAACCGCCGCATCAAGGCAACCCCGGAGCACCCGTTCCTCGTGCGCCGCGGCGACGAGTGGGGCTTCGCGTCCGCCGAACTGATCAAGAAGGGCGACTACCTGGTCGGCGAACGCCTCGCAGAGGAACTCGTCGAGTCGGTCGTCCGGGTGGATGCGCCGACGCGGACGGTATCCATTCACGTCCCCGGCACGAACGTCTACTCAGCCGAGGGCGTGTGGACACACAACGACCTGCCCGCGGAGAACCAGACCAGCGGCGTGGCGGAGGCGACGGCGCAGTCGTCGGGCGCGAGCGCCTCAGCCTCCGGGCCGGGGTCGGGTTCCGGATCGGGCTCGGGCACAGGCTCGGGGTCGGGTTCCACGTCCGGGTCGTCGAGTTCCTCGGGCAGCGGCTCCGGCAAGTCGAGCGGGTCGTCCTTCTCCAGTTCGTCCGGCAGCGGCTCCGGCACCGGGACCGGTTCCAGCACCAGCGGCGGGGGCACGGGCACCTACTCAATCTGATTGAGGGCTGCGATCCGACTCCTTGGGTGGATCACGGACCCAGAAGTCCCAGCGCGCATGTCAACTCCGTCAACGCGCGAAACGCAAGGTGGGCCAGAGTCGTCGTGAGAAGCAACTCCTAACTCGCGCCTTCGGCGAGGCCGGGTAGCGCCCTCGGACACCGCGAATGTGAGCCACTGATCAGGGTTTGTCCCAGGGCACTCCAAGTCGCTTGAGCTTGCCGTCCAGGGTCTGGTAGGTCTTCAGTCCCAGCAACTCCGTTGCCCGCTTCTTTACACCCTTGGACTCCTCACGGGCTCGCTCAAGGAAGCGCCGCTCGATGTCGTCTAAGTGCCTTGTCAAATCGAACCCGCTTTCGAGCGGTTGCTCGATCAAATCCCCTTTGATACTCGACTCCGGAACCTCGGACAGCGCCGCTGCAATATCGCTTTTCCCAATCACCGGACCCACAGACATGACCGCGGCCTGCACAAGGACATTGTTGAGCTGGCGCACATTGCCCGGCCAGTGATGCTGGGACACAAATCCCTTGGCGGCTCCGGAGAGCGACTTACTCTGGTAGCCCGGCTCGCCCCGACCGAACTGCGTGTTGATTCGAATCAGCAACGAGTCCACAAGCGCCGGTATATCCGACCGCCGTTCCCGGAGGGGTGGCAGCCGCAAGGAAATCGTTGACACTCGGTAGAAGAGATCCTCCCGCAGGGCACCCCGGGCAATCTGATCCTGCGGGCTGCGATTTGTCGCCGCGATCACCCTGACATCGACAACATCTGGCTTCTCGGCGCCCACACGCCGGATGGTCCGGTGGCATGGGGGGTCGTTCGGACCGCCTTGAAGCGCTCGCAAAAGCGCAGCCTGAGCTCGCAAATCCAGCTCGCCAAACTCGTCGAGGAAGAGCGTCCCGCCGTGGGCTTGCTGAAACGCACCGTCACGGTCCTTCACGGCCCCTGTGAAAGCGCCCTTTAGGTGTCCGAACAGTTCCGACTCCTGGAGTTCCTGCGGAATCGCCGCGCAGTTGATCGGAACGAATGGGGCATTCCGCCGACTGCTTGCCGCGTGCATCGCGTGCGCAAAGAGTTCCTTCCCCACCCCGCTCTCGCCGAGGATCAAGACCGACACATCGCGGATCGCGGCCCGCTGTGCTCGTCCCACAGCGAGCCGCACTGCGGTGCTGTTGCCGACGATGGATGAGAAGCCATCGACATCGCTGGGGCTCTTGTCCGCGAGAACCTGCAGGGTGGCATCAGGCTCTCGCAGCAGTTCGGGCAGGTACTGCAGTGTCAGATCGAAGGGAATGTCCGCCTCCTTCGCCTTCCCCTGGTAGGACTGAATGAAGCGAGCGGGAAACCTCGTCTTCCCCAGCAGGACCAGAGTCGCCGCCATCGCTGGCGTTCCGGAGCTCAGGCTGATCCACAGGTCCGGCACGACGCCATCCTCCGACCTGGCAACCTCGGAAAGCAAGGCTTCGGCGATTGCGAATACTGCGGCGTACTCGGTCGGATCAGCAAGTGAAACTCGGTGCGGCGACACCGCTGGCCCGAGCCACCTGGCCAGCGCGGCCAAGAGTTTTGAATCCAGATCCGCCACCAGATGGACGCTGTCAAACTCGAACGCATCCATCGCCGCCCGGACGG
This sequence comes from Phycisphaerales bacterium, assembly GCA_020847535.1. Taxonomy (GTDB): domain Bacteria; phylum Planctomycetota; class Phycisphaerae; order Phycisphaerales; family UBA1924; genus JAEUJB01. Next base: position 18,371 of record JADLBU010000013.1, read on the forward strand.
GGCCGGTTGGCTTGCCGTTCTTCGGCAACGTCTTGCCCGTGGCCGTCTCGACCGCCCCCGTAGTGGTCGGAAACGCGACTGCCAATCCAAACAGGTCGGCGTGCCCTACCCAAGAGACCAGGATTCGCTTCCGGTGGTGCATACAACCCCATTTGTTCAAGAACAGCTCTCTTTGTGTCGGACTCTAGGACGGGCGTGAGGCCGCCGTACCCGACGCAACTCAACTCCCCACTAACTCGAGTTCCCGCAGCCGTGGCACCGGAACACCACCTTGTCGCCATCAGCCAGGGCCGGCACCGCCAGCAGATCCGAGCCGGCCAGCAATGCCGGGTCTCTGCCCTGCCGCAGCCAGGCTACCCATTGAGTGGAGAAGGGCAGGATGGCGGCGATACCGCTCTCGCAGGCTTTGCACCATCTAGTCCCCCACTCCGAATGACAACTGCGGCAGGTGCACCAGAACGTGCGAGCGCGAATATCGATAGCGATGTCTTCGTCTCCGCAGACCGGACAACGCATGACGCTTCGCCATGCCGCCCGAGCGCCCTCAACGGCCACTTCAGCCTCCAATGCGGCCGATGCGTCGCGCTCTGTCCGAATCAGTTCCTCCTTCGCTTGTACCAGTCGCAGGCGTCCTTTCCGAAGTTCGTCGGAAGGCCGCCGGGGCCCCTTCTTCGATCGCTCGCTGCTCTCGATCTCCTGGCGGAGTTCATGTGCCTTCGCTTCGGGTTCCTTGAGCTCTCGCAGCCAGTGCGCCGATATGTCGGACCGAAGGACCCGCCACCGTCCGCTCCCGGAGTTCTCCAGCCATGCGCCCTGCTTCTTGGCCCACGCATCCATCAGCGGACTCAGAGCAATGACGGGAGGCAACTCCGCGTACCGCGTCGAGTAGACGAACCAGTTGAGGGCCCGAGCCACATCGTCGGAGCTACCGACTCTCCAAGGTGACACAGACAGCACCGAGACGCTGTGGCCGCCAACGTCGTCTCCCTCGCTCCTGAATTGAGCCCTCCGGGAATCCCGGATCGCGATGTCGCCCGTCCTCTCAAGAGAGTCCGGATGCAGGATGACGACATTACCTCCACACTGGCGACAGGCCTCCTGGATGTGCGCCGACATCGTCCGACGATCGGCTTCGCTCATGCTTCCCATCGCCGCGTACACAGGAACAAGCTTGAGCTGGCGCTTTCCGGAGACGACCCGGACCGTCCTTTCGGAAAGCTCGAACTGAACATAGAGATCTTCGCAGGCGGGATGTACCAGCGCCAACCGTTTGCCCAGGCACACTGTCTCTTCCAACTTCTGAGGCCTGGCCCCGCAGCGCTCCAGCCCCTGGAGCACGAGCAGGAAGCAGAACTGTTCAAAGTCTGCAAACCTCTGAACCATCTGGGTGTGCAGCGCCTCCTCTCCCAGCTTTGTGGCCGAACTCGACGGCGACAACCTCAGCCACAGTTTCCGTGCGCGACGGTATCGCGGATCGTTCACCAAAATGTTCGTGGACGGCAGGTCGTGCGGCACTTGGGCGCGACGCGGGATCTCCTGGTAGAGGTCCGAGTCGGTTAGCCCAAGTAGTCGGTACCGAAGCTGTGTAAGTTCTTCGATCGTGCGTTGGGTAACGAACAGCCGGTGCTGTTCGCTGAGGAGCGGTGCGAGAAGCGTGTACAGACGGTTCTTCTTGGCCCAGTGCGACGTGAGCAGGTCCTCCTGCTCGAAAAGGTCCTTTAGGAGGAGCTCGAGCCGTCGAAGACGGCGGATGCGTTGCGCGACGTGGCTTTCTGCTCTATCGATCAGCCGCGCGACGACCCGATTCTCGAACACGTCCACGCTTTCGTCGGCCAGCTCCGCCAGCACGCGTTTGGGCAACGGCCCCGTCAGTGTTGGTTGAGACCAGTCCTCCGGGTGAGAGGCGAGGTAGCTCGCGGCCCGCTGAGGAATGCGCTTAGCACGCGGCGTCGGAACTCGTTCGAGCTCCAAAACGAGATTGGTCCTTGGCTTCCGGCACACATCCACTAGCGATGGCGATGTTTCCTTCACGGCCCGATCCACGTCGGACAGGTCCACTGGTTCGTCGACCACCGACATGACCGGTGAGGTGGCCATCCACCGATCCCAATCCCGCTGGCCGTTGTTACCGGGCGAGAGCAGCCCGCTCGTGACAACCGAGATACTCCGCGCATGATCGTCGTCAATGAGACTCTCGGCGGGCAGTTCGAACGCAGTTACGCCGCGGACCTGGCCCAGACGTACTCGACCGGACCTATCAGGTACCAGGTAGCCTCCCGGCTCTACCACAAACCCGTTCACAGTCGCGCTCGCCCCCGCGCCCCCGACCACCCCCAAGAACGATGCGACAACCCCCGGCGGCGCCTCGACCTCCTGTCCCGAAATGCGACTGCGCAAGAAAGCCATAGGGATTCATCGCTCCGGATCAACGCCAAGTCGTTGGATCTCCCTGTTCAGAAGATCAAGGCACGCCACCAGCTCCTCCTTCGGCCGCGGCGCCGCCCGCGTCTTGTCGGCCGGCAGGGGAGGCGCCAGCTCGTTTGTTGGGGCCTTCTCCAGCGATTCCCTCAGCTTGACATAGTGGTCCGGACGGATGTCGTGCCGGTTCCGAAGCTTTCGCAGCAGCTTGGTCGCCACCAGATGGTCAAGGGCCTCGATAGGGCTTCCGCCAGCGGCGACTACGACCGGAACGAAGAGGCTCGCCTGGCGTTCCAGCCGGTTGCCCCACGACACGCCGAACATGTCACCGAGCACTCCGGTGAAGTGCCGGTCCAGGAACGAATAGACCCTCCTGGCGCTCTCCGCATGCGTGCGGTAGGCGATCGTGAAGCTCTTGTGGAGACCATCGATGCTCAGAGGTTCAAGCTCCAGGGGCTCCTTGACCTCAAAGCTCTCCCGATGTCTCGGCAACTCCATCACGTGCGCACGGTCGTAAGTCTTGTCGGCAAAGTCCTTCGTCGTCTCGTCGTGGTTGGCCGTGCCAATGAACCACACGTTCTCGGGTAGACGCACACGCCGGCCATCGAGGAAGAACTTGGGAGCTCCGGTCGCCTGCGAGGTCATCAGATCAACCTTGCGATCCGCCACGTTGGGTTTCTCAAGCTCGGAGAGCAGGTCGGCCGCGTACTGCTCTGGGTGAGACAGATTCATCTCGTCCAGAACGATGATGTAGAGGCGACCGGAGAATTCGGGCGTTTGCGCCTCGTACAACGCCTGGAGGAACTCGGTCTCGTAGTACCTCTTCTCGAACGTGTTGTAATGCCCCAGCAGATCCTGCCGGTCCCTCCACCCGGCCTGTACGGCGATTAGCTTGCCTCCAGCGCCTACCGCCTCCGCGAATGCCATGGGCAGGCTGGTCTTGCCCGTGCCGCTGATGCCCTGCAGGATGTGGAGCGGGCTCATGGCCAGACCGCCCACAAAGCACCGAAGATCCCGCTTGCTGTAGTAGAGGGTGCGTCCGCCACCACGCCGGCCGCTCTGATACGCGATCCGGTTCTGCAGGTCCTCGACGAAACGGGTGAGGTCCGGCACGTGCGCACGGAGAGCGGGGCTTGTTTGTCTTCGCCGGTCATCGTCCATGCGGCGGCATTCGGGAAATGGCGAGCGACCCGCCTCACCGTTGATGAACTGGTCGATCCGACTTTGAAGGTCCGCCAGCTTCGCTTCGAGCAGCTGTTTGTGCGCTCCCAGCACGCGACGCTCCTCCCGGATCGTCTCAAGCTCGGTCACGGCGATGCTTGCTCGACTGAGGGCCTCCCGCTGCGCGGACAGCTGCATGTCCTTATCCCGCATGCTCGCGGTCTGCGCTTCCAGGGCACCCCTGACTCTCTGCAGTTCCTCTACCACGCCCGGGTCAGGAGACTGCGCCAGCTTGTCCTGCAGAGACTTGATTTCTCTGCGGTAGAGTTCCAACTCCTGCCGCACGGTGTCGGGCGACCGGTCGCCAAGTTCGGCCACCGCTCGCCGATGTCGATCCACCTCTTGAAACAGGGAATCTCGCTCCTCCCTGGCTGACCTGAGTCGGGCCTCCAACTGCAGCCGCTCGGACTCAAGCCGCTCGATCTGACCGGCCACCGCCGCCCGGTTCTTCTCCAGATCAGCTTTCCGACGTTCCTCGTAATCCTGGGTGTCCCATTCGAGCTGCCTCCTCGCCCGTGCTATGTCGCGTTTCGCCGTCTCAAGCTTCTGCCATTCCTCCTGAGCGGCGGATGTTTCAGCGGCTGCGACATCGTCGACCAGTTCTTTCCGACGCTTTGCGAGCGTTTCCATCTGTGCTGCGACATCGTCAGTCAGACGTGCGACCACTTCGTCGAGCTTGTGCAGCGACTGCCGACGTGCGACGAGGAAGCCTGCCTCCGCATCGGCTCGCATCTTCGCGAGACTCTCAGCCTCCGCGAGCAACGCCGCTTCCTTCTCCGTTAGTCGCTGGCGATCGCGCTCCGCGAGTTGTCGCTCCCCAGAGAACGACTCCCTATCGGCTTTCAACTGGGTTGTTTGGCGTTCGAGCTGCTCCAGTTTCTCGTCGAGGCTCTTCCGTCCCGAACGATAGTTCTCCTCTGCCTGCTTGAGCGCCTTCCAGGCCGCGCGGAGACTCGGTTCGTCGACGACGGCCGTCTGATCCTCGACCGCTAGAGCCTGCCCTGCATCCGAGGACTCCGCCAGAACGGTCGGAGCCGCCATGAGAATCTCGCCGATCGGTACAGTGGACTGGGCAGGCGCCGGTGGCGACGACCAATTTGGACTCCCTCCAGCACCGCTCCGATTCTGAAGGCGCCTAGCTTCGGCTTCCTGCCGTTTACGCTCTTTGCGATTCATACAGACTCCTTGCGTGCGTCGCCAGAACCAACTAGCAGTCCCACAAGCGCGTACAGCTCGCGACGCACGTCACCCGCCCTCGCACCGCTGACCACACGACCATGAGCCGCGGGGTTGCACTTGTCCGCCAAGTCGAAGACCCTCTGTGCCAACGCCGATTCCTGTGTTGCGGCCCTTCGCATCGGATGGGCCGGGTCCCGCAGAGCAAGGAGGAGGTTGATGACGAAGAGGTCTCTGACACCGGCTCGCTCTACGCGCTGCTTGTCGCTGGTGATTCCACGCACCCGCTGAAAGGACATGGACGCCGAAACGTGCTGGGGCAAAGGACAGGCAAGCCCAATCTGTTGTCCAAGAGTCTCGAGCCGCCTGTGCATCCCTTCCCGCGTCCGATCCGAAAGCGGAAGGTCCAGGTACCGCTCGATACCCGCCAGCGAGTACTTGCCGAGACTGGACCGCAACACCGCCTCCAGCGCTGTTCGAGCCTGATGCTTCGCGTTCATCTCCTGTTCAAACCGCTGCTCATCCTCCAGCGCTTCGGATTCGAGGATGGCTTGCTCCATCCGCACCATTGCCGGGAAAGCCTCAAGGTCTCGGCGGTCCACACCAACTTCGTCCTCCACACGCCGTTCGGCGTTGAGCCTGAAGGCGCGGGCTTGCTCCCGGAACTCCCCGTACGAAGTTCTGTGCGCCTTTCGCAACACACTGTCGAGGCGACGGGCAAGAGGCGAGCTCCGGTCTGAGTCTGCAAAGTCGAGAATCTGCTGAAGCAGCCGATCGGATGCGCCCAGCCCGAAGGGGTCCGCCACGAGCAGGCTCGTGGGCAGCGGGACCGACGACCGGCTGTACAGATACGTTGCCACAAAGCACGGCACGGGAGTTGACGCCAGAAGCTCGACCCGACCAACCCGTGCGCCGCTCGCCGAATCTCCCGTGTCTTCGAGCCGTCGCCGATCAGATGACCCATCGTCTGCATCCCGAGATTGCCGCCACCGTTCAATAGCCCTGCGGTGTCGCCGCACTGCCGCCGAAACATCCGATGGGGTTGGCGCGGGAAGCTGCGATGCCGGATGGTCCACGAGAACCGTTGGATGGCGTCGCTCCTTGCCGGCAGCACCGCGCACGATCCAGGTCGCAGCCCCGTCTCGCTCGACTTGACCATACCGCTCGTTCTCGACCTCGATGAAGCGGTCCCACAGCGAGCCTGTGAAAGGGTCTTGGAAGACATACCCGGTCACCAGCCGCCCCGAATCCAAAGCCGCATCACGGAGCGTTTCTGCTCCTTCGGGCGTCACGGACAATGTACCGTCGAGCAGACCGAGTTCTCGGAGTTGCAGTTGGATGGTGTCGACGAGCTTCTCGTCGAGCCCCAGCAACGCCGCCTGACGCAGCGCCTCCGGAACCCTTGCGCGGCACAGACCGAGGACTAGCTGCTCAAACAGGTTGAGCCCTTGATTGGTCGCTTCGGGCGCGATGACGCGGAAACAACGCGCCGGCCACCACAGCCATTGCTGGAGGGTCAGTTCGTTCCACCCTCCCTTCGGGCCCTTCACCATATCAAAGTAGATCGGGTCAGGCATCGATGACCCTCCCCATCGGGCTTTCACATAGCTCTCGGAAGGCGACGAGACCCGGGATGGCGCTGGCGGCCACTGCACCCTCCGTGAGCTGCCGATCACCGGTCACGAGAAGCAGTCGGTGTTGCCGGCTCATTGCCACGCACATTCGGTTGGCGAGCATGAGGAATCCATACTTCTGCCGCCGCTGCTTCTCGGTCTCCGCGGGAAGGTTGTTGCACCGCGTCACCGACAGAAACACAACGTCGAACTCCATGCCCTGGAATGCGTCCACCGTACCGACGCGGAGGCGTTCTTTGCGCTCACCGTTGGGTCGGGCGGCGAACTGCCATTCGGGCACAAACCGGAACTCCCCACCTACCAACTCACCGATTCCCTCTCTCTCCAGCTCGCGCTCGATCTCCCGCACCTGCTGCAGGTAGAACGCGATGACACCGACCGTGAAGTCTGGTTTCTCGTTCCCGATCCGACGGACCCAGTCGGCGATGGTCCGGGCCTCGGCGGACCGGACCTTGCTGCTTCCGCGCGAAGACTCCCTCCCGCGCTGCGACGGCACGTTGAGCCACACCGCGGGCACTTCGGGCACGCACTCAAGCCCGTGACTGAACTCTGCTGCTGGTGTGGGCGACAGGAACTGCTCGTCAGCTCCGTAGAAGGTCCGCGACACGAATCCGCCGAGTTCTGGGTGCATCCGGAACTGCTGGTCCAGCGTGATGGTGCGCTGGATGTGGTCCTTGGCTTCCAGGCTTCGCAGGTGGTTGAACAGCCGCTGAAACAAGCTGTCCTTAAGGGCCGCCGCGGTTTCTTCGTTGACAGACTGACTCAACTCCCGTTCGATGTCCGGCTCCAGTAGATGCGGCAGTTGGCGATGGTCGCCAACGAGCACGATGCGGCGCTCAGCGAGCGACATCGGGATCAGCAGGTCCAGCGGCGTAGCCCTTGCCGCCTCATCCACGATCACGGTCTCGAACACGGCGGTGTCACCGGCGCCCAGTCCTTTCGCCCGAAGGGTGTGTCTGTGCACGGCATGCTGGCAGGTCGCGGCGAGCACGATCGTGTATCGCTCTAACGCCTCTCGCACACGCCCCTCATCCCCTTCGAGCGCTTCCAGGTAGTCCCATAGCACGTCCGCAATGCCATCCTGTCCCGTGGCCACCAGCACTGCAAGCTCGTCTTCAGCCTGCTTCAGCGCCGACAGCGCATCCGTGTCGATTCGGCGCACCGCGAGGTGTCGGGGCGGGGCGTTGAGCGTGTCCAGCAGCGAGTCCCGAATCTGCGAGAGCGGCTCCAGAAAGTCCAACGGGTCCGGGTCCATCCATGCCCGTGCCTTTTCCAGCACCGCCAGGCTGAGTTCCGAAAGCTCGCCGCGAACGGTCGGGTCCGTGAGCACCCGGTGGGCACTCCGGGGCCCATCATCCCGGAAAGCTTCGGCGTCAACTCGGAGTCCCCGCACGATTCGCTTTGCGTTCTCGACGCCCGCCTCGCCGCTCGGCGCGAACGATGGAGCGCTGACCCGTCGCGATGTCATCAGATCGTGAAGCCGGTCCCGCGTTCTGGGGGAAACACACGCACCCACGCACTGGTGCGCTTCTCGCAGTACCGACACGGGGTCCTCGTGTCCGACAAGCTGGCTCTCGTACCCGACTATCAACTGGCGCACACGACGAAGCTTCTGCCGGACGGGCGAATCAACCGCGGCCGCCAGCGAGGCTCGTACATGCTCCGCCTGTGCGAGCATCCACCCGCTGCTGGCCTCCGCTCCAGCCGACGCCCCACGCTTCCTCCCGATCTTGATGGGGGGCAGCCCCAGCGTGGAGGCGCTCATGACCGCGTTCTCAACCGCAGTGTGTTGGTAGCCAGTCAGAAGAACGCTGCCGGAAAGGCGTTCTGAATCCTCGAGTTCACTCAGTCGTGCCTGGAGGGCGGCGAGCACCCGGGTCTTGCCGGTCCCTGGCGGTCCCTGAATCACCGCAATGTCCGGGGTGTTCAACGCGATATCCAGTGCGAGCACCTGTTTGGTAGTCGGCTTTCCCCCGAACTTCGCTCGGACCGCCTCGCTCAGTGGCTCGAGCCTTTTCCGTCGTGGCAACTGGACGTGTTGCCCTTCCAGTAGGTGTCCCAGATGGCTCATCGGGCAACTCTGGCGACGGATGCGCTCCCAGGCGTCCCTTCGTCGACGCAGCCTGACCATGTCGCCCCGCAGACCCGCTACCAGGTACCCCGCCGCCGGCGGAGCATCTGCCATCCGGGCGTCCGGGTCTGCCGGTCGCAGCACCACGGCGCCGTCTGTGGCCATGATCCCAGAACCGGAAAACGGCGTGAGCTCGTTCGGCCGCACCTCATCGAGCGCGTCGAGCAGATCCTCCTGGGACGAGGCTTTGAGCAGGGAGGGAACTGAGGACACGCACTCGATCTCAAAGTCATCCAGCGGCAGCTCTTCCAGCGACCTTCCCGAGTCAATGAATGCGCTCGCGATTTCAAACGACCAGTTCCCGTTGTCGAGCTGCGTGCATGAGTGGTAGGGGACGCTCCCAAACATGCGGGCACGCCGCGAGATCGCCTCGGTCTCCATCGACTGGTAGCGCTCCCAGATCGCCAGGTAGCTGCCAGCCTCTCGCACGATCACATCGAGGGATGACTCGGCCCTAAACGTGGTAGCGAAAGTTGCGTCAACGAACTCGAAAGCCCCCTCCAGCAGTGTGGGCGGCCTTGCGGCGCTGCCGTCCACCGCCGACCGAACCGACACAAGCCGAGTTGCCGAGAGCCGGTCGCCTTCCACTGGCTTCACGTCCACCGCCCATTTCTGGCCGAGGATTCGGAACGCGCGATCGCTCGCCTTCGAGGCCTCTGCGGTCGCACCCTGAACGACCAGCAGCGACCGCCCCTCCCCTTCCCGATCGATGATGAACGTCTCGCTCAGCCACCGCTTCAGCGCATCCACCGTCGTCAGCTCGGGGACCTGGTGTCGCGCAGAATCAAGGAACAGATCGTCCACGCCGATCGCCATCCGGTTGCTGAACATGGGGCCGATGAACTCGTGCACCTGGACAACCACTCGTTCGGGGTTTCCAGTCTTCGGCGACGCGGACACAACCCATGCCACACGGGCCTTGTTGGTCGCCATCAGCCGCGTGAGCTGCGACTGGTCTGAAGGACGGGCGCCTCTGACCGTAACCGAGTGTTCGGGCCCGAGTCGCAGCAGGTACTCTCCCACCGAGTCGCTGCGGATGAGTTCGACAGCCTGTCCGACCCCGACGGACTGGCCGAGGTCCCGCTCACGCTCCGCGTGAAGCTCCACACGCGACACATCGCCGTGCCGGATGTCCTTTCGAATCATGACTCCGCCCCTTCCTTGACGGAGATCCGCACCACGCGGTGTCGAGTATCGATTCCACCACAATGCACATAGAGCGAAGAGCCCGGGCTTGTCAGGCGGAAGGCCTGGGATGCTTCGGTGAGTTCGCGGATGGGTGAGCCCGGGATTGTCGCCACAGTCATGACGCAGTCCGCCGCTGTACACGACGCGGCGATTCGGGCGCCCTCAAGGCGAACTACAAGTGCCACTTCTGGCTTGGCGTCCGAGAGACCCAACTGCTCCCGAGTGAGTGATAGCGGATGCGTTTCCGAACCCACGGAGCTCCCAACGATGAGAGGGCGGCGGTTGGGCCCCATGCACAGTTCGCCTTGACCCGACCCGGACCGATCCCATATCCCCACGGTCGCGATGGCGTGACGCGGCCGCGGGCGTGCACAATCCGGATCTGGGCATTGCGCCCCCGTGAAGTAGAACGACCACCCGCACGAAGGGCACACAAGCGTGGCGCGCGACGCAGTCTGCAACGCCTCTGCCCACGACGTCATCCCGGGGCGGTCCGCTGGGCTATTCAGGCCGGCGTTGAAGGCCTGTTCGAACGTCGTGGCGAGTACCCTTGACAGCACCATGCCCCTGGGAATGCCGTGCCGGCAACGGTTGTGTGTATCAGATGGATGATCGATCCAGGGAAGCCGTCCCTGGAAGGCCATTTCCTCCATCGCCGGCTCCCCGTCCAGTACCGCATCTCCAAGTAGTGGATGGCACACCGTCAGGACCTGAAATGCGATCACTGCAAAGGCATGTGAGTCCGTGAGGGTGTTCATGCCCGTGTGGCCAAGCACCAGCTCCGGGGCACCGTAGCCGGGCGTGAACAGAATCCCTTTCTCGGGTCTTGAGCTGTACCTCAAGTTGTCGCTGTCGATCAAGTACACGTCGTCCGAATCGAGTTCCTGTGAAACCAGCACATTGCCGGGTGAGGGGTCCCCGTACACGAGCCCGCGGCCGTGAACAGAAGAGAGGACGCGAGCCAGACGATGCAGGACCCGCAGCCGGCGCCGCAGTCCGCCGCCCTTCCGGTACCACTCCTTGACGCTGGCGACTCCGCTTGGCGGGCTCAACAGGCGCGAAATCGGCTCCATGTCGGTAATGAGTTCCATGACATATCCGACATGCGGGCGGGCCAGCATCGCAACCGGACGTGAGATCGGCAGGCCATCCAAGTCCATCCGCTTGACCATCGCCATTCTCTGTCGCAAGACCTCGCTCTGACCATCGCCGGCCGCATGGTTGAGCTTGATCGCTATTCTCGGATTCCCCTTGCAGGTGTACACGGCGCCCTGACCGCCACGGCCGATCGGACGGTGGAGTTCGTACCGACCGCCGTTGGTATCCGCGACGTATTGACGAACCTCAGCTGGCATGGTGTCTCTCGGACGCTTTCAGAAATTGAGATCGCCCGGATCGGGCCAGTTCAGATTCGTCGCGTCCGGGTTGATGCTTTGGGTTCGCGCCGTGACGGTCATAGTCACCCATCGGAACACCTTCCGGATTTCACGCGCCTCGTGCGCGTGGAGAACGCGCCCGGTGTTCGACCCTGCGAACACGTTGAGCACGGACAAGTCCGCGTCGGCCCCGATCGCCACTGCGAACCGGTCAGCCTTCTGGCCCCGCTCCGAGCCGATGAAGCACTCCAGCGGCCCCGTCCAAGCGTCGTTTGGCTGCCCATCGGACACAAGGACAATGGTCGGCCGGTACGACCGGCTCGGCAGCCGTTCCCGGTTGTGGATCACCTCGTTGGCGAGCGTCAGCGCGCTGCCGAGTGGGGTTCGTCCAGCAGCTGCCATCGGCTTCCACTGGATGGCCGCAGCGCTCTGGAATGGCGTGTGCAGTGACGCGCATTCTCCGCCAAAGGTGATAACGGCGACTTGAACGTCGATCCGCTCCGCCTGAAGTTCAGCGAAGGACGCGATCATCTCCGCGGTGGCACTGTTGAGGGCCTCGATCTTGCCCTCGACGGCCATGCTCCCACTCACGTCCGCCAGGACGATCACGGGAAGTGGCCTGGCTTTCGCTACGGTGAAATCTTGCCTCTGGGTACTCATTTGGGCCTGCTCCTCTTCAAGAGTATGGTACTCGTTTGGTGATTCAGTTGAACGACGGCTTCCATTGCCTGCCACGCCTCCGGGGTCGAAGGCCGCGCAGGTTCCTGTTCCGGTATGCGGTGATGACCACCCCCGTGTCCGAGGCGCACACTACATGGAGACCGTGCAAGTCGCTGATGTCGAGCCCCCGCTCGGCGACGGATTCGATCTCGCGACGGCCCACCACGTAGATTTCAGCGCCACGAACGTGGACGGCCCTGCCATGTTCCAGAGTGCGGGCCACATCTGCTCCGCGAATCCCTCGCGTCGGCAGACGCTCGACGGCGTGCTTGGTCAATCGAGGACAGGTCGAGCAGTCGTTGAAAGGTCCCATGTGTCGCTCCTTTGCCCAGTGGGCGACACCAAGAATGCAACCAGTGTGCCAGCACCGGTAAGCGCTTGAACAGTCGAGATGGCGACGCATAACCCAATACGCGGCAGCGACTTAGAGCATGTCGTCCACGGGTCTCCGATCGACAGGACAGCGTAGACTGTGTTCAGCACAGATGCAGCGGTGCAGTATCGCAGTTTTCTCTGCCGACTAAGCGGCTCCTCGGGCTAGACCGCGCTCGAGCCGCAGCCGTCCGCCGAACCTGCGACTTTGCGACTGAACCATGTCCTAGCCGACGATTCGTGCCGTTTCGTAGTATCAACCCGCAGGTCGTCTGAGACACGGGGCGGCGGAGAACCGGCAGAGAGCGTGGTAGGATGGCCGGTCGGCGAAGCTCTGAGCGGTTGCCCCGGGGAGCGTTGCTCTCCGTTAACCGCTGCGGGGCCGCCAATTCGCCCCGACCGCCAGGGAGAAACCGTTCGTAGGGGTTGTGGATACGGAGTTCTGAGAAAGGCCTCGGAGAGAGGCCTTTTCTCGTTAACGGAGGCCAATTCCTGGCCTCTGCGAAGATCCTGCGGGAATCACGCGGGTATTCGCGCGTGGCCCGTTTGGCGAGCGCTCTCGA
>JADLBU010000014.1 GCA_020847535.1 Phycisphaerales bacterium
CGCCGACGACAGTTCAATCGAGCCTTGGTGTGATTTCGTCAATCGGCTCGGCGCCTTCTATCAAATGGTCAACGACTTCTTCGACTGGCGACGGGACCGCGAATACGGCGTCAACACCTACGTCCAATCGGAGTGGCGCAGACGGCGACGTCCCTGCGAGTCATTGGAGATGTGGTTTGCACGCGAAGGATTTGATTGGGGACAGGCTGTCTTAGGCGAGCTGGTTTCAGAGGCGAGGCTGTCGGCGGCCGCGCTTAAGAGTGAAGAAGCCCTGGACTGGATTTCTCGTCGCGAGGAGTTGCTCGCGAGGGAGAGTCATCAGCTGGCGATGGGCGTTACTGGCATGCGACATGTCCTTCAGTTCTTCGCGTCCAGGAAACCACCGATGGGAAAGTCGACGAGCGGCGGGTCCGAGAGAGAGGCCGAAGCCGCGTTGGGAAAATGATGATCAGCTAAAGGAGGGAGAGATGACGACTACCGATATTGAGGGCGGCTCCCGCGAGGGCTCCACCGGAAATTCGCCGAGCAGTTCAGATGTCTCCGAGGTGAGCCGGCGGCGGCTCCTAGGCAGCCTGGGCGGAGTGACCGCGGCGGCCGCTCTTGCGGGCGGCGGCCTGGGTGCTGCGCCCGCTTGGTCGCAAACCATGTTGCCGGGGATCGCCAACGTCTTCATGGACGCGTTCATGACGAACCGCGATGGGTTCGCGGACGCCATGAAGAGTGGAGTGGAAGCGACCATCAAGGACGCTCTCAAGGAGATCGGCATCGACCCCGACTTCGATCCAGATGCGGCCGATGACGGTTCGCCCGCGAAGCCGCTTTGGAAAGAGATCCTCGACACCCCGACAATGGTGTGGGGCGGAATGAGCGAACTCTGGAAGGCGATGGTGAGCCAACCCGGCTCGCAGTAGTGGACGCGTCGGGGCACCGAATTCGTCTGGCCGATGTGCTGCCTTCTCAGGTGGACTGATCAGCGGGTCAGCACACTCGTCAGCGACCTCGATGGGCAAAGGAGGAGGAGGCGTGTTCAGTTTTCAGGACTGGCTTAACCGCTCGTTCGCTCGCAGAGGCATTCTGAAGCTGCTCGGCCTCGCGGGACTGGCAGCAATCGTGCGACCTGCCCTCGCCACTGCGCAGCCGGGTCCGCCGGTCAACGACTACCCGGCGGATGTGCTAATGGCCGAGGGGACCTATGAGCTGCAGCGCGATGCTCTTTTGATCGACTGGGTCGGCACTGAGCAAATCACCGCCCAGCGTCTGGCCCAGCTCGGGCTCCAATTTGTCCTTGATCCGCTGGGACAGCCGGTCGCCGCCGGGCCATCGCTATACGTGGTGACTTCAGTGGCCGGACCGCAGGCGAATATGGCTGCCTTCACGCGGGATGTCCTGCTTCTGGCGGCCGACGACGTGCGGGCGGCACTGCCATTGTACTACCTTACTGGCCAAGGGCTTCAGAGCGCCATTGCACCAGTCCCCGGTGCTATTCTCATCATGTTCGTCGACGAAGCGTTTCCGCCCATACAGATATCGACCCCAACCGGCTTGTTCTACGACGAGTTCGGGTCTCAGTTTCTTCTCCCCACGCATCAATTCTACCTGCCGGCTTACCAGCAGAATGTTCGAGCCAGCGAGACTGGACTGTGGGGCGAGCCTAGTGAGACGTTCGACATGGCGGCTCGGATTCGGGCCGACTTTCCAGATGCAGTCACCAACGCTGGCCCGGACTGGCTGACTCTGTTTGCGCTCGAGGCGATGCCCGTTGATGAGATCTTTCGGACTCACCGTCCGTGGAATCTCTTCAGGATCGGAATGCCGGCAGCATGGGAGATACAGAACGGCTGGGGTGACCCGGCCGCTGCCGCATCCCTTATCGTCGCCGTCTTGGACAATGGGTTCGATGTCAGCCATCCCGACCTGAAATTCACCCCCAATGTCGACGGTGTCTACACTCACTTCGACGGGAGGTCGGCGGTGAAGGACGGCCTGGCGCCTCCGTACAACGCGGGTTGGGGACCAGCAGAGCCTACTGGGCTCTATGCGCACGGAACACTTGTCGCCGGGATCATCGGCGCATCTCCCAACAACTTCGGCGTGGTCGGGGTTGCAGGCGGGTGCTCGATTCTGCCAACACGAATAGCCTCTAGTGGACCGGCGGCAGCGTCGAAATATGCCCAAGCCGCGCTGAGATGGGCCCGACTGAAGGGCGCCAAGGTCGTCAACATGAGTTGTCATTTCGGCGGCACGCCGGGTCTACATGCCGAGATGCAACTCGCATGGCAGGCTGGGATAATTCTATGTGCCGCCGCCGGAAATCAGGGTACGCACTTGCCGAGCGGAACGGCCTTGGAGGACTCGCCCTTACCCGTGAAGTATCCGGCCTGGGACGAACGGTGTATTGGGGTGGGCGCCAGCGACGAAGCCGATCAACGGAAGCGGCAGGCAAGCACCGATCAGCAGCAGTGGGCCAGCCACTGGGGCGCGGAACTGGATGTTGTGGCACCAGGCGTTCAAGTGTGGACCACGGATATTCAAGGGCACTACGGTGCGAGCCCGCACACGTCCGTATTCGGCGTCGACTATCCCAGAAGCGGCGCGTTCCCAATCGGAATCGGGGGCACCTCTCCCGACTACATCACCTTGATGATGGGCACGTCCGCGGCGGCTCCCCATGTCGCCGGCCTCGCCGCGCTGATGTTGATGAAACTTTCGGGAAACGCGGACTTCAACGCCTTGACGCCGGAGAACCGTGCCGTGGCAATCCACACGATGATCAAGCACACCTGTGACAAGGTGAACCCCGACATCTACCAATACGTGGGAACGGCGCCGAACTCGCGCTGTGACGAGATGGGGTTTGGTCGGATCAATGCTTTGGCAGCGCTGGAGCGGGCGGCATCCTACACCACCAGCACCTGACGCAGCCAGAGCAATGTCGCGACATGCAGAAGGTCGGGCCGCGAGTAGCTGGTGCCGAGCTATCGGGTGAGACTGAGTTCGCTGACCGCGCGGAAGCCGGCCTCACTCTCGCTCGTGCGCTGGGGCAGCGTAGCAAGAAATCCGTCGTGGTTGGGATACCTCGCGGCGGACTGATCGTTGCCGCGAAGATCGCCGACCAGTTGGCATCGCCGCGCTTCTCACTTCCCATTGGCAGGGTTGTTTCTCCGAGCTATCCCGAGCTGACCTTGGGCGCGGTTGTCTTGGATGGCAGCGGTCGACTGGTTATTGACGAAGATGCGGTTCGTGCGGTTTCGCCGCTCCCAGAGTACTTGGCACTGGAGACGGAGCGGCTTCTGGCGGAACACCTGACGGCTCGGAGAACCGGGCGGGGTAGCGTCTCACCCATGGTGGAAGGAAGCAGCGTTGTCCTCGTGGACGATGGCGCCGCGTCAGGCTGCACCGCGATAGCGGCTATCGAGTGGCTGGCGGCGCATGGCGCTGGAAGCATCACTTTGGCGCTTCCTGTGGCGCCGATCGAGATAGTCAGTCGCTTAGCTGCCCTGGTCGAGAAGGTGGTTTGTCCTTTGAGCCCGGTCCCGTTCGGTTGGGTCGGACATTACTACAGACAATTCTCGGAGCCGACTGAGGACGAGCTCACCGCAGCCTTGAACGGCACCTGACATGAGCACCCAAAGATGCGTCCTTGACCTCGAATTGGCCAATGCCCCTTGTCAGGCACACCTGTCGCGGCCGCCGGCATCACTCGGTCTGGTGATCCTCGCGCACGGTGGCAGGAGCACCGGCTCGAGCCCGCGAACGATCGCAGTTGCTGAACGGCTGGAATCAAGTGGATTTGCAACCCTTCGCATCGATCTGCTCACCGAAGAGGAACGGGTGAAGCGGGGCAACATCTTCGACGTCGAGTTGCTTCGCAGGAGATTGAGAAATGCGACCGAGTGGGCCCGCGGGGACGCGCGTGTCGGAGATCTCACGATAGGCTATTTCGGATCGAGCACCGGAGCGGCCGCGGCCCTGCTCTGTGCCGCCGATGACGACCGCATTTTTGCCGTCGTCTCTCGTGGCGGCAGGGGGGACCTCGTTGGTATTAGAGCACGGGAGATTGTCGCGCCGACGCTGCTGATCGTTGGTAGCCGGGATGGTCGCGTGCTGTCCGCGAACCGTGCCCTTTTTGGAACGCTGAACTGCGAGTCCCGACTTGATCTGATCGATGGCGCTGGCCATGACTTCCACGAGCCGGGCGCATTTGAGGAGGTAGGCCGAATTGCGGGTGACTGGTTCGGCCGATGGAGTCCGCCGACCGCAAACCACTGAAGTCGGTCAAGTACCGACCGTCTTCTCCGTCTGGCTAGATGCGTCGACGGCTTTGAAGCTGCTCGCGGGCAATGCTGCCAAGTAGCCAGAGTCATGGCCACCCCGCGCCGCGGTTGCGCGAAGGTTGTGAGACGCGTCACCGCGTTCACAACCGAGAACCCAACCCGATCAAATCCGCGGGACTGCGCAATCTGGAAGTGTGCCCCGAGCAAATGCGCGCTATTATCCAATAAATAGAAAGACGCTCGTCTGGCGGCCCGGCAGTTAAACGGATTCCCGCTTCCCCGTTACTGGACCGAAAATCTCATGCCACCCAGTTTTCTAGTATAGAGGGAGCCTCTGCCTCCAATGCACTCCTTACGTGCAGACTAGACACAAGATTTAGCGGCGGCGGTTGTATCGTCGTGGTGTAGAATGGCGAGGTTGTGGCGGGTGGCGCAGCCAGGCGATCCGCAGCAATGACCGCGTAATCGAGCGAACCGCCAGTCGGACTCGTTCAGCGGCGCGCTGGGCGAGCTCGACGACCTTTTGGAGAGGGTACGGGGCCCGAAATGCTGGAGCTGGGCGACCTGCAAGGTTTCCTGCCGCGCTTCCGGCTCGCCGCGCTGCGGCCCGGCGTTTCGCTCCCGCGAGTCGACCGCTACACCGCAGCGATATTGTTCGTCGATATCGCCGGGTTCACGTTGCTGACCGACGAGGCAGTCCGCGAGGGCGCCCGCGGGACTGAACGGCTCGCGAACCTCGTCGACCGATGCCTTGGCAGAATCTCGGAGATCACCGAAGCCAATGGCGGCGAGATCGTCACCTTCGCCGGAGATGCCGCGTGGGCAGTTTGGTTCGCACGGGACGACCTCCCGCTGAGTGAGGCTGTCCTCCTCGCCGCCCAGACCGCGCTAGAGGTGTTCGATCCTGACAACGGGCGCGCCGACCTCGACTCGCGAATTCGTCTGCGAGCATCCATCGGCATCGGCAGACTGTCCCACTTCGAGGTCGGCGGTCACAACGATGAGTGGCACTCGCTGCTGAGCGGTGAGGCGATTGCCGATGTGGCTGCCGCCGACGGAGCGGGCCGGCCCGACAAGATCGTGACCTCGGCGGCCGCCTGGTCGCTCGTCGAAGCGCGCTGTTCGGGAAAGGTGCTTCCCAACGGTTGCGTCGCCTTAGAGGCCGTGAACGAACCCGCGGCTCACACCAGCGCGCCTGCCGAACACACACTCTCTCTGGAAAGGATCAAAGCGAACGTTCCTCCGATCATCCTGGATCGGCTGGATGTCGGCGTGCCCGCAAAGCAATCAGGCGCCTTCCGCACGATCAGTGCGCTTTTTGTCTCCATCGAGGGACTCAAACTAGAGGCGGGAAACGTCCTCTCGATCCTGCAGGACACGATCCTCGCCATTCAAGAGGTCGCGGTGCAACTGAAGGGATGCGTCCATCAGGCCAGGTCCGACGAAAAGGGCACCGTCGCCATCGTGACTTTCGGGCTGCCGCCGGATCATCACGAGGACGATGCAGCTCGTGCGGTCCGCGCCGCGGTCGCCATCCACTCGAGACTGAAGCAGCGCGGGGTCGCTTGCACGATCGGCCTCGCGACGGGTCGGGTCTACTCCTCTGTGATCAGCGGCGGGAGGCGGCAGCAGCTCGCTCTGGTGGGGCCGGCAATGAATGTTGCATCCCGGCTGATGCAGATCCACGAAGGAATCCTGGCGGAAAAGGAGACGGTGCAGCTGGCAAAGCGGCACGGGCGTTTGGAAGTGCGGAGCCGCAGTCCGACCTTCCTTAAGGGCCGTGCTGATCCAATCGAAGTCTTTTCCGTGTTCGCCGCCACCGGCGTGGAGGCTAGGCGGATATCCGCCTCGCAGTACGGACTCATTGGCCGCGAGCAGGAATTGGCGCGGCTTCACGCGGCTGTGGATCGGGTATGCGTGAAGGCGGGCGGTGTTTTCGTCCTCCAGGGAGACCCTGGCATCGGAAAGACCGCTTTGATCGCTGGCCTTCTTTCGATCGCCGGGCCGCGCGGGGTGCAATGCTTCGTCGGCAGAGGCGAGGAGATCGAGAAGGAGACTCCCTACTACGTTTGGAAGCTCATTCTCGACGAGATCCTCGCGCGCCGAAGAGGCAGGGACTCACCGGCCGCCTCGGAGGAGACGCTAAGGGACTACCTCGGGCCCGATCTTGAGCTGGCCCCTCTCTTGGGGCCAATGCTAACCTTTCAGGTGGCCCGCAGCGCGGCCTCGGACAAGGTGCCGGAGCGGGCCCGGGCCAACGTCACCCGGCAACTGCTCGTGAGCATGCTCTCGAGACTGGCGAATGAAACACCTACCATTCTCGTCCTCGAAGACGTGCATTGTCTGGACGCCAGTTCCTGGGAGGTTCTCCATAGACTAGCGGAGGCGGGTACCGCCCTCCTTTTGGTCGTGACGACACGGCCGGAAATGCCCCTCGGGCAGCAACTGGCCCGGCTGGCGCGTGCGCCGGGCTGTGCGCTGGTGCAACTCGGGAACCTCGGGGAGAAGGACGTCGCGAGACTTGTCGGCAAGCTGCTCGACGCGGAGCAAGTCGACGGCGACGTTGCGGGGTTCATCTACAAGAGGACTTCCGGCAATCCTCTCTTTGTCGAACAGCTGGTCAAAGTCGTAGTCGAGCACGAGGTCGTCGAGGTCGCTGGAGGCGTGGCCAGACTGAACACCTCGCCGGAACGAGCCGGCGCCAATCTTGACGATCTCTTCAGTCAACTGGGAATTCCGGACACTCTCGAGGGCGTGGTCCTCTCTCGACTGGACCGGCTCCCGACCGAGCTACAGGTGGCAGTGCAAGCGGCTAGCGTCATCGGCGGAGCGCTCGATCGTCGCAAGTTGGAAGCGGCGTTGTCGGCTTCCGGCGCCAACCCGCAGCTCCTGCCGAAGCTGGATGCCTTCATCGGGTCTGGGATCCTGATCTCCGATATTGCCGACAGGGAGCCGACCTTCGAGTTCAGGCATGCCGTCCTTCGCGACGTCGCCTACAATAGCATCTCCTTCTCCAACCGCGCCGCAATTCACTCGGCCGTCGCCAAGAGCGTCGAGGAGAGTCGAGAAGGCCGCGAAGGGCGTGCCGACAGCAGTATTGCCTACCACTACAAGATGGCAGGTCAGCCGAGGAAGGCGGTGAGGTACCTCCTCAGCGCTGGCCAAAAGGCGCTGCGCGCCTACGCCAACCTGGAAGCCTATGCGCTGCTTTCAGACGCGCTCGCGCTGCACGAGAAAGAAGCTACAGCGGCCGACCCTCTTTCACGTTCACTCTCGGACCGCATCGTCAAGGGTGATTTGGAGCTCGCCTTGGGCGCCGCCTGCATGAGGCTATCCCGATACAACGAGACTTGCGTTCACACCGAGAACGGACTTCGCTTAACGTCCTTTACCCTACCGCGGAGCGAATGGTCGGCAGCGACAAGTCTTTTGGGTCAGCTTTGCCGTCAGTGGCTGCACCGTAGGCTGCCGGGAATCTTCGTCGGACGTCATATTGCCCGGCGGAAGGCTTTGCTCGAGGCAGTGGCGGCGATCGAGGATCTAGTTGAAGCGTATTTCTTCACGGGCAACGGAGTCCGATCGGTCCTCGGTGCCGTGCGGATGGTGAACCTGGCGGAGCTGGCGGGGCACTCGTCACAACTCGCCCGGGGGTACGCGGCGCTCGCAACGCTCGCATCCTTCGTTCAAATGCGTGGTGCTGCCCGAAACTACTCAAGGCGGGCGATCGAATTGGCCACCGGAGAAGACGACCCCGCGGCGTCTGTCTACACGTTCATGGTTGTTGGAATTCTGCACTGGAGTCTCGGGGAATGGGATGCTGCGTTGGAGCTCCTCCGCAAAGGTGAGGACCTATCAGCAAGCATCGGCGATACCAGGCGCTGGCGAGACTTCAAGGAGACGCAAGCGCAGGTCGCCGGCTGCCGTGCTAGCTGGGATAGTGCGCTGGGTCTCGTCTCACTGATGCGCTCGTCAGCCGAAACAGAGAAGGATCAGCGGTACACCGTCTCGGCTCTTCGCGAGCAGGCATACTTTCTGTTCCAGCTGCGGCAGCTTGACGAAGTGGAGCGATGCCTATCGCTTATCAAGCTTGAATTGGAGCGAGGCCTTCTCGCCGACGAGGCCCCAACTCGGCAGGACCTCCATGGTATTTCGGCGGCATTGGCGTGGGAGCGCGGCGATCGAGTCACCGCTTTGCTTGAGGCAAATTCTGCGTTGGCAGCCATGGAGAGCGCCGCTGGTAATACCAGCATGCCCAGCATGTATTGGAGCGCATTCCTTGTCGTGAGAGTCTATCACGGACTGTGCGGGGAATCGTCCGAGTCGTCCAAAGGCACAAGACCAGATCTCTTGAAGAAAGCGAAAAGGAGCGGCCGCGCACTCACCGTTCACGCGCGCTCCCACCCTATCGCAAAGCCTGCGGCACTGATCGCGGACGGCTGCTATCACGTTCTCATAGGCAGGAAAGCGAAGGCGGCAAGCCTTCTGGAGCAAGCCAAGACGCTCGCCCAAAAGCACGGCATGCCATACGAGATGTCGTTGGCTCAGCATCTCCTCCAAACCCTCGGGCGAAGTCGCGACGCTCCTCCTTCACGCGCAGGATTACCGGCACTTTCGAGCCGGGCATGAGCATCGGACAACGTTGAAGTCGAGAGGGTTCAAGCCAGTGGGCCTCCGACCAAGGGCGCTGATGCCGGGGGACAGTTGATGGGTGACCATGTCGCCGCGATATATGGCAGAGCGTACGCCGAGACCTACGAGTCACTGTACGTGCATCAGTGGCCCGAGAAGCATGCCGTCAATCTCTTTGTCATCACCCGACTGCTTCACGAACAAGGTTCGCAGGCGAAGAGCTGGCTCGATGTCGGCTGCGGCCAGGCGTGGCACTTCTCCAAGGTGACCACGCCGACTGTCGAGAAAGTGGGCGTCGATTTGAGCCTCGCGCAACTGTCGATGGCGCGGTCGCGCAATCCCACCGCGAGTTTGGTTTGCGCCAACATGATGGACCCGATCTTCTCAGGAGCCTTCAGCCTCGTCACGAGTTTCTGGTCTCCATACGCGTATCTGAGAGACTCGGCGGAGGTGACGGAGTTTCTACGGCGCCTCGCTGGTTGGACCCAAGTCGACGGCTCACTCTACCTTGACTTGATGCTTCCTGATGAGGTTGGGACCTTCCTTGGCTCCGACTTTGCCCGGAAGACGGGTTTTCAACTCTTTCAGTTGGCGCCGGACCGTACTCGATGGACCTATCGCGACCTCGGCGGCGATCATGAAATCGTCACACCACCTCTTGCGCTTTTTCACGACGAGTTTAGTCGGCACTTTCGCACCGTGGATGTCGAGTTTGATCGGGGACGATTCGCTCACTTGATAGCGAGGGGGAAACGAGGCCAGCCGCTGGCTCACCAGCGAGCACGATAGGCTGAGCGAGTCCGTAGACTAACCGCCGCGGGAACGGGACCCGCTGGGGGACGGCCGCAGAGCGCCCCACCTGGACACGTTTTCGGCCCGGGAGTAAGTCTCGATGAAGTACTGGATGCGCAAGCCGGGAGCGGCCGAGCCGTCGGCGAGCTGCCCGCCCTTGGGAACGAAGTAGATCGTAGCCGCCGAGCTGTAGTCGGCAGCAGCCCGGGGGTCGTCATCGCC
>JADLBU010000015.1 GCA_020847535.1 Phycisphaerales bacterium
CTGCCAGATCAAACTCGCTGTAGGATGGATTGTCCTTGGAGTATTGAGCTCGCCACAATCGATCCCCGGCATCGACCGCCTTGGGTCGCAGGCCGTCCTGGCGGGCGGCGTCGAGAAGCGCGGCGTACTCCGGCAGACCGAACATCAGCCGCGTGATGCGCACGCGGTCGCACGCGGCGCGCACGGCAGCCTCGACGAGCTTTCTGGCAGCTTTCACGCCCTCGCGTAGCCGCTCTTCCCGTAAACGACTGAGCCCCTGCCCGGTGTGTTCGGGCATGGTGCCTGTCGAATCAAGACAGAAACGAGTGGGCGACTGCCCGTCACGAATGATGCTGACAGTCGCCGTGAGCGCATCCGCGAGCGCGATGCTTCCCGTCAACGTATTCTCGACAAACCTCGCTTGCGCCACGCGACTAATCCATCGCTCGAGCTCGTCGGCCAGAACTAGAAAGTCGGGCCCAAGTGTGAACAACGCCGCACGAAGGGTGCCGCGGCTTTCGGACCAATATGCCTGCGCGTGCGCTCGGAACGCGATGAAGTAGGCACCGAGCACTTCCCCGCGGCCCTTGAGCGCCGCCGCAGTCGGCTTGTCGACTCGTTCAGTGCCCGACAGCATTCTTGTGGCGCGGCAGACCTTCTGAAAGAAGACCTTCGTTGTCTCCACCCACACCTTCTCCACGCCGATCGACTGCGCGAGACTCTTCAGGTATTCCACCATCTCATCGTTGAAGACGAGGACCTGCATGCTGGAGTAGTCATGGAACGGAGCATCCTTGCCCTTCTCCAGCCCAAGCTCGTCCCACTGCTGATCATAGAGACAGGCAATCCGCATGATGCCGATGCTGGTTTTCCCGCTGCCGGGCGGACCCTCGATAATCACGGTTTGCTCGAAGGGGAGCATCATGGCCGCGCGTTGCGGCTGGTCCGCCAGCACGATGATGTCGCTGAGGCCAAAGGTCGGCTTGGCCTCATACTGAGCGGGCTCGGGTTCCGCTGGCGGCGCCGCCACGATGGCGTCCACCTTCTCAAGCAGTTGATCTTCATCCACCACACTGGCCTTGCCGGAGGCGAACACAAGATCAGCGTTGCGGACTCTGGGGATGACCTCCTCGTACTTCGCGGACGCGCCGACGACGTAGACGACCTTTGACCGGCGCACGAACTCGACTCGGTCACCGACAGGTCGATCCAACACGAAGGCCGTAATTGGGCTCGTCCAGCTAACGACCTCCCAGTCTGAGCCATACACATCACCGCCGGTATCGCGTGCCTTGCTGACCAGCAGTTTGACTCTTTCAGTGCCGGAACCGTCGGTGCGACCGGTATCGATACGGGCAAAGAAGGGGTTGCGACCCACGGCCTGCAAACCGCGAAGCTGATCACGTTTGAACTGATTGAAGCGAGCGACAGCTCCTGGCTGCCCGGTGATGTCCGGGAGCATGACGGCATGATCAAAGTGATCAACGGCGTGGTCTGCCTTCTGGATGACCTCGATCGCCAACCGCTTGTCGGATTGGACCTGCTCACGAAGTTCTTTGAGTGTCACACCCATTGTCGTTCATTTCCATCGCTTCAACATCACTGTGCTCGCCGACCGGACGCGAGCGAGCGAGCATCCTAGTAAACCGACAAGACTCTCTCTCACAACCTCCGAGTACCGCACAGCGTTCGCAACCGATCGATGACCTCTTCCGGTCGCGCCAGGTCGGACGCCCGCAACTCCACCACGGTCCAGGGTGGCGAAGCTGTCGACAGTCGCGAGCGAATAATCCGGTCCCGACGGGCACGGTGCCCGACATGCACAGAGGCGCCATCCACATACACCGCCACGCGCGATGCCGGGCAGGCAAAGTCAGCGATGGAGATAGGGCCCGCACTGCCACCGACTGAGACGGGATGCTGCTTCGTCAACGCGAGCCCGCGGCTTTCAAAGAGCCGCAGAAACTTCAACTCGAGTGGAGACCCGACCCCGGCTGCATACGCCTGGAGCCACGGCCGCGGGTCGTCCGTGGCGCCGGGAGGGGCAGACGTGGGCGCGGCCTCCGCGATGGCGTCGAGCGCAGGCATCGCGAGAGGCCACTCAAGTATGGTGTGGAACCGCTGGTTCCGGTAGGCCTTGAGGCAGCGGTAGCACGCCGTCTCGCAGCCGTCGTGCTGCAAGTGGGCGAGCGCATGCTGAGCGACGATGTGGAGGTCACCGCCAATCCTCTCAAGATAGCCCGAGCCTCCGACTGTTGGATCCGTGAACGTGAGTGAGACAAAGGTCCCCTCGGCGCCGCCCGACTCCCGAGTCCACGGCCCCTCAACGTCGAAGGACAACTCGTCATCGTCAATCATGAACGCGTGACAAAGCCCCGCGAACAGACTCTCGCCCAGGCTCCGTGCCCAGGCGTGAACGCTCTCAATCCACTCCGTGTCGCCATCGGGCGGCGCCGGCAGCGGAACCAGGAGTCGGAGGGTCTCTGCTGGCCCGGATGTCGCAATGGCCACGCGCTGGGGGGGTTGGCCTCGGCTGGGGCACGAGGCCGCATGGCCGATTGGATCGGACTGTGCGCGCCCGCCTCGTCGGTTTCCCGGATTCGCGGGCGCTGGGTTGAGCAGTCGGCCGCAATGGGCACACGGTGTGTATCCGGTGGCATCATCGTGGAGGCACTGGGCGGGAGTTGCGGCCAGTTCGGCCTGAGTGGGCGCCGGACCCTCGTTGAGCCAGTCCACTGTCTCGTTGCGGCGAAGCTGGAGTTGCCAACCATCGGCAAGGGTCCACCGGCGAACGAGTTCACCATCCCACTGCGGTTGAACTCGAACCAGGTCGCGGGCGGCAAACCTGTCCTCCTCCTGCATCACCGGGGCCTCATTCCGCACCGCGACGAAACCGCCATACGCAACAACCGGCAGGTTGGGAGCGGGAGAATCGTCGCCACAGCGAGGACAGCGCGGGTGATCGACGCGGTGTCGAAGGCTGCAGCCTCGGCAGACTCTGTACTGCCAAGTCGGGCCTTCCGACTGGGGATTCCAAGGAGATGAAGTATCGATGCCGCACACGCGCCAGCGCTTTGACCTTGCGAAGACGGGCGCTTCCGGTTGGAACTGTCCGATGCCGAACCTTCGGTCCGTCGTGATCGGATCATCCTCGTACTCGTCGCTCAAGAGGCGAAGCGACGCAGGCTCCGTGGGGAACTCGTATCCGGGGAGGATCCCGAACTCGGCGAAGCGCCGCAACGGGTACCCAGCAGATCGATCGTCAGCATCGCGGCCTTCGCGAGCGGTAGTGTCGCGTACACCTAACAAGCGGTTGATGAGGTCTCCGGCTCGGATCGCGAGATGACGCTGGCCTTGCTGAAGGCCCTCGGCCCAGCGCTCGATTGATTGCCGCAGTTCGAGCACTTGTCGCGCTGTACGATCCACGACACCCTGAATTCGCTCGGGGAGCGACGCGAGGTACGCCCGAAGTCCCGCTTCATCGACTCCGGCGGCTGCAAGCTGGACGCCGAGGGCTCGTTGGGCCAGCTCGACGGTGTGCTCGGTGGTGGCCGTCACGGCCGCCTTGAGCCCGTCGACACTTGCTTGTTGAACCTGGCCATCCACCGTGACATAGGCCACCATCTGTCCTGCGAGTCCAGGGTTGGCAGCTCCGAACGCGATCGCGGCGACATGCCGGAGTAGCACGTCCCGGTTGAGGAGGGAGAACGTCGGCGTAGGCACCTCGCCCGCGATCATCTCCTCCGGGTGGTCGTAGAAGTACTGATCATGCGGGCGACGGTTGGCGTAGCTGACCACAAGTCCGATGCGAGCTCTGCGCCCGGCGCGGCCGCCGCGCTGCGCGTAGTTGTCCGGCCGGGGCGGGATGTTCCTCATCGCAACGGCCTCTAGGCCACCGACGTCGATCCCCATCTCGAGAGTGGGCGAGCACGCCAACACGTTCAGGCTCTCGTCCTTGTTCTTGAAGTCGGTCTCCAACTCTTTTCGAACCGCCGCAGGAACCTGTGCGGTATGCTCACCGGCATCCAGAGGAACGACTGCTCCCTCGAGAACACGCCGCACCGCCCGACTGGTTGCGAACTCTGCGCTCGGCCAGGGTTGGATCGTCCCATGACACGCGGGACACGGCGCCCCATTCATGGCGCCGGCGCAAGCCCGCATGCACACTCCGCACCGACTGCGCGTCGCGTCCGTTGTGGGCAGGA
>JADLBU010000016.1 GCA_020847535.1 Phycisphaerales bacterium
CCCAGTTCGGATTGCAGGCTGCAACTCGCCTGCATGAAGTCGGAATCGCTAGTAATCGGAGATCAGCTACGCTCCGGTGAATGTGTTCCTGAGCCTTGTACACACCGCCCGTCACGTCATGGGAGCCTGGGGTGCCCGAAGTCGCCACATTTCAGTGGTGCCTACGGCAAGACAGGTGACTGGGACGAAGTCGTAACAAGGTAGCCGTAGGAGAACCTGCGGCTGGATCACCTCCTTTCTAAGGGATTTCCTTAGACATGGCATGGAGCCGAGAACCGGAACCATCGAGTAGATGGACCTCCGGCAACGCTCGCTTCGAAGAGCGATCTTCACCATGTTCGTCAATGCACCCTCGTCCGCCAATCGCAAGAGCGGCGGACAACCGATGGGCAACCATCGATCAAGCGGACCCGACTGTTTCTTGAATTTCCTGGCCCTGCCAGCGAAACACCCAACTGAGAAGTTGGGTGTTTTCGTTTTTTGAACTTCGGAGCCTCTGATCTTTGACTCCGCCATGAGGAACAGGTGAACTGGTAGTGTCCGGGTAGTGGGTAGTGTCCGTCAAGTTGCGCACATTCGAGAAGAAGATCTCCACAGGTTCGTGAGCGACGGCCGCCACGCCCGTTCCACTTCCCAGCGGATGTTCTTACCGCACGGAACCCATCAGAGAGGATCAGGACATGCCGAGCATCAACCCCACGCGGATCGCCGTCGCCTCGCTGCTCTTTGCCGCCTCATCCACCCTCATCGGCGGACAGGCGCTCGCCCAGCACAAGTGGTACCAGGGCGGCAAGGATCGCGGCTTCCAGAACAGCATCCCCGACTTCTACCAGCATCAGTACTTCGTCGGGGATCCCGCCGACAAGTGGCAGACCTGGCATCCCGATGCCACCACCTACCCCAAGTGGGGCGAGGCCGGCGGGCTCTGCTACCAGGTCGCCCTCACCAACGCCGTCGCCTCCTGGGAGCCCTACGGCTACAAGGGGGCGACCAGCGCCGGCACGCTCGTGAAGGACACATGGCGAACCGCGTATCGCAAGACCGTCGAGGATGTGGTCGCCGCCGATGGGAACATGCAGAAGTACCTCGACGACCGCAAGACCGCCAACAGCTGGAAGCGGCGGCTGATGTACAACCAGTACACGATGGAGAAGGATGGGACCGGCAAGTACACGGGCACCGTCCTGACCCCCAGCGGCAAGAAGATCCAGCAGCCCGATGGCGCTGGCGGCTTCAAGCCCGTCAGCGTCTTTGACACCTACAAGCGCATGATGCTCAACGAGGCGAGCACCACGCTGCTGATCGAGCGCGATCCGGCCAAGACCTACAGCGAGACTGTCTGGTGGACCAACTACCACGCCGTGACCGGCGCTGGATTCGACGGCAAGACCGGCGAGATGTTCTTCGCCGATCCCGATTCCAACAAGGGCAACAGGTCCGCCAAGGCCGGCTACGAGGCCGGCAGCTCGGAGAGCGCCGATGCCGGCGATGGCGGCTGGGTCTTCCACCAGACCAAGCGCGGCGAGGCCGATGTCCTGAAGAAGTACAAGTTCATCGACCCGACCACGGGCGCAGAGGTCGCCGATCCCAAGGATGGCAAGAAGTTCACGTACCTCACGCTCGAAGATGACGGCATGGGCGGCCTCAACATCGTCAAGAAGGATGTCGGCGGCGCTGGGGGGCCGCTGGTCGTCATCTCCAAGGGCGATGATGAGAACGTCAACAAGCGCAAGTACGGCGCTGCGGATGCAGATGTCCCCATCCCCGGCCGCGTCAAGCAGGCCGCCGACCCCACCGGCTTCAACAACTACTACGGCGCCTTCAAGATCGACAACTCCGCGCCGGACAAGGCCTTCACCATCAAGGGCAGCGATGACTTTGACAAGGCGATCACCGACAAGGGCCGCTACAAGGACACCGTCATCAAGGCGATGGACATCATCCACCCCGCCGGCTTCAACGAGCTCGCCAAGGTCAACGACGGCGCCGGCGTGACCACCGAGATCAAGCTCGCCTCCATCAGCACGCTCCCGGTGGACAAGATCCAGCTTTGCTCGGTCAACACCGCTGCCCAATACGACCCCTCCATCGACGGTCACAGCTTCATGGCCTCCAACGGCGCGGTCTGGGAAGCCTCCTTCATCGACCCGGCCGATCCGCTCGCCGCCGATGCCATGGGCAACTCGCTCCTGGGCCTGGGCGGCTGGGAGTTCTCGCTGCTGTCGGGAGAGGCGATGGATGGCTTCACCCGCGGCGAGGAGGACATCGAGACATCGCTGAACGCGTTCGTGCGGACGGATTCCGACCTGGTGCAGTTCGATCTGCTGATGCACTCGATGGAGGTGACGGCGATCGATGATGATCTGATGCCGTACACCATCGAGGCCTTCTGGTCGATCCAGTCGTACGGGTTCGGCGAGACGGCTCGCGGGATCCAGCTGGGATCGTTCCCGCAGGTGCCCACGCCGGGCGCGGCGGGGATCGCCGGGCTTGCGGGTCTTCTCGGCCTGCGTCGCAGGCGATAAATCCACGGAATGCTCATTCGGCGGCATGGCCAACTGTGTACGGTTGGCCATGTGCCGTTTTGGGAAACGAGCTCAGGCGTCCGCGCCGGTGTAATCTGTGGCGATGATCCGATCTCTCGCATTCATCCTCATCGTTACCTCGCTCATCGGCTGCACCAGGCAACCGGATGTGGCCAACCACCAGCCGCACCTGGTTCTGATCGCCGCCGAGGATGAGTACAAGTCCGAGCGCTCGCTCGCCCAGCTTGCCGAGGATGCACGCGCCAAGGGCTGGACCACGACGCTCCTGACATCGCAGCCCGACCAGTCCTCCGCCGAGAACCTCCCGGGGCTCGAATCGCTCGAGAAGGCCGATGCCGCGGTGCTCTACATGCGATTCCGCAGGCTGCCCGCCGATCAGGTGGCGCACATCGATCGATACCTGCGCAGCGGAAAGCCGGTGATCGGGATCCGCACAAGCACGCACGCGTTCGCGTATCCCGAGGGACACCCGCTGATTGCGTGGAATAACATGGGGCGCGATGTGCTGGGTGCCCCCTGGATCCGCCACTTCGGTCACGATTCAACGACCGATGTCTCAATCGCGCCCGGTGCGGAGAGCTCGCCGCTGCTCGCCGGCGTCGAACCGGCCTTTCATGTGCGCTCGTGGCTGTACGATCTCGAAGGCCGGTTTCCCCCGCCCGGCTCGACCATCCTGCTGGTCGGCCAGTCCTGCGATGGAGCGGGAAAGCGCGTCGCAGATCGCCCGCCCAGTCCGATCGCGTGGACCCGCTTGAACGAGTGGGGGGGCCGGGTCTTCACGACGACGCTCGGCCATCCGGAGGACTTCGCGAATCCATCCGTGCAGCGGCTGCTCTTGAACGCGCTGGAATGGACCCGGCCGGGCGATGTGCGATAGAGTCCGGGAGTTCGAGCGTGTGTCGGGGTCGCTATTGCTTGCGATCAGTCAGCATCAGCGCTGGATGATCGATCGCCGAATCCCACACCGGGATGCGGCCCAGCGATGTCCACTGTGTCACCCGCGGCTTCTTATCCAGGTCAAAGCACGCCCGCGCTGCCCAGCGATACGTCTGCCCGTATTCCAGCCCGTTGAGCCTGTACTCGGGCTTGGTCAGCCCGCGGACGGTCGTGGGTGCATCGCTCCAATCGCTTGCCTTGCTGGGCGTCCAGAGCCGCAGCTCGTAGGTGATGCGCGTGATTCGGGTCGGCATGTCCGGACCGAAGACTTTCTGGTCC
Organism: Phycisphaerales bacterium; assembly: GCA_020847535.1. Classification (GTDB taxonomy): domain Bacteria; phylum Planctomycetota; class Phycisphaerae; order Phycisphaerales; family UBA1924; genus JAEUJB01. The sequence goes on from JADLBU010000016.1 coordinate 3,762, forward strand.
TCGGGCCTGGGGAACGCCTGCCATCGCAGCACCGGATCCGCCGCATCGATGGTCGTGCTGAAGTTCATCGCCCCGTCGGGATGCCCGGGCGTCACCGGCTTGAGCCCGTTCATCGCGATGCACCCGGCAAGCATCCCGATGAGGGCCGTTGTGGTGAGTAGGCCCGCGGCGATCCGCGCTGCGTTCATGGGATCACCGCCAGTCTGAACATCTCATCGGAGGCGGCCTGCGCGATGTCGCTGCCCAGCCTCCGGTACTCACGCACGATCTCCTCGGTCCCGGCGCCGGCCCACTCCTTGAACCGGCGGGGTTCTCCCTCGTGGTCCCACACGAGCTGGTGGATGAGCCTCCCGCTCCCGGACTCCACCAGCCTGCCCCGCACACGCACGAACGCGCGAAGGTCGGGATCCGCAACCATGGTCGTCCCGCGCAGCCCATAGGCCTCGATCGTCATCTCCAGCACAGCGCCGGCCTGGTCCGCGGCGGACGTGCTCGCCCGCACCCGCGCCTCGGCCTGCACGAGTGTGCTGAGCCGCATCGGCAGTTCGCGTTCCAGATGCACCATCTTGAGCGCATCGATGAAACGGTCGCGCTGCTCGTTGACGACGGCATCGGATGTGCTGCCCGCCAGCCCCGTGACCGCGCCGATCACCGCGCCCGCTGGCGCCAGGACGATTCCCAAGAGCACGGACAGGCCGTATGTCTCCGGCGCTCCCTGCAACCCCGCGCCGATGGTGTAGAGCGCTCCGGCCCCCGCGCCCTTGCCCGCGGCATCGCTTCGGCGCCAGGGCTCGACCACATGCTGCGAGTCCTGCCCCGCGGTCATGCGGATGCCCACGCTGGTAATGCCGCTGCGGCTGCCCTCGGCGAGCGGCTCAACCGAGCGGCTGGTGGTCGCCCTCGACTGGATACACCCAGGCGCAGCAAGCGCCACGGTGCCCAGCAACAGCCATCGAATCGAACACGTCCTCATACCCACACCCCGTTTCGTGGACATGCGACGAGAACCGATATTGAGGACTCAAGTATATCAATCCATGCTTGCAACGCCTAACTTGTCATGCCAAGGCTTTCCCTGGGCCGGGTTCCAACGAAAAAAGGGCCCCGCGCTCGCGGAGCCCTTCGCTTCAGCTTCAGATCTGTGTTTATCCGCGAAATCCGCGGCTGCCCTTACTCACCCTCGGCCTTCCCGATCTGCCATTCCTCCAGTTCGATCGGTGCCTGGCGACCGAAGATGGTCACCAGCACGCGGACCAGGCCCTTCTCGGGCAGGAGCTCATCCACCGTGCCCTCGTAGCTCTGGAAGGGGCCTTCCTTGATCTGCACATGCTCGCCCTTCTGGAAGACCAGCTTGACCGAGGGCTGGTCCTCGGGCTTGCGGCTGTCCAGGAGCATCTTCTGGATCTCGTGGTCCTTCATCGCCGTCGGCCGGCCCGCGGTCCCCACGAAGTCGCCGACACCCGTCGTCTCCTTGATGAGAAAGAAGACATCCTGCGGGATGCGGCCGTCATCCTCGAGCTTCATCTCGACGAAGACGTAGCCGGGGTAGAGCTTGGTCTCGGTGATCTTCTGCTTGCCGGCCTTGACGGTCTTGGTCTTCTCGGTGGGGACCAGGATGCGCCCGACCAGGTGGACCATCTTCTCGATCTGCACCTTGCGCAGCAGCGTTTCACGGACGCTGGATTCCTTGTTGGAGGCGACGCGGAGGACGAACCAGTTCATCCCTTCCTGGCGTAGCGGCTCCTCGGCCTTGAGCAGGTCCCCGCGCTCGTTGGGCCGACCGTCGTACACGCTGGCTGCCTGGCTCATCATTCACCTCCATCGGAACCGCGAACGTGCGCGGGATCAAAACAAGCCTGATTGGCGTCGTGTCGCGAGGTGTGTGAGTGTGAACCACTCAAAGCCCACCCGCGAACACCACACCCCACCGAGCCCCGCCAAACAGGCCGGGAACGAGCCCATCACGTTGACCGGGCAAGGCCGTGTCGAGCGGCACGCCCGCGAGATCAACCCCCAACCCCCAACCCCCGCACAACACCACCGACTTCGGACTCATCACTGCTGCTTCAGCAGCCCCACGAACTGGAAGAACCCGGAGAACGCCGCATCGACGAGGAAGAGGAAGGCGGCGATCAGGAAGCAGGCGCCGATCACGACCCACGTCGAGCCCATCACCTCGCGGCGCGTCGACCAGTTGACCTTGCGCATCTCACCGTCGGTGGCGATCAGGAACTCGACCGAGTTCTTGCGGACCCCGACGAGCCAGTACGTGAGGATCGTCCCGAGAACCAGGATCACCCCGACGACGCCGGCCTGCAGGTACAGGATGTCGAAATACGGGACGGCCTGGGCGAGCGAGACGGTGCCGCGATAGTCTCCGGCAACCAGGGTCTGGTCGCGCTCCGGGGTGGCGGCTTCCTGCACGGCGTTGACCGCGCGGACCGTGACGATCGCCGCCGACTGGCCGGGCGCTGCCTGAACGGTATGCACCGTGCCGGTGACGACCTTGGGTCCCAGTTCCTCCTGCGACCCCGCCGGGGAGTGCAGTTCGATGCTGTCACCGACCTTGGGGAGGGGCTTGGTCGCATCACTCCCCGCGACCGTGATGCTCCACTCGCGAGTGGGGATGGAGACCGCCTCGAGCTGCTGGTATGACCACACAGCGCCCGAGAGCAGGACGACGCCGATCAGGCACGCCGTCAGCATCCGCACCCAGTATCCCTGGCCGGGCTTGTACAGACCGGTGAAGGCCGATTCATCGCCGCCGGAGGGGGCGCTAACACGCCGGGAGGGACTCGAACCCGCAACCTGCGGATTTGGAATCCGCTGCTCTACCAATTGAGCTACCGGCGTATCTGAGTTGGAACCGTTGACCGATGCCGACACGATTGCTCGCTTTCCGGGCGCGGCGGTCCGGCGCACCAGGCGCAGGGCTCGCCTCGCATCCGAACAGGCTCACTTCCTCTTGATCTTGTGCAGCGTGTGCTTCCGCAGGCGCGGGCAGAACTTGTTCATGCCCTCCTTGAGGCTTTCGGGAACCCCGCCCTTGGTGTTCACCGATGTGCGGTAGTTCAGGTCACCGCTCTGGGTGCACTGAAGCCACACAAACTCTCGCGCTGCCGATTTCTTCTTGGCCATAACCCATTCCGCCTTTCGCGGTCGATGCTCGCCCGGGCCGCCCGGGCGCTGAATACCAACCCGTCTTGAAACAGCCGCCCGGATCCTTCGACCCGGGCGACGCTCTGAACAACTGTAGGCCCCATCCTCCAGACATCCGTTCGATGGCTGTCCGGGTTCGCCCGCGTTTTCACGGGCCAAAGGGCACTTACTGGATGATCTCGGTCACGACGCCCGACCCGATCGTCTTGCCGCCTTCACGGACGGCGAAGCGGACGCCCTTCTCCATGGCGACCGGCTTGTCCATCAGGTCGATCTCCATCCCGATGTTGTCCCCGGGCATGCACATCTGGGCCCCGCCCATGAGGTTGACGGTGCCGGTGACGTCGGTGGTGCGGAAGTAGAACTGCGGGCGATAGCCGGAGACGAACGGGGTGTGGCGCCCGCCCTCTTCCTTGGTGAGGACGTAGACCTCGCCCTTGAACTTGGTGTGGGGCTGGATCGAGTTGGGCTTGCAGAGCACCTGGCCGCGCTCGATATCGTTCTTCTCGACGCCGCGGAGCAGGGCGCCGACGTTGTCGCCGGCCTGGCCCGAGTCCAGGGTTTTGTTGAACATCTCGACGCCGGTACACACCGTGCTCTTCTTCTCGGAGCGGAGGCCGACGATCTCGACCGTGTCCCCGACCTTGACGACGCCGCGCTCGATACGGCCCGTGGCGACCGTGCCGCGGCCCTTGATCGAGAAGACGTCTTCCACCGACATCAGGAAGGGCTTGTCGGTCTCGCGGGTGGGCTCGGGGATGTAGCTGTCGATCGCCTCGAAGAGGTCGTCGATGGGCTTGCAGATCTTGTCGTCCTTGGGGTTCTCAAGGGCGGCCTTGGACTGGCCGCGGATCACCGGGGTCGTGTCACCGGGGAAGCCGTACTTCTTGAGCAGCTCGCGAACCTCGAGCTCGACCAGGTCGAGCAGCTCGGGGTCGTCGACCAGGTCGACCTTGTTCATGAACACCACGATGTAGGGCACACCGACCTGGCGGGCCAAGAGCACGTGCTCGCGCGTCTGGGGCATCGGGCCGTCGGCGGCGGACACCACCAGGATCGCGCCGTCCATCTGGGCGGCGCCGGTGATCATGTTCTTGACGAAGTCGGCGTGGCCCGGGCAGTCCACGTGGGCGTAGTGACGCTTGGGGGTCTCGTATTCGGTGTGAGACGAGGCGATCGTCACCGTCTTGTTGGCATCGCGGACGGTGCCGCCCTTGGTGATGTCCGCGTAGCTCTTGATTTCACCGCCGAAACGGGCGGCAGAGCGGGCCGACAGAGCGGCGGTAAGCGTCGACTTGCCGTGGTCGATGTGACCGATCGTGCCGACGTTGACGTGCGGTTTGGTCCGGTTGAATACACCCTTGGCCATGACAATCACTCCAGTACAGTGCGAAGGGCCGACGGCGACCCTGTTCAGAGCTGCGTCAGGATCCCCGTGGATCCATCCGGGAAAGCCGGCACGTCCCCACGGATCGTGCCTGAAAGCCGCTGACGGGATTTGAACCCGTGACCTCACCCTTACCAAGGGTGCGCTCTACCACTGAGCTACAGCGGCGTACGGACCCGGGTTCAAGCCCCAGCCAGTGCCCCAAAACGAGCGAACAATGCTGGCCCACCCAGACAAAACGCCCGGCGAACACGCCGAGCGGGGGAGCATGATAGCTCCCCTTGAACAGGGGTCAAACACCCGACTTTTCGACGCCCTGAGGCCCATTCGAGGGGTGTTTGCCTGCCTCAATCTGCGAGGCGCATCCAACCCCGACTCCGGCCGATCGTGATGCCCGGCCGATGACCCTAGGATGCCGCACCGCTCAGCTTTATAGCCCGCGGATCGCCACCCGACCATTGCCCTGACTTTTTTCGACTCCCGTTTGGCAACCCCGAGCACACGATGCGCTACCTGGGGATCGATCTTGGCGACCGACGAACCGGCATTTCGCTGGGGGATTCCGACACACGCCTGGTATCGCCCATCGAGGTCATCGAGATCCCGATCGCCCTTGCCGGCGGCGGGCCCTTGATTGAAGCGATCGTGCGGACCTTCGAGCGCCAGATCGGGCTCAACGCGATTGGGGAGCTGGTCGTCGGCTTGCCACTGAACATGGATGGCACCGAAGGCAAGCAGGCCAAGATCATCCGCTCCTTCAGCGCTCGCATCCGTGCAAGACTCGGCCGCGAGGTGCATCTCCAGGATGAGCGGCTCACCTCGGCCGATGCCGACTGGGCGATGGCTCGGTCGGAGCTGACGTATCAGCAGAAGAAAGAACGCCGGGATGCGCTCGCCGCCGCGGCGATCCTGCGTGATTTCCTCGCGACCCTGCCTTCGGGCAACGGCCAGGCGCTCGCCGATCCGCTCGCCGGCGATCACGGCGTCTGACGGATTCCGAATTGCACCCGAATCACCGGGCATGCACCCTACGGGCCGTGCCTAGCGTTCACGCGAACCAATCCGCAACGGCGGCATCCAATCACGCGGAGGTCCTGCAATGGCCCCTCGAGCCCGACATATCGACCGAATCCTCATGCTCGCGGTGATCGCTGGCGCATCGGTGGCATCGATCGCCGCCGGACAGCCGGCCGCGCCGGCGGACACGCCAGTCGAGAAGCAGCCCGCAGCGCCTGCTGCGGATGCCCCCGGGATCAAGCAGGCCGAGGATCTGCTGTCCAAGCTCGAGAGCGCCGATCGCGGCCTCACGGCGATGCAATCGGAGATCATGCTGCACCGCACGTTTGAGCTTGCGGGAGATGACCAGACGCGGTGGGGGATGCTCTACTTCCGCCAGAAGCCCTCGGCCGATCATGTCACCGGCATCATGCGGCAGTTCGCCGTCCGCTTCGACCAGCTCATGATCGATCGCCGCGTCGAATCCAAGGAGCAGATGTTCATCTTCGATGGCCAGTGGCTCGCCGAGGTTCATCCCGCCGAGAAACGATTCAACCGCAAGCAGCTCGTCGGGCCCGGTGAGAACTTCGATCCGCTGCGCATCGGCGAGGGGCCGCTCCCCATCCCGATCGGCCAGCGCAAGGAGGACATCCTTGCGAGATTCGTCGCAGAGGTCGTCCCCGTGACCGATGGCATTGAGGATGGCGGGGATCCCAAGCAGGCCGCCGAGTGGCGCAAGTTTGTCGCCGGCAGCACGCAGCTCAAGCTGACACCTCGCAACAAGGGTGAGCAGGAGGATTTCAGCCTCATCCGCCTCTGGTACAAGCCCGCGAACAAGCAGGAGGGGATCGAGGATGGGCGAATGCTGCCGCGCATGTCCCGCACGATCAACCGCGCGGGGGATGTCACCACCGTGCAGCTCGTCGGCATCTCGCTGAACTTCCCCGCCGATGAGCGGTTCGAGAAGTTCTTCGATACCGCGCTCCCCAAGGAGCGCGGCTGGGACATCATTGAATCGCCCCTGGCACGCGTCCCCCAGCCGGCCCAGAAGCTCGAGACCAAGATCAAGGTTGTCCCGGAAGATAAACCGGGCGAGCCGGATAAATCCCCCAAAACATCGCCCGCGGAGCCCGCCAAGCCCAAGTGAGCCGCACCCCGGTCCGATCCCTGATATGTCGGATAACCGCCAGCGCCCAGACCCTCCGTCGCCGGGCGTGCGTACAGACTTTGCAGGAGCACCGCGGTGTGTGAAGCACGGATGCGTTCCACTGTTCCCGGGGGTGTGATGTCCCTGCATCATCTATCGATTCTGGTTGCGATCGCCGGGCTGTCGATCGGCATCGGCGCGATCGCAGCTCCGCCCGCGATCGCTCCGCCTCCGGCCGAGACCGAGCCGGCCCCCGCGGAGGTCCCTCCGATCGCCAAGGCCGTCGAGGCGCTCCTCTCCGCCGACTATCTCACCGACGATGAGAGAAAAGACCTCCGGATCCGCCACGGCATCTGGGAGGCCGGCGACCTCGACACGCCCGCTCGCCGCGCCCGCGCTGCATTGACCGCAGGCCGCTACCACGACGCCGCGTTCAACGATCCCGCTGTACCCATCGAAGACCGAGCCGAGGCCTTCATCGGCCGCGGGGATCTGACCAACGCTCTCGAACTGCTCGCGGACAACGCCTCGATCCGCGCAGCACGCCTGCGCAGTCAGGCGCTCTGGGAGTCCGGCCGGCTTGATGAAGCCAGGACCTCGCTCCAGGCGCTCGCCGGGATCCTCATGGAGCGCAAGCTCGACAAGGCCGCCGAGATCGCCGATGCCGTCCGGGCCATGGTCGTGCTCACCAGGCTCACGGGAGATCAGGTCGCCCCGGGTCCGGCCGACGATCGCGGACGCGAGATCGATTTCAAGATGCTCATGGCGGTCCTGGCACGCGCCCGCGAGGAGATCGATCGCCTCGAGCCCTCCGTCTATCTTGCCGAGGCCGAGCTCCTCGATGAGAAGGAGAACGGCGCTGAAGCGGTCGATGCACTTCTGCGAGCAATAGAACTCAACCCGCGCAACGCCCGCGCCTGGGCGCTCGCCGGCCGGTTTGCCTCCGATGGCTGGGATTTCGACCGCGCCCTCTCGATCGCCGCCCGCCTCGACCGGATCGCCCTCTGGGATGAGAGCGGGGATGTCTACACACCCAGGTCCGTCCTCGGTGGAGAGATCGCCGCCCGCACCTACCTCAAGCTTCAGGATCCTGACGCGGCCGAGGCCGCTCTTACGCGAGCGCTCGACCTGGCGCCGCAGAACCGCTCACTGCTGGCCCTGCGTGCCGCATCCGCCGCGTCCAACTTCAACGATGCCCTGCTCGCCGAGCGGCTCGCTGCGTTCGATGTATTCTCACCGCAGTCACCCGATGCCTGCTACGAAGTGGGGGCGATCCTCAGCGATCTGCGGCAGTACGCCGATTCCGAGAAGTACCTGACCGAGGCCGCTCGCCGCGCGCCTCGCTGGGCGATCGTCCAGACCGAGCTGGGCCTCTTGCAGGTGCAGGCCGGGCGCGATGCCGAGGCCTTGGCGACCCTCGAGAACGCCGCCGCACTTGATCCCTTCAACGTCCGGGTTGCCAACAGCCTGACGCTGGTGCGCGAGATCCGCACCTACGACCGCGTCACCAGCGATCACTTCGAGATCCGCCACAAGCCCGGCCTCGATGCGCTGCTCGCCAAGGAAATGCTCCCCACGATGGAGGAGAACTTTGCCCGCGTCACCGGCAACGACCCCGGCGGCATCGACCACGTGCCCGCCGGCCGAACCGTCATCGAGCTCTACCCAGACCATCACTGGTTCAGCGTCCGCATCACCGGTGTGCGAAAGGTCCACACGATCGCCGCCGCGACCGGGCCGGTGATCGCCATGGAGCGGCCCATGACCGGCCCGGGCCACTCGATCGGCCCCTACGACTGGCCGCGCGTCCTGCGCCACGAGTACACGCACACCGTTACGCTCTCGCGCACGAAGAATCGCCTGCCGCACTGGTTCACCGAGGCCTCGGCGGTCTACCTCGAAGATTCCCCGCGCGATGAAACCCGCTGCATGATGCTCACCAAGGCGATCGAGACCGATGGCCTGCTCGATTTCACAACGATCAACACCGCCTTCGTCCGCCCGCGCACCCCCAACGAGCGCGGACTCGCCTACGCCCAGGGCCACTGGATGTACGAGTACATCGTGATGCGATTCGGCCCGCGAGCGCCGCTGAATTTGATGGATCGCTACGCCCGCGGCCAGCGCGAGCCCGAGGCGTTCAAGGAAGAGCTCGGCCTCTCACGTGAGCAGTTCCTCGACCAGTTCAAGATTTGGGCCCGTGCGCAGGCCCAGGCCTGGGGCACCATCCCGCCCGATGGCGTGCCCACGGTCAACGAGCTTCTGTCCGCCGAGCGCCAGGCCCGTGCATCCGACCCTGGCCAGGCATCCGCCGCCGCCGAGATCGAGCCCACGCCCGAGCTGGTGAGCACTTGGCTCGAGAAATACCCTCAGCATCCCGACCTGTTGCGTCTTGCCGTCGGATACGAGTTGGTCGAGCACCAGGGTGAGGCTGTCGAATCGATGATCCCGATGCTCGAGCGGCTCGCCGCCGCCCGGCCTGTCGATCACATGCCGCACAAGCAGCTCGCGCGGCTTTATCTGGCATCGCCGACACCGCAGAAAGCGATCGAGCACCTGGAATTCCTCGACCAGCGCGAGCAGTACTCGACGACGTTCGCGATCGAGCTTGCCAGGCGATACGCGGGCATCCAGGACTGGGACAAGGCGACCGCCAAGGCCGAGCGAGCCAGCCGGATCGCCCCGTTTGATCCATCGGTGCGCGAGCTTGCGGCGACGGTGGCGATCAAGCGGAAGGATTGGCCGACGGCACGTCGGCATATCGAAGCGATGATCGCGATCGAGCCGGATCGGGAGATCCACAAGAAGCGCCTGGAGGCGTTGGGGAAGATGGAAGCGGCGAAGTAGTTACAAGGGGCCAAATGGCCACAGAGCCAAGTAGCCAAATCGGAATTCCTCACGGCAGCATCTGGCCCTTTGGAGATGTGGCCCTATGGCCATTTCCTACGACACCCTCTGCTTCGCCAGATCCGAAGTCGACTTGTACATCACCCGTCCGTGATAGAACGCTGTCACGCTCTTGGCGATCGACTCGGTGATGCGGCTTAAGTCCTTGAGCGTGATGTCGCACTCATCGAACTGGCCATCGAGCAGCCGCCGGTGCGCCAGCGTCTGCACCACTGTCTCGATGCGAGCGGGCGTCGGCTCCGCGAGCGATCGCGTCGTTGATTCGACCGCATCGGCGAGCATCACGATCGCCGCCTCGCGCGTCCGCGGCTTTGGCCCCGGGTAGCGGTACTCGAACTCATCGGGCACGTACGATGGATCGGGAGGCAGGGCATCGTCGACCTCACCCTCCTCGCCGCCGCCCCCACCCCCACCCGTGCGATCCGCCTCGCGCCGGGCCTCATCGATCGCCTTCTGCTGGGCCCGCTGGAAGAAGTACTCAACCAGCGTTGTGCCGTGGTGGCTCTCGACGAAGTGCTGAATCTGCCGCGGCAGCCCGAACTCGCGAGCCAGCTCCATGCCATCCTTGACGTGACCCACGATCACCAGCAGCGACATCGCCGGGCTGAGCTTGTCGTGCTTGTTGAGCCCGCCGCGCTGATTCTCGGCGAAGTACTCGGGCTTGTTCATCTTGCCGACATCGTGGTACAGTGCTCCGACGTACGTGAGCAGCCCGTTGGCCCCGACCGAATCGGCGGCGTTCTCGGCGATCGAGGCAACCGTAAGGGAGTGGTTGTACGTCCCCGGCGCCCGCTGCAGGAGCTCGCGAAGCAGTGGGTGCTTGGAATCGCGCAGCTCAATGAGCGTCATTCCTGTGACGACATCGAACCAGTTCTCGATGGTGGGCAGGATGAAGAGCGTGACGCCGCCGACGACGAGCCCGCCGCATGCCGCGAGCATGGCATCGACCAGCGTCTCGCGCAGCACCTGCTCGTTGACCGGCCTGTCGATGAACCCCACCAGCGCCGTCGCCACCGCCAGCGCCACCCCGACCAGCAGCCCCGTGCGGAACAGGTCGTTGCGGCCGCGGATCTCCTTCAGGTTCCAAACCGCAGTCCCCACGCCCGTGATGATGATCGCAAACGTCCCGATCCCCTGGTCGAGTGCGACGCACACCAGAACTCCGTGCAAGGCGCCGAACGCCAGCGCCACCCGCTGGTCATAGGTCACCGCGAAGATCACCGAAGCGAACACCGTCGGTACGACCGCGGTCAGGGCGATCATCGAGGGATTCGCCGTCGATGTGAAGCACGCGATCGCCAGCGTCCCAAGCAGGATCCCCGCTGCCCCCGCGATCCGCGCCGGATTACGGCGGATGCGGGGTGAGAAGAGGGCTGTGTAGCCGGCGATCGCGCCCGCGATCGCCACGACAGCCGCGCCAAGGCTCCCGCGCCGCAGCCAGACGCGCCACCAGTCCGCGTTCTGGTTGAACCAGCCCTGCTCGGCGATGAACAGGTCGCGGGCGGCGGCGGTGAGTACATCCCCGCGCCGATAGATCGGCTGCCCCTCGGGGTTGATGCGGTACCTCGGCTCCACGGATTCGGCCGCATCGTTCTGCTCGGCCGTCGTCTGCGCCTCATCGAACTGGTACGTCGGCTTGGGTGAAGTCGCGACCCGTGCGACCACCAGTTGACGCAGCGGCCCCGGCGTGAACCCCGCATCCCGGGCGATCGAATCGATCGCCTCTGTGAGCTTGAGATCTTCGATGCTCAGCGCCTCGGAGCGCAGCACGCTGTGCTCGGTCTTGTCGATCACCAGCCGCAGCGTGGGGAGCAGGCCCTCGTTGGTCGCCCGCTGGAACGTCCGCTCATCCAGCAGCGGCCGGAGCTGGAGGTAATTGACAAAGTCGGTGACGCGCTCCTTCCACGAGGCGGTCGGTTCCTTCTCGGGCGTCGTCTCGGCGCGCAGCGCTGACAGCGCGGCGGGCGTGAGTTTGAACTGATCGCGCAGCTTCTGATCGACCTCTGCCATGTCCGTGGCGCTCGTGAGTGCTCGCGGCAGCGTCTCGAGCGAGGTCCGCAGCTCCTCGAAGTAGTTGGAATCGGCGATGTAGGTGCGGGGCGTACGCTGGCGGGCGTTCTCCTTCGCGGCGTCCGTGAGCTCCCGGTTCTCCGCGCTCATGGTGAGGCGGACCAGGCGCGTCTCGTTCATGACGCGCCCGACGGCGACCAGCGGCTGCTCGCGAGCCCAGATGACCATGAGCGAGCCGGCGAGGATGAAGCCGACCAGGATCAGGACTCCCCAGGCGACACGCGGCGACTGAGCCAGGTCCAGCGTCTTCTCCAGAAGCGTCTCATCGCGCACCCGGATATTGACGCGTCTCGGAGAGGCACGCTTGCCCGCGCCCCACGACCAGAAGGAGGTTTTGGACTTGTCGCCGGCCATGCGTCAGTTCCCCGCCGCCTCGGGCACGGGCCCGCGATTCACGGGGTCATCCTCCCCATAGGCATCGATCATCCGCTGCACCAGGGGGTGGCGGACCACATCGGAGCGGTCGAGCGTGACAAACCCGACTCCGGGCGTGCGCACCAGCCGCCGCGCTGCATCGATCAGCCCGCTCTCGCGCGGGTCGGGCAGGTCGATCTGCGTCGTGTCCCCTGTCACGATCATCTTCGATCCGTTCCCCATCCGCGTCAGGAACATCTTCATCTGCCCCCGCGTCGTGTTCTGGGCCTCATCCAGGATAATGACCGCGTTGTTGAGCGTCCGGCCCCTCATGAACGCCAGCGGGCAGACCTCGACCACATCGCTCTCCATGAACCGCCGCAGTGTCGCATATTCGACCATGTCGTTGAGCGCGTCAAACAGCGGCCGCAGGTAGGGGTTCACCTTGGCTTCCAGATCCCCCGGCAGAAAACCCAGCTTCTCACCCGCCTCGACCGCCGGCCGGCACAGGATCACCTTCGCGCAGCGATCGGTCCGCAAGAGATGCACCGCAGCGGCGACCGCCAGGTATGTCTTGCCCGTCCCCGCAGGTCCGATCGCCACCACCAGGTCATGGTCCCGGATCGCATGCATGTACCGATCCTGGTTCCCCGTCCGAGGTCGGATCCGCCGGCCGCGGACAAAGACATCCAGGCTCCCGTCCCACTCGCGCCTCTCCGGTCGAGCGACCGGCATATCGTCGGCCCACCCCAGCGAGCTGGGGGCGCTGAGCCCGCGATCACGCGGATCATCAGGCTCCTCATCCTCGATTGCCGCCGCCGAGCGGGCGGCCAGGTTCGTCGATTCATCGGCGATCACGTTGAGCACTTCGGATCTCGTCGGCGCCTTCCCGGTCGCGGCCGATGCTCCGGCGAGCCGTTCGAGCACCCGTCGCGCGGTGGCGACCTCGGGGCGATCCCCGCGGACGCGAAGCTGGCTGTCCCTGGCGCTGATGGTCACCCCCAGCGCTTCGCGCAGCATCTTCAAGTTGCGATCGGCGGTCCCCAGCACGCTGACGCGATCCACACCGGCCGGGAGTTTGATGGTGATGTCCAAGCCGGGATCTGGCCAAGTGCCCCGAACGAGAGGGTGCGTGGCGAACGACAAGGCCCCCAATGTTAGTCGGCCGGCGGAGATATCGGGCGCAGCCCCGTTCGACGTCCCAATCATGTTACACTGCATCGGCGGCGCGGATCCGCAGTTCCTGCGCGTTCCCGCCGCCCATCCACGGAGCGGTCCATCCTATATATGAAGCGGTCAGGTCCATCTCGGAAATCTGTGCTCCCTGCCTTGCTGCTGCTCAGCGTGGTGTTCGCGGGCTGCGCGACTCCACCGCCTCTGCCGGCGCAGGTACGCAATCAGGCGTCCAGCCTGGGCGAGGTCATCGGGGACTGGGACGATGTCGAGACATGCGTGAGCACAGGCGCGTACCAATCTGAGATGGCAATCGAACGGGTGATGCGCCCGGATCCCGACACGATCGTCTTTGAGCTGCTGACGATCACCAACGAGCCGGCGCGGCTGGAAATGGAGCGCATCGGCGGGGATGGCAAGGTCCCGGGGGAATCCGAGCGGATGGAACTGCGGGCGAGCGTGGGGCTGTTCGGCAGCCGGGACTGGGAGGAGCGGCTTATCGGTCGTGTGAGCCGGCGGCTTACCGAGCTTCGCGGTGTGGATGTCGCGCCGATCCGCTGGCCGTGAGCCGGACCCCAAGAGGAAACGGGCTCCGGCGGCTGCGCCCGGCATCTACTCTTCCCGAAGGGTGAACGATCCGCGCCGGTGATCCCCGCCGCCACCCCATGCCCACCATGCTCTCTGAAATCGTCCAAGCCATGGTCCGTCTGCTGGAGGTCAAGGACCTCTCGACCGCCGCGCACACCTGGCGCGTGGTTCTCTACACGCGAACGCTCGCCGAGGATGCCGGCCTGCCCATCGAGACGATCACGCGCCTCACGACCGCCGCCGCGCTCCACGACATCGGCAAGCTCGACATTCCCTTCGCCATTCTCCAAAAGCCCGGCAAGCTGACCGATGACGAGTTCGAGGTGATGAAGACCCACACCACCCACGGCCACGAGCACGTCCGAGCCATGGGTGAGGATGATCCGATCATCGTCGGCCTGGTGCGACATCATCACGAGCGTTTCGACGGCAAGGGCTATCCCGATCGGCTCGCCGGAGATCAGATCCCCAGGGTTGCCCGCTATTTTGCGGTCGTTGATTCGTTCGATGCGATGACCAGCATCCGGCCTTATCGCTCCACCATCGGTCCAGAGGCCGCGGAGGCGGCGATCGCCGAGCTCAAGGCCGGCCGCGGCACGCGCTACGACCCCGATGCGGTGGACCGTTTCGATGCCCTCTACTCGCGCGGCTCGCTCGATTGGATCCGGGAGCACTTCAACGATGCCAGACCGGTGCCGGATTACGAGCAGTTGCGGCGGGTTGCCGAGTTCGCAAAGGCGTCCGGACGCATCTGACGCCGCCGGCTATTTCGAGAGGGTTGCCTGCCCCGCCCCTGGTGCATCCACAGCGAGAAGCTCCACGCACGCGGGAATCTCGACCGTCATTGTCGTCCCCTGCTGCCATACAGACTCGACCGAGATCGTCCCGCCCAGGGTCTTGATCCCGTGCTTGACGATCGCCAGGCCCAGGCCGGTTCCACGCCGGTCCGCGTGCCCGGATCGCGAGGGATCCACCTGGTAGAACCGCTCGAAGATGCGCTGCTGCGCTGCCAGCGGGATGCCCTGGCCGAGGTCGATCACGCGCAGGCGCATGCCGGCGCGGCCGGTCCCCGCGGGGACTGGAATCGCCTCGCCGACGATGCGGATAGGGGTGCCCTCGTGGGCGAACTTGATCGAGTTCTCGATCAGGTTGCGCAGCACCAGCTCCAGCAGCCGCTGGTCGCTGTGGATCAACTCGAGCGCCGGATCCAGCTCGAACCGCAGCGACAGCCCCCGGCGGGCGCAGCTCTCCTCGAAGAAGACCGAGAGCGAATCGGCAAGGGCCGAGCCCCGAACCAGTGCGATCGCCGGCCCCTCATCGGTCGATTCCAAGCGTGAGAGATCGAGCAGATCGCGCGTCAGGTCTTCGAGACGTGCGACGTTATTGGCGATCATGCGCAGCAGCCGCGCCCGCATGCCGGGATCTTCGGAGTCATCCATCAGCGTCTCGATCGCGCCGCGGATCGAGGCCAGGGGTGTGCGCAGCTCGTGGCTGGCGTTGGCGACAAAGTCGGTCTTGAGCTGGCCGGCGGTCGCCAGCTCCGTGACATCGCGCAGCGAGAGCACCGCACCGGCGCGGTCCGGAACTCCATCGGTGTCGGCGTCATCGCTGACGGCGAGCCGCGCCGAACCCGAGGCGCGCCACGCGACCGGAGAAGCAAGTGCCTCGTACGAGCGGATGCCACCCTCGCGCGGCAGCCGCACGATCGCATGGCGAGTCTCTCCCGCGCACGCCGAAGCATGCACCGACACGAGCTCGGCGGATGTGAACAGCTCTTCTATTGAACGGCCCAGCAGCCTGTCGGGTCCGCGCGCCAGGAACAACTGGGCTGCGCTGTTCCACAGCCGCACGCTCCCGCTCTCATCGGTCACCAGGAGCGGATCGCCCACCGCATCGATCACATCGCGAAGGTTGTCGCGTTCAAGGGCGAGCTTGCGGATCGCCGCGATCCCCAGGTGCAGCGTCCCCTCGCCGGGAGTATCGCTCTCAGACGCGGCCCGAGGCGTCTGAGCAGGCAGGCTTCCCATCACAACCGAGCGAAGCTCGGCCGCGATCGATCCTGACCGGTGCGCACGCTCCCGAGCGCGCGACCGACGGACCAGCTCGGTGATGAAGCACGCGATCGCCGCGGGAAGTGCGAGCATCCACCACCACGCCCACAGCGTCCCGCCCAGCGCTGCAACGGCAGCGAGGCCGGCGAGGATCGCCGTCCAGGGAACACCACGGGTGGGCTGAGGGTTCACGTTGGCGGGAGAGTCTTGAATGGTCAGCACCATCCTGGTCGCGGGCGGTGGTGCGGCTGAAGAGGTCATTCCCGACCGCCTGCGAACATCTAAGAGACTGTTTCAGAATCCTACCCGATCTCGTGGCACAGGCATCCTGCCTGTGTTCTACTGCTCTGCTACCTCATTCTGAAACAGTCTCTAAGTATTGGAGAGATCGCCCGACTCTGCCTCGATCAGATCCTCGGCATCGTCGTTCTCGACCATGCGGTACCCCACGCCGCGAACCGTCTTGATCTTGCCCGCGTGCGGGCCCAGCTTCTTGCGGATCGCCGTCACATGCACATCGATCGTGCGCTCGGTGATGGTCACCCCAGGACCCATCGCCCGCTGCATGAGCGTCGATCTTGACAGGATTCGGCCCGAGGCCTGGATCAGGGAGCACAGCAGCCGGAATTCGGTGAGCGTCAGCTTGATCGGCTGACCATCGACGACCGCCTGGTGCGTGTCGGTGTTGAGCGAGATCGAGCCCAGCGAGAAGACGCGGCCGGTGGGGGCGGGCTTGGCGACCCGGCGAAGGACCGCTTCGATTCTGGCCAGGACAACCTTGAGCGAGAAAGGCTTGGGTATGTAGTCGTCGGCCCCGACGTTCAGGCCGGCAAGCTGATCCCCCTCCCCCCCCTTTGCGGTCAGCATGATGATCGGGACATCCGCAGTTGCGGGGTTCGTACGGATCCGGCGAGCGACTTCAATGCCCGAGAACTCGGGAAGCATGACATCCAGCAGTATCAGGTCGGGAAGGGCGGTCGCCACCATGTCGAGCGCATGGCGACCGGTGAGCGCGCTGGAGGTCTGATAACCATTTTTTTGCAGGTTGAACGTCAGCAGCTCCACCAAGTCGCGCTCGTCATCCACGACCAGGATGTGCTTGCAGTCGCTCATCGATGCTCCTCGAACGGATCACCGGGCCGGCAATCGCCTGTGGGGTTCCGCAGCCGCACGTTGCGATGCGGAGCGCGCGGGCGAGAACGATCGAATTCGAGCGAAGGGTATGTGAAGACGGGCCGGAATTGACGGGACGCAGTGCTTTGGTTGCGCTAATACGCGGGATCGATGCTCGGCGCGTGCGTGTCGCGCTTCGCGGATTCGCGATGGCGATCATGCGGCGGTTCGGCACCGTCCGAGAACCCATCTATAAAGAGTTGCAGAGCAGATTGAGGAAATCCCAAGAATTGATAGGAATTTGTATGGTATCAATCGCTCATGGAGGGATGTGGATCAGACCGAAAAACGTTATCGGGGTGTTTGCGGTCGCTTTACTTGGAGGCTAGTATTTGCTCTCGTTCCGGTGCCGCTCGGTGGCCGGAATCTGAGAAAGCCGGCGGGCACGAACAGGTGCGCTTCCGGTGGGACTGAAGGGAGTCATTCCACGGGGCGCGTCGTCCCGAAGCTCGCCGCGGGCGGGTACAGGAAATCAGGATCGTCCGATGGGCAGGCCTCGTGGTCGGCCCCGCAGAGAGTCGGACGCGTTAGATCCCGGGCTCAACGGACCGAGAGGCAGTCCGGGTCACATTCGAAGGAGTTTCGCGAGATGAGTCAGACAAAGTTTCTTGTGATGCTCGCGGGTGCGGCTCTCGGCCTCGGCGCTTCGGGCGCCCTCGCCCAGAGCGACGCAGACCGGGCCTATTCGGCCGAGCTGAGCGCTGACGCGGTCAACAAGACCCAGTACATGGCGAAGGCCAACGGTTTCGTGATCACCGACGGCACCAACAAGCTTCGCGTCGGCGGTTTCACCCAGTTCCGGTACAACATGAACTGGCGCGACAACCCGGGCGATGCCGGTGAGCCGCACGACAGCGGCTTCACCAACGGCTTCGAGATGCCCCGGACCCGCCTGATCTTCAGCGGCAACGTGCTGGATCCGAACCTGTCCTTCAAGATCGAGGGTCAGTTCTCGGACGGCGCCGGCGACGAGACCAACAACTTCGGCCTGCTCGACGCCTTCACGGCGTACAAGTTCACCGACGAGTTCACGCTCGCCGGCGGCCAGTTCCAGATCCCCCTGATGCGCGAGTGGTACTCCAGCCCCTTCGGCACCCAGGGTGTTGATTTCGGCGTGGTGACCCAGGTCTTCAGCCCCGGCTATTCCCAGGGCGTGTGGGGCATCTACCAGTCCGACGCGTTCAAGGCGATCTTCGGCCTTGATGACGGCATGAACGCCGCCAACACGCAGTACGCCAGCGCGACCGAGGCCGACTACGGCCTGTTCGCCCGCCTCGAAGGCAAGTTCTCCGGCGACTGGAACCGGTTCAACGAGTTCGCAAGCTGGAAGAGCGACAGCGGCGTCGCCTCCATGCTCGGCGGTGGTCTCCACTACCAGCACAACGGCAACACCGCTTCCCCGGCCAGCACCGCTCCCAATCCCCAGATGCAGCTCTACCAGTACACGATCGACGGCACGATCGAGTTCGGCGGCGCCAACCTCTACGCCGCGTTCGTCGGCCGCCACACCGATCCCGATGACGGCGGCGGCAATTCCGTCGAGGACTTCGGCTTCGAGCTTGCCGGCGGCTTCTTTGTCGCCGAGCAGGACGAGCTCTACGGCCGCTGGGACTGGGTCATTCCCGATGACGACCGCACCGGCACTGGCGGCGGCGAGGACGATGACTTCCACTGCCTGACCTTTGGCTGGAACCACTACCTCGTTCCGGACAGCAACGCGGCGAAGTTCACCGCCGAGCTGGCTTGGTTCCTCAACGAGATCGAGTCCGGCGGCGGTCTGGTCGCGACCAACCAGGTCTCGACGGACATCCTCCCCTCGAACGAGGATGACCAGGTTCTGATCCGCTTCCAGTTCCAGCTTGCGTTCTAAGCCGGATCCTGGAAACATTCCCGTGCCTGTGACGGGATCGCATGAAGCTCACACCGGCCGCGCTGGAAAGCGCGGCCGGACTTTTTTTCGGGCCGGCCGGCGCTAAGAACGTGTGAATGTCAGCACACGGGAGTTCCCTCCGTCCCGGGTTCGGAGGTTGCTGATGCAGACACGGGTGAATCGGATCGCTGCGCTCGCGGGCGTGGCGTGCGTTGGCGCAAGCGCCCTCGCGCAAGGGTCGGACCAATCACATGCGCTGCGGGCCGAGCTCTCGGCGGACGCCCTGTCCAAGACGCAGTACATGGAGAAAGCCAACGGCTTCACGATCGCCGAGGGAGACAACAAGCTCAAGGTCGGCGGCTGGTTCCAGTTCCGCTACTTCATGAACTTCCGGGACAACCCGGGTGATTTTCCATCGGGGGCGCACGACAGCGGGTTCACCAACGGCTTCGAGTTCTCGCGCATGCGGCTGAACTTCACGGGCAACGTGCTGGATCCGAACCTCAAGTTCAAGTTCGAGGGCGACTTCAACCGCGGCACCGGCGAGTTTCTTCTCCTGGATGCGTTCGGAACCTGGGCGTTCAAGGAGTGCGAGGGCCTGACGCTCAAGTGGGGCCAGTTCAAGGGCCCCCTGCTCCGCGAGGAGCTGATGTCCGACACAGCGCAGCTGGCGATCGAGCGCTCGGTGATGAGCTCGACGTTCTCACAGACGCGCACGCAGGGCGTCAACATCGAGTATCTCAAGGACTCGTTCCGAGGGCAGTTCTCGGTCAACGACGGGATGCGTGCGCTCAACACCAACTACGCCTCGCCGGCCGAGAAGGACATCGGCCTGACGGCGCGTGCGGAGTTCAAGTTCGGCGAGGCCGACTGGAAGCTCTACGACGACTTCACCAGCTTCCGCGGTCAGAAGAGCGGCGTGATGCTCGGCCTGGCCGGCAACTACCAGCACGATGGCAACACCGCCAACCCCGGCAGCGGCTCCAGCACGACCCAGCCGCAGACCGACCAGTTCAACTACACCGCGGACTTCTCGGTCGAGGGAGGCGGGTGGAACGCGTTCGTCGCGGGCACCGGCCAGCATTTCGACGGGGACAACGGATCCAGCAACCTCGACGACTTCGGGCTGCTCGCACAGGCTGGCGTCATGGTCAGCGACCACGACGAGGTCTTCGGCCGCTGGGACCTGGTCCTCCCCGACGACGACCGGCCCGCCGATGAGGACTTCAACACTCTCACGGCCGGCTGGAACCACTACTTCATTCCCGAGAGCCACGCCCTCAAGCTGTCGGCGGACTTCTGCTGGTTCCTCGATGATCCCAGCACCAACGCGCTGGTCTCGACCGGCAGTTCCAACGGCCTGCTGCGTGACAACAACGACAACCAGTTCGAGTTCCGGTTCCAGCTCCAGATGATGTTCTGAGCACAGAGTCTGAGTCGAGATCCGGTGCTGAGTGCTGGGTCGCGAGTCCATTGTCAACCACCGAGCAACCGCGGCCCATGAGCCGCGGTTGTTCGTTTCATGCGGAGCGCATCGATGCGCGAGGGCTCAGGACTCAGCACCCAGCCTCGAACGCCAGTACGAAGAAGGAGAAGTCATCCAGGTCGACGAACCCGCTGCCATCGACATCGGCATCCGGTCCGCCATCCTCGAAGGCATGCACGAAGGCGTCGAAGTCATCGGTGTCCACGAACCCCGAGTGATCGAAATCGGCAGCGCACGCGGGCTCGCATTCGTCGGGGATGCCGTTGGCGTTGAGGTCGGCGCTGACGCCGCCGGCGATGTCGCAGGAGTCGGGGATCTGGTTGCGGTTGCAGTCGGATCCGAAGTCGGGCATGAAGTCAAAGCCGGTGGGGCGGTAGAGCCCGGTGTCGGAGCCGAGGATATAGGCTCGCACCATGTTGCCGTTGCGGATGTCGAACTGGTAGACGCGGGCATCGGTCAGGTGGAGGGCCGAGGTGCCGCCGAAACGGTGGTCCCCGAGGTTGACATCGTGCCAGTGGTCCCCGCCGTGGTCGTGGCCGTGGCCATCTCGCGTGACCCTGTTGCGTGACACGTAAACATCTCCATCAGGCCCCAGGCGCAAGCACCAGGGCTCATCGAGCGTCAGGCGGCTGGAGGTGCCGTTGCGGTTCCATTTGCTGATGAATGCGCCGGTCTGGCCGTTGTACTCGTTGATTCGGTTGGAGCCGCGTGAAGCGACCAGGAGGTTTCCATCGGGCTTGAAGAGGATGCCGCGAGGATCGGAGAGACTGCCCGAACCGGCGCTGACGAGGATCCGCATGAAGATTCCGGTGGACAGGTTGTATTCCAGAACGCGACCGTCTACATCGCTGACACAGAGCCTGTTCCCCTGGATCGCGAGCCCAAACGGAGAATTCAGTCCGCCCGCCCCGGGGGCGACGACCGTGCGGACCAGGGATCCATCCGTCAGCGAGAGCTCCTGGATGCTGTTGGTGTTGCGGCTGGCGACCAGGAGCGTGCCGGTCTGAGGGAGGACGAGCATGCCGGTCGGGTAGGGGACGGTGGCGAGGTTGCCGACGAACTGGCCGGCGCTGTTGAGCTCGGCGATCCGGTGCTGGCTGCCGCCGGAGACCAGGACTCGGCCGCTGGGTGTGATGACAAGATCCTGGCCGTCGGGGAGCGATTCCGAATTGGCGACGTTGACCAGGACGCCGGTGAGTGAGAAGAACTCGCGCACCGATGCATCGCTGGATGTGGTGGCGACGTATACGTTCCAGGCGTGGTTGAGCTCGGCGTGGTCGGTGATGCCATCCCCATCGCAGTCCTGCACGGAATCGAGCACCAGGTTGCGATCGACATCCAGGGTCATGTCCGCCGTGATCTGGAGGTAATCGGCAACCTCGTTGGCATCGAGGTCGGGCTCGCACTCGTCGGGGATGCGGTTGGCGTTCAGGTCGTGGCTGATGCTCAGCAGGATGTCGTGGAGATCGGGCACACCGTTGGAGTTGCAGTCGCTCTCGCACTCGTCGGGGATGCCGTTGGCGTTGACATCGGCGCTGGTGCCGGCGGCGATCTCGACGGCGTCGAGGGTGTCGTTCTGGTTGCAGTCCTCGCACTCGTCTGGGATTCCGTTGGCGTTGACATCCTGGCTGAGTCCCAGGGAGATGTCCTCGGAATCGGGCTTGTGGTTTTGGTTGCAGTCGGCGATCACGCACGGGCGTGAATACACGTACTCGCGCATCTTCTGGGCGGTCAGTTCGTGGAACCAGAGGTCGTGGTTGGCATCTCCGCCGCTGTAGGTCTGGCCGCAATACGCCATGATGGTGCCTCGCTGCGGTTGCGACAGGGCATCGTCGCAGTTGTCCAGGCCGTAGTCGTGGGTGTGGAAGGTGCCGCAGTTGTGGCCCAGCTCGTGGGCGGTGACCATGATGTCGCGGTTGGACCAGTGGGGCCGGTCGGGATCGGCGAAATAGCCCAGTGTGTAGCCCGACCAGGAGTAGGACGAGCTGTTGCAGAGGGCCGGCGCGTAGGCGACACCACCCGCGCTCAGCCTCCGCGAGCCCAGGAGAAGCTGGGCGACATCCCGGTGGATCGCCTGCATGTTGGCCTCCCAGTGGTCACGGAAGGCGTTCAGTGGATCCTCGTTGTTGTGGTAGAGATCGTTTGGATTGTCCCAGATGCGGATGTAGGTGAGGTCGAAGCGGGTGTTGACATCGCGGATGTAGATATCGCTGACCTGGCCGTAGAGCTGGATGATGTAGGTCAGCGTGTCGTCGGCATTGCCGAAGAGCTCGAAGAGTTCATAGTCGGTATCGATCGCGAGCTCGATCTGCCTGAGACCGCGGATCGGATCCGCATCCCTGGTGGGAGGAGGTGGTGGTGGGGGGGGGGTGCCGCTGCCGGGGGCGATGGGGGCTGTCAAGCCGGCGGGAGGTGTGACAGCGCACATCGGGACTTCCAGGCCCACGCCGCCCTCCTGAGAGGCTGGGAACACCGCGTATTCACCAGGGGCTAGATCGGTGGTCGAGCCGCCAAAGCTGGAGAGCAGGAACCGCTCCCGGCCCGGACCCAGGTCAAAGCGCCCCGTGGCGCTGCGCGGCGCCAGCGAGATGAACACCGACGAGTTCGGGATGCCGTCGATGGTCCCCCGGAGCATGGTGATTCCGGAGGCGTCGAAGGGAATGCGGCGATCGGGGTTGTCAGGATGGCCGATGACGAATCGGGCATCCGGCATGACTGGCGAGAAGCGTTCGAGGCGAAGGGTCGCCTGGCGAGATCCCGGGAGGGGGAAGTGATCGATGACGATGGTGCGCTGGTTCTGCGTGGCGTACCGGAGCGCATCCTGGTCGAGGCGCACGACCGCAAGCCGCGGCTGCGCGCGGACAAGCTCGGCGGAGATGATCGGCGGGGATGCCGGTGGGCGATCCGGATTGACCGGCGGTGAGATGGCGATCGCCGGCATCTGGAGGCCGAGGCCGGCCGACAGGCAGAGGGTGGCGAACCGCATGGGGGGCATGGGCATGTGACATCCTTCAGGCATTGGCGACACCCCCGCCAGAGCATACCAACAGGCGTGCGAAAAACCGTCTCGTAAGTCGGGTGTGAGGGCTGGTTTGCGGACGTTTGGTATTCCAAACGCTCCCCGTTCGTGCTAGATTCGTGACCGTGGAGGGTGTATCCGCCGGAATCGCGGCGGCGGAATCGCCGACGCTTGCCAACACGGAGTCTGTTTCATGCTAATGACGGCCCGGTCCCTCCGTAGCTCTCGCGGCAGCGCCGCCCGGTTGGTCCTGCTCGCGGCCCTGACGGCCGGCGGGCTCGCCAGCCAGGCGCTCGCCGGGGCAACGCCCGAGAACGCGGTGGTGATCATCGATCCGGCGTTCGCCGATTCGCTGCAGATCGCCAACCACTTCATCAGCCTGCGCAATATCCCCGAGTCGAACATTCTCTACATGGACTCGGCGGCTGCGACCAACTATCAGCAGTGGACGACGGTGCAGCAGCCGGCGTTCCAGACGTTCCTCAGTTCGCACGGCATCACCGACCACACGGATATCGTAGTGGTTTCCCCTACGGACACGTTCT
Source organism: Phycisphaerales bacterium (assembly GCA_020847535.1). Classification (GTDB taxonomy): domain Bacteria; phylum Planctomycetota; class Phycisphaerae; order Phycisphaerales; family UBA1924; genus JAEUJB01. The sequence continues at coordinate 27,687 of JADLBU010000016.1, forward strand.
GGGTTTCCGAGGGGGGGCTAGTGGGCGACAGTTGCTCGGACATCACGCGCTTCTCGCTGGGCGCGCTCTACACGATGAACTTCGTCGCGTCAGAGGTCTTGGTCGGGAACAAGAACCAGGCGATGTCCAACCGGTACTACAGCACGGCGGAGGCCGCGGCGGCGTTCGACAGCAACACCAACTACCTGGGCGGGGTGTCGAGCACCAACGTCAACGCGCGGCGATACTACATCGGATGCACGCTGGGCTGGACGGGCGTCAAGGGCAACCTGATGTCGCAGATCCTCTCGTCCCTCTCGGCCAGCGCGGCGGTCGATGGGACGCACCCGACCGGCAAGTTCTATTTCATGAACAACACCGCGGATGCAGCGCGAAACATCCGCGCCAGCCAGTTCACGCAGGCCAGGAACTCGATCATCAACCGAGGAGGGCAGGCCGAGATCATCGTCGGAACGCTGCCGTACGGGAAGACCGACTGCCTGGGCGTGATGGCCGGGGTGGCGGGCTTCAGCCTCTTCAACACCGGCACGATTCTGCTCCCCGGATCCTTCTGCGATCACCTGACCTCGTACGCCGCCACGTACGACACCGACCAGCAGACCAAGACCACCGAGTGGATCACATGGGGCGCCGGCGGGAGCTCGGGGACGGTCGAGGAGCCGTGCAACTACCCCGGCAAGTTTCCGCGTGCGATGATGCATTCCCACTACTTCCAGGGCGTCTCGCTCGCCGAGGCGTGGTTCCGCAACCTGGCGTATGTCCCTTTCCAACAGAATTTCGTGGGGGATCCGCTCGCACGGCCGTTCGCGCACATCCCGGCGGTTAGCGTCGCCGATGCACCCACGGGCCCGGTCTCCGGCCCGGTCGTGCTGACGCCTTCGGCGACCACATCGCATCCCACCGGCACGATCGCCGGCTTTGATCTGCTGGTCAACGGCGTGATCAACCAGTCCGCGCTGCCGGGCGGACAGTTCATGCTCGACACGCTGGCGCTCCCCGATGGTCACAACGACATCCGCGTGCTCGCCAGCGACAACACGGCGGTGAAATCCACGGGCCGCTGGGTGTCGAGCCTGGTGGTGGACAACCGCGGCCGCGCCACGACGCTCTCGGCGGTTACATCCTCGGGAAACCAGACGACGCTGTTCAACTTCAACGTCGGTGGCACCGGCGGGGCGATCAAGGAGATCCGCCTGATACACAACGGCCGCGTGGTTGCAGCGACTCAGAACGCTTCCGGCACGCTGGGTGTGCATGGGCAGATCCTGGGCGCGGGCACGTGCGCTCTGCGCGCCGAGACCGAATACCTCGATGGCAGGCTCTCGCGCAGCGCACCTGTGCAGGTGACGGTCTCGGCATCAGGCACACCCGCCGACGTTGCGCCGGTCGCATACGGCTATCGCAAGCGGCTCCCGACCAAGGAGGCCTACGTCGTCGAGCTTCCCGCGACCTACGACAGCGCTCTCACCGGGCCCGGATACACGTACACGGTTCTCTCGGGGCCGACGATGGCGGTCGCCCAGGGCACGTACAGCGGCGCCTATCGCATCTACAAGCCCAACGTCGATGCGTCCGGCCAGGAGGACATCACGTTCCGCGTGACGACACCCGGCGGCAACTCGAACATCGCGACCATCACGCTGATCTACTCGACGTGCCCGGCGGATGTCGATGGGACGGGCTTCGTCGACAACGAGGATTTCAACTACTTCGTCTCGCTCTTCGAGGCAGGAGATATCGCGGCGGATTTCGACAACTCCGGATTCACCGATACCGACGACTTCGATGCGTTCGTCGCGGCGTTTGATTCGGGGTGCTGAGGACAGAAGGCATCGCGCATGGGGCATCAGGCATCGGTCAAAGGCCCAAAGCGGCGGTAGCCCTACGCTGGCGTCGTGACTGATCAGTCAGCACAGTCTGGTGGTCGCCATGTCCCCGTTCTCATCGATGAGATCGTGGAGTTGCTCGCCCCTGCGCCGGGGCAGGTGTACGTGGATTGCACCGCGGGGTTGGGTGGGCACGCCTCGGCGATCGCCGCCAGGTTGAGACCCAGCGGGACGGTCATCCTCAACGATGTCGATCCAGGAAACCTCGCCAAGGCCGAGGCTGCGGTGCGTACGAGCGGTCCGGGAATCCAGGTGATCCCGATCCAGGGGAACTTTGCCGACCTGCCCCGGAAGGTTGCCGAACACGGTCTGGCGGCCGACATGGTGCTCGCCGACTTGGGCTTTGCCTCGACCCAGGTGGATGACGCCGGTCGGGGTCTTTCCTTCTCCCGGGATGGACCCCTGGATATGCGGCTGGACCCGACCCTTCCGGTGACCGCCGCCGAACTGGTGGCGACCCTGCCGGAGGAAGAACTGGCGCAGGTCATACGGATGTATGGTGAAGAGCGGGAGGCGGGGCGGATCGCTCGAAAACTTGTGCGGGAGCGTGAACGCTCGCCGATAACGACCACGGGCAGGCTTGCCGAAGCCGTGCGTTCTGTCTTGCCCCGGCGGTTTGATCCATCCGCGATCGACCCCGCCACCCGGACGTTCCAGGCCCTTCGGATCGCCGTCAACGACGAGATCGGAACCCTGGAAGCCCTCTTGGCGGGAGTCGAGCGAGCGGCCAGATCAGTCGGCCGGGGAGCGGGGGCGTGGCTGAGGCCCGGGGCTCGCGTGGCGATCGTCGGCTTCCACTCGCTGGAGGACCGGCCGGTCAAGCGGGCGTTCGGTGGGCTTGCGGCGACGGGGCTCGCGGAGCTTCTGACGGATGGGCCGGTGGGCCCGACTGAGCGGGAAGCGGCGAGCAATCCGCGGAGCAGGTCTTCGCGGTTGCGGGCTGTCAAGCTCGTGACTGTCGGGAGCCCGGCGGTATGATCGCACCCTTGCGGGCGGCAGCTCGCAGGAGCGTGTTTCAGCGGTTGGGAGTTGCTCGATTCCGGGCGCACGGACGCGAACGGCGGGCAGACATCAGGGAGACGAGATCGTTCACCGCGATGTTTGGCGAACCGGTCTCGATTGTGCCGCACCGGGCCCCACGGCGGGGGATTCCGGCCGGCGAGGAAGTGTTTTGTGACGCGCGAACTCAAGCTCTCGCTGATCCTGGGTTTCTCACTGGTCCTGATCGTGACGGTCCTGATCAGCGACTATCTCTCCAAGGCGCGCACCAGCCGGCTGGATGGGACCAGCCCGACGCCGCCGGTGGCGATCGTTCCGCCCAAGGTCGAAGACCTGATTCCCGCCGGGCAGCTCGGCGCTGAGCCCAGGCGGATCGCCGATGCGGGGACGACGTCGTCGGAGGTCATTCCGGCGTCGAACGCGAAGCCGGCCAAGAACGAGTACCAGCCTGTGGTGTTCGGGCCCGGTGGCGTTCCCACCGGTCGGGATGCGCAGCTCAAGGGCCAAGCGAACGGGAAGGTCAATGGCCTGGATCCCAGCGGTAAGCCAGCGGAGACCCCGGACAACCAGGGTGCGGCTCCGGACCGGATCCACACGGTCGCCAGCGGCGATACGTTCTACAACCTCTCGAAGCAGTACTACCGGGATCCGAAGTTCCACAAGGAGCTGATGGCGTACAACGGCCTCAAGTCGGACAACTTGAAGATCGGCACCGAGCTCAAGATTCCCTCGATTGATGTGCTCACCCACCGCGTGACCAAGCCAAGGATGCCCCAGCCGCTCAACGCCCAGGCAGACAAGCCGGCGATGCCCGAGGGCGATCCCAAGTTCGCGCTCAACGACTCCGGCGAGCAAGACGGCATCGTGACACCGCTGGTCCGTGTCTCCGATGACGATCAGGTCACGATGTACAAGGTCAAGAGCGGCGACACGCTTGGGGATATTGCCAGGCGAGAGCTTGGAACCAGCAAGCGGGCCCGCGAGATCCAGGAACTCAACCGCGGCATCGACGAGACCAGGCTGCGGATCGGCATGGACCTCAAGCTTCCCCCCCGTTGATCGTCCCGCCCCGTCACCGATCGCCGCGCGCCGGCGTGGAGTGCGCCATCGTGTTCCTGAAACTCGCCGCGTGCGTGCTCAGCATGGGACTGTTCGGCTGCGGGCTCCTGGCGATGCGCCAGGCTCGGCTGCAGGCCGCCCATGAACTGACGCAGACGCAGCTGCGGATCCGCACGTGCGATGAGCGGCTGTTCAAGCTGCGCACCGAGATCGGGATGCTGGTGCGGCCCGACGATGTGCGGTCGATGGTCACGGACCTGGCCTCGCTCAAGCCGCTGCTGCCCGAGCAGGGGCCGGCAGACCTGCCGGTCCAATTGCCCGCCGCTGGGGGCAAATCCTCCTTGGACAAGGCGAGCAAGCCACCGCAGGATAAGGCCGCGCCCGGCAAGGGCAAGAACGCACCCGGGGAGCGCAAGCGTCAGGCCGCCGGTGAAGATGAAGCGCAGGCGCCGCTCCTGGCGGTGCAGGATGAGCCGGAGGAAGACCAATGAGCAGCGCTGCCGACTCTGGCCCGTCTGTCGGCGCCCTGGTGCGAGCCGATCGCATCGGCGCGATCGCCGCGTGGGTCATTTCGCTGCTGCTGGTGGTCATGCTGGTCCGCGTCGTGCAGTTGCAGGTGGCGCCATCGGATCGCCTCGTCGAGCAGCGCCAGGCGCGGGTGACGACCCGCACGGATCTGCCCTCGCGCGGGGACATCATGGATCGCCGCGGCAGGCTGCTAGCCGCGACCCGCTTCGGGTGGCGCATCTGCCTGGATCCGGTCAACCTCAAGCCCGAGCACATCGACACCACGATCGTCACGCTCGCCAACGCACTCGCCCGCCCCGAGGAGGAAGTGGGAGAGCGGGTGATGTGGGTGCTCGAAGAGAACGCCAGGCGAGCCGAGGTGCTCGCGGGCGCATCCAACCCGCGTGAGGTCAAGCCCCCGCCGGCGACGTTGTTGTTGGAAGCGATCGGCTTCCAGCCCCGCACGAATCCTGATGAGCCGATGGCTCAACGCGAGCCGGAGCTGGCCGAGCCGCCGGTGGATATCGATCCGGAGACGGGCCTGGAATCGTCACCGATCGACTTTGCGAACATGCCCGCGCCGCCCGACATCCTCAAGCCCATCCGGTACCTGCCCTTCAGGGAGATCATCGACGACGGCGTCAAGGCATCGCTTCAGCGGCTGAAGATCGCCGGCGTTCAGTTCGAGCCCCAGCAGGTCCGGGAGCAGGTTGGCGGAGACACTGTGGCAGCGCTGGTCGGCAAAGTCGGCGTCGAGGCCAACATCGGGATGGAGGCCAAGCTCAACGATCGCCTGACCGGCACGCCCGGAAGCGTCAAGTATGTGCGGGATGCGATGGGCAGACCGCTGTTCATCGAGCCCGGACAGGTGAAGCTCCCGGTGCATGGGGAGGATGTCCGGCTGTCGATTGACTTCGAGCTCCAGTCGATGGGGCTGGAGGAGCTGCAGCGCGGGATCGAAGAGAGCAACGCCGCGGGCGGCAGGCTGGTGGCGATCGACCCGCGGACGGGCGAGATCCTCACGATGTGCGACATTGTGCGGGATGTGCCCAATCTGAAGGAATACCCGTGGGAGGATGACCCCAAGGCTCTGAAGGCCGCCGGCAAGCAGGTGGGACCGAAGACTCCGTACATGGCGCCGCGCCCCGGCGCAGCAAGGTATCGCACGATCCGGACCGATGAGGTGCGGACCAAGCACCCGGAACTGGCGGCGATGCTGCGCAACCGGTGCGTGGAAGACATCTACGAGCCGGGTTCGACGTTCAAGCCGTTCATCTGGTCGACGATCACCGAGCTGGGGCTGGCGCGGATCGAGGAGGTCATCGACACCGAGTCGGGCCGGTGGATCACCTATTACGGCCGCAAGCTCAACGATGTCACCAAGCGCGATGTCATGACATGGGCCGAGGTCCTGGTCAACTCGTCGAACATCGGCATGGCCAAGGTCGTCGAGCGGCTGACGCACAAGCAGGTACACGACCTGGTGCGGCGGTTCGGCTTCGGCAAGCCGACGGGTGTGGGTGTCAGCGGCGAGGCCAGCGGCATCGTGACCACGCTCAAGGATTGGACGATCTACAGCCAGACGTCGTACGCGATCGGGCACGAGGTCGCGGTGACGCCGCTCCAGATGGCCCGTGCCTTCAGCGCGTTTGCCCGGACGGGGGATCTGGCGGGGACGCTGCCGGACCTGCGGCTGACGGCGGTCGGCTCAGAGCAGGATGATGTCCCCACGCTGCTGTATCGCGTGCTTCCCGCCCGGATTGCCGAGCTGACCCGCAAAACCATGCGCGGGGTCGCCGAGAACATGCAGAACAGCCTCGAGCAGCTCGACCACTCCCAGACCGGGTGGAAGTACATCATCTTCGGCAAGTCGGGGACCGCCGAGATCCCCTTGGGCAAGCCCCCGCCGGGCAAGAAGCGCCCGACCGGATCCACGGGCTACTTCGACGATCAGTACAACTCCAGCTTCATCGCCGGCGGGCCCATCGAATCCCCGCGGCTGGTGGTGATCGTCGTGATCGACGATCCGGGTCCCGAGCTGGTGTTCGCCCGGCCCCTGCCCCGGCATTACGGGGCCAAGACCGCCGGGCCGGTGGTGCGGCGGTTCATGGAGCGGGCCCTGACGTACCTGGGAGCCCCCCCGTCGGTCCAGCCGGATCGCAAGGCCCACGCGGACCTGGCCCAGGCATCGCCCGAGAGTGACTGAACCGGTCACAGGATGTCAAATTGGGCAATCTAAGTCCCGAGCAGGGTGAATTCCGGTGGTCCGAGAGGTGAATTGGCACCCAAAACGGCTTGCATCGATGGAAGCGGTTTCTCTAGACTGGGACTTCTGCGGCGAGCGCCCTTGTTGCGCATGGGCGAGATCGATGCCGCTTTGTTGTTCAAGGTCTGTTTAGCAGGAGAGACAGAGATCATGAAGAAGCTTGCAGTTGTCGCGTTGCTCGCGATGGCGGCCAATATCGCCAGCGCGCAGTATGTGCTTCGCGGTGAGTTCAACGCCTGGGGCGGCTCGGGCGACATCGCGCTGAATGACATGGGCGGCGGGTTGTACACGGGCGTGGCCAGCGGCCTGACCCCCGGAGGGCTGTACGAGTTCAAGTGCACGACTCCGGACTGGAGCTTCAACGGCCCGGGCAGCAACGCCCGCGCTGCCGCGGATGCCGCCGGCAACCTGACGGTGAACTGGTTCCCCAACCTCGCCTGGGGCGACGGTTGGCAGCCCGCGGTCGGCCCACGCGTGGGATACGTCGATTCCGGCACGCACGGCTGGGACATGATGGGCTCGGTGAACGGCTGGTCTTCGCCCTTCGGGACGCTGACCGACAACGGCGGCGGCCTGTACACCACGACCTTGGCGATCCCCGGCGGGAGCTACGAGTTCAAGTTTCGCAAGGCCGATGATTGGGGTGTGAGCATCGGGAACGATTTCGGCAACAGCGCCGCCAACGCCGCCTTCACGGTGAGCGGCGCCCAGCCGGTCCTGTTCGAGCTTGATCTGCCCAACGGCCGCTGGCGCATCAGCGAAGTGCCGGCCCCGGGCGCGATGGCGCTGGTCGGGCTCGCGGGTCTGGCGGCCGCCCGTCGCCGCCGCTGAGCGTGATCGATGAAAACACAAGAAGGCCTGGCCGCTCACGCGACCGGGCCTTTTTCGTTGACCAGAGGAGTGATCGCCGGGATTCAGCAAGCGTTCATGAACGCTTCGATGAAGGCATTCAAGTCGTCGGTGTCGACGAAGCCGGAGAGGTCGGCATCGGCGGAGTCCAGACCCTCCTCGAAGGCCGCGGTGAACGCGGTGTAGTCATCGAGGTCGACGAACCCGGAGAGATCAAAGTCGGCGGAGCAGAAGACCTTGAAGTCCAGCGTGCTGGTCGCACGCGCGTGCTTGAGGATCACCGTCGGATTGGTCGTGGTCTTGGCGATCGCGGCGGCGTCGAAGTGATACACGCCGGCGGGGAGCAGCCCCGTCTGGGTGTACGAATCCGAACCGTCGGTCGTGCGATTTCGGGAGACCACCGCGCCCTGCGGGCCGGTGAGCGTGAAGTTCACGGTCGAAGTGGAACCCGCGCCGTCGATGATCGAGGTCTGCGTGACGGTCACGCGGTAGCGCATCGGCGCATCGAGCCGTACATCGGTGACGAACGTGGTCTTGGAGTGGCCCATGCCGAAACCCGGGGATGGGCAGATGGTGGTTTCATCGGATACCAGCGAGGCGCTGACGCCGCTGGCTGTGATCGATGAATTCTGCGATGAATACGTGGTGACCTTCTGAAGGCCCAGCGTGAGAAACCGGTTCAAGGTCCGGTTGAATGGGTAGAGCGTGTCGGAGTGGGAGTCGTCGCTGTCATAACCGGACGAGTACGAGAGGGTGTCGACGACGAACGATTCGACGAAGATATTCCGAGTCGCCGTGAGGGGAACGAGCGACTGGGCGCTGGCGATGGTGGAACCCCCCGCGACCACCGCCGCGCAGAACGAACCAAGATTCATGCAGCAGAACTCCTCTTTCCCGAAACCCTCGCACATGAAATTCTGATGAATTCAATACATGAAATCAACGGTATTTTCGTAAATATGACGGTTGGAAAGAGGTATTCAGGTGTTCTGCCCCAAGGAGCCAACCCCACGTCAGCAGATATGCATGGTGCAAATACTCCATGCCGCGGTACTTGCACGCGAATCCCGAAAAAGCGACGAATCTGGATCAATTCGGCGTTGCGGTTCGCGCAAGAAACGCCTGTTGCTTAGGTGCTCAGGGATCGCACCACCTCGGCAAGCGTGGTGATGCCCTCGGCGGCCTTGGCGTACCCATCCTCTAGCAAGTTGCGGAAATGGCCGGAGGTCCTGGCCTGGGCACCGATCCTGGGCGCTGCGGCGCGATGCATGATGAGATCCCGTGTCTCTTCGGTGATCTCCATGAGTTCGTAGATGCCGACGCGGCCGCGATAGCCGGTGTTGCGGCAGGCGCGGCAGCCGGCACCGCGAACCAATGTCTTTCCCTTGGGAAGCACAAAGCCGACGGGAACATCCGCCGATTCGGGCACGAACGGGGCAGCGCACGCGGCACAGACGCGGCGCACCAGGCGCTGCGCCATGATCCCTTCGACCGAGGATGAAACCAGGAACGGCTCGACGCCCATGTCCAGAAGGCGCGTCGTCGCGCCAGGGGCGTCGTTGGTGTGCAGCGTCGAGAAGACCAGGTGGCCCGTCAGCGATGCCTGGATCGCGGTCTCCGCGGTCTCCTTGTCGCGGATCTCACCGATCATCACCACATCCGGATCGTGGCGGAGGATCGCGCGCAGCCCCGCCGCAAAATCCAGCCCGACCTTGTGGTTTACCTGGATCTGGTTGACCCCCGGCACGTGGTACTCGACGGGATCCTCGACGGTGATCGCCTTGATCTCATCGGAGACGATCTTGTTGAGCGAGGCGTACAGCGTCGTCGATTTGCCCGAGCCGGTCGGCCCGGTGACCAGGAGGATCCCGTGCGGGCGATCGATGAGCCGAGTCCAGTTCTGCGACACCCACGCGGGCATGCCCAGCTGGTCGAGGGTCATCAGGACCGCCGACTTGTTGAGGACGCGCAGCACGACACCCTCGCCGAAGAGCATCGGGATGATCGAGAGCCGCAGGTCGAACTCCTCGGGGGGGCGCCCGGGGAGGCGGGCGCGGAAGCTGATGCGGCCATCCTGCGGCGTGCGCTTCTCGGCGATGTTGAGGTTGGACATGATCTTCAGGCGGCTGATGATCGCCGCACCGAAGCGGTTGATGACCGGCGGAACGCTGGCGCGCTGCAGGACGCCGTCGATGCGGTAGCGAACCACCAGCTCGTGCTCGTAGGGCTCGATGTGGACGTCGGTGGCTCGCTCGGAGATCGCCTCCGTCAAAAGGTCATTGACCAGCTTGATGACCGAGGCCTCCTGGGCCTGCTCGGATTCGTCATCGGAGGGCTTGATCTCGGCCGTCCCCGCATCCAGGCCCGCCGACATCGCATCCAGCGTGTCTCCGCCGACGCCCAGGTGCGTGCGGATGAACTTGCGGAGGTCATCCTCATCGGCAAGCTCGAGCTCGATCGAACACCCGGTGACCAGCTTGAGCTCATCCAGGACCGCCAGGTCGAAGGGATCGCTGGTCGCGACCGTGAGGCGCGAATCCTCCCGCCGGATCGGCACGCAGTGGAGGCGGAAGATCAGCCGGGATGGGATCGCCGAGAGCACCGCCGGATCCACCACCAGCGTGTCCAGGTCCACGACGGGCATGTGGAACTGCGAAGAGATCGTCTGCAGGATCTGCTCGCGTGTGACAAGCCCGCGGCGGACCAGCACCCGATCCAGCCGCTCACCCGCCGAGGTCTGCTCGGCGAGCGCATCGCTGAGCTGCTCGCGCGAGATCAATCCTTGATCAACCAGCAGCGTTCCGATCGCCATCGTGTCTCATCCCTCCCTCGCGGGTCGTTAGCCCGGGTACGTGCTGCTGGTTCGGTCGGTCTCCCAGACGGTGATCGCCTCGAGCCTGGCGGCCGGGCACCGGGCGGCGACGGCGGGGGCGAGCAGGTCGTAGGAGACCTTGGCGATGTTCTCGACCGTCGGCAGGACGCCCGCGCCCTCCCCGAATTCGGCGGTGTCGACGTTGAGGTGCTTGTGGTCGAAGCGGTCGAGGATCACGCGCTTGCAGAGATCCTCAAGGTCGGCGTGCGAGAACACAGATGCAGCGCCATCCACCGGGATGCGAACCGCCGGCTCGATGATGTAGTTGTGGCCGTGCCCCGCTGAGTTGTTGCACTTGCCGAAGCAGGCGCGATTCTCCTGCTCGGTCATCGCCGGGTTGTGCAGCCTGTGCGAGGCCGCGAAATCAAAGCGCTGGCGGATGATCGCCGAGGCGGCAGCGGATGGTCCGGCGGGTGACATCTCAAGTGAATGGTACGGGGTGATCCACCAGCGCACGGCCTTCAGGCCGCCGCCCAACCTCTGGCTGATCCGCGGCAGGGCCTCTCCCAGCAGGCCGACGGGCGTGACAGCGGCGGATGTCGCGCGGCCGGTGAGCGCGGGAAGAAGCTCGGCGAGCACCGCGTTATCTATGTGGGAGATGTCCCGCACGTAGCCCGTAACCGGATCGAGGAGCCCCCGGCAGGCGACATCGAACTGGTAGTGCGCGGGCAGACCGGAGATCGTGCCGATTCCGCCATAGCCTGTTCCGCGGGACTTGGCGTTCGGGATTTGATCGCATCCCGGGGTTTCTGGACCCATGGGAATGTTGAGGCGAACGGAACGGGTGAGGGTCCACATCCGAGTAATTCCTCGATGTCCATTGTGGCCTTGTTCTGGCACCGGGCGCCCGAGGTCAGGCCTGGCGGTATTGAAGGAGCTGCTCATGAAGCGTGCGACTGTTCGAACCTTGGCGATGGGGTCGGCGATCGGGATGATCGCGTGCGGCCTGGGAATGATCGGGGGCTGCGAGAAGAAAGCCGCGGACTCATCCACCAAGGCTCCCGAGACCAAGCCGGCGGATAAGCCCGCTGACAAGCCCGCCGAAACCCCGGCAGAGAAGAAGTAGGACTCGGGACGGTACACTACTACTGCTACGTCCACCGGCGGAGCCGCTCGGGCGGCTCCGCCTTCGTTTTGCCACGCCGGGACGTCATCACCTGTCGCCTCTCCCCACGGGCGAACCTGGAATTGATCACATGAGCCGCCGCTTGCTGCCCCACCTGTTCGGAATGAGCGCTGGACTGCTTTTTGCCGCGTTGGGGCTCGCCCAGCCTGCGCAAACCCAGCCAGCCGAATCCAAGCCCACGGGACTGGACAAAAAAGATCAGCCGGCGCCACCGCCCGCGACCGCTCCCGCCGTCCAGCCGACCGAAGAGAAGAAGCCCGAGGACAAGAAGGATGAGCCGGCGGAAGACCCGGCGTACATCCTGGGCTTCACGATGAAGGACATCAACGGGAATGATGTGAAGCTCGAGCAGTTCAAGGGCAGGGTTGTCCTGTTCGTCAACGTCGCCAGCCGCTGCGGGTACACGCCGCAGTACGAGGGGCTCCAGCGGCTCTATGAGAAGAGGCAGGAGGAGGGGCTGGTGATCCTGGGCTTCCCTGCGAACAACTTCAATAACCAGGAGCCCGGCACCGATGCCGAGATCAAGGAATACTGCTCCTCGAAGTATGGCGTCACCTTCCCGATGTTCAGCAAGATCAGCGTTACCGGGGATGACCAGCACCCGCTCTACAAGAAGCTCGCCGCCCAGCCCGCGCCCGTGGGTGGAGATCCGAAGTGGAACTTCACCAAGTTCCTGGTCGATCGCAACGGCAAAGTGGTCGCCCGCTTCAACACCAAGGCCCAGCCCGATGAGACCAAGGATGCCGAGAGCAAGGCGATGGCGGACAAGATCGATGAGCTGCTGAAGGCCAAGTGAGCGGGCTGCGGAGGAACATCCAGGTGCAATGAAAAGACCCGGCCTCGAAGCCGGGTCTTTTTCCAGAGTGGTCGGGGCGGATCAGCAGCCGGCCTCGAACGCGTGGATGAACGCCGCGAAGTCATCGAGATCGATGAAGCCCGCGCGGTTGACATCCGCGGCCGGCTCGCCTGCCTCAAAGGCGCGCACCAGGCCATCGAAGTCATCGGTATCCACGAATCCGCTCTGGTCAAAGTCGCATCGCAGCAGCGTTCGACGGGAGCGAGCGCGGCGGCATTGGCCAGCTGTGCATCGTGTCCAGCGCCGCTCAGATCCCGGACGATGCCGTCCTGCTGCGAATCAAAGCGGTAGTAGGCGATCAGGCTGGGCGTTGCTTCGGGAAGGGTGGTTCGCAGCGAGGCGATGATCTCCGGCTCGGTGCGTGCGACATTCCAGATGCGGAACTCATCGACCAGCCCGTCGAGCATGCCGTGGTAGGAGGGAATGAAGTGGGCAGCGCCCTGTCGCTGAGCCTCCAGGATCCCGTTGCGGTAGATGGACATCGTGTTCTCCGCCCGGTTGTCGGCCGGTGCGAACGGCGGACGGGATCCGGTACGATGAGGCCGAGTGGCAACCTTCGAATACATCGCCCTCGACAAGTCCGGCCGCCGCACGGGGGGGATCCTCTCCGGGCCGAGCGAGCAGGCCGTCCTTGCCGAACTCGAATCCCGGCGCCTGACTCCGGTCTCGATCGAGGCTCGGGACGACTCGATCGCCCGCGGGGGAGGGGTTTCAGCGCGGAAGTTGGGGGCCGCATACACCCAGTTGGCCGAGCTGCTGGATGCGGGGGTGCCGCTGCTGCGATCGATCAAGATCCTGGGCGCCAAGAAGAGCGAGCCGCGCCTGGCGGCGGTCTTTCAGGAGATCGCCGAGGCGGTCTCAGAGGGCTCCGACCTGGCCTCGGCGATGCAGCGACGGCCGGAGTTCTTCCCCCCGGTGCATATCGCGATGGTGCGGGCGGGCGAGAAGGGTGGGTTCCTGGAGAACGTGCTCCAGCGGTTGGCCCAGCTCGCAACCTCCCAGGCCGAGCTTCGCAGCAAGGTCATGGGCAGCCTCATCTACCCGATGTTCCTGCTGGGGACAGGTGTCATCGTTCTCGCCGTGATTTTTGGGGTCTTCGTGCCCAAGTTCCGGGAGGTCTTTGATCGCGTGCAGGGCGGGCTTCCGTGGGTGACATCGCTGGTGCTGGCGATCAGCAAGCTCGTATCGACCTATGGGTTCTACACGCTGGGCGCGGCAATCTTGATCGGGGTCGTTCTTTGGCGGATCGCCCGGCGAGAGGGTGTACGGGACAAGTTCGCCCGGTGGTGGACCTTTGCCCCGGTGGTCGGAAACCTGGTGAGGTCTCTGGCGGCCGCGAGGTTCTGCCGGATGCTGGGGACGATGCTCACCAACGGGGTGCCCCTGCTCACGGCGATGAACATCGCCCGTGAGGCCGCGGGCAACCCAGTGGTTGAGGAGGCGATCGTGACGGCGGCCGAGTCGGTCAAGCAGGGCAAGAGCCTTGCTCCACCCCTGGATTCCTGTGGCCTGTTTGAGACCGATGTCGTCGAGATGATCTCGGTCGCCGAAGCGGCGAACAACCTGGATCAGGTGCTCCTCAAGATCGCCGACACGATCGAGGGCCGGGTGGATCGCCTGCTGGCGGCGGTGCTCAAGCTCGTCGAGCCCATACTGCTCCTGGCGTTAGCCGCGGTGGTGGCCACTGTGGCATTTGCGCTCATCTTGCCGATGACCCGTGTCAGCGCAGCGTTGTGACGCGAGCGATGCTGTGCGGCCGATATGCCAATAAAAGTCCTAACAAAAAGAAAGTTAGTGACTGATTTACTACTTGGCATGATGGTGGCGGTCTGATACTCTCGCGGTGCTGTTCGATCGTTTTCTGACGGATTCCATTCCGAAATTGGTACGGATTCTGGATGGTGCTTTGCCGCCAAGGGGTGATTTGGTCCCTCTTCTTGGAAGTCGGCGGCGAGCACGCGGCAGAAAAAGGAGTAGCTATGAGCCGCACGTCTCCCGTTTCACGACTGAGTCGTCCGCTCTCGGCCCGCGCTGGGAGGGGTTTCACGCTGATCGAGCTCCTGATCGTGCTGGCGATCATCGCCGCACTGGGCGGGCTGGTGACCGTTGCGGTCCTGGGCCGGAAGAAGGAAGCGACCGCGAAGTTCGCCGAGGTGGACATGGGGACCATCAAGGAGGCGATGAGGCTGTTCTTCCTGTCGTACGAGCGATTCCCGACCGAGGAGGAGGGCATTGATGTCCTGTGGAACAAGGAAAAGCTCAGCCCCGATGCGGATGCCGCCAAGTGGAAGAAGTTTCTGGAAGAGCCGATGCCGAACGACCGGTGGGGAACTCCGTGGGGTTATCGCCAGATGAGCGAGCACGGGGATGAGGACACATACGACCTCTGGTCTGCCGGACCGGACAAGCAGGAAGGCACGGACGACGACATCAAGAACTGGAAGGACGATACCGAGGGTCTGGGCGCTGACGGGACGGGTCCCGCCGGCGATTCTGGTGCTTCCAAGGGGTCAGGCGGCTAAGGCCGCCGGCCGTAAGGCGAGGTGGATATGCCCACCCGTCCTCTCAGCCAAGGGCCTGTCGAGGCGCGAAGCGCGAGCAGCGCGCACGAATGTATCGGTCTGTCCCGATCGGGGTTCACGCTGGTCGAGATCCTGATCGCGCTGGCGATCGTGGTCGCGATCGGGGCCTTGATGCTGCCGGTGCTGAGCCGGGGAGGATCGACATCGTCGCGGGAAGACATCACGCAGGTGCTCGATTCGGCGGTCGCGCAGGCGATGGTGCGGTCGGCGCGGACGGGCTCGCTGGCGGCGATCACGCTTTCGCCGGCGGGTGAAGATCGCGTGGATGTGCTGGTGTGCGATATCGATTCCACAGCGCAAGGCGAGCCGGCATCCCGGGATGGCGCTGGTAGTTCGAGCGAGAGCCGCACCGTGCCGCGTGAAGAAGTGGTGGGGGCGTTCAAGATGGGCGCGACGGCGCGTTCGGTGAGTACAGGGACCGATGGCGGGCAGAAGGGCACCGAATCCGAGGATCCGACGACGCTGGCCCTGATCGCCCCGGATGGAACGGTGCAGCCGATGCGGCGGGGCGTGATCCGGGTGGGACGCGAGGCGGAGATTCACACGGTTCGCGTCGATGGCTTCGGGATCGTTCACCTCGAAGTGTCGACGGCTGATGGATCCGCAGGCGGAGATGGAACATCGCCGGCGGATCAGTCGGGTCCGAGATCAGGTGCAGGCACTTCCGGCGGCTTGAGCGCTTCGGCAGAGGGAGAAGAGGACCGTTGACGACCCGCATCGCAACACCCCCGCACTCAGACACGCTCCCGGCGGATCGCCGGCGCGGCGCGCTGCTGCTGGAGGTGCTGCTGGCGCTGGCAGTGTTTGTCGGTGCGGGGCTGGCGATCCTCACGGTGCTTGAGCGATCTTCGGATGCGATGGCGCGGGTGCGGGATCGGAGACAGGCGTGCGACCTTGCGACATCGGCGCTGGCGCGGATCGAGGCGGGCATCGATACGCCGGAAACACTTGATGGACCTGTGCCGGCGTGGGAAGACCTGAGCGATGGCAGCATCATCGGGGCCGGGGGCGATGCTCGCTGGGAGTTGGACATCCGCACCGAGGTTTCGCAGTTTGAGGGGCTGACGAAGGTGACGGTGGAGGCGATCAAGCGTGGACCGGGCGATCCGGACGGTGCCCCGCGAGATTCATTCATCCTGTCGCAACTGGTGCGCATCCCGATGTCGGGGAGCGAGTCTTCCGATCCGCAGGATGAGATCGGGAAGCGCCAGCGGGATGCAGCGCGCGTTGGGGCGCGAGTGGGGGCGCCAGTGGGGGTGGGCGCGGGGGCCGGGGAGGGGACGCCGTGATGCGTTCATTCTCGCGCTCGACGCATTCGGCCGTCGGCGGGTTCACGCTCGTCGAGGTGATCATCGCGCTGGCGCTGGTCGTGGCGCTCCTGGGCGGGGTCGCCGGGTTGTCGCTGCGGGTGCTCGATCGGCGGGCGCTGGTTAGGCAGTGGTCGCAGAGCCAGGAGATCGCCGAGCAATTGATCTCGAGCCTGGACCGGGATCTGTCGATGTGCACCATCGGGGATTCACAGGTCGGCGCGGGGATTGCCGGAGATGCGACGGGGATCAGAATCGTGTCGCGCGGCGTGACGGCTACAGGCGGGGACCTGGTGATTACAGAACTGAAGTTTGATCCGGCTCGCGGGGCGATCCGGGCTCGCCGTGGTGCGGCTGGCGGGGATGCCGGTGCTGTCTCGGGCGGGATCGGCAGCGCGGATGGCGATGCTCAATGGAGCCAGCTTGGCCCGGGTGTCGCGGGCATCCGCCTGCTCTACCGGGATCGGGACGAGTGGGTGGAGCAGTTCGACAGCCTTGGCAAGGACCACTTGCCTCTGGCGGTGCAGGTGGAGATCTGGTTCGGGGCGGTGGCCGAGGCGCTGCCTTCGCGAGCGCCCGATCGCGTGCGCGTGATCGCGATCCCGGATGCCGGCGCCGACGGATCGGAGGGCAGCGCGTGAGTTCACAGCGCCGCCAGTTCACGGATCGGTCCAACCGCCCATCACGCGGGGTGGTCATCGTCGCGGTGATGCTCGCGGTGACGCTGGCATCAACGGCGGTGATCGCGGTCCTGCTGCGGGCCGATTCGCAGGTTTCGCGCGCCATCTCCCTCAGCCGGCATGCACGCTCCCGCGCGGCGGCGTGGAGCGGGGTGCGGGCGACGCTGGCGGAACTCGCCCAGCAGCGTGAGAAGCTCTTGCAAGGTGCGACCCCACAGGTGACGGGCTCGTGGATGCTGATGGGTTCGAAACAGGGCGGGGAGCAGGGGATTGCCCCTCTGGCGGTACGGCTGCTTGATCTGGGTCCAGGTGAGGCGAGCCTGCTTCAGGCCGAGGCCGCGAAGGTGAACATCAACTCGGCCGGCGTCGAGGGGATCGGGGCCCAGGCGCCCCTGATGGCGCTCGAGGGCCAGCGGTTGTTTGATGCTCGCCAGGGCGCCGGGTTCTCGAGCATCCCGCAGGCGGCGAGCAGCATCGGGATTGATGAGGGTCGGGTGTACGGGCAGGTGCTCTCTCCGGAGTCTGCCTGGAACGATGGCGGAGCAAACAGCCGGCGCGGGCAGGAAAGCGGAGTTGATGCGGGGGCAGGCGCGAGCGCGGCGGACGCTGAATCAGCCGGCACACGCCCGGGATCTCCACTCGCGCTGCTCGATGTGTTCACGGTCTTCTCTTTTGATCCCAATCTTCAGGTAGGGATCGGCGCCGATGCGGCCCAATATGCCGGCAAGGCTCGCATCAACCTCGGCATGGGTTGGTCCGACGATCTGGCCGGTCCGATTGCCGAGCGCTTCGGCGCCGATGCGGTCGGGACCACGCGTCAGCTCATGGAGAGCGGGGCCAAGTTCAAGTCGATGGGTGATGTCGTCGGGATCATGCGGCAGTTGGGTGTGCCCCTGCGGCAGTGGGGGTCGTTGCTGGATGCGTTTACGACCAGTCCCGATCCGTTCATCGCGGGCAGGATCGACCTTCTGAGGGCCGATGAAGCGGTGCTCGCGACCGTGCCGGGGATCGATGCGGCGGCGGCGAGCAAGATCGTGTCGGTGAGGGATCGGATCGATGCCTCCGCGCGGCGGGAGCTGACCTGGCCGGTTATGGAGGGGATCCTGACTCAGGAGCAGTTCCAGCTTGCGGTGGATGGCTTGACCAACCGCACGCTGCAATGGCGGATCATCGTGGAGGCTGGTCGAGTGATGGGTGGATCCCAGGGCGGCGAATCGTCGGACCTTTCCGATCGCATCGTCTACGAGGCGGTTCTCGACCTCGCCGGGCCACAGCCGCGGGTCGCATACCTGCGGGACTTGACGGCGATGGAGGCGATGCGGACGGTGCGGAAGGGGATCGAAGGCGCGTCTGGGGATGAGCCTCCAACCGGCGAAACGACGGACAACGCGTCCTCCACGGCGGGGCTTGATGGACTCGGGACGACCGCAAGCGAGCTGGATATCGACGCCGGGCTTGAGATGGATGCGATGATGATGGATTCGGATCTTTCTTTTGCATCGGAGACAGCTCAAGCGCCGGCGGAGGCAATGGATGCGGAGCCGGTGAGTGCGGGTGGCCGGCCCGTGCCGCAAGCCAGGGGAGTGGATCGCCGCACCGGCCGATGGAACACCGCCAAGCCCGAGGGAGGTCGCCCATGAACAAGCGAGAGGCGGCAATCATCGATGTGGATCGCTTGCGGCTGACCGTGACGGTGGTCTCGGTGGATGGCGGCCGGACGGTGGTGCGTTCCTGCCGATCTCTGCGGCGACCTGCCGAGGTTGATGTGCTTGACGGCGCGGCGATGGGTGGTTGGATCCGTGACAAGCTGCGTGAGAATGGTGAGCTGCCGGCGCGGGTGTTGCTGTCACTGCCGCGCGGGGATGTGGTGATCAAGCGGCTGACGCTTCCCGCGGGTGAGGGTGTTTCGAGCAGCGATCTGGTCGGTGCGGTGCGGCTTCAGATGGGCCGGCAGTTGAGCGTGCCGGTCGAGGCCAGCGCGATTGATTACGTGCCAATGCCGCCCGAGCCGGTCGCGCCGGATGCGGCGGCGGGTAGCGCTGTGGGATTGACCGTGACCGCGGCAGCGCTGCCGGGGGACCGGATGGACTGGTGCCGCAGCCTGGCGCGGGCGGCCGGGATCAAGCTGGCGCGCGTGGGGCTCCGGTGCTTCGGCGCGGCGTGCGTGCTCGCCGATGAATCGCTTCGCCGGGACGGCGCTGTGCTGGGCGTGATTCCTGCGGGGGCGAGTGTCGAGTTCGTGATCGTCGAGGCCGGGCAGCTCATGCTCGCCCGCGCGGTGGACATCCCCTGGCCATCCAGCGATGAGCCGACGGAGCTGGAGGCGTACGCGGACAAGGTCGCGGTGGAAGCCAAGCGCACGTGGATGAGCCACCGTGCCGGCCGGGGGGAGATCGAGGCCCAGGCCGTGCTCGTGCTTGGCGCCGGGCCGGGGGCCGAGAAGCTCGCCGAGCGCTGCGGCAGCGCGATGGAGCGGCCGGGCGCCGTGATTGCATCCGCGGCCGCGGCGGCGAGCAAGGACCAGGGAGAGCCCGCGCCATCGATCGCCGCCGCTGGGATCGGACTGGCGATGGAGGATGCCCAGGGCCGGCCATCGCTGGATTTCCTGCACCCGCGGCGAGCGCCCGATCGTGCGGCCCAGCGGCGGCAGCGGATGCTGCTGGGCGCATTGGCGGGCATCGTGGGTCTGGGAACGCCGATCGTCTTTGCCAAGCTCGAGATCTCTGCGCTGGATGACACGCTGACCCGGCAACGTCAGTTGTCATCGAGCAAGCAGTCCGAGTTGAACGAGATGTGGGCCGAGCACGCGCGGCTGCGGCATATGGAGCAGTGGGCGGGGATCAAGGTGGACTGGCTGGCGCACGTCGGCGCGCTGAGCGAGCAGGTGCCGGCGCCGCCGGAGGCACTGATCGATGGCGTGGGCGGCCGGGTGAACGCGCAGGTTGATTTCACGGGCAAGAGCGGGCAGTACGCCGGCGGCGTGTGGAGCTCAGCGCAGACGGCATCGTTCTCCCTCGCGGGGCGTGTCAAGCAGCGGGAGACCGCGGCATCGCTCCGAGGCAGGCTCGCGGCCGGGGAGATCTACTCGGTCGAGAGCCCCAGCCCGGATACGGGAGATCGGTTCAGCTTCGAGCTTTTCACCCCGTTGTCAAAGCCCGTGCGTCCGCCGCCGAAGACGGATGCCAAGAAGGGTGATAAGACAGGTGACAAGACCGCTGACAAGGCAGTGGAAGCCGCGGGCGGGTCGGCCGCGTCGAAGGATGCCAAGACCGACACAACCAAGAAGGGAGGTGGCGCGTGAAGCCACTCCCGACGTGGGCCAAGGCCGGGGCGATCGCCACGGGCGTTCTGATCGCCGGTTACCTCGCGTACGCCAAGCTGTACGCCGAGCCGGTGCGTGAGCGCAGCGAGGCGATCGACCGGGAGCGCGAGGCTTCCATCAAGCTCGATGAGCAGCTCTCCGAAACGGTCGGGATCCGCCGCGGGCTGAAGGCGATCGGCGCGACGACGCTGGGGAAGAAGGAAGACCTGGTGATCGCCCGTTTCCGGGACGGATTGAGCGCGATCGCGGGCCGCAACGGGCTCAACGGCATCGTCGTCAGCAGCGGTCCGCCTACGCCGGTGCCCAACCCGGCGATCCGGGAGCGGATCCCATCTCCGGTCAAGAGCAAGCTGCGCGCGCTGCGCGGTGATTTCTCGGTGATCCAGGGCCGACTCAAGGCGAGCGGGCCGCTGGAGAGCGCTCTGCGGACGCTGGCGGTGGTCGAGGCCCAGCCGTGGGCGCATCGCGTCGATGGGTTCTCGTTGACGCCGGTGGGCAAGGACCGGGAGTGGGTGGAATTGCAGATTGATGTGGCGACCATGTTCGTTCCGGACCTGGCGCTGGCGGATGCCGAACCTCTGCCGGCGGATCCGGTGAGCGGGCACGATGTGATCTGGCGGGCGATCGCGGGGAAGAATATCTTCAAGAACCCGCCGCCTCCCCCAACGCCTGTGCAGCCGCCGGTGGAGATCGCCGCGCAGCCTGCGGCAGCGCCTCCCGCGGTTCCGCCCCCCGTACCGCCGCCTCCGTACCAGGAATGGAAGGTGGTAGGGATCATCGTGAGCGGTGAATCGTGCGAGGTGACGGTTGTCAATGCGCGGACGGGTGAGCGTGCGACGCTGACGCCGGGGAACAAAGCGCTCAATGCGACGCTGGTGCGTGGGGATGGAGAGATCGCCGTGTTCGAGATCGACGGCCACGCGTACGAGTTTGCGCCGGGGCAAACGCTGGCGGTGCGCACGCCGGCGCGGGGGTAGAGGGTTCGAAGTAGACTGCGATTGGGATCATTCGCCCTTTGATTGTCGTTTGGGTCTGTCGGTTTGAGGCGGGGGATTGTCTTTGAGGCTTCTGTTGAGAGGTCTCTGAGGGAGTTGTTCGCCGAGCAGGATGTGTAACCGGGGCGGAGCGCCGGGCTCTGACTTTGACAGCGGAGGCTGCCATGCAAGGACAGAAGTTCAATCGTGGGTTCTCGTTGACGCGTGCGATGGTCGCGGCGTCGGTGTTCGCGGCGGCCGGGCTGCCCGTTTCGGTGCTGTCGGTGGATCGTGCCCACGCCGCGCCCCTTCAACCGGCGACCTCGCCCGCCGAGGCCCAGCCGGGAGCGACTCCCCCCACGATTCCCCCCACGACTCCTCCCTCGACCCCTCCGGAAACTCCACCATCCGCGCCGCCCGCGCCGGCTGATTCCCAACCCCAACCCCAACCCCAACCCCAACCTGAACCCGCGGCGACCCAGCCGCCGGCACAGCCCCAGCCCGCGCCCGCCCAGCCAACGCCCGTGCAGCCCCCGCCTCCCGCTCCAGCGCAGCCGGAGGGCAAGCCGGGACCCAAGCTGATCAAGTTCACTTTCAAGGACATGCCCTTCGATCTCGTGCTCGATTACTTCGCGCGCGAGAGCGGGCTGCCGATCATCCGGGAAGTGCCGGTCCCGGCCGGGGCGATGACTTTCGTCGGGGCTCAGCCGTACACGTTCGAGGATGCCCTCTCGATCCTGAACCTGAACCTGGCGATGCAGGGTGTGCACCTGCGCAAGCAGGAGCAGTATCTCTACCTGGCTTCGCTTGCCGACAGCGTCAAGAAGGCAACCCAGGTCGAGATGGACAAGGTGCCCGATGGTGTCAAGCCCGATCAGTACCTGACGCTGACGATCCCATTGAGCAACGCCCAGGCGGCCCAGGTCGCCGAGCAGATCAAGCCTCTGATCGGTCCGTACGGCGGCGTGCAGGCGGTGCCGGCGCAGAACATGGTGATCGTGATGGAGTCGGCGGCCCAGTGCCGGCGGATCCGGGACATCGTGCAGGCGATCGACACCGTAAAGCCCGCGGACCAGGCCTTCAAGCTCTTCCCTCTGAAGTTCGCGCAGGCCGATGCGGTCTTTGGGGCTCTCAAGGGGCTGATCGGGGAGCGCGTCCGTCAGACGTATATCGATGCCGGCGGCAAGGCGACCACGGTGACGGATACGGCGGTGCAGGGTGTGAACATCACGCCCGACATGCGGACCAACTCGCTCCTGGTGGTGGGGCTCGCCAGCCGTATCAAGCAGGTCGAGGAACTCTTGACGCTCCTGGACATCCCCGAGGCGGGCCAGGGCGATTCGCAGATGATGACCTTCAGCCTGGCGACCCTGTCGGCCGATGCCGCGGCTCAGCGCGTCAACGCGCTCTTCCAGAACGTGCCGGCCAATCGCAAGCCGACGGTGCTGCCGCTCCCCGAGGCGGGGAAGCTGACGATCGTGGGTCCGCAGCAGTTCCTGCTGCAGGCAATGACGCTCCTGGGCGAGGTCGATGGCGGCGGGCGGGCCGCGGCCGATCCGGCGCTCGCGATCGAACGCAAGGCGATCGTAGTCAAGCTCAAGTTCGTGACCCCTGCGCAGGTGGACCAGATCGCCACGCGTCTTATGACGCCGCGCCAGACGCAGGTCGTCAAGACATCGCCCACTCCCGACGGCAAGGGCCTGGTCATCACCGGCCCCGCCGCCGATGTCGATGCCGTGCAGCAGGTGGTGCAGAGCATGGATGTCGCGCCCGATGTCGAGCGCGAGGTCCGCATGGTCAAGATCATCGCCGGAGAGCCCGCCGCCGTGCTCGCCAAGGCCCAGGAGCTTTACGGGCAGACCGGACAGGCGGATCGCGACCCGATCTCGGCGACCCTTGATGCCGAATCACGGATCGCGACGCTCATCGGATCGCGCACCGCCCTCACGCGGTTCGAGTCGCTGGTCAGCCAGACCCAGACCAACGTCTCCATCGATCGCACCGGCAAGTCGTACGATATCCGCAAGGTCAAGCCCAGCGTCCTTTCCACCAAGCTCGCCCGGCTCGCAAAGCCGATGCTGATGCTCGATGACGGCCAGCCCTACGTCGATCCGGTCTTCGAGCCCCTCGATGAACTGCGCAAGCTGATCGTGCGCGCCGAGGCCTCGCAGTTCGCGGTCATCGATGAACTGGTCAAGCGCCTCGACAGCGAGGAGCCGCGGGCTCGAGAGCTGCGCGTCGTCAAGGTCTCAGCTCCCGACCCCGTCGCCCTGATCGACCGTGCCCAGAAGCTCTACGCGGTCAAGATCGACGGGCTGACCGAGGATGAGGCCGGACCCGTCGATGCCAAGTTCGATGAGAAGTCCGGTCGCGTGATGATCTCCGGCAAGGCGGCGGCGATCCGGCTCTTCTCCGATTCGCTGCAGGATGCCCAGCAGCTGACACCCCCTGCGCGGACGATGAAGATCCTGGACATCGCCAACCAGCGGGCGGCCGCTCTGGTGGAGCCGCTGGGCGCGTTCCTCAAGAGCGCCGATTCGATCGATCCGGCACGCAAGGTCCCCGACCCGACCATCCAGGTCATCGAGCAGACCAACTCGCTGCTGGTGACCGCCGAGGATGCCCAGCACGCCCTGATTGCCGACTACATCCAGCGGCTGGACAGGGTCGATCAATCCACGCTGCCGCCTCTGCGGCTGCTGCAGCTCCGGACGGCCGAGGCCGCGGCGATCGCGGGGATGCTCAACCAGCAGTACTCCCAGCGCCCCCAGGCCGACCGGGCGGCCAAGCCCGTCGATGTCCGTGCCGATGCTGCGACCAACACGCTGATCGTGTCGGCTCACCCGGATCTCTTCGACTCCATCAAGACCTTCGTCGATGAACTGAACAAGGAGAAGAAGGACAGCGCCGATCGAATCACCAAGCTCTTCCCCCTCAAGGTTGCCAAGGCCGCCGAGGTTGCGGTGGCGATGGACAAGCTCTACCCGCTGCCTCCTGTCCCCGTGGATCGCCTGAACCGCCCGATGCCCTGGCTCCAGCAGCCCAAGGAAGTCACCGTCTCGGCCGATTCGAGCAGCAACTCGCTGATCGTCGATGCCCCCGCGGACCGCGTCGAGGCACTGGAGGCGCTTGCGCAGCAGCTCGATCGCGTCGAGCTGCCCCCTTCGGCCCAGCTCAAGACATACCGCGTCGTCGGTGGAGATCTCAACACGATCGCCACCACGCTCAACGCCCTGGCCTCGCGCGGCAACCTCGCCGCTCCCGCCCAGCCCGGCAAGCAGACCGTGCAGGTGCTGGTGCAGGCCGAGCCCAAGAGCAACACGCTGATCATCGCCGGCGATGAGGTCACCTTCGAGCGCGTGGAGCAGATGCTCAAGGATCTGTCGGCGGTCGCGGTCGAGAAGGGCCTCCGCGTCATTCCGATCGCCAACGAGAAGGCGATCGCCGTCAAGGACCGTGCACTCTCGATCTACAACGCCCAGATCGCGCAGATTCCCGGCGCCAACCCCGTCGATGTCACCATCGACGAGAAGAGCAACTCCCTGATGCTGGTCGCCGATGTCGAGGCGATGCCGCGGTTCATGAAGATCATCGATGAGCTCCAGCGCCAGTCAGGCCCTGCCCGCGAGGTGCGGATGATCGAGCTCAAACTCGCCAGGGCCGCCGAGGTCGCCGCGTTCATCGAGGATCTGGTCAAGAGCTCCGAATCCATGGGCATCCGCGGCGGGCCCGATCCGGTGATCGAACCCATCGAGGCCAACAACACGCTCCTGATCGCCGCCCAGCCGATCCAGTTCGCGGTCATCGAGTCGCTCGTCAAGAGCCTCGACCAGGCCAAGGCCGCCGACAAGCCGCCGATGCGGATCCTCAAGGTCCGCACCAGCGATGCGGCGAACCTGGCGACCGTCCTGATGCAGGCCTACTCGGCGCGCTCACCCGAGCAGCGCGGCAAGATGCCGGTGGACATCCAGGCCGACTCGGCGACCAACACCCTGCTGGTGTCGGCGCACCCCGATGTGCTCCCCGAGATCGAGAAGGTGGTCTCCGAGCTCAACGAGACCTCCAGCGCCGATGCCAACGGGCGCGAGATCCGCATTTTCCCGCTCAAGATCGCCAGGGCCGAGGAGCTCGCCCAGACGATCGACCAGATGTTCCCCGATCCGCCGGTGCCGCTGGATCCCCGGACGCGCCAGCCCCGCCCCGATCTCAAGACGCCGCGCGAGGTTGTCGTGCGGGCCGACCGGGCGACCAACTCGCTGATCGTCGATGCCCCGGCCAAGCGCCTGGCGGGCTTTGAACAGATCGTCAAGAGCCTGGATCAGCAGAAGTTGGTCGACAGCATCGAGATCCGCACGTACCGGCTGGAGCGGGCCAATGTCGAGGCGGTTGCGGGCACGCTGCGCGACCTGGCGAGCAACGGATCGCTCGCGGCGGGCAAGGCGATCCCGGCGGGATCGGTGACGATCTCGACCGAACCGACCAACCGGGTGCTGATCGTGAGCGGCCCGGCGGATGTGTTCACGGGTGTGGACACGGTCCTCAAGCAGCTCGATGGATCCCCGGATCGTCCGCAGACTTCGCTCAGGATGTACGCCCTCAAGCACGCGCGTGCGGAGCGCTTGCGCACGCTGCTGGAGAGGGTGCTGGCGACCCGGCTGCGCGAGCAGCAGGAGGCCGCGGGCAAGTCCGCCGACGATGCCAAGTCGCTCCTGGATGTCTCGGCGGACAACGGATCCAATACGCTGATCATCTCAGCGCCCGAGGGGATCCAGAAGATCGCCGAGGAACTGGTCAAGAGCCTGGACAACGAGAACTCGGCCTCCGGCCAGACCTCGGTGCGGGTGATCCCGCTGAACTTCGCAGAGGCGGGGTCGGTCGCGAGCACGCTGAGCCAGGCGATCCCGTCGCTGGATCTGCCCACGGGCGGCAAGGTCTCAGTGGTCGCCGCTCCGGGCTCTAACGCGATCCTGCTCACAGGGATCGAGGCCGACATCAACAAGGTCGAGGAGTTGATCAAGCCGCTGGATGTTCAGCCTTCAACCGCCGATGCACCGAAGGTCGAGACGTTTGCCCTCAAGCACGCCGATGCCCAGCAGTTGGCGATCATGGTGCAGAAACTGCTGGTCGATCAGCAGGAGACGGATCCGCGGATCCTGTCGCTGCAGCTCCAGCTCTCGCGGCAGAACCGCCAGGACCTCTTCAAGAAGCCAATGATCCGCGTGGAGGCGGCCAGCCGCACCAACGCCCTGATCGTGTCGGCCCCGCAGTCGACGCTCCAGCTCGCCAAGACGCTGATCGAGCAGCTCGACCTGCCTTCGGGCGTGACCGATCGCATCGTGATGACGTTCACGCCCGCGCGCGGAGATCCCGCGCAGCTTGCGCAGATGGTCGCGCGGGTCGTCAACGCGACCCTGCCTCAGGGGCGTGGCCCGCTGGAATTGACCGCCGAGCCCAAGAGCGGCTCGATCGTCGCGATCGGCAGCCAGGAGCAGGTTGCCGAAGGCATCAAGCGGCTCGCGGAGTTCGACGACCGGATCCCGGCGATGCCCGCCGTCGATCTCAAGATCGTCGAGCTCAAGAACGCCGATGCGTCATCGCTGGCATCGCAGGTGCAGGCGATGATGTCGGATCGCACGCGCTGGCCGCGCGAGCTGGTGCTCGCCGAGAAGTCGGGTGTCGGGGTGCCGGCGCCCGCGATCAACGCCGATCCGAAGGCCAACCGATTGCTGGTGAGCGTGCCGTCGGTTCTGATGCCGATGGCGACCCAGTTGATCGCCACGCTCGACCAGCCCGCCCAGGCCGGTGCGGTGCAGGTGCAAGTCTTCAAGCTCCAGCAGGGTGAGGCCGCATCGATCGCGACCGCGCTCCGCGAGGGGCTCCGAGCCTCCGCCAAGCCCGGGGAGCCGACACCGACCATCACACCCGAGCCGGGAAGCAACGTGGTGATCGTGTCGGGCTCGACCGACCAGCTCGCACGCGTCGGTGATCTGATCAAGCCGATGGATTCGGTGGTCGAGCCCGATCGCATCGGGCTTCGGACGATCTTTCTGAAGCACGCCCGCGCCGAGGCGATCGCACCGGTTCTCGAGGGTGTGCTCGCCCGCGAATCGATGTTCGACCGGATGAGCGAGGTGCAGAAGCAGCAGTACATCCGGATGCACGGGATCCGGGCGATCGAGAAGGTCAAGGTGACCGCCGAGAAGCGGCTCAACGCGCTGCTTGTCAGCGGGCCGGCGCCGATGCTCGAGATGGCCGAGCAGGTGACAAGCGAGCTGGATGTGGATTCGGAGTCCGCCGATGGTGCTTCGGGCCGCAGGCACGTGCGGATCATCACGCTCCAGAATGCCGATGCATCCGAACTCTCGAGCAACCTGACCTCGGTGTTCGCCGAGGATGCAACGCAGGCCCAGCCACCGAGCATCCGCGTCGACAAGTCCAGCAATTCCCTGATCATCCGGGCCACCGGTGAGCAGATGAAGACGGTCGAGGACCTGGTCTCCAAGCTCGATGCGGCGACGCTCGCGAGCAGCAGGCAGATGCGGGTGATCCCGGTGGACAAGTCGCGGGCAAGCGCGGAGCTGCTCGCCCGCACGCTCAAGAAGCTGATGGAGCAGCAGGGCGGCGTCAAGGTCGAGGTCGTCACTACCGATGAGCTGCTGAAGCGCGCGACGGGCGACGATGACACGCCCGACGGCGATAAGCCCGATGGCGGTGGTGGTGGGGGGGGGGGTGGGCGTGGAGGTAACGGTGGTGGGGGAGGGGCGCCGAACGCCGATGCCGGTTCGCGACCCCTTCCGGAGGTGGGGGAACGCGACGAGTTTCGCAATGCACAATCCGCATCGTGGCAGGCGATAGCGCTCGCATGGGCCGCGATCGGCGCTGTCCAGCCCACGGACCCTTCAGCGCCGCCCGCCGACAGCGATGCCGAGCAGGCGCCGATCACGATCGCCGTCGATCCGGTCAGCAACTCGATCCTGGTCGTCGGTTCTCCGCGCCTCACCGACCGGCTCGCCGCGCTCGCCGCCGAGCTCGAGAAGCAACTCCCCGCCGAGCCGACGGGTGTGCATGTGGTCGCACTGCCGGACACGGTGGGCGCCAACATGGTGCAGCAGATCGTCTCCTCGACCGTCACCCAGATCGGCCGCGTCGGGCCGGGAAATCCCTCGGGATTCACGGGCGCTGTCAGCGTCGTGCCCGATCCCTCCGGCACCTCGCTCATCGTGCTCGCCAATGACACCGATTTTGCGACCATCGGCCAGGTCATCGCCTCGGTCGCCCAGGCCGGGACCGCGACCAAGGTCGCGGTCAAGCTATACCCGCTCCAGTCGATCACCGCCGTCCGGGCCCGCGAGGCGATCGAGGACCTGGTCAGTCCCCAGCCGCGCGGGCAGCAGGCCCGCCGCATCCGTTCCCTGGATGTCACGATCCCGGGTGATGACCAGACCGCCGCGATCTCGGGCAAGCTCGATCCCTCCAGGGTTCGTCTCACGGCCGATCCGACCGGCTCGCTGCTGATCGTCGTTGCGCCCGAGGAAACGCTCCCCCTCATCGACCGCTTCGTCGGGCTCATCGACCAGTCACCGGTGACCGATCGGCTCTCGATCCGCCGCTACGAGCTCGCCAACGCACGCGCGAGCGATCTCTCTCGCACGCTTCAGGCCTTGATGGATGCCCAGCGCCAGGGGCCCAACGCCACAGAGCTTCCCCAGGCCCGCTTCATCGCCGATGAGCGCACCAACTCGCTCATGGTGACCGCCAGCGAGCCTCAGCACGGCGAGGTCAAGCGAATCCTCGCGACCGCCGATGCATCTACCGAGGACAAGTCCCTCATCACCGAGATCATCGCCCTGCAGCAGGCCTCACCCGCGACCGTGCAGAAGATCGTCGAAGAGGTCATCATCGGCAAGGATCCGGCCAGGAAGGACAAGGTCCGCCTCAGTGCCGATGAGAACTCCAACCTGTTCGTGGTGCGCGCCACCCCCGAGATGATCGGCGAGGTCCGGCAGATCATCGCCCAGGTCGACACCAGCGCTGCCGGCGGGTTGCCGGTGCGGTCGATCAAGCTCGAACGCGCTGATGCCCAGCAGGTCGCCGCCGCCCTTCAGAAGTTCTTCCAGGACCGCGCTGCCGCCGCCGCCAAGCCCGGCCAGCGCACCGTCAACAAGGTCACGGTCGTCGGAGATCGCCGCAGCGCCACCCTCGTGATCGCCGCCGGCGATGACGATTTCGAGCAGATCAAGGCGCTGACGAGCAACTTTGATGCGCCCGCGCCGGGCAAGGACCTTCAGTTCAAGATCATCGGCCTCAAGAACGCCCGTGTGAGCGACATCCAGGCGACGGTGCGCAACCTCGCCGATGAGCTCCAGTGGCAGCGTCAGAACTCTGGTGGCGGTCGGGCGCCTGACCAGGCATCAGAGACCCTCTCGGTCGACTTCAACGAGCGCACCAACAGCGTCGTGGTCATGGGCCAGGGTGAGGGCATCATCACGGTCGAGAAGCTGATATCGGCCCTCGATGTCCCCGACACCGCACGCTCGGTGATGATCGTCAAGAGCATCGCCATCGAGAAGGCTGATCCGGCGGCGATCCGCCAGGCTGTTGAGAGGGCGCTGGCGAACCCCAACTGGCGTTCGTGGCGCGGGCAGGATCCCGACGCTGTCACGGTCATTCCGGATCCCCGACGCAGGGCGCTCGTGCTCATCGGCCGCCAGGAGCGCGTCGAGCAGGCGCTGGCATATGTCCAGGAACTCGACTCCGCCTCCGCTCGCGGCGGCCAGCAGGTCACGACCATCACACTGGAGCACGCCCGCGCCGACCGCGCGGCCCAGTCGCTCTCGCAGTTCATGAAGAGCTGGGCGACCAGCCAGGGGCGTCCCGCCGATGCCCTGCCCTCCATCATCGGCTCATCCGATGGCAACGTGCTGATCGTCTCGGGCGATGAGTCCGAGCTCAAGACCGTGCGCGATGTGGTTGCGCAGATCGACCAGCCCGGCCTGAACCAGGGCCGCCGCATCGAGGTCTACCTGCTCAAGAACGCCCCCTCGCAGGACACCGCCAACACGCTGCGCTCCGTGCTCTCCCGCGGACGCCAGGGCGACGATCAGGCGACGGTCACTACGCAGCCCAGCACCAACTCGGTGATCGTCTCAGCGCCCGATGCCATGTTCGAGCAGATCGAAGCCCTCATCAAGACGCTCGACGCCGCCCCGACCGCCGAGACCACCAACCTGATCACGGTTCCCCTCCAGACCGCCCGCGCCCAGGACATCGCCACCGCGCTCAGGACCGCGCTGCCGACGAGCCTGAAGGTCACGGTGACGCCCGTTACCCGCAGCAACACGCTGCTGCTCTCGGGTTCGACCGATGCGATCAACGTCGTGATGGAGCACATCAAGAAGATCGACCAGGAGCCCGCCAAGACGCTGGAGGTCTTCCGCCGGATCGCGATCCAGAACGTCCCCGCCGAGGAGATCGAGTACACGCTGGGGCAGATGCTCCGTGCCCGCGCCCGCTCCGCCAACGAGGTGGCGCCGACCGTCGATTCCTCTCGGTCCGACAATTCCCTGTTCATCTCGGCCCCGATCGACCAGATCGAGCAGATCGAGTTGATGGTCAAGCAGTTGGATGTCGCGGCGAGCAAGACCCGGCGGACCGAGTTCGTCAAGCTCGAGTACGCCGATGCCGAGCAGGTCGGCCGCGCCCTGCAGATGTTCTACGGCCGGTACGCGAACGAGGCGACCACGCCCGCCGCGCGCAATGTCACGATCGTCCCCGATCGCGGCTCCAACTCCGTGATCATCAGCGCTGACGATTCGGAATGGACCGGCATCAAGGAGCTGGTCAAGAAGCTCGACGATAAGGAGTACGACACCTCGCGGCAGCTGGCGGTCATCCCGCTCACGCACGCCGATGCCACCAGCATCGCTCGCGCGATCAACGAGGGTTTCCGCACCCCGCTGCTCGATGCCGTCAACCGCGCCCGCCAGGAACGCACCGGCCGCAATCCCCCCAACAACAACGGTCGTCCCCTGGGCGTCGAGGGCATCGTCCTTGAGGGCGAGAACATCCCCGCCGTCTCGGCCGAGCCGCAGACCAACGCCCTGGTCGTCTTCGCCGTCCAGCGCGATCTCGAGCGCATCCAGGCCGTCATCAAGCAGCTCGATGTCCCCGGATTTGCCAATCTCCCCGAGCCGCGCATCATCGCCGTCACCGGCGGTGGCAGACCCTCGGCGATCGCACAGACCCTGCGCGACATGTTCGCACCCCAGCGCAGCGGCCAGCAGAGCATCGGTGGTCCGCGATCCATCATGATCGCCGGACTCGACGATTCGGCGGCGATCCTCGTGCGCGCCGATGACCAGGAATTCGCCCAGATCAAGGCGCTCGCCGACACCCTCCAGCAGCAGGGCAAGGTCAACCAGCTTTCACCGACCGTGGTCAAGCTCAGTCATGTGCCCGCCGCTCGCCTGCGCACGACGCTGCTGGCCACCTTCACGCCGATCGCCCAGAAGCTCGGCGAGACGATCGCGATCGAGACCGATCGCGGAAGCAACGCCCTGGTGATCGCCAGCTCCGAACGCCTCCGGGAAGAGATCAAGAAGGTAATCGCCGAGCTCGATCAGCCCGTGATGGGCGCTGGGGAGAACGGGGATGCCGGCCCCACTCGCCTGGGCCAGTCGGTCTTCATCGTCGATGTCCAGAACAACGCCCCCGAGGACATCCGCAAGGTGCTGGTGGATATGGGCCTCGACAAGGCCCAGGCAGCCGATCGCCCCGGTGTCGTCACCGAGCCGATCACGGTCACGCCGCTGGCAAGCCGCAGGGCGCTTGCCATCCTCGCAAGTCCGGGCGACTCGGCCGCGGTCATCGAGCTGATCAAGGCGATCGATGCGACCCCGCTCGAGCCCGAACAGCAGATGGCGGTGGTGGGCCTCAAGCTTGCGACGGCGAGCACGGTGGTCACCACGCTCAACTCGATGCTGACTCCCGACACGCTCAACTCCGGCAGCGGGCCGGCGCAGGCGCTGGCCGAGCAGGTCCGCCGGTTGAGCATGGTGCGCAACGGCATCGATCAGAAGCCACTCAACGTCGATCTCACCAAGCCCGTGCGACTCATCCCCGACGTCGAGAGCAACAGCGTGGTGATCGCCTCCACACCCGCCAACATCGAGGCCCTCAAGGAAGTCGTGCGCATGCTCGACACCCTGCCCATGGGCGATGCGGTGCTGGTGCGGATCTTCCCGCTCCAGAACGCGATGGCCGCACGCGTCAAGAGCATCGTCGACCAGCTCTTCCAGCAGGGCGAAGCGCTCCGGCGCCTCCCCGGTACCCGCCGCCAGGGGCTGCCCACGACCGCCACCGGCCAGGCGCTGGCCGGTGAGATCGCAACCGCGATCGACGACCGCACAAACACTCTTATCGCCGCGGGACGCGATGAGGCCGTCGCGCTGGTGGAAGTCCTCATCAAGGATCTCGACAGCGATGAATCGGCCAAGTGGATCGAGCCGGCGATCATCCCGCTGGCGCACGCCGATTCGGTCGCGCTGGCAAGAAAGCTCCGGGAGGTTCTGGTCACCGGCGTCGGAACGACGCCCGAGGCGATGGGCCTTCAGAAGCAGTTTGGACGCCTGCGCATGATCGCCAAGGGCGGCAACCCGACCTCCCCTGACGCCCGCGTCGAGGCGGATCTCTTCGCCCCGCTCAGCGGGCTGGTCATCACCCCCGATGAGCAGATGAACTCGCTGATCGTCGTCGGCACACCCACCAACATCCAGGTCGTGCGCGAGCTGGCCGCCCAGCTCGATGTCGAGGCCGCATCGGCCTCCAACCAGGTCCGCGTCTTCCCGCTCGCGAACGCCGCCGCCGACAGGGTCGCCCAGATCGTCCAGGGCGTCTTCCAGCAGCGCGAGCGCGACAACCAGATCCGCGCTGAGGACAAGCTCATCATCGCCGCCGATGTGCGCACCAACGCCCTGATCGTGACCTCCAGCCCCCGCAGCTTCGCGATCCTCGAGACGCTCCTGAAGACGCTCGACGGGGAGCAGACCAACTTCTCCGTCGGCTTGCACGTCCTGCCGGTGACCGATGCCGATGTCAAGGTGCTCGCACCCAAGATCGAGAAGCTGATGCGCGAACGCATCGAGGCCAGCAAGCGCAGCGGATCGGTCGCCAACCCCTCCGATGTATTCTCCATCGAGGCCGAGCCCACCAGCAACCTCCTCATCGTCGCCGCCAGCGAGGAGAACTTCACGCTCGTCAAGGAACTCCTCACCGCCCTCACCGGCGATGCCTCTAGGATCGCCGGCGCCGCAAAGACCGAGCTGATCTCGCTGCAGAAAATGTCCGCGGTCGATGCCGCTCAGCAGGTCCGCCAGATGTACGTCGACAAGGAGAACCTGCGCCGCGGCGACAACGCCGTCGCCGTGATCCCCAATGAGCGTGCCAACGCCCTGGTCGTGACGGGCTCCGAGCAGGACATCCTCGAGATCCGCGGTCTGATCGCCCAGCTCGAAAGCGCCCAGGTGACCGCGATCCGGCAGATCAAGCGCCTCGAACTCAAGTCCGCCAACGCCTTGGAGATGGTGAACCTGCTCGAGAACCTGCTCGCGGGCCGGCCCGTCAGCGGCAGGCCGCTGGGCGCCCGGCAGGCGACCCGCCTGAGCTTCATCCGCGAGGCGGTCAAGAACGAGCTGATCGCCCCCGGCGGCCGTCCGCCCGCAGAGGCCGAGATCGACGGGGCGATCCGGGACCAGGTGACGCTGACTCCCGACATCCGATCCAATTCCCTGATGGTCAACGCGCCGCCGGAGATCATGATCCTGATCGAGGACATCGTCGCCGACATCGACACCACATCCGCCGGCTCGCGCAAGATCGAGAAGTTCCAGCTCCAGAACGCGGATGCCCGGCAGATGGCCGACCTGCTCAGGGAGACTTTCCGTCTGCAGCAGCAGGGCAACGCCTTCATCCTCGTCCCGCCGAGATCCTCAGATCCCAGCGGCAGGCAGGCCGGTCCCGGCCCCGAGGCGCCCGATGCCCCGGCGGTTCAGCCCGATGACGCCTTGGCCGAGATGTCCTTCGAAGGCACCACGGTGACGCCGGTCCCCGACGAGCGCCAGCAGCTCTCGATCGCGATCGATGCACGCACCAACACCCTTATCGTCTCGGGCACCGAGGAGTACCTGGACCTGGTGCGCAAGCTGGTCACGGAGCTCGACAGCATCGAGGCCAACGAGCGCGTGCAGTCGGTCTATCACCTGCGCAACGCCCGGGCCAAGGAGATCGAGACCACGCTCCAGTCCTATTTCCAGGGCGACAACCAGAAGTTCCGCGCCACCCTGGGCCCCAATAACATCGGCTCGGTCACCCGCATGCTCGAGCAGGAAGTCACGGTGGTGGGGGATGAGAAGAGCAACCGCCTGGTGATCTCGACTTCACCCAGGTACATCGAACGCGTGATGGAGATCGTCGAGGAGCTGGACTCTTCACCGCCGCAGGTGATGGTCCAGGTTCTGCTCGCCGAGGTCACCATCGACAGCTCCGACGAGTGGGCTGCCAACATCTCCGTCGGCCCCTTCGGCGGGGATGAATACAACGTCGCAAGCCTGGGCGCCAGCACCGGGGTCGCCACAGGCCTGGGCGTCCCCAACCTCAGCGTCTCCAGCGCCGATTTCAGCCTCCTCATCCGCGCCCTGGTCGCCCAAGGCAGGCTCGAGATTCTCAGCGAGCCCAAGGTGATGGTCAACAACAACACGCTCGCCAAGATCCAGGTCGGCGATGACGTCGCGCTCGTAGGCAACGTCGAGATCACTCCCCAGGGCGGCACCCGCTCGACCGTGACGCGCCGCGATGTGGGCATCATCCTGAACGTCACTCCCTCGATCAACGCCGACGGCTTCGTGAGGATGGAGATCTCCCCCGAGATCTCGACGCTCAGCGCGCGCACCACGGAGATCAGCGAGGACTTCAGCTCCCCCGTCATCACCAAGCGAACCCTCTCCACCAACGTGACCGTCAAGGACGGGCAGAGCGTGGTCATCGGAGGGCTTCTTCAGAGCACCGAGGAGGAGCGCAACACCAAGATTCCAGGATTGGGGGATATCCCGCTGGTCGGTGAGCTCTTCAAGAGCCGCGACAACCGCAACGTCAAGACCGAGCTCATGGTCATCGTCACGCCCCGCGTCATCCCCGGCCAGACCGGCGGAGGCATCTGGTCAAACGCGACCGCGGTCAAGCACATGAACGCCGAGCTGATCCGGGAGTTGAGCTCCCCGGCCCCGATCCGGGAGCACCTGTGGCGCAAGCAGGGCAACAGCCTGCCTCCCGAAACGATCAAGAAACTGCCCGACGAATCCAGGCCGCGCTTCTCACCCATCGAGGAAGGGGATGAACTCCCACCCCCGGACGACACCACGACGCCCGAGATCGCACCCAAGCCGGCGAGCAACAGATCACAACAGCCATGAATATCCACGCACAACATCACATGGTGTCGGGCCCGGTTGCGGCACGGCGAGCGCTGATCTGTATCGCGGCGTGCGCCCTGCTGGGAGCGTGCGTCTCGGACGACAAGAAGATCGCCCCGCTCACGGATCAGCCCCAATGGGTCCGGCCCACCAACGTCATCCTGAACGTCGAGCAGCCCGAGGACCGCAACTCCGACGGCTACGACGACACCATCTTCGTGACGATCTACGTCTTCGATGCCGACTTCCGTGCCCAATCGATCAAGATCGATTGCAGCTACGACTTCTCGCTGGTGGATTCCAACGGCGCGCCGGCGATGGAATGGCAGGTTCCGCGCGAGGTGGTCAACGCCGCGTATCGCCGCGAAGCCCCGGGCCCCATGGTCCGCCTCCGGCTCTCGATTCCCCAAGACCGTGCCATCGCTCTAGGGGGTAAACCCTACACGCTCCTCGGCAGGCTGATTTCGCCCGAGGGCGAGGCGGTCGAAAGCAGCGGTGGGTCATCATTCACGCTGCGTCAGAAGGGCCGCTAGACCCGTTCCAGGGTGTGTGCCCGCGACGGCGATCGGTCTTAGCGCGATCTGAATCACCGGGACGCTCAGGACCGGACACCGACTCTCTACCCTGATCCCATCGGATGGAAGTCGCCGGATGCACCGGCATGTTTGGTAATTACTAAGGAATACTCATGGCTGCTCTGCGATCCTGTCTCGCGTCCGTTCTGATGTCGGCGCTGGTTTGCACCGTTGGTCTCGCACCCACCGCCGCGGCTCAGGACAAGGTTGTCAAGATCGATGGGTCGAGCACCGTGTTCCCCGTGACCGAGGCCGTCGCCGAGGAGTTCCAGGCCGCCCAGAAGGGCGCTGTCAAGGTGACGGTCGGCATCTCCGGAACCGGCGGAGGCTTCAAGAAATTTGTTCGCGGCGAGATCGACATCGCCGATGCCTCGCGGCCGATCTCGGCCGAGGAGATGCTCGCCGCCAAGGAAGGCGGCATCGAGTACATCGAACTGCCGATCTGCTTTGACGCCCTCACCGTCGCGATCAACCCCCGGAACACCTGGTGCGACTCGATGACCGTCGAGGAGCTCAAGAAGCTCTGGGAGCCCGGTGCCCAAGGCAAGGTCACCAAGTGGAGCCAGATCCGCGCGGGCTGGCCCGATGAGAAGATCGAACTCTTCGGCGCTGGGACCGATTCGGGCACCTTCGATTACTTCACCGAGGCCGTGGTCGGCAAGGCCAAGAGCAGCCGCGGGGATTACACCGCGTCCGAGGACGACAACGTCCTGGTCCGGGGTATCGAGGGCAACAGGTTTGCCCTCGGCTACATCCCATATGCGTACTTCGCCCCGCACGCCAAGCGGATGAAGGCTGTCAAGGTTGACTGGGAGAAGGATGCGCTCCCCGCCATGGAGCCGTCCATGGACAACGTGATCGCCGGCAAGTACAACCCGCTGTCCCGGCCCCTGTTCATCTACATCAACAAGAAGGCCCTCGTCACCAAGCCGGAGGTCAAGGCATTCGCGGAGTTCTACGTTCAGAACGTCGCCGAGCTCGCCGAGGAGGTCAAGTACCTGCCGCTGCCCAGCATGGCGTACCAGACCTGCGGCGATCGCCTGGCGTCGCTCAAGACTGGCACCGCCTTCGGCGGTCACACCGAGGTCGGGCTCCCCGTCGAAGAGATCATGAAGCGCGAGCCTGTCAACGAGCCCCGCAAGGCTCCCAAGCAGGAAGAGAAGAAGTAGAATGCAGACCCGCCCGGCCTTCCGACAGGAAGGCCGGGAACTTTGACTTCGCACATGTCCACGATTCTGTCCGATAATCCCGTCAGCGGCGGAATCGCGGGCTCTCGCAACGGCGGCCTGCTGCCGCCGCTGCGTTCGCGGTCCCTTCTGGGACGACTGGCGGAACGCTTCATCGAATCCGGTCTGCTGCTCGCCGCGGCATTCTCCGTCCTGATTACCGGTGGCATCGTCTTTGTCCTCGTCAGCGAGTCGCTCCCGTTCTTCCGACATGTCTCAGCCCGTGAGTTTCTCACCGATCGCCTGTGGACCCCGATGTTCGCCGATCCCCACCACGGGATCATGCCGCTCGTTGCCGGCACTCTCACAACCACGGCGGTCGCCCTGCTCGTCGCGATGCCGGTCGGCACCCTGATCGCCGTCTGGCTGAGCGAGTTTGCCCCCTCTCGCCTCCGCGAAGTACTGAAGCCCGCCCTCGAGCTGCTCGCGGCGGTTCCCACCGTCGTCTACGGCTACTTCGCGGTGGACTTCGTCACGCCGGCGCTGCAGGCCTTCATCCCCGATCTCCCGACATTCAACATGCTCGGGCCCGGGATCGTCATGGGGGTCATGATCATCCCCTACGTGAGCTCCCTGAGCGAGGATGCCATCCGCGCGGTGCCCATGCTGCTCCGGGAAGGGTCCTATGCCCTCGGCGCCGGCAAGTTCACGACCGCGATGCGTGTCGTCTATCCTGCCGCCTTCTCCGGGATCGCATCCGCGTACGTCTTGGCGATCTCGCGGGCAGTCGGCGAGACGATGATTGTCGCGATCGCCGCGGGGCAGCAGCCCAACCTGTCGTTCAATCCTCTCGACCCGGCGGCGACCATCACCGCGTTCATCGTTCAGGTGAGCCTCGGGGACCTGCCGCACGGGAGCATCGGATACCAGTCGATCTTCGCCGCGGGCGTCACGTTGTTCGTGATGACGCTGGGGTTCAATATCATCGGTGCCGTGATGCGGCGCCGGTATCGGCAGGCGTACTAACGCATGATCGTCACCGATCGATTCATCGCCAGGACGCGGCTTCAGGACCGGGCTTTCTCGGTGCTCGGGGCCACGCTGACGGTCGGCGCCATGCTCTTCCTGGGCATCCTGCTCTTTGACCTGGCCCGGGATGGGCTGTCGCGCATCGATTGGCAGTTCCTTACATCCTTCCCATCGCGCCGGCCCGGGATGGCGGGCGTTCTCTCCGCGTGGGTCGGTTCGCTCCTCATCATGCTCGTCACGGCCGTGACGGCGATCCCTCTGGGGATCGCGGCCGGCGTCTATCTCGAGGAGTACGCCCGCAAGAACTGGTTCGCGACGGCGATCGAGATCAACATCACCAACCTGGCGGGTGTTCCCTCGATCATCTTCGGGCTGATGGCCCTGGGCCTGTTCGTGTTCCGGTTCAATTTCGGCCAGAGCATCCTTGCCGGCGGCCTGACGCTCGGCTGCCTCATCTTGCCGATCGTCATTGTCTCGACTCGCGAGGCGCTGCGGACCATCCCACGCGGCATGCGCGAGGCCGCCTACGCACTCGGCGCCACGCGCTGGCAGGTCGCTCGCCATCACCTTCTCCCCTATTCGCTGCCGGGGATCGCGACGGGTGTCATCATCGCGATCTCGCGCGCCATCGGGGAGACCGCGCCCCTCATCACCATCGGTGCGCTCACCTTCATCGCCTTCCTCCCGCCCGCGCCCGTCACTCTCGACCCCGAGTTTGCCGTCCAGCCGCTGAAGTGGGTGTGGTCCCCGTTCACCGTGCTTCCGATCCAGATGTTCAACTGGGTTTCTCGACCTGGTGATGACTTCCTGCGGAACGCCGCCGCGACCGGCATCATCCTGATTGGCCTCACGCTTACCATGAACGCCGTCGCCGTGGTTCTCAGGTACCGGATGCGCAGGAGAATCAAATGGTGACCAGCGCAGCACCCCGACACGCCGCGCCTCCAGTCCACGCCGGACCAGCACGCATGACCGCCACTCCACCGCCCATCCCGACGTTGCTGGACTCCGACGTTGTTCGACCAGCGCCGCCGGCCTCCCGCGCGATCAAGGCCCAGGTCGAGAACTTCAGCTTCTTCTACAGCACGGTGCAGGCGCTCGCCGACGTCAGCCTCCCCTTCCGGGAGCGGGCGATCACTGCGTTGATCGGCCCCTCGGGCTGCGGAAAGACGACGCTGCTGCGGTGCTTCAACCGCATGCACGATCTCTACCCCGGCAACCGCTACGTCGGCCGGATCCTGCTCCACCCCGACAATCTCAACATCGTCGCCCGCGAGGTCGATCCGATCTCGCTGCGGATGCGCATCAGCATGGTGTTCCAGAAGCCCAATCCCTTCCCGAAGTCCATCTTCGAGAATGTCGCGTACGGGCTCCGCCTTCGCGGCATCCGCTCCCGATCCGAGCTTGAAGGCCGCATCCAGGTCGCTCTTGAGGATGCCGCGCTGTGGGGCGAGGTGAAGGACCGCCTCCGCAAGCCGGCGTATGACCTCTCCGGCGGACAGCAGCAGCGGCTGTGCATCGCCCGCGCGCTTGCCAACGAGCCCGAGGTGCTGCTGCTCGATGAACCGACCTCAGCCCTCGATCCGATCGCCACCTCGCGCATCGAAGACCTCATCGTCGAGCTCAAGGAACGCGTCACGATCGCGATCGTCACCCACAACATGCAGCAGGCCGCCCGAATCAGCGACTACACCGCGTTCATGTACCTGGGCAAGCTGATCGAGTACGGGGCGACCGCGGAGGTCTTCCAGAATCCCAAGTGCAAGGAAACGGAAGACTATGTGACGGGTCGTTTTGGATAGGCAGCGAAACAACGCGACACGTGGTGACAAACTCCGAATCTCACCCGGCCCATAAGTCGATTTGCCTATCATCCCGCCCGCGCGAGAGGCAATTCCGCTCCTTTATATTCGGGATCCTTTCGGTATCGCGGGCCAGGGGTTGATCCGTCCATGACCACCGCGCCACGAGCCATCTCACCCGCAGTCAACGGCTGGAACGCCGAGTACCTCGATGAGCAGTACGCCCGCTTCCGGGCCGATCCTGCCTCCGTCTCGGCCGACCTGAAGGCCTTCTTCCAGGGGTTCGACCTGGGCGTCTCCATGCCCTCGGCCAACGGCGCTGCCGCCCCCGCCAAGCAGGCGACCGGAACCGCCTCGAACTTCCAAGCCAACGTCGATTCGCTGATCTCGGCCTATCGCCACCTCGGCCACATCGCCGCCCACCTCGATCCCTTCGGCCGGGAGCCCGAGCGCCCCGAGCAGTTCTCCCTCGAGTACCACGGCCTTTCAAAGGCTGATCTCTCTCGCGATGTCAGCGCCTCGCTCATGGGCATGGATGGCACGGTCACGCTGGGTGAACTCGTGGACCGGCTAGAGAAGACCTACTGCCGCACCATCGGCTTGGAATTCACCCACATCCCCGACGCCAAGGAGCGTCAGTGGTTCATCGACAACTTCGAACGCACCCAGGGCCAGACGCCCCTCTCGCGCGAGCAGCGCCTCGGCGTCCTGGAGCAACTGATCGCCTCCGAAGGCTTCGAGCGTTTCATGCAGAAGCGCTACCCCGGCGATAAGCGATTCAGCCTGGAAGGCGGGGAGACCACCATCCCGCTCATCAACTTCATGCTCGAGTCGGCGACCGGCATGGGCGTCGATGAGGTCGTGATCGGCATGGCCCATCGCGGACGGCTCAACGTCCTCAACAACGTGATGGGCAAGACCTACGAGCAGATCTTCACCGAGTTCGAGGACAACTGGGAAGAGGGGTTCGCCGACGGCGGGGGTGATGTCAAGTACCACCGCGGCTACTCCGGAGAACGCACCTTCCCCAGCGGCAAGAAGCTCCACCTCGCGCTCTCCAGCAACCCCAGCCACCTCGAGTCGGTCAACGGCGTGGTGCTCGGCCGCTGCCGCGCCAAGCAGCGTCTCCGCGGCGACACCGATCGCGTGCGCGTCATACCCCTGCTCATCCACGGGGATGCCGCACTCTCCGGCCAGGGTGTGGTCGCCGAGTGCCTGAACTACTCCCAGCTCGAAGGCTACACCGTCGGCGGCTCGGTCCATGTCGTCATCAACAACCTCATCGGCTTCACCACCATCCCCGAGGATGCCCGCTCGACCCGCTACTGCACCGATGTCGCCAAGATGATCGATGCCCCCGTGCTGCATGTGAACGGCGATGACCCCGAGGCCGCGGCCGCCGCGGCGCTGCTGGCGATCCGGTATCGCCAGCAGTTCAAGAAGGATGTCTTCATCGACCTGGTCTGCTTCCGCAAGTACGGCCACAACGAGCAGGACGAGCAGAGCTTCACCCAGCCCATCCTGGCGAACCTGATCAAGCAGCACCCCGGCGTGCTCGCCCGCTTCAAGGAGCGGCTGGTCGCCGAGGGTCTGGTCACTCAGGCCGATGTCGATGCGATCACAGAGCGTCTCAACAAGTCCCTCGAAGATGCCCAGGCCAAGGCCAAGAGCCGTCCGCACGATCCCACGATCGACCCCGCCGGCCAGCGCTGGAAGGGGATCACCAGCCGCTACACCTTCGAGCCCGCCAAGACCGGCGTCAGCATGGAGGCGCTTGAAGAAGTCTGCCAGGCGATGGCCCGGACCCCCGATGGTTTCAACGTCAACCCCAAGCTCAAGGGCCTCATCGAGCAGCGCGGCTCGCTGACCAAGCCCAAGGATGCGGGCCTCAATATTGCCCATGCCGATGCCGAGCAACTGGCGATCGGAACGCTGCTCATCGAGGGCGTCCCCGTGCGCCTCTCGGGCCAGGACTGCCGCCGCGGCACGTTCACGCAGCGCCACGCCGTGCTCCGTGACTTCATCACCGGCAGGCCCTACATCCCGCTCAACAACCTGCGCGAGATGGGCCTGCCCGGAAGCGGTGAATCCGAGCCCGGCACGATCGCCGCCGATGGCAAGGCCCGCCAGGCCCGCTACTGCGTCTACGACAGCCCGCTGAGCGAATACTCCGTGCTCGCCTACGACTACGGCTACTCGCTCGCCGACCCGAACATGCTCGTGATGTGGGAGGCCCAGTTCGGCGATTTCGACAACGGGGCCCAGGTCATCATCGATCAGTACCTGGCCGCCGGCGAGATCAAGTGGGACCGCTGGTCGGGCCTGGTCATGCTCCTGCCCCACGGCTACGAGGGCGCGGGTCCCGAGCACTCCTCCAGCCGCCTGGAGCGATTCCTGCTGCTGTGCGCCCAGGACAACATGCAAGTCGCCCATCCCTCGACCGCCGCGCAGATGTTCCACCTCCTGCGCCGGCAGGTGAAGCGCAACTTCCGCAAGCCCCTGATCGTCGCCACGCCCAAGAAGATGCTCCGCGACTTCACCAGCCGCATCGAGGAGCTGGTCGATGGCCGCTTCCACGAGATCCTCGACGATCCGATGTTCACGGCGGGTTCTAACGGCGCGAAATCCAAGACGCCAGACCGCAAGGGCGTCAAGCGAGTGATCCTCTGCTCCGGCAAGCTCTACCACGAGCTCGCCGAGCGCCGCACGCTGCTCTCCAAGATCGACATAGCGCTCGTCCGCATCGAGCAGCTCTACCCGCTGCACACCAAGCGCCTCGCTGAGGTACTGGGGAGCTATCCCAAGTCCGCCGAACGGGTCTGGGTGCAGGAGGAACCGCGCAACGCCGGCGCCTGGTCATTCATGTACGAGACCGTCCGCCAGAAGCTGGGAGTCGAACTGCCCTACATCGGCCGCGAGGCCAGCGCCAGCCCCGCGACCGGCTCCAAGCACCTGCACTACGTCCAGCAGGAGGCGATCCTGACCGCGGCGATCGGCGCCAAGCCCAAGGGCGCCAAGTCCGATCACTGAACCGAACCGATCGCGGCCGCACGCCGCGCCTGACCGACGACGAGACTACCCATGCCCCCGACACCCGTTGACATCGTGATCCCGACCATCGGTGATTCCATCAACACCGGCGTGATCGCCGCGTGGCGCAAGAAGGACGGTGAGGCCGTCCAGCGCGATGAGACCG
This sequence comes from Phycisphaerales bacterium, assembly GCA_020847535.1. Taxonomy (GTDB): domain Bacteria; phylum Planctomycetota; class Phycisphaerae; order Phycisphaerales; family UBA1924; genus JAEUJB01. Next base: position 71,205 of record JADLBU010000016.1, read on the forward strand.
TCCTCGATCTCGAGACCGACAAGGTCACGATGGAGATCCCCGCCCCCGCCGCAGGCGTCGTCAAGCGGATCGCCAAGGAAGGGGACACCGTCTCCGTGGGAGCTGTCGTCGGAACCGTGGACACCGCCGGAGTCGCGACAGCCGCCGCGGCATCACCCGCGCCAGAGGCCGCGGCCGCAGCGCCCGCCGCTGTCGCGCCCGGCAAGGCCGAGCCCGCTCCCGCCAAGGCCGCAAGTAAGGCCGCAACCCCCACGCCCGCCGAGTCCGATGCCCACGCAACCCCGCTCGCCAAAAAGACCGCCGAGGAGCACGGTGTCGATCTTTCAAAGGTCAAGGGCACGTTCGCCGGCGGACGGATCCGCGAGAAGGATGTGCTTGAAGCTCTTTCGACGCCCGTTTCTACCCCCGCCCCCTCCGCCAAGGCCCCGTCCGCGGCCGCCGATACAGCACGCGGCATCACGCGCGAGCGCATGACTCCGCTCCGCCAGCGGATCGCCTCGCGCCTGGTACAGGCCCAGCACACCGCGGCGATGCTGACGACCTTCAACGAGTGCGACATGGGCGCGGTGATGGACCTGCGCAAGCAGCACAAGGAGGAGTTCGAGAAGCGCCACGGCATCGGCCTGGGCTTCATGGGCTTCTTCGTCAAGGCCGCCGTCCAGGCCCTCAAGGCCTTCCCGCTCGTCAATGCCTCCGTCGTCGATGATGAGGGCAGCCCGGCGATCGAGAAGCACGACTACTGCGACATTGCGGTCGCCGTCTCCACACCCAAGGGCCTGGTCGTCCCCGTTCTCCGCAACTGCGAGAAGCTCTCGCTCGCCAGGATCGAGCTGGGGATCAAGGATCTGGCGACCCGTGCGAAGGATGGCAAGCTCGCCCTCGACGACATGCAGGGCGGCACCTTCACCATCACCAACGGCGGCGTCTTCGGCTCCCTGATGTCGACGCCGATCCTCAACCCGCCGCAGTCGGGGATCCTGGGGATGCACGCGATCAAGAACCGGGCGATCGAGTTCCCCGCCGGCAGCGGGCAGGTGGCGATCCGGCCGATGATGTACCTGGCCCTCAGCTACGACCACCGCATCATCGACGGTGCGGCGGCGGTGCAGTTCCTGGTCAAGATCAAGAACTGCATCGAGGATCCGGCGAGGCTCCTCCTCGACCTGTAGCGGTAAAGCAGCAAAGCTCAAATATGACCCTGGATCGAAGGCTCTATTTGAGCTTTGCTGCTTTGAGCTTTGAGTTTTCTCTTACCTGTCCACCGTCGGCATCGGCGGCTTGAACGTGTGGAGCGTCGTGGATCCGACGCGGAACTGGGCGAGCTTGACGCCCTTGCTGACATCGAAGATGAGCTTGAGCTTCTGGTCCTGCCGTGTCTGGCTGAGCATCGGGATGTCGGTGATGTTGCGCAGCGGCTGACTGCGGTTGAAGTGTACGGTGATGTGCCTCTCGTGCTCCTCGTAGACGTACCCGATCGGCTCGTAGGCCTGGCCGTCGGTGTCCACGAGCTGGGCGGCCATCTGCGAGTTGCTGGCGATCGACACCTTCCCGACCCAGCTCAGCGGCTGCCCATTGGTGACATCGATCTGCACGATGACGATGTCGGGCTTGGTCTGGTACTTCTCGATCCTGAGTTCCTTCGGCGCTCCGGAGCCCTTGGCGATCAGGGACTTCTCGTAGATCTCGTGTCCCTCGACGACATTGCTTCCATCGACGCGCATCGACCGCTCGATGCCGCTTTGGATGACAAAGCCCATCTGGGCCGTGATCCGCACACCCAGCTCATCCTCGCTGATCTGGGCATTGGCAGCGCCGCGGGGCTTGTTGTGCTCGGTGATCGAGCTTCCCTCGGAGGGCTCCCGGAAGATCGCGCCCCCGTCAACGGCCTGGTCACGCTCCGCAGCGCTCGCGAACACCGTCGGCTTCTTGTCCGCCGGGATCGCCACCCGGGAGTTCTTGACGTACAGCGCGATCGGCTCGTACCCAGGGGGCACCGGGAACTCAAAGCCCATCTGCGTCTCGGAGGCGCCGCCCACCGAGGAGATGAACGTCTCGGGGGCATCGAAGCGGAACCGGGCGTACATGCGCTTTTCGGTCGCCGCCTGGCTCAGGATCGTGATCGGGTAGACCGTCTTGTACTCGGGCTCCTCGCCCGCCTTTTCCAGCAGCAGGCGTACCTGGCCGTTGCCGATCACGACCGAGCCCGATCGCTCACGGGCGCTGGGCTGGAAGTTGAGCACGAACCCCTCCAGCCGCGTGCCGGACGGGAAGGCCTCGCCCTCCGTGTCCTTCACATCCTGCGGCTGCCTGTTCCACTCATCGGCGAGCAGGTCTCGGAACTGGGTGTCCTTGCCGCCCACCGTGAAGCGAGTCCAGACGTCAAAGTCCTTGATGTTGATCGTGTTGCGGGCCTTGCCATCTCCGTAGCTGATCCGCATCGTCCCCGGCACGTAGACCAGGTCGGGATACCAGCGGGCCAGCGGATCGGCGCTCGCCAGTGTGCCGTTGCTGACGAACTTGTACAGCCCGGCCGTCATCTTGTCGACCGGGAACATCAGTGACGACTCGACCTGCAAGGTGCCGTTGGCCTGCTGCTCGATGGGTGTGTAGCCCAGGAAGTCGCGATCCACGCGCAGGAAGCCCATGCTGATGATCAGGATCCCTGCCGTGATGATCCCCGACATTGCCCCACACACACCGCCGCCCACGGCGTTGGTGACGGCGTCGAACTTCACGTTCGCGGGGGTGCACTTATCCACGATCGCCCGCAGGATCGCCATCGACACCGCAAACGGCAGCGCCAGTGAGAAAGCCCACGTGGCGCTCCCCCAGGCATCGTTGCCGTTGAGCTTGCCCAGCACCAGATAGGCGATCGGCTCCCAGACCGCAAACGCGATCGCCCCGGCGGCGATGCAGCAGATCAGGTTGAGGAACGCGGAGAAGAAGCCGCGAGCAAGCCAGACCCAGCCCAGGAGGGCGACGATGGCCAAGGCGATTCCGCTGACGATCATGATTCAGCTCCGATCCAAACATCCGCGCGAGCACGTTTCCGCCGACCACCAGGAGAGACCAACCGTTGCCTGACCTGCCAACCAACCCCCATCAACCCCATCTGTGGTACCGCCGAGACCGGATGGGGTTTCCTTATCCGCCCTTGCCCGCCGCCGGGGCCGCCTGCTTCGGGGTTGCCGCCTGAGGCTTGCCGCCTGCCGGGTTGGCTCCGGGGCCCGGCTTGGCACCGCCCCCCCCGCCGCCTCCTGCCCCGCCACCGGGGCCGGGCTTGCCGCCCTGAGGCCCGCCGGCTCCGCCTCCGCCACCCCCACCGGCCGCAGGAGCGCCGCCCGGAGCCCCCGCCGGAGCCTGGCCGTCGGTGGTTGCCCGCACCACCTCTTCGATGCTCGTGATGCCATCCAGGGCGTGCCGGAGGGCGGCCTGCTGCAAGGTGGGGAGCTGCTTCTTCTTGAACTCGGCCTTGACGGCGTTCCAGTCTCCCTTCTTCAGGAGATCCCGCATCGCCGCATCGATCTGGTAGAGCTCGAAGAACCCGATCTGGCCGACATAGCCCACGCCCGAGCACATGCCGCAGGTCTGCTCCTTGTCCTTGACCAGGACCACGCCGCCTTTCTTGTAGAGCTGCTTGACCTTGTCCGCGGGCAAGCCGAACTTCTTGAGCATGTCCGGCGCCGGCACGTACGCCTGCCGGCACTGGGTGCATAGCCTGCGCATCACGCGACCCGTCACCACGCCGCGGACCCCCGGCATCGCCGTCTCAAGGTCCCCGACGAGCTTGGCCCATCCCTGCAGAGCGCCGATCGCGTTGTCGGCCTTGAACGATGGATAGATCCGGCTGCGCTCCTGATCGGCGCGGCAGATCTCCTTGCAGGTGTTCTGGTCGGGGATCTCGGCGACCCCGACGACATCGGGATCTCGCCGCAGGATCGAGCGCACCAGCGTGGAGAACTCCGGTCCCTCGGCGAACGGATCCCACTTGTTCTGGCGGATGCCTTCGAGGTCGTCCTGCTGATCGATCTCGATGCTCTGCACGTTGTTGGTGTAGGCATCGTGCATCTTGAGGAGGGTGTAGAAGATCGTCGTGCGGCCGCCATCGGGTGGCGTGCATACCAGCACGGTGCCCTTCTTCTCCTCGACGATCGCCTTGAGTTCATCGAGCTGCTTGTCCACCAGGCCCAGGTCCTCGGGCTTGCGACGGACGGCCTTTTCAGGGTCAAACAGCAGCGTCAGACGCATGCCGCCCTGGACGCCGGCGGCAATCACGCGGAGCTTCTTCTTGAGCTCCCCCTTCTCGATGTTGATGTCGGCGGTGAGCTTCTTGCGGCGATCGGCGATGTCGAGCTTGCCTGCGGCCTTCCAGAAATCGACGATCTTGATCGCATCGGGTGCCGGGTGCGTCTGGGCGACCTGCTTGACGCCGTCGACGACCAAGACCTCGCCGTAGGCGTTGTCCTTGCCCGTGGGCGCCAGATCGACCTGCGATCCGCGGGCGACGACGCTGCGCAGCACCAGCCCCTCGGCCGCGACCCGCACCGCCAGTTCCGGGCTCTCGGCGGCCGGCGCGGCGATGACCGCCTTGTCCGGTCCCTTGATCGTGAGCTCGGCCTTGCCGGTCTGGGACAGATCCTTCTTCTGCTTCTTGGCCTCGGCCGATCGCCCGAAGATCTCCTTGCCCAGGTTCAAACGCAGGGTCTCGGGCACCAGCTCGCTCTTGTTCGCCGAGCTGACAAACCAGAAGATATCGATCGACAGGATCGCCATCACGGCCGTCAGCCCTGCCCAGAACGCAAGCTCACCCCGCAGCGGCATGAGCAGCCCCACGGCAAGCGCGACCATGCCGAAGACGAGGTGAATCATGTTCCACTGCTCGCGCTTGAGGTAGAAGCGGGCGGCGAACTTGTCGAAGATCGTCGAGACCATCCACGCCCAGAAGACGATCGGGATGAGCAGGACGACGGGCTTCCAGAACGAAACCAGGATGAGGCCCTCGGCAAGCTGCAGCGAGGGCACGCCCGGAATGGGCTGGTAGGAGTCGAGCACGCGGATCTCCACAAATCAATGGGGCGCGCCCGGCACCTCCCCGGATCTATGGCCGGGGCCGGCAGCGGAGCGATCACCCTTCGAGCACCGCCCGGACCCGGACACGTGGGTCGTAGGAGAGCGGGGAAGGGATGTTAGCATATCTGGCGGGTATCCCGCACCTGCCCCCCACGGCGGTCCGGACCCGGACTGAGACCAAACAACCAGTCTTGAGGCCATCGGCCCGGGACTCAGCCCAGCTTCTTGAGCTTCATCATCAGTTCATCGACGTTGGGAGACGACTCGATCGCCGTCCGCATGTGGATGAACTCGGTCTCGACCAGGTTCACCAGGCTCTCGTTGAAGTCGATCATGCCCGTCTGGCGAGCCTCGATGCTCTTGAGGTACTCGCGAAGCTCACCCTCCTTGCCTTCGAGGATGTGCTTGCGGACGACGGTGTTGTTGATGAGGATCTCCAGGGCCGGGATACGCGCGATGTTCGCGTGCAGTGTCGGCAGCAGCTTCTGGTAGACGAACCCGCGCATCTGGTAGCCCAGGATTCGCCGGACCTGATCGACTTCCTCGGCCTCGAACAGTCCGTAGATACGGCTGAACGTCTGCGTCGTTGATGAGGCGTGGATGGTTCCGTACACAAGGTGGCCCGTCTCGGCGGCGTGCAGGGCGGCCTCGAACGTCTCCTTGTCGCGCATTTCACCGACCAGCACGACGTCGGGGTTCTCTCGCACCAGGGCACGCAGGGCGATCTTGAAGTCCAGGCAGTCGATACCGATCTCGCGCTGGTTGATGGTCGCCTTCTTGTCCTTGAACAGGTACTCGATCGGATCTTCGATCGTCACGATATGCACGGGCTTGCGTTCGTTCACGTAATCGAGCATGGCCGCGATCGTGGTGGACTTGCCCGACCCCGTGACGCCGCAGAGCAGCACGATGCCCTGGGGCTGCATGGCGATCTCCGCCATGCTCTGGGGCAGGTACAGCTCCTCGAACTTTCGGATCTTGGATGAGATCAGTCGGGCCGCGACAGAGAGCTTGCCCTTGGCCATGAACAGGTTCACGCGGAAGCGCGTGTTGTCATCGAAGTCGTAGGCGAAGTCGCAGGAGCCGAACTTGTGCAGATCCTCGAGCTGCTCCTCGGAGAGGATCGCCCGGGCGATCTCCCAGAACTCATCCGAGGTCACCGGCTCGCAGTCCAGCGGCTTGAGAGCGCCGCGCAGACGCAGCTTGGGCTGCGTCTCGGATTTCATGATGAGGTCGGAGGCATCGAGCTTGATGCTCGCCTGGAGGAACTTACCCCAGCGAGTATCGAAGGGATCGCCCTTCCTCTTGGTGGGCAACGCAACATGGCCGACATGCTTTGCATCAGATTGGACATCGGTATCGACGCTCATGTTCTTCCGGCCCTCCCGGGAGACGGTCGGACCCGTCCCCGCCGAAGCGCTCGCGGACGGACCCGAGGATGTGGGGGATGCATTAGAGGCGGTCGCTGGAGTCACAGAATAACCTCTGGGGGAGGGTTTGGCGAGCGGATTCACGGGGCCAGGGACGATGCACCACCGGGGCGAGGTTGCTCACCCTGGCGGACGGATCGCAAACACGGCGTGCCCGCGGTTGGACGGGCGTATCGGATAATACGGCTGTGAATCCCCGGTGTTCCGAGGGGCGGGGGACATGGCCGATAATGGGACTTACTGGACTACGCGAACGGGGTCGGTCGGGCTTGAACCAGCGCTGAACTCATGCCGCAGAACCCCATACATCACCATGTCCTGCCACTGATCCCACTTCTGGATGTGCTGCCGCAGCGTCCCCTCGTACTTCATCCCGATCTTCTCCAGGATCCGGCAGCTTGCGGGGTTGGTCCCGAAGGCGTGCGCGTGTACCCGGTGCAGGCCTAGTTGGCCGAATGAGAACTCGAGGATCCCCCGCGATGCCTCGGTCGCGTACCCGTTCCCCCAGTGCGGCAGCCCGATCCAGTACCCAAGCTCGGCGTGGTTGTTCTTGAGATCGAGCTTGAGGCCGATCGAACCCACCAGCTCCCCACTGTCGGTTCCCGTAATCGCGAACACCGCCATCGTGTCACCCAGCCACCCCGCAGCCGCCTTCTCGATCCACTCCTCGGCCATGGGCGGCTCGTAGGGGTGCGGGATCATGAGAGTCATCGCGGCGATCTCACGGGCACCGGCGAGCCTGACAAGATCGGGGGCATCGCTCTTGCGTTGCGGGCGCAGCGTCAGGCGCGCCGTGGTCAACGTAGGTTGTGGACCCTCCATCGCCTCCTACCTCCCCGCTCCCGGCTCCCAGGTCGCCGCTCGCCTCTGCGCCAACAGCCATTTGGGGAACTCCTTATCCCGGTACGCCGCATCCCAGCTGTTGTGATCGGCGTTGGGGAATTCCGTGTACTTGGGGGTCGCCCCGAGCGCCTTGATCGCGTCGATGATCGCCTGGCTCTGCTGCGGCGGCACCACGTTGTCCTTGGCCCCGTGGAAGGCCCACACCGGGATCTTGCTCACACCGCTGGCGATCTGGCTCGCGGGCACCTGGCGATGAAACCCGCACACGGGCGCGATCGCCGACCAGAACTCGGGGTGTTTGGAGGCGAGCATCCAGGTGCCGTTGCCACCCTGGGAGAGCCCGGTGAGCGACATCCGAGTCTCATCAACCGGCACCTCGGCGATCACGGACTTGATCTCGGCAAGCACGACATCAAACTGTGTCGGCCACAGCGGATCGAACTCCGGTTTCTGGGGGGCCAGCACGATGCACGGCCAGCGCTCGGGAGCGTTCAAGATCGCCGGTATCAGCCCCACCGAGGACTGCTTGACGCCGTCGGTACCGCTCTCCCCGTAGCCGTGCAGGAAGACGACCATGGGGTAGGGGGGCTTGGCGATCTCGGCGGGCGGGATGTACAGGGTGTACTTATGCACACCCGCCGCATCGGACCACTGGCGGAAATGCAGGCCAGGCGTGGGCAAGGGTGGGGGCGATGGGGGCGGTGGGAGTGAGGGTGGCGGTGGGGGAGTTTTCGCGGTGTCTGAAGCCATGTTCCCGGTGCCGAATGCGGCAAGCATCAACGTTGCAACAACCACAGCAGAGGTAATCATCCGGTGCATCCCCCCAGCCTATCACCCCGAACGCCGTTGCGCCGCCGTGTTGCACCCGCGCACGCCCCATTTGAGCTTTGCCCCTTTGAGCAGTGCCCTTTGACCTCTACCCTCCGGCCATGTCCACTACGTCCCCCCGTCCCCCCCGCCTTACCTACGCCGCTGCCGGCGTTGACATCGACAAGAAGGATGCCTTTACCGAGTCACTCTCCTCGATGATGCGGCGAACCTTCACACCCCGCGTCATCGACAACCCCGGCGGGTTCGCTGGGCTCTTCCGCCTCGATTTCAAGCAGAAGCTGTTCGCCCGCAACTACCGCGAGCCCGTCCTGGTCTCCTGCTGCGATGGCGTCGGCACCAAGGTCAAGCTGGCGAGCGAGCTTGGGATCTTCGACACCGTCGGCATCGACCTGGTCGCGATGAACGTCAACGACCTGATCGTCCAGGGCGCTGAACCGCTCTTCTTCCTCGATTACATCGCCGTCCCCAGCGTCGACACCGTCATGCTCAACGCCCTGGTCCGCGGGATCGCCGAGGGCTGCAAAATGTCCGGCTCGGCCCTCCTCGGCGGGGAGACGGCGAACATGCCGGATGTGTATGCGCCGGGTGAATTCGACCTTGCGGGCTTCTCCGTGGGGGTCGTCGAGCTCAAACGCATCATCAAGCCCGATCGCGTGCGTCCGGGAGATGTCATCCTCGGCATGGCGTCACATGGCATCCACAGCAACGGGTATTCGCTGGTGCGGCGTGTCGTGAAAGAAGCGGGGCTGGATCTGAACCGTGTGTACGACGAACTGACGAACGGGAAAGGGCCGAAGGGCCAAAGAGCCAAAGCACCGAAGACGAACGGCAAGAGCGGTGGGGGGGCCAAGACGCTGGGCCAGGTCCTTCTGACCCCGACGCGCATCTACGCCGAATCCATCATCAAGCTCCAGCGCACCTATCGCGTCAAGAACGTGATTTCCGGCATGGCCCACATCACCGGCAGCGGGCTCGCCGAGAACCTCGTGCGATCGATCCCCTCCAACTGTGATGCCATCATCGACCGCTCCACCTGGCCGGTGCTGCCGGTCTTCAAGTTCCTCCAGCAGCACGGGAACATCGAGGATGAAGAGATGAAGCGGGTCTTCAACCTGGGAATTGGCTACTGCGTGATCGTCAAGCCCGCGTTCGCGGATGCGATCAAGGATCGGCTCAAGCGTCTCGGCGAAACTGTCTACGTCATCGGCGAAGTCGTGAAGGGCAAGGGCAAGGTAAAAGAAAAATAGCCCTGCATGAGTCTCACCCCCGCGGCGTTGAGCCCGAAGCCCGCTTCGCCAGCAGCGCCTCGCGATCCAGCCACCGCAGGATCTCAGTCCCCAGCGGTGTCAGCTCAAAGCTCACCTGCCAGTGCATCCGCCGCCGGGCATCGGACGATTGCAGCAGGCCCATTGTCTCCAGCCCCCACAGATCCTCGATCAGGGCCTCGGAGTTCTCGAAGCTCCCCAGATTGATCACATCCCCGACCGAGGCCTGAGATGCGAACACTCCGCCGAAGCGGGAGAAGATGCTCAGCAGTGTGCCGTCGTCTGCCGAAGCCCGAATCGTACCAAGCTCTTCGACAAGAGCCTGCCGTCGGGCCGCGCCGGGATCCGTGCTCGCCAGCGTCGCGTTCTCCCGCCGCAGCTTCTCGTTGTCCTGGCTCAGCCGCGCCAGCTCCTCCGAAACCTTCGCGCTCGCCGCCTCGCTCGCCGGCACCCACCCCGGCCGCGGATTGCTCGCGAACGCCTTGGTCAGCGCAATCGCAAACTCCCCACGCAGCTCGCTCGCCGTCTTCCAGAACGTCACCATCCGCGACTGGGCCTTGTTCCGGAACGCCGCGAGCCGCGTGATCTTCGTCGGATCGCTCTCGCGCCGATCTCCCGGCCACATCGCCGCCCGATCCAGCACGAACCCCAGCACCGGCACCCCGCGTTCCAGTGCGTAGTCGTATTCCTTCTCCGTGTAGCTGATCCCACCCTCCTCGGGGATCGTCGATCCGTACCGGTCGGCGAGCAGCAGCACGTAATAGTCGCACTCATCGATCGTCCGGCGGATCACGTTCCACTGCGCAGAATCCCCAGCGCTGAACATCTCCATCCCGATCGGGATGTGACCCATCTCCAGGCACGCCATCACGATGTCCTGGCGTTCATCCTTGAGGTCTTCGTAAGTGCTGCTGATGAAGATCTGGAACTTGGTGCGTACCGCCATGATCGTTCATCCTACCACCCGTTCCCGGCGTCATCCCGCCCGCCCCCGATCCCTCAGCCCGCAACCAACCCCCGCTACACTCGCGCATGACCACCGCCTACTCCCGCGAGTTCTTCGCCGGGCACGCCGAAGGGTCTCTCACCTCCGCGCGGCGAGTCCTGCCGCTTGTTCGCGAGCTGGTTAATCCACACAGCATCGCCGACATCGGCTGCGGCATCGGCACGTGGCTCAATGTCTGGACCGAGCTGGGCATCTCCGAGGTCACCGGCATCGATGGCAGTTATATCAATAGAGACCAGCTTCTTGTCCCCTCTGAGTCCTTCATCCAGGCAGATCTCTCACAGATCGCCGATCCCGCCACACGACCCAGCATTCCACATTCGACCCGTGCCAGTCGCCGCCACCGCTTCGATCTGGCGATGTCCCTCGAAGTCGCCGAGCATCTCCCCTCATCCGCCGCCGAGCACCTGGTCTCATTTCTCTGCGAGTTGGCCCCGGTTGTCCTCTTCTCCGCGGCGATCCCTTACCAGGGCGGCACCGAGCACATCAACGAGAAGCTCGCATCCTGGTGGGCCCAGCTGTTCGCCAACCGCGGCTACGCCGCGATCGATGCGATCCGGCCGGCGATCTGGCACGACCGCGATGTCGAGTGGTGGTATCGCCAGAACACCCTGCTCTACGCCTCTCCCGAAGCGCTCGCCGCGAATTCGAAGCTCCGCACTGCGCGTGAACGCACGCACGATGGGGCCCTGGATCTCATCCATCCCGCCCACTACCGGCGCCTGGTCCGCTGGGCGATCGCCGGCGGCAAGGGTGAGGGCAGCCCGGATGCCCTGGACGCGATCCAGCAGGGTGCTCCGCGGCTTGCGAATCAGCCCTGACCGTTCCAACGTATAGTTGATCGCCGTGCCGCTGTCGACCATCTACATCGACATGAACTCGTACTTCGCCTCCATCGAGCAACAGGCCCACCCCGAGCTGCGCGGGAAGCCGGTAGCCGTCGTGCCCCTGCTCTCCGATGCCACCTGTTGCATCGCCGCCAGCTACGAAGCCAAGAGATTCGGCATCCGTACCGGCACCAACGTCGGCGAGGCCAAGCGCCTATGCCCGGGCCTTATCTGCGTCACCGGCAACTTCGAGCTCTACGTCCAGCAGCACCACCAGATCATCGCCGCGATCGACACCCAGATCCCGGTGCAGGGTGTCCACTCGATCGATGAGATGTCCGCCCGCCTCATGGGGGATGAGAAAGAGCCCGCCAAGGCGATCGCGATCGCCAAGGGGATCAAGAAGGCGATCCGAGAGAAGATCGGTGCCTACGCGACCTGTTCGATCGGGATCGCGCCCAATCGCTTCCTGGCCAAGATCGCCGCCGACATGCACAAGCCCGATGGCCTCACCGTCATCGAGCCTCACGAGCTCCCCCACAAGCTCTTCACGCTCGACCTCATCGACCTCCCCGGCATCGGCCGCAAGATGAAGCCACGGCTCGAAGCCGCCGGCATCACCAGCGTCGAAATCCTCTGCACCGCCGATGAGGACACGCTCGCCAAGGCCTGGGGAAGCATCGTCGGCCGCGAGTGGTACATGCGGCTCCGCGGACACGATGCCAAGGAAGTCAAGATCCCCCCGCGCACCATCGGCCACTCGCATGTCCTTGGCATGGAGAGACGCAACGAAGAGGGCGCCCGCGCTGTCGGCATCCGACTCGCCAACAAGGTTGCCGCCCGCGCCCGCCACCTCGGTTACATCGCCGAGCACCTCTCTCTCTTCATCCGCTACCGGGATCCGATCCGCGCCCTCCAGCGCGAGGGAACCAAGTCCTGGGATGCCCGCTTGGCCCTCGGAGCGGTCAACGACACCACCACCATCGTCAACGCCTTCACGCAGATGTGGTCCCGGCGCCCCCCTGGCGTGCCGGTTCAGCTCGGCGTCACCCTCACGGACCTCACCACCACCGAGGCCTACGTCGGCCCCCTCTTCACTGAGCAGAACAAGCTCGCCGATCTCTCCAAAGCGATGGATGCCATCAGCAGGAAGTTCGGCGCCGATGCCATCTACCAGGCCTCCATGCAGGAAGCCAAGAAGTCTGCCCCGCGCCGGATCGCCTTCGGCAATATCCCGGATCTGGATCTCCCCGACATCCAGTCGTGATCGGGCGGTTTCGGCGCTACCCAGTGGCTCTTATCGAACCGCTCTTCTCCGTGTCATCTGTGCTTCGCTGGTGACTCTACTTCCAGCACCTAGATCAGCCCCTCGCCCCTGCTGTAATCCGGATGCTCCGGGAACGGGTACACGATATACCCGCCCGGCCCGAACGAGCGGTTCAGGAACGAGCAGAACATCGGATGCACGATGCACTGATCCCGCTCGTTGATCCGCAGCTCGTGATCCATGTTGTGCTGGAAATCCGCCTCGACGATCCGCGCCTCGTTGTCCTGCCGCCGGATCCGCCCGATCACCCCAAGCTGCACCAGCATGTCGATGAACTGCCGGTGATCGAAGTCCGGATCCTCCGGGATGAACGCCCGGGCCCGGTTGAAGGCGATGTGCAGCTCGTTGCCCTGCATGAACGGCGTTCCCCCCGTCAGGCAGTTGATCATCAGCGATGCCTTCGGGAAGATCGTACGGTACGAGTTGATGATCTCCTTGGCCAGCGCGATCTCCGCCTCCTGCACCCCGAACCGGATCGAATCCCCGCTGAAGTTCTTGAGACCCTGCACGTCATCCTCGCACTGATCGATGCTCGCCTGCGCAATCCGGTTGCACAGCACGATCATCTGACGCGGCCGCAGCTGCGTGTGCCGGAGGATGTACGAGAACGTCCGCTCGGTGTTTCCCGATCGCGACAGCACCTTCTCCCCGAAATGCTCGCTCCAGAACCGCTCGTAGATGCTCGACGGCCGCGTCCAGTCGATGCTCTGCTTGTCGTACACCGGCGAATACCCGTACTCGCTCTTGAAACTCAAGAGCCGCCACGCCGCCAGCCGCAGCAGCTCCTTGGGTCGCCAGCGGATCTTCACCGGGTTGCGCACGTGCTTGGAGGTGTTCGAGACGTACGCGACCTCCAGCTTGGGGAAGATCTCCTCCGCGAAGAACAGCTTGATGTAGAACCCGCGCTCCGCGAGCGCCTCCTCGATGTGCGATCCCGCCTCGATCAGCCCCGCCAGCGCGTACATCACATCGTCCGATCGCGTGTCGTACTGCTCGGAGGTATCCACGATCAGCGTGATGGGCGATTGCATCATGCGCCGCGCTGCCAGCTCCCGTGCCTTCTCAAAGTGCGGATCCTTCAGCAGCGATTCGCACCAGTCGAACCACGCCTGGTCGTCGGACTCTTGGTCCGGCAGGGGGATCCGCAGGGCGCCGGTCCGGGGCTGAAAGATCTCCCACGAGCCCACCCTCGGCCGGCACAGGCTCGCCAGTTCGATCCGCAGCTCCGCCGGCGGATCGGGGATCGCCCCCATCGCGATGCTCCACAGCAGCACGCGCCAGACGTTGGAGATCCGGGGAAGCATCTCCGCCGGCCGGGCATCGCACCCCGCCCCGATGCGACGCAGGTGCCGGACAGTCAGGGCATCTTGGTCGACGTAAATCGAGCCCTTGGGGTTGCTGGGCGGGGCCACCGAGAGGTACTGGGCCAAGGCGGTCTTGCCCGCCCCGCGCCGGCCGGGCATGAGATAAACGTGCGGTGATGCCGCCCGCGTGATGAACTCGGCCGCCGGCTGATACAGCTTGTCGAGGTATTCATCCTTCCCGACCGCCGCGAGCTCCTTCTCGCACGCAGGCTTGCCGAAAGGATCGATGCTGAACGGATCGACTGCCATTCCAGACCCCCTTGCCGGGCGAGCCTAACCGGATGGTGGGGGATCCACAAGCCGCCCGGGGCGTTGCGATCTTGAACCTCCCGCACAATCTCCCGAACCGGAGAACCGAACCACCCGTTGTAGCGGTTACAGGGACTTGAGATCCCCCGATGGCCTGCCGATTCCCTTGCCTCTAGAGTCTCTGCCCTTTACCGTGGTGGGGCGTCCGATAGCCCGGGATATCAGGTGGTTCGGCGATGGCCGTCCGGTGATCGCCCGATTCGAGGATGGCGGGTGTTCGGCGTCCCTCGGTGTGGACAGGGTGGTGGGTTATTGGCGGGGGTTGATCGTGACGGGTGTAGTTCTTCGGAGTGGTGGCCATGACGCAGCGATACCAGACCATTCTGCTCTTCGGCGCTCCGGGCGCGGGCAAGGGCACGCAGGGCAAGATCCTGGGGCAGATCCCGGGGTTCTATCACCTCTCATGCGGGGAGGTCTTCCGCACGCTGGATGTCAGCTCGCGTCTGGGCAGGATCTTCCAGGAATACTCCTCGCGCGGGGAGCTTGTCCCCGACGATGTCACCGTCGACATGTGGTGCGAGAACATGCACGCCCGCACCATCCTCAGCGAGTACAAGCCGTACGTTGATCTGCTCGTCCTCGACGGCATCCCGCGCAACGTCAAGCAGGCCAAGCTCCTCGAGAAGCACATCCAGGTTCTCAAGGTCGTCCATCTCGTCTGCCCCGACAAGGAGGCGATGATCCAGCGCCTCCGCCGCCGGGCTCTTAAGGAAAACCGAGTCGACGATGCCAAGGAAGATGTCATCCGCCGGCGCTGGGACATCTACGAGAAGGAGACCGCCCCGGTGCTCGCCTACTACGACAAGTTCATCGTCAGGACCGTCGATGCCATGGGCTCACCTGCCTCCGTCCTTCAGCACATCCTCGAAGTCGTCGTACCGGTCCAAGAGCAGCATTTCCGCAACCCGCTCGCCGGCGCTGCCGATGCCAAGGTCCGGGCCGCCAAATCTCCACCCGCGGAAAGCGCCAAATCCAACGGCAAGACCAACGGCAAGACCAACGGCAAATCACACCCGCCCGCCGGCGCTCGCCTGACCAAGGGCAAGGCTTCCTCACGCGACTGATCCTCCCCGGCGCTGTGCTGGTTGCTCCCCGCGCACGCCGCAGATAGCCTGTCCTCATGCCCGCCGGCAGCGCCGCAACACCAGCGCCATCCGCGGCCGACACCGCGAAGCGATCACGCCTGCCACTCATGCTCGCCGGCGCTGGCCTCCTGCTCGCCGCCCTCGCCGGGATGCTCGATGGCTGGACCAGCGGCCTGGCGATCTGCATGATCGCCGGTTGCACCATCCAGGGCCTGCGCCTGGGCGCCATCGAACTGGCGGGACTCTTCCTCGGCACGCTCCTCTCCCTCCTGCTCGCCGGCCCCATCGGCCGATCGATCGAGGATGGCATCTCCGGACTCTGCGGCACCCACGGTCTGGTTAATTGCGCCCTGAGCATCGGGATCGTCGGCATCGGCATCGTCGCGATCGCAGGGGTCGCCGGAAGGCTCATCCTGCGGGCGATCACGCCCGAGCAGTCCGCATGGCGGAAACGCAACTCGCTCGCCGGCGCGATCCTGGGATTCTTTGAAGGGCTCGCACTCGCGCTGGCGCTCATGTGGATCGTGCTGGCGATCCAGCCGATCGCCGCCGCCAGGCTCGCATCTACCACCGCCCCCGATGCAGCCACGCGCGAGAGTTATCAACGAAGGCGAGAAGCCATCTCCCAGGCCGTGGTTGATCTGGCCAAGCAACTCCGCGGCACAGCCTTCGGCGGCCTCGCTGACCACACCAACCCGCTCCCCGGCGCCCGCATCTTCGCGCTCGCCCAGGCGTTCGCCGAGGTCTCACGGGATCCCTACGCGATGCACCACCTGCTCGCCAGCGATGCCATCACCCAGATCCGAAGGCTCGAAAGCTACAACATCGCCCTCACGCTCGCCAACCGCGACAACGAGCTGATGCATTTCTTCACCGATGAAGGCGTCGAGGCGATCACCCTCCAGGCCCTGGTCTCCAACGACACCATCCTCCGGATCATGGATGAGACCACGATCGTCAAGGACATCGAACCGCATGCCGAGGCGCTGCAACAGGCGATCTACGCCGCCCGGGATCAGATCGGAAAGGTCCCCGCCGAACTTCCCGAGCCGCCTGTCATCGACGAGCCAACACCCGGCGAGCGCTGATGCTCCACTTGTCATCGCTTTGTTGTCTCATTTCATCAGCCGTCATAACGCCCGACCACCAGCGTCACGTTGTGACCGCCGAAGCCGAACGTGTTGTTCATCGCGTAGCGCACGCGACGCTCGCGGGCGGTGTGCGGGATCAGGTCCAGCCCATCGAACTCCGGATCCGCGTTGTCGAGGTTGATGGTGGGTGGGATGATGCCATCCCGAACGGCGTGGATGCAGGCGATCAGCTCGACAGCGCCCGATGCACCCAGGCAGTGCCCGTGCATCGACTTGGTTGAGCTCATCATCAGGTGGCCCTTGGAGGATGCCTTGGAGTGCTCCCCGAAGACGCGCATCACGGCGGCGACCTCCGCCTTGTCGCCCAGCGGGGTTGATGTCCCGTGGGCGTTGACGTACTCGATCTGGTCGGAATTCAGCTTGGCATCCCGCAGCGCCCACCGCATCGAGCGGGCCGCCCCCGAGCCCTCGGGATCTGGCGCGGTGATGTGCGAGGCATCCGAGCTGTTGGCGGTCCCGACAAGCTCGGCGTAGATCGTCGCCCCGCGCTTCTTGGCGTGCTCCTCGGTCTCCAGCACGAACATCGCCGCGCCCTCGGAGAGCACGAATCCGTCGCGATCCTTGTCGAACGGCCGGCTCGCCTTGGTCGGGGCATCGTTGCGGGCGCTCAGGGCACGCATCGTCATGAACGAGGCGATGCACAGCGCCGTGCATGCAGCCTCCGCGCCGCCCGCGAGCATGATGTCCGCCTCGCCGCGGCGCAGGACATGCATCGCATCGCCGATCGCGTGCCCCGAGCTGGCGCACGCGGTCGCGTGCGTGCTCGCCGGCCCGCGCAGGTTGTACTTGATCGAGATATTGCCCGCCGCGGCGTTGGCCATCAGGCGCGGCACCGTGAACGGGCTGATGCGCTCGGGCCCGCGCTCGATCAGCACCCACATCCCATCCTCGATGGTCTTGATTCCGCCGATGCCCGATCCGATGATCACCCCGCAGCGGTCCGGATCAATCTTCGAGAAATCAAGCCCCGAGTGCTTGAACGCCTCATCCGCCGCACCGAGCCCCAATAGCGAGAAGCGATCCGTGCGGCGAGCCTCGCGGGTGTCGCAGATCCCGGCAGCGACCGGATCCCAGCCCCGGATCTGACCGGCGATCTTGACATCCCAGTGCCCGCTGTGGCGGGCGAATTCCTCGCCTTCGAGGGTGCCGATTCCCGAGCGGCCTTCGCGCATGCCCGCCCAGGTCGGGCCTGCGCCGACGCCAAGGTTGGTGACAGCGCCCATCCCGGTGATGACGATGCGGGACGCGTTGGAGGGGCCGACGGGCAAGCTCATGCGGATCCAGTTCCTTCAGTCTGAAGAGATGGCGCTGTCGTGCCGGTGTCGGCAGATGCTCAAGCCCGCGGTCCACGACCCGTGCGCCGGCCTGCGACTATAAGACGATCATCGGAATCTGGTTGGATCGGGCGACGAGACATCCCCGCGCCGATCCAAGCCGCTGGATCACTCAGCGCCGGTGGCCTGCTTGATGTACTCGATCGCCTCGCCGACGGTCTTGATCTTCTCCGCCGCCTCGTCAGGGATCGAGGTGTCGAACTCATCCTCGAATTCCATGACCAGCTCGACGGTGTCGAGGCTGTCGGCGTTCAGATCCTCCTGGAAGCTCGTGTTCCGAGAGATCTTGGCCTTGTCGGTGTTCATCTGCTCGGCCACGATCGCGATGACCTTCGCCTCGATTTCCTGCTCGGTCACGGTGTACCTCCGTCACTACATCTCTGCGAGCGGTGCCCCCGCCCTGCCACCCTAACGATTCGCCGCCCCCGTACGCACATCCATCCGAAGGCCAATGCCGGGGTCGAATAAATACCGGACGGCGTCCGGGAGGCGATTATACCCGATCATACCACGTTGCCCACCCCCGAGGGGATCGAGAAGGCCCCCAGCGGACACCGTACCTGCTGCCAGCCCCCAAACCCCCCCGCGTGAGGTCCGCGAACCCGCCCGCGTTCCGGTTGTAGGGGGAGGGAAGAGACCGCCTCAACCGCAGGGCTCAGCGCCGCGTATGGACTCGTCGATAGGTCTCGCGGGTGGCCCGTCGTATGCCGCCGTGGGATCGGCACGCAGGAAGCGTGCTCAAGGCCGCGGCGGGGCCACCCGAGCCAAAGAAGGGATCCGTTGCCATGGCCGGCATGCCCCGCGAACCAGAAGCCTTTGCAGAAGCCGTCGCCGACATGCTCCGGAAACTCCAGCCGGCCTATGGCATCGAGCTGGTCGGGCCCCGGGAGCTCCTGGTCAACGGCCGGCGACTGGACCTCGAAAACCTCCACAGGATGGTCACCCACGAGCCGGGCCGCGGCCGGGAGATCGTCGAGCACTACCTCGACCAGCTGTTCGCCGGGGATGCCTTCCAGAGCCTCTGCGCCTCCATCGACTTCGCCAAGCCCCGCATCATGCCCCGCATCCAGCCCCTGCGCATCTTCGAGCACCTCTCCCGCGAGATGGTCGCCCACGTCCCCTTCGTCAACGACACGGTCATTGTCTTCGTCACCGATCTGCCCCACATGACCGTCAGCATCACCACCGAGCAGTGCGTCCAGTGGAAGCTCTGCTCCGAGGAACTCGAGCTGATCGCCCGTGAAAACCTCGACCGCTACGCCCCCGAGCTCGAGATCCAGTTCGTCGAGAGCAAGGAAGGCGGAAAGGCCGCGATCGTCTGCGAGCACGATGGCTACGACGCCGCCCGGCTCCTCCTCAGCGACCTCCACCGCAAGCTCGCCCCGCGCCTCGGCGGCGATTTCTACGTCGCCACACCCGCCCGCGACATGTTCGTCGCCATGACCCCCGGCCCCGAGCCCTTCCTCGATCGCCTGCGCGACCGCATCATGCAGGACTATCGCCGCCTGCCGTACCCGATCAGCTCCGAGCTGTTCCTGGTGACGCGCGATGGCGTCGCGGGGACCGAGCCGATCAAGGGGCAGGAAGCGGCCTGAGATTCACAAAACTAGTCGAGGAATGACAGCGAAACCAGCTTCGTCACTCCGGCTGCCGTTTCGACTTGCTCAGTCCAGAAGCCTGGTATCGACCGCAGGCACGCGAAGAGCTGGGGCTGGGTGAACTTCTTCGGCGCGTTGACGTGCGCGTACTCCGAGAGGTGCCTGCGTCCGAGCTTGAGCGCCAGCCGCACCGTCCGGACCAGTTCCTGGTCCCGCGCGTCCACGATCACCCTCGCTCCCACCCCCCACGATAGACTGCATCCTCCGTGAGCCATGACACCGCTCGCCAAGGATGCCCCCTCATGCCCCTCTTCGGCGGCCCATCCAGATCCGACCTGCTCGCCCTCTCCCGCCGGCTCGCCAACGTCGAAGCCAAGATCGATGCCATCATGCAGTCACTCGGTATCGAGCTGTCCGCCTCAACCAGCGATGGCAACGATGACATCCGCCAGCTCGTGCTCGCCAACGAGAAAATCAACGCGATCAAGCTCTATCGCCAGCGCACCGGCCTGGGCCTCAAGGAAGCCAAGGATGCCATTGATGCCTTCGAACGCGGCGAAGGCCCACTCGCGATCTGATACCGCCCGTTACTCTCACGACCGCCTACATACTGGATTCCACGTTCCCCGTCCCCCGCTCCCCATCCCCCAATCACCCCACCACGTACTCCCCCTCCCGATTTGAGCTTTGCCTCTTTGAGCCTTGAGCTTCCCCCATGCCCATCTCCATCATCCCCGTCAAACCCGACCACATCCCCGCACTCGGCGAGATCTGCCACCTTGCCTTCAGCGCCCTCCAGGATCGCCACGGCGTCGAGCGCGATTTCGACACCGTTGAGATCGGACAGATGGTTATCTCCCTCTTCGCAACCCGGCCCGATATCGCCGGGTTCGCGGCGATCGACACCGACACCGGCAAGCTCCTGGGCTCCAACTTCCTGGCCTACTCCGATCCGGTCGCCGGCGTCGGCCCCATCACCATCCACCCCGATGAGCAATCCCGCGGCATCGGCCGGCTCCTCATGCTCGCCGTGATGGAAGAAGCTGAGCGCCGCGGGATCGCCCACGTCCGCCTCTTCCAGGAAACCATCAACACCTGCTCACTGTCCCTCTACACCAAGCTCGGCTTCGACTGGCGCGATGCCGCTTCGCTGATCAGGATCAATCCAGCCCCGAAGGATGATCCGCGCATCCGCCCCCTCACGACCGCCGATCTCCCCCTCGTCGATGAGATCTCGAAGCGCCACTACCACTCCACCCGCATCAAAGAGGTCGCCGACATGCTCCGACTGGGCTTCCCCGGCTTCGTGCTCGCCGATCGCCACCTCATCACCGGCTATTTCTTCCCAGGCCTCCTCGGCCACGGGTTCGCCGTCACCGATGAAGGGCTCGCCAGCCTTGTCACCCACTCCGCTCGCCACGCGCCGCCGCAGTTCCACAAGGCGATCCTGCCGCTGAGCGAGAACAACCTCCACCGCGAACTGATGGCTCGCGGCTGCCGAAGCATCAAGATGTTCAACTACATGACCTTGGGCCCCTGGCAGCCCCCAGCAGGCGCCTGGATGCCCTGCATCGGGATGTAGATCCACGTGCGATTACGGCGCGTGTACCGCCGTCCTGCTGCCCGTTCCTCGCTCCCGTTCGCCGTTCGCCCCTCTTCACTTCCCTGGCCACATCCACATGAACACCAGCCCCGTGATCACGCCATACGCGATCCCATCCACGATGTTCGCCACGATCGTCCGCCGGTAGGCTCCGAACCAGATCATGTTCGGGATGAACGAGAAGCAGTACGTCAGGGTCCCCGCGGTCGCCACGATCCGGAACACGTGCATTCCCTCGGGCGAACCCGTGATCGCGATCGATGCCAGGTACCCGATCCCCGCCGAAGCGCACAGGAAGACCAGGAAGGTCGCGAACATCTTTCCACCCATCGACATGGGTGTCTTCCACACGTACAGCATCCCCATCGGCCCGTGCTGCCAGGCCTCCTTCATCTCGGGCGAGTTGCGTTTCTCCGGCGTCTTGCAGTCCGGGAACCCATACACACCCGCCGGGATGTTCTGCGACTTCAGGAACGCCGTAAACCCCTTCTCATCGGGGAGTTCGATGTAGTCCTTCTTATGGTGCGGCATCGCCATCCACACGATCGCCGAGGCGATCCACACCGCCACCGCCGAAACCAGAATCGGAAGCCACAACGCCATGAATTCGGCCATGGAATGACTCCTTCACTACATCCCATCGGCAGAGCGGTCAAGGATCAAACAACAATTGCCTGTCTCGCACCCGCGTTTCTTCACCAGCGCCCAGTGCCCAGTGCCTGATGCCCAGTGTCTTCTAATACGGCAACGTATCCGTGTACTTCTTGTCATCCTCGGTCTTGACCTCCCCATCCGGCCCCGCCGAGTGGTAGGTCACGACCGTCTTGCCGTTCTTCTCTTCGAAGGAGAGCGTCATCTCCTTCCCCCAAGGATCGTTGAACGCCCCCGGCGATTCCATGTCCGCCGGTTCCTTCGGCAGCTTCTTGTTGCTCTCGCGATACATCGCGATCAGCATCGACATCTGCCCGACCTGGATCTCGCGCGCCATCTCCTGCCCGCGATCCTTGGTCCTCTTGACCTCCCCCATGTACGCCTTGCCGCCCCCCATGTTGCCGAACATGAGGTACAAGGCGATCGCCAAGGCGATCAGGATGACGAGGATCAGGATGCCGTTGCCGCGGCGGGTGGGTAGGGAGAAATGAACCATGTCCAAAGTATAACGCATCCCCGAACGAGCCCGCAGCGCAAGCAAGGGCATTCCCGCCCCCGCAAGTCACGTGCATCCGCTACGAGGATTTCGGCCCTCGTGCGAAAAGGAGAAAGAGCCCTCTTGCCCCCACCGCACATCCATCAGTTCACCGCACCGACCGCGACCATTCTTCGGTATGATTTCTCCCGAATTCGGGGGTCGAATGTCCGCACCTGCCTACTTCCTGACATGGTCCTGCTACGGCACATGGCTCCACGGCGACGCCCGCGGCTCGGTCGATTCAGGCTCCAACCAGCGCGGCACGCCGCCTCTTTCCCCCGATTCCCGCCGTAGACAATCTGAATCCGAGCGGATGCGATACCCGCATGTCCTGCGCTCCGCGGAAGCACGCATCTTGATCGCCAAAACCATCGAGGCCCACTGCCAGGTCCGCAAGTGGACCCTGCTCGCCGTCAATGTCCGCTCAAGTCACGTTCATGTGGTCGTCGACTGCCACGAATCCGCCCCGCCCGAACGAGCCATGGAGCAATTCAAATCCTGGTCAACCCGCTGCCTCCGCGAAGCAGGTTACGCACTCCCCGATCAGAAGTCCTGGACCGAGCACGGCAGCACGCGATGAATCAACCACGCGGCCGGGCTGGAGGCGGCAATCAGGTACGTGAACGAAGCGCAGTAGACACCTCTTCGCAACGAGCACGACGTGCAAGCAAAAGCACATGCCTTCGGCGAGTTGTCGCCGACCGCATCCCGATTCGACTCCCATCAGCGACGAGCCCCAACGCCCTCGCTTGCGCGTCGGGCTCGTTCCATCTCCACTACCACTCAGGCCCCCCCGAGTACCTCCCATAAATATCCGCCATCGCCTGCACCATCTCCCCAAGCGTGCAGTTCGCCAACGACCCCTCCACCAGCGCCGGCATCACGTTGGTCGCGTGCAACCCCCACGATGCCGGGTTGCTCGTGGCGGGCGCATGATCCTTCCCGCCCGGTCCCCCGATCGCCAATAGCCCCAGAGAGTGCCGCGGCGCCTTCCCTTGGCAGACATCCCGGATGTTGTCCAAGGCCTTCGCAACCACACCCGCATCCCGCCGCTGCTTGAACGCGGCGAGCCGGGAGCACTGATCCGTCTCGACCTCGTGCGAGATCTGCAGGATCTCGATCGGCCGCTTCTCATCGTTATCCACGTACGCGTTAACCCCGACGATGATCCGGTCCCCCGCCTCGCACTCCTCGCTGAAGCGGTACGAAGCCTCGGCGATCTGGCGGCGGAAGTACCCGCGATTGATCCCGTTGATGCACGACCTCCCGAACGATGATCGCGGTTCATACGCCGGATGCTTGCTGAGATCGGCGATCTCTTCCTGCTTTCCCCTTTGCCCTTTGCCCGTTTGCCCTTTGTACTCACCCATCCGATCGATCTCATCAATGTAGTTGAGCGCCTCCCGCTCCATCGTGTCCGTCAGCTGCTCGATGAACCACGAGCCCCCGAGCGGATCGGCGACCCGTGTGATCCCCGTCTCGTGCGCCAGGATCTGCTGCGTCCGCAGCGCCACAGTCACCGCCTGCTCCGTCGGCAGCCCCAGCGTCTCATCCATCGAGTCCGTGTGCAGCGACTGGCACCCGCCCAGCGCGGCCGACATCGCCTGGAACGCGACCCGCACGATGTTGTTCAAAGGCTGCTGCTCCGTGAGCGAGCACCCCGCCGTCTGCACATGCGTCTTCATGAACCAGGAGCGATCGCTCTTGGCCCCGTATCGCCCGCGCATCATCCGCGCCCAGATCCGCCGCGCTGCCCGCAGCTTGCACAGCTCCTCGAAGAACTCGTTGTGGCTGTTGAAGAAGAACGAGAGCCGCGGCGCAAAGCTGTCGAGATCCAGCCCCCGCTCCACGCACGCCTCGACGTACTCCATCCCATCACGCAGCGTGAACGCCAGCTCCTGGGTCGCCGTCGATCCCGCCTCGCGGATGTGATACCCCGAGATCGAAACGCTGTTCCACCTGGGAACGAACCGGCTCTGGAACTCGATGGTGTCCACCACCAATTTCACGCTCGGCTCAGGAGGGTAAATGAACTCGTTCTGCGAGTGGAACTCCTTGAGAATGTCGTTCTGCAGCGTCCCGCCCAGCGTGTCCCACGAAATCCCCCGCTGGATCGCGTGCCCCAGGTACATCGCCCAGATCACCGCCGCCGGTCCGTTGATCGTCTGCGAGACCGTCACCTGGCCGACGGGAATATCCGCATAAAGCCGGTGCATGTCCTCGATCGTGTCGATCGCCACCCCGCACCGCCCCACCTCACCCACCGACAACTCATCATCCGAATCGCGCCCCATCAACGTCGGCAGGTCGAACGCCGTCGAGAGCCCCGTGTTCGCCTTCGTCCCCTTGGCCGCCTCCAGCAGGTACTTGAACCGCCGATTGGTGTCATCCGCCGATCCAAACCCCGCGAACTGCCGCATCGTCCATAGTCGAGTCCGGTATCCCTCCGGAAATAGCCCCCGCGTGTACGGATATTGCCCCGGCGGCGGCACATCCCGGTCCAGGTTCCCCGACTTCAGCGATTCGGGCGTCGGATACGCCGCGGACGAACCCGCCGGCTTCTGCGTCTCAGGCCCGTAAGAAGGGTTCAGCACCAGCCCCGAGATCGTGACGGCGTTGGGATCAACCACCGGCGCTGGCCCGCGATGGGCAGAAGTCGTAATCGCGGGTTCAGTAGACGTCGGACGACTGGATGTGGTGGACATACAGAGCCTCCAAGGCGCAAAGGCCGGAATCAAGACCAAGCAACGGCATCCGCCGTGCGATTGCAGAACGGAGCCCTCAGCCCTGTAGTTTATTCGGGTGGCCCCCCCAAAGAGCACCCCGCCCCCCAGCCATCCCTCTCCGTCTCAAAAATGGTCCGGACGCGATGCAGCCCTAGCAACCGGCCTCGAATGCAAGTACGAACGAAGTGAAGTCCTCGATGTCCACAAACCCCGACTCGTCAAAATCCGCCTCGTCGATTCCGGCCTCGAACGCGAGCACGAATGCCGTGTAGTCCTCGATGTCAACGAACCCCGAGCCGTCGAAATCGGAAGGGCAACCGGCGGGAAGCCGGATGATCCAGCCTACGAACACCTGCCCGAATTCTTCGTGGAACCGTTCTGCTTCGCCTGCGATGACCGCCCCGTCCGCCGAGATGCTCGGCGTTCCCAGGTAGTAGACCTGATTGCTGATGTCGATGCCGTAGTCGGTGAGCAGCAACTCCGGAATCGAGCGCATGCCGCTCGACGCCGTCCAAAGAAATGTCTCGTGGTAGTTAGAGGGTCGAGTCGTCGTTCCAACGACCACGCCGTTCTCACTGATGTCGGTCGCAGTCCCGTACTGGCCACCCATGTTCCCGAGCACCTCAAAGCCCAAGGCGGCGGTCCAGACGAACGGCTCATAGGAGCCGTCCGACTTGCTCAAACTTCCCACGATGACGGACCCGTCACCATTCGTCGCTCGGGCATGGCCGCTCACGTACCCCGGAGGAAGCGGTCCAAGCGCTTGCATCCCGTTCGCGGCGGTCCATCGGATCGGCATCCTTCCACCTGACGAAGCAGATGAACCGACAATGACCAGTCCGTCGGCGCTGACGCCCGATGCCGAGGACGTTGACCCACCGGAAAGGAAACCGAGATTGACCATCCCGGTCGCCGCGGTCCAGCGAAAAGCCTTTGCCAACTCGCCCGTGTTCGTACCGTACGTTGTGCCGACGATCACCGCGCCGGACGCGTCCACGCCCTGTGCCACACCTTGCACCTGACCGGCGGGTAGTATGCCCAGGTCGACGATGCCGGCCGACGGCGTCCAGCGCAGCGGCCTCGCCCAACCGATGTGAGCCGCTCGATAACTCCCGACAAGGACGGAGCCATCACGATTTGACGCCGAGAACGAGGTCGGTCCACCGGGATCTCCCGCCCAGGACCCGTGTGCTTGTAATCCGCCGGAAGAGGTCCAACTCACCGCCTCGTCCTGAAAATCATGGTTGATGTATTGACCGAAACACACGAGCCCATCCTTCGACACTCCTTGAAAATACAAAAAAGGAAATGGCATCTCTTCAGGGGCGCCGATCACCTCGAACGACTGCGCCGCCGCGCGTTCTGGCCACAATGTGATGCAGCAAAGGCAAACCGCCGCCATCAAAGTCAGACGATGCTGGCCGAAGTACATACCCACCTCCTTCGCGATCTTGCAGTATGCAGTATATTGATCGTTGCGACTGCGTCAACCCGACCGTACTCAGCGCTCGCTGTCGCAGATTGCGTTCCATGCCTGCCGGACATGCTTCTCGGTGGTTCTGACAGCCCCTATGGCCATCCGGAGCACCACCATCGACTCGCCCACCGCCCTTGCTCCGTCTTGCCACACCGGCAGCGAGGTGTGGGTGAGATACAGCCTGCCGCTGGCGTTGAGCCTGTTCATCAGTTCTCGGTTGCGAGCATCAGTGGCCGCAGCCGATTCACCCGCCAACGGCCGCAGCCGGAAGCACACCAGGTTCACGGTTCTCGGTGCGCACGTTTCAAACCGATCATCACCCTTCACCAGCTCCTCAAACAAGCTCGCCAGCCGCACATGCTCCCGGATGTGCGCCCGCAACCCCTCGATCCCGTAGTGCCGCATCACCAGCCACAGCTTCAGCGACCGGAACCGTCGCCCCAGCGGCACCTGCCAATCCCGGAAATCCACCACTTCCCCCGACTCGCTCGCCGCGTTCCGCAGGTACTCCGGCGTCACGCTCATCGCATCCACGATCGCGCGATGGTCCCGCACCCAGAAGCAGTTGCAATCAAAGTTCGTGAGAAGCCACTTATGCGGGTTGAAGCAGAACGAATCCGCCTCGGCGATCCCATCGATCATCCAGCGGAACTCCGGACAGATGCACGCCGCCCCCGCATGCGCTGCATCCACATGCAGCCAGATGCTCCCTTCCCCTACCCCATCTCGTGGCACAGGCATCCTGCCTGTATCTACCTCCTCTACCGCCCTGATCGCCCCCGCAACCCCCGAGATCGAATCCACCGCCGTCGATCCCGTCGTCCCCACCGAAGCACACACAAAGAAAGGAACGCGCCCGCGAGCCAGATCCTCACGCATCATCCGATCCAACTCCCCCACATCGATCGCATGCTCCGGTCCCGTCGGAACCAGCCGCAGCCCCTCGCGATCCGATGCATCCAGGCACACGCCGCAGATGATCCCCGCCTTCAGGATCGATGAGTGCGCCTGCTCGCTCGCGTACGCAACAAGCTGCGTTCCCCGCGCACGCGCCCCCACCCGCCTCTTCGCCGCAATCATCGCCACCAACGCCGCCTCGCTCGCAGTCCCCTGAATCACACCTCCGCCTCTCTGTGCCGGCTCCTCCTGATGTGCCCTTTGCCCTTTGCCAATTTGCCCCTTTCGGCCCGACAAAAACACCTCCGGCAACCCAACCGCCCCCCCCATCCAATCCAAAACCCTGATCTCCAACTCAGTGCATGCCGGGCTCGTCTGCCACAGCATCCCCTGCACACCAAGCCCCGCGCTCAAGAGCTCACCCAGCACCCCCGGCCCCGAGACATTCGACGGGACGTACGCGTAGAAGTTCGGCGATTGCCAGTTCGTCAGCCCCGGCACGATCAATCGGTCCAGCTCCCCGAACACCCCATCCCACCCCGCCGCATCCATCCCATCCGCAGGCGCATGCTCGGGCAATCGTGAGAGCAGGTCCCCCGGCTTGGCCTGCGACATCACAGGCAGCAAATCGACCTGCTGCCAGTAGTCGGCGATCCAGTCGATGAAGCGATGACCCAGCCTGCGGAACTCATCCCGCGACATGTGCGGTTGTAGCGCCGAGCTTGTATTGTCGTCGGGCGGTGGTATCGTCACGGCGGCAGTCTACGCGATCGCGTTGCATCACGATCCTCCCGGATGCGGCGCGCCACAGCGCTGCTCTTGGAGATGTCAGCGTCGCCGCCGCAAGACGATGATGCCCGTGATTCCGACCGCCAGCGCCCCGGGGGTTGGGATGGGAATCTGGATGGGCGTGTTGGGCGTCGTCTCGTACGCCCACATGAGCGGGTTGGTCCAGTTCTCGTAGAGGATCCAGCCGTAGTTGTAGGAAGCGGGGCCCGTTTTGATCCTGACACCGAGGTAGGCGAGCGGGGCGATCAGGGGGGTTCCGCCGTTCATTTCGAAGGAGAAGGGCAGGGCGAGATAATGTAGGCCATAGCGCTTCCATGTGTACGACGAATCAACAAATTCGCCCGGTGCGAATTCATTCAGCGGGATCGTCGTGAGAGGCCCTCCATTCCAGAAATACGTCTTGAAGTCTTCGTTCCATGCGAGTTCAGTTCCTGGGTCGCCTATCAACTCGAAATTGCCTGGACTTGAGCCGGTGAATCCGTACGAAAACCAATTCAGCAGCTTGCCAGGGCCGGCATCGCCGGTCTGGAGTGGCGATTGTCGGATATCAAGGTATGTGCCGTAGAGGGGATTACCGTCTCCGAGATAGATCGTCCGCGTCCATTGGAAAGTGCCATCGCGGTTATCAGAGACTACGACTTCAGCCCGGGCAGCCCCAGCCGACAGTAGAATCGCAGCACCCGCCACCGCTGCGGCCTGACACGTCGGCAGTTTTCGGCCTTTGTTGAGCATTGACACCTCGCACACTCATTCTGCCACACGACGCCACGTCAGACAACGGAATCTGAACCGAATTACGGACAACCGGGCTCTTCGCTGCGGGTGAGTGCATCCATGGCCTCCGCGTCGGTGCATGGACCCAAATCAAGGCTTCCGGCCATGAAGTAGTAGCCTGTGAATTTCTGATGGTCTCGGATGTCGACATCGTTGTCCTGATCCATGTCGCCGTGGGCGTAGTTACATCCGCTCGTGAGCCCGTTGTGACAGTTGTACTGGGCGGTGAAGTCGGTCAGATCCTGCGAGTTCACGACGCCGTCGCCGTTGAAATCGCCTCGCTGGATGATGCCGAAGTCATAGACTCGCTTGACACGTTCCATGACTTTCATGCTCTCGGCGTTGTTTGGATTGACGACATATGCAACGAAGCCGCGCTGAGTCCAGTCGAGCACGCCACGAACCGTCTCGGTTTCCATATACGCGCGGAACGGGTCGAGGACAACCGCAAGTTCGGTACTTGAGGCGACATTTGAGACATCCCATGTCTTGGTAGGGTCTCGGTCGAAGAGCACGTTACCAAACGCGATCGCAGGCGCCTGAGTCGCGCGATCCATGTCGATCATCCCGGGGCCCTCCGGACCGCCGCCCAAGTCGACGGATGGGATCGACTCCATTCCCAGGAAGTGAGGAGTGCCCGGTCCGCTTCGATAGAGGGGGCAGTAGGCGAGTTCGATGAAGTCGCCGAAGAAGTTGTTGGGTGAGATCTGCGCAGCCGAATCGAGCCAGTAGCGCTTGATGCCCAGATCCTGCCAGGGCTTGATCGTCGCATCGAAGGTGCACACATCGGTCAGGCTGAACGGGGATGGCGAGTGGACTTCGCAAGCGGCGTAGGGGCACCCGGCGATCTTGGACCCGGCGGGGCTGAGGCAGTTCGCAGTCGCCTGCACGGTGTCGTAGGGAAAGTAATTGTCGGGGTATCCCTGGCTGGGGCCCAGGCAGCGGGTCGTGGGGTTGTTCATCGTGGGGAACGAGCCGTAGATCTCGATCCAAGCATCGGGGTGCTGGCCCAGCCACTCGCCGATCAGGGTTTCCAGCTCTTCACGCTTGTCCTCTTGCATGGTCGCCCACTGCGAGCTGGCGAGGAATTCCTGGCCTGCATCGGAACCATCAGTCAATCTGCCGCCCCAGATGGATCCGGCGGGCGCGTAGAGGATGAAGCGTCGGAAGCCGGCGGCCCAGGCATCGTTGAGATGGCCCGAGAGCACACCGACGCCCGTGAGCCCGTTCTCAAGGGCGCAGTTGGGATCGTCGATGGGATCGCACCAGTATTCGTTAAGGCCGCGATAGTTGGATTCGTTGATGTTGGAGCAGTAGCTGCCGTTGAACAGCATGAAAACGACGCCTGGGAGGCGGTTGGGCGTCCAGTCGGGGTTGACGATCCACGACGTGTTGGGTTGCAAGTACGGAATGCCATCGCATGGGGTGTGGGGGATGGCGCATTGCTGGCCGAGAGCGAGCGGCGCGGGAAGTAGAGAGGATAGTGCGATGCTGGCTCGGGAGATGGTGGGGCGATTCATGGGGATCCTCCACATGAGCTGGCGCGCGAAGCCACGAACGCGACCCCGAGGCCGACTCGTTGGTTCATCGATGCGCGGGATGAGTGCTTGCGAAGAAGCAGTTGGGCTGGTTCAAGATTGGAAGGCACCCCCCGTTGAACTGACGGACCTGTCGGACGCGCGAAAGAACATCGCGAGCCACACCTGTTCATACAGCCGCGAGCCAGTCGAGGTTGCACAGGAAGTTGGAGATTAATCGGCGCGTGATTCACTCTGCCTGGATCGCATGACGTAATTTCGCTCGCCCGAGACGCTTCTCGCGTGCGCAACCTCTTTGCTTCCTCCCTACCGTGCGACTTATCACATCCACACCGATCACCATGCCCACAGCCCACCTCAACACCCAATCCTGGCTTCTCCTCATCCTCGCCGGCTACCTCATCGGTTCCATCCCCTGGGGCCTCCTGATCGCCCGCGCCAACGGCATCGACATCCGCAAGCACGGATCCGGCAACATCGGCGCCACCAACGTCGGTCGCGTCGTCGGCCGCAAGTGGGGCCTCCTCTGCTTCTTCCTCGACATGCTCAAGGGCGCCATCCCTGTCCTGCTCGCCGGCTACTTCTCAGGCCTCCTCGGCAACGTCCTCATCCCACCCGACCAAGCCGCCTGGTGGCTCGCTGTCATGGCCTCACCCATCCTCGGCCACATCCTCAACCCCTGGCTCCGCTTCAAGGGCGGCAAGGGTGTCGCCACATCACTCGGCGCGCTCCTGGGCATGTATCCAGTCCTCACCATCCCCGGACTGCTCGCGTTCGCGACCTGGCTCGCCGCCGCGATCAAGTGGCGATACGTCAGCCTCGCCTCATTGCTCGCCGCCGCCGCCCTCCCCCTCCTGGTCGCCGCCTACCTACTCCTCAAGCTCCGCCCCGCCTCCGAAAGCCTCCCACCCCTCGATCACTACATCCGTCACGCCGGCCTCCTGATCGCCCTTGCGATCGTCCTCTGCGCGCTGGTCTTCTGGACCCACCGCACCAACATCCAGCGCCTCCGTGCCGGCACCGAGAACCGCATCGGCCACAGCCGCGCCAAGAAGCACGCCGAGGCCGGCGCCTCAGCCGACGCCCGATAACACATCGCACCAGCCCTCCCCCCCAGCACCTTCCGCAGCCCCTGCGCGATTCCGGTCCCACGCGCGAACCTTCCCCCACTCGCCCTCAACGCAAGCCCCCGCGTGTCCGATCCTTGTGTTAGCCCTCCCTACGGGCATCACGCGAAGGGACTCGCATGAGCTTCAGGATTACGGATGGAAGTTGGGGTCGGGAAGAAAGTGTCGCCGCCGCGCCAAGCTCCTTGGAGGACATGCGCGACCGTCTCCCATTCCCCACAGAGGCCTGGCGCCGCATGCTGAGCCCCGGTCGCCAGGACTCCCGCTCCGCATCCAATCGCAAGCCTCACCCCGCCGAGCTCGCCCTTGCCGATGTCGAGCGCCACTTCGCCCGCGCGGTGATCTCGATCAACGAGCTCATGGACAGCCAGGCCCGGGAACTCGACGCACCCGACGACTGGCGCCCCCGCGCAGCCTGATTCCTCCCCGGCCCGCACGATATCGACGCCTTGGAACCCGTCGTCGGAGCCACGGCCCCAGCGACCATATACTCACGTTCCCGGATCGCCCCCAGCCGGCGAACCGAGGCACGCATGAGCAACGCCACCCCACAACAGGGCCTCGTGACGCTCAAGACCATCCGCGCGATGGCCCAGGCCGGTGAACCGTTCGCCTGCCTCACCTGCTACGACGCCACTACCGCCCGCCTTCTCGAAAAAGCCGGCGTGCCCCTCCTCCTCGTCGGTGACACCGCTGCCGAAGTCATCCTCGGCTTCACGCGCACCATCGACATGCCTCTGGATGTCCTGCTCGCTCTGACCGCCGCCGTCAAACGCGGCGCTCCGCGCACCGTCGTCATGGGCGATATGCCGTTCATGAGTTATCAGGCCGATGATGCCGAGGGCATCCGCAACGCCGGTCGCTTCCTCACCGAAGGGCTCGCCGACATCGTCAAGGTCGAGGCCGATTCCTCCACCGCGCCCTTGGTCGAAAAAATGGTCCGCGCCGGCATTCCCATCTGCGGCCACGTCGGCAGCCGACCCCAGCGCGCAGCCATCTCCGCCGGATATGCCAGCGCCGGCCGCACCGCCGATGAAGCCCGACAGATCGTCGCCGATGCGATCGCCCTCGAACAGGCCGGTTGCGGCATGCTCCTGGTCGAAGCCGTCCCCGATGAGGTCACCGATGCCATCATGCGCGCCACCACCGCGCCGCTCATCGGCATCGGCGCCGGCACCGCCTGCCACGGGCAGGTTCTCGTCCTCCAGGATGCACTGGGCCTTTCCCAGCACGCGCCCAGGTTCGTTGATCCGGTCGCCCAGCTTTCCGACCACGTGATCGCCGCCGGCCGCGAGTGGATCCGCCGAGTTCAGGCAAGAGATCTCGGAGGACACCGTTACACCATGAAGCCCGGCGAATCGACTCGATTCGAAGAGACGGATGGCAGTAGTGGTGGGGAGGATGCTGGGGCAAGTGGGGTGAGCGGGGGTAGTGATTCGGGTAGCGCCGGTCCCGGGGCTGCACACGCACCCCAGATTCGACCGGCGATCCAAGTCCGATCGACGATCGCGGAAACGCGCATCACCGACCGGCATGCCTGACAGGAACGGCACATGAGGCGATTCGTCGCGTTCGGACCCGCGTTGGTGGTGCTGCTGGCGACCGCGGTCGCCGTCTTTGCCGTTCCCGCGATGGTCCGGCGAATCGGTGCTGCACAGACCGCCGTCCAGATCGAGCTCGCCCGCCAGACCATCGACCAGGATGACATCCTCGAGCGCATCAGCCGCGCCACCCGAGCGATCGCCGACAACGTCGAGCCCAGCGTCGTCCACATCGAGGTCATCTCGCCCACCGATGAAGGCCGACGCGTCTCCTCCAACGGCTCGGGCTGGGTCTACGACACCACCGGCAACATCATCACCAACGCCCACGTCGTCCGAAACGCCCTGACCCTCCAGATCCAGTTCTACGACGGACGAGTCGCCGATGCCCAGGTCATCGGCGCGGATCCCTTCACCGATATCGCCGTCATCCGCCCAGCCGATGTCGGCGAGGTGTTCCCCGCACGCCGCGCCACCGGCGAGCGCCCCCAGCGTGGGGATCGCGTCTACTCCTTCGGCTCACCCTTCGGCTTCAAGTTCTCCATGTCCGAGGGCATCGTCTCGGCCCTGGGCCGCAGCCCCAACTCCGGCGCAGATTTCGGCGGCTTCACCAACTTCATCCAGACCGACGCCGCCGTCAACCCCGGAAACTCCGGCGGACCGCTCGTCGATTCCAAGGGCCGCGTCATCGGCATGAACGTCGCGATCGCCAACGCACGCACCACGCGCGGCGAAGAGAACGAGGGTCAGTCCGCCGGCATCAGCTTCGCCATCCCCCTCGCCACCATCGAGTCGATCGCCGAGCAGCTCATCAAGACCGGCGAGGTTTCGCGCGGCTACCTCGGCCTCCGGTTCGCTCCAGCCCCCCATCGCGTCGGCCCGGCGGGACGGTTTTCCGGCGTCGGCCTCCTGGTCGAACAGGTCACCCCCGGCGGACCCGCCGATCTGGCCGGCATCAAGGAGACCGACATCGTCGTCTCGGTCGCAGGTGAACCCGTCGATGAGACCCTCCGCCTCAGGTCCATCACCAGCAGCCACCAGCCCGGCGACAAGCTGACCCTGCACGTCTGGCGTGGCGAGGCCTTCATCGATGTCGATGTCACCCTCGGACGCATGCCCTTCCACGTGCTGACAGGCGTCTCACCCTCGCGATTCCTCCAGGAAGTCCTCGCGACGGTCGCCACCGATTCGGCCGGTGCGGTGCGCCTCCGCTACGTCGATGAGGAAGGCCCCGCCTACGAAGCCGGCCTCCGCGTCGGAGATGAAGTCTCAAGGGTCGCCGGCCGCTCGATTTCCACGGTCGAGGGCTTTGCCGAATCGCTCATCGACGAAGGCATGCTCGCCGGCAGCGCCGTCAAGATCACCGTAAAGGGCGCCACCCCTGCCGAAGATCGCCAGGTCGTCCTGAGCATTTCACCCGTCAGGGAATAGCCCCGCGATCGCAGCGTTCTCTTTGATCCAAGAGTCATGTTTGTACGATCGACGCGTCCCCGCGTCCCCGCGTCCCCGCGTCCCCGCGTCCCCGCGTCCCCGCGTCCCCGCGTCCCCGCGTCCCCGCGTCCCCGCGTCCCCACGTCCCCGCTACCTCCGCACCGGCAGGTTCCACCGACGCGTATCCAGCGCTGCATCGACCCCCGCCGACCCCTCAAAGGTCGCCTTCGCGTTCGCGAGCTTCCGCCAGATCAGCACCGAGAACCCGAAACACACAATCAGCGAGCCGCCCCACACCGCGCCGGCAATCATCCGGTACTCCTTGTCCAGCCGCTCGCTCCCCGCCGCCGCCGGCTGCCGGACCTCGGTCGATGCTCCATCCGCCCGCCGCTCCCGCGCTGCATTCGCCTGGCTTGCGAGCGCCGTCACCAGCGTGTCGAGGATCCGAAGCGTGCTCTCGGATCCCTCCCCGTGCCACTCGAGCTTCAGCTCGCCGGGCTTGGCCGAGGCGTACGACAGGTGCTTCTTGGCCGCCGCCGCCAGGTCGCTCCCCCGCGACAGCTCTGTGATCCCGCGACGCTCCATCCGCTCGGCCGCCACATCGATGAAGCGCGGATCGGCGATCATCTTCTCGTGGAATGCCTGCCATTCCTGGTAGTCCCCCTCCGTCAACGGCCGCCCGCGCGGATCCGCCGAAAGGATCGCGTGTGCTGCGTACTGCCCGGGAATCACCGCCTGCGTGCCGAACCAGCTCAACACCCCCAGGATCGCCGCCGCCGCCGTCCCGTAGAAGATCAGCGCTGCCGTCCGTCCGCTCGCCCGCTTGCGCTCCGATTTCTTGTGCGCTGCCGTGATCGCCTCGCGGGCATCCGCCAGCTCCTGGCGCATCCCCAGGATCCGCTCGGCCTGCTCGAATCGGGTTGCCAGTGCATCCTCGGCCTTCTTGACCTTCTGCACCCGCTCACGGCTCAACGCCTTGGCGAGGGTCAGTCGCTCCCGTCGCCGCCGGATCTCCGCCGGATGAGCCTCCCGGCCCTTCCCGGTCGAGGCCGACCGCAGATCCTGGATCGTCGCGCGTGCCTTCTGCAGCTCGGCCTCGAGCTTCTTGGATGAGCTCTCCATCTCCTTTCGCTCATCACGCATCTGCACCAGCGTCTCACACGCCTTCCGCAGCCGGTCCGCCAGCGCTGCGTGCTCGGCATCATTCATCGCCGGCGCCGGCCGGCTCGCCAGCTCCTCCAGCTCTTCCCGCGTCTTCTTCAACTCCTCCCGGGCCTGATCGAGCTGTTTCTGCCACGCGGCCGATTTCTCCTCGGATGCCGCAAGCGCTGCCTCAGTCTCGGCGATCTGCGATTCAAGCTCCTTGACCCGCCCCGATGCCGCTTTGGCGCCCGCGTTCGCCTCGGCATGCTGGCGTTCAAGCTCCGCGATCCGGCTCGAACCACCCTTGCTCGCCTTGGAAGTCTCCCCGAGCTGTCGCTCCAGCTCCGCGATCCGTCCCGCGCTCGCTTCACTCGCCGCAACCGCCTCGCCCAACTGCCGCTCAAGCTCGGCGATCCTGCCGTTGAGCGCAGCGTTCGCCGCCTGCGCTTCCTTGCTCTTGGTCTGTGAGGCCCCCGCCTGCTCCTGCGCTGCTCGGCGGGCTTCCTCAAGCTGCCGCGCCAGATCCTGGCACTTGGCCGAGAGCTGCTCCGCCGCGACATCACCAGCCTTGGCGGTGCGAGCCCGGTCTTCGAGCTCCCGAGCCTGCGAATCAAGCTGCGCCCGCTGCCGATCGTTCTCGGCCTGGCGATCATCCAGCTCGTGCCGCAGCTTCTGGAGATCCAGCCGGCTCTGCTCCAGCGTCTGCCGATCCCGATCGATGTCGCCCCCCAGTTGCCTCAGCCGCGCCTGCTGGGAATCCAGCTCCCCGCGCTGGGCATCAAGCTGCCGGCGCTGGCCCTCGATCGCCTCGCGCTGCGATGCCATCTCGGCGTTCTTGCGCTCGATCCCCTGACGCTGTTCCTCTAGCGCTCGCCGATCCTCCTCAAGCTTGGCTGCGGCGCTGGCGATCCCGGTCTTGCGAGCCTCGAAATCCGCAGATCCGCGTGTGAAGGATTCCCGCTGGGCCTCCAGCGCATTGGAGCGTGCATCAAGCTCCGCGGCATGTGCGTTGAGCTCCGCCGTGCGGCGCTCGGCCTGCCGCGTTGCATCATCCAGCTTGGCCTGGAGCTGCGCCTGGAGTTGGCTCGCCGCGTTCTCGCGAGCTGCGAGCGTCGAGAGCCGCTCATCAAGCTGCCCCTTGGCCTTCTCAAGCTCCGCTTGACGCTCATCCAGCCGCTTCCAGCGATCACCCAGCGAGGCGGTCGCCTGCGTGACCTCCCGCTCCCGCGCTGCCAGCTCTTCCCGGCGTGTCTGAAGCTCGGCCTCCGCCGACGCCATCTGTTCGGTTCGCCGCTTGAGCTCATCCGTCAGCGCCTGCCGCTGCGCGTGCAGCTTCTTCAGGCTGTCCAGCCCGACCTCAAACTCCTCCAGCACCGAAAGCACATCATCCCCCGGCGCCGGACCACCCGCCTCGGGGCTTCCCGGTGGGGAACCCGCGGCGGGCCGCGTGCCTGGCTTT
This sequence comes from Phycisphaerales bacterium, assembly GCA_020847535.1. Classification (GTDB taxonomy): domain Bacteria; phylum Planctomycetota; class Phycisphaerae; order Phycisphaerales; family UBA1924; genus JAEUJB01. The sequence goes on from JADLBU010000016.1 coordinate 108,339, forward strand.
GGGGAAGACTCACTCATCGCGGCGACCACGGTCCGCGGGCGCACGGGCACCACGGGCCGACGACGGACCGGGATTGCACGCCGTCCAGGGCGGACACAACGAAGTATCGGCCCTCCGGAATCCGGTCTGAATCCGGGGCTTGCGCGAGGTTTCCCTTGAGGTAAATAGCCCGTCCAATAACCCCATTCCAACCCGAGTATTCCGCCGCTGTGCCGCTGTGCCGCTGTGCCAGTGTCTGGCTCTGGCGCTGGTCGTCGATGTGAACCACCCTCAACCCTGATAACGTTCCCGGACCATGCCCCCCCAGCGCTGCCTCCTCGAAAATGACCTGCTCCGCGCCGAGATCGATCCGGCGGTGGGGGCCTGCATCACAGACCTGGCGATCCGGGGGCCTCGCGCCCACGGATGGCCCATCCTCCGCCGCTCTCCGGGGATCGTGAACCGCGGCGAGGACACCGCCTGCTATCTGCTTTCACCCTGGAGCAACCGCATCCGGGATGCCGCCTTCCGCTTCAACGGCCGCGACATACGGCTCCGCCCCAACTGGCCTGATGGCACCGCGATCCACGGAGATGTCCGGGATCGCCCCTGGCGCATCCTCGACCGCTCCCCCGTCTCCGCCCGACTCCTCTTCGACAGCCGTGCGCACGACAACATCAACTGGCCCTGGTCGTTCACCACACAGGCACGCTTTGAACTCACCGAGCAGGGCCTGGAATGCGACCTCTCGATCACCAACACCGATGAATCCGTCATGCCCGCCGGCGGCGGCTTTCACCCCTTCTTCAGCCGCACGCTGTGGGATGTCCGAGATGAGATCCAAGTGCGAGCCGCCGTCACCGGCCGCTACCCGTGCGAGCGCATCATGCCCACCGGCCCCGCGAGCATGGATGATCTTTGCGAGCGACTGAACCGCGGCACATCCCTCGACATGCCGCTTGATGATGTCTTCGACTGCCCAACAGGTCGCGCCGAACTCCGGTGGACCAGGAGCGGCGTGCGGGCATCGTTCGATTCCTCTTCGAACTTCGGGCACCTGGTCATCTTCTCACCCATCGCGGGCAACGGCTCCCCATACCCCTTCTTCTGCGTCGAGCCGGTGAGCATGGTGAACGATGGGTTCAACCTGATGGCCTCGGGCCAGGTCCGGAGCCACGGCGTGCAGGTGCTCCAGCCCGGGGAGCGCCTCGACCTCTCATGGCGGATGCGGATCTCGATCGACTGATGCCCTTGACCTCCCAGCGCTGCCCTCTGGTAGACTGTCCCCGCCATGCAGAGCAAAGCCGCCACCGTCGAGCAATACATCGCCGAGCTGCCCGAAGATCGCAGAGGAGCTATCCAGGCGATCCGGGATGTGATCCGCAAGAACCTGGACAAGGGCTACGAAGAAGGCATGTCCTACGGGATGATCGTGTACTGCATCCCGCACAGCATCTACCCCCACGGGTACCACTGCACTCCCAAGCAGGCCTTGCCGTTCACGGGGCTGGCATCGCAGAAGCAGTACATCTCGATGTACCTGGGATCGGTGGACTGCTGGTGCGATCAGGAAGAGCCCAGCGAGGAAGGCAAGTGGTTCAAGCAAGCCTGGCTCAAGACCGGCCGCAAGCTGGACATGGGCAAGTCGTGCATCCGCGTCAAGACGCTCGCGGATGTCCCGCTGGAAGTGGTGGGGGAGTCGATCCGGCGCATGCCCGTCAAGAAGTTCATCGAGTACTACGAAGCCAGCCTCCGGAGAATCGGAAAAACGCCCGATGGAAAACGCATCCCAGCGGTGCCCAGCCCCAAGTCACGGGCGATCGCCGAGGGGCGATTGAAGCCGGGAAAAAAGAAGGCAGTGAAGAAGCAACCGGTGAAGAAGAACGCCGTGAAAAAGCCCGCGAAGAAGAAGTGAGGCCCCATTCGCAGCACCGGTCATGTAGAATGGCCGGATCATGCAAAGCAAAGCCACCACCGTCGAGCAATACATCGCGGAGCTTCCCGCGGATCGGCGAGCGGCGATCCAGGCGGTGCGCGAGGTCATACTCAAAAACCTCGACAAGGGATACGTCGAGCGGATGTCGTACGGGATGATCGGGTACGCGATCCCGCACAGCATCTATCCGCACGGGTATCACTGCGATCCGAAGCAGCCGCTGCCGTTCGCGGGGCTTGCATCGCAGAAACAGCACATGTCGATGCACCTGATGTCACTGTACGAAGGATGGAATGAGCAGGATGCGGCGGGAAAGCACACCAGGTGGTTCAAGGAGGCCTGGGCAAAGGCCGGCAAGAAGCTGGATATGGGAAAGGCGTGTATCCGCTTCAAGCAGCTCGACGATGTCCCGCTGGAGGTCGTCGGCGAGGCGATCCGCAGAACCCCCGTCAAGACCTACATCGAGTTCTACGAAGCCGCGCTGCGGGACATGGGCAAGACCCCCGACGGCAAGAAAATCCCGGGAGGCAAGCCCGCATCAGCTCGACCCCGCTCGGCCAAGGCCGATGCCGCAAAGCCGACCCGCGCCAAGAAGAAGATCGCCAAGAAAGCCGCGAAAAAGACCGCCAAAAAGACCCGCACCCGTTCCCGCTGAACCAACTCCGATCCTGCCCCCGCAATTCCTCCCCGCGCCCCTCTGCGCTCTCCGCGACCTCATTCAATGAGATCGGCGATGTTGTAACGTACGGATCGGATCTCCGCGTTCCAATTCCGAATCGCCATCACCTCCCGCCACGCATACCTCATGCAAACGGCGGCCAGGGGTCGATATGTCCCAATTGTGGGCAGTCGTGGGGCCCGTGGGGGCTCGTCGGGCACTCTGGAGGCTCATTACATGCTTCGAGCGATCGCCAGCGTCATCCTCGGCTACATCGTCATGGCCGTCATCGTCTTTGGCGGCCTCACCGCCGCATACCTCGCCATGGGCACCGACAAGGCCTTCAAGCCCAACTCGTTCGATGTCTCGACGATCTGGATCATCGTGGCGTTCATCGTCGGAATGATCGCCGCGCTCCTCGGCGGCCTGGTCAGCCGGAAGATCGCCCGCACCGGCACGCCCCCCAAGGTGCTCGCCGGCATCGTCCTGGTCCTGGGCCTCCTCATGGCGTTCGGAGCGATGAACGCCACGGCTCCCACCGAGCCCCGCCCCGCGACCATGTCCAACATCGATGCGATGCAAAAGGCCCAGACCCCCGCCTGGATCCAGTGCGCCAACGGCGTGATCGGCTGCGTCGGCGTCCTCATCGGCGCCGGCCTCGTCAAGTCCCGCCCCGCTGTCTCACCCGCGGCCTGATCAGCCCACCTCGGAATCACACTCCCCGATTCCTGATCCGCGTCATCCGCGAAATCCGCGGCCGTCTTCATCTGTAGTGCGACACCGACCGCACGATCCTCCCCGCCCCGTTGAGAAAGAAGACCTCCGCCGCTATCTCGCCCGACATCCGGCGATACACCAGGATCACGCTCTCCTGCCCCGTCATCACGTGCATCGGGCTGAACCGCACGACCCCCGCCGGAGTTGGGTTCCGCTCAAACGCCCGCCGGAAGTACTCCCGGACCACCGCGATCCCTCGAAGCGTGTGATCGTCCGTCCCGTTGAACCTGGCGATGAACGGCGAGCTGTGCTCGATCGCATCGTCATAGCACGCCATGATCCCATCGAGATCCCCCGCGTTCCACGCGGCGTACCAGCGGTCTGCGAAGGACGCTGCATCGGCAGGTGTCAGGGCCATGCCACAAGGTACCCGGCCTGTCAAGGCCGGGGCAGGTCACAGCCAGGCCGGTCCGCCCCTGCCCCAATCGACCCAATATGCCAGGGCACGCCCGAACGGTGCGCCGGCCGATCCACGGCCAGCATTCCTTCCGTCTTGCAGAAAGGCCGTGTCACGCGAGCACCAAAGTTGTAGACTGATCACTCCTGTGTTCCATCGACACTTCGTACCCCTCCGTCGTGAGGACCACGCCATGGCTGGCCGTGCGGTGCCCTCCTGTCTTGCCTGTTTGGCCACACTCACCGTGGCTGGCTGTCTTTCCACCTCTGAACTCGAGGCTCGGCACGATGGAGATGAGATGGAGACCCCCGGTGCGCCGCGAGAGGCGTACATCTGGCGCCGCAAGGCATGGGTCGATGAGCAAGGCCAGATCGCACCAGGCGCCTACGCCGCGGCCCTGAAGCAGCGAGACGCGATGCTCGCCGCAACCGCCACCACACGCGGCGGCGGCATCAACTCCCTCTCCTGGACCAGCCGAGGTCCTGACAACATCGGCGGGCGCACGCGATCGCTCCTGATTCATCCCGTACAGACCAACCGTCTCTGGGCGGGAGCCGTCGGCGGTGGGATCTGGTCAAGCATCGACGGTGGCTTGCACTGGACGGCGATCAACGACCGAGAGGCCAATCTCGCGATCTGCTCGATGGCGATGGCGCCCTCTGATCCGGCGATCATGTACGCCGGGACCGGCGAACAACACATCGCCGGCGATGGGGTGCATGGAATCGGTATCTACAAATCGACCGACACCGGCGCAACATGGACCCTCCTGCCCGCGACCGAGACCTGGGCCGGCCACAATGTCGTCTCGATCGCGGTCAGCCCCGGTAATCCGAACTCGATCCTCGTCGGCCGGATCAACGGCGGTGTCTACCGGTCCACCAACGGCGGTGCGACCTGGAGCAACCCGTACTCCGCTCGCGGCGCCCACTGTGTCGCCATCGACCCCACCAACCCAAACAACTGCATCGCCGCCATTCTCGATTACAGCCTGATCTACGGCGGCTGGTTTAACCGCTGCGTGTACAGCACCAACGCCGGCCTTTCGTGGAGCGTCTGCACGGGTCTGAACGCCAAGCCCGGATACGGCCGCATCCAGCTCGCCTACGCCCCAAGCTCACCCAACATCGTCTACGCGACGTACACCGACGGCAAGGTGTACAAGAGCACCGACGGCGGCAAGAGCTATGCACCCGTTACGACCGAGGGCTCTACCCGCATCGACACATGGGCCGCCCCTCTGTGGGTCGATCCCACCAACCCCGATTTCATCGTCACAGGGACTGGAACCGCCCATGTGGCGAGATCCACCGATGGCGGTGTCACAATCCAGCAGATCAGCAACGGCTACATCAACACGATCGATCCGCACCCCGACATCCAGAGCGTCGTCGCCGATCCCGGCTTCAACGGCACCACCAACACGCGTGTCTACGTCACTACCGACGGAGCCACCTACCGCACGGACAACATCTACACCGCCGCGATGGGGTCGGGATGGACGCGGCTGGACAAGACCAACCGCACCACGCAGTTCTACAGCGCGGTCGGCGATGGACCCACCGGCCGTCTTTACGGCGGAACGCAGGACAACGGATGCCTGCTGCTGAAGCCCGGCTCCGACAATGCGACGTTTCCCTTCGGCGGCGATGGAGGCTTCTCGGCGATCGATTCGCTCAACCCCAACTACATCTACGGCGAGTTCATCTACCTCATGATCCACCGGGCGATCGGCTCCGGCGGCGGGCAGTACATGGTCAAAGATCTTGCCGATGCTGGCAACGCCGCCAACTTCATCGCGCCGTTCATCCTCGATCCCAACAACCCGCTCACGATGCTCGCCGGTGGCAACAGCCTCTGGCGGAACACCAACGCCCGAAACGGCGCGCTCTCTCCCTGGAAATCCATCCGACCGGGCACGGGCCAGTACATCTCCGCGATCGCGATCGCCAAGGGTGACTCGGCGACGATCTGGATTGCCCAGAACGATGCCAAGATCTACCGAACCACCACCGGCACGGCGACTTCCCCCACATGGCTAACCGTGGATGACAACGGCGCCACAAACCCCCTTCCCGCTCGCTACGTCTCCCGAATCCTCATCGACCCCGCCGACAAGCAGACCGTCTATGTCTGCCTCGGCGGCTTCAGCCCGGACAATCTCTGGAAGACCACCGATGGTGGCGCCACTTGGGCCGATATCACGGGTGAAAACACCACCGGTCTCCCCAGCGCTCCCATCAGGGGGATCGCCCGCCACCCCCACCACGCCGGCTGGCTCTACGTCGCCACCGAAGTCGGCATCTTCACCACCACCGATGGCGGCGCCCACTGGTCCACCACCAACGATGGCCCCGCGAACGTCTCGGTCGATGAAATCAACTTCCTCAACAACTCCACCGACACCCTGATCGCCGGCACCCACGGCCGCGGCCTCTTCACCGCCATGGTCATCGACTGCCTCTCCGACACCGACCACAACGGCTTTGTCGACACCGATGACTTCGATGCGTTCGTCGCCTTCTTCTCGGCCGGCGATCCCCGAGCCGATGTCGATGAATCCGGATTCGTCGATCTCAATGACTTCACGCTCTTTGTGCAGAGATTTGAGGCGGGCTGCTGAAGACGACTCCGTGGTCGTGTCGTCGTGCTCGTCTGCCGCTTCTCGCGGCACAGGCATCCTGCCTGCGGCTTCCTCATCCACGCGTAGAACCCGTTCAACCCACCGACCCCGCACTCACCACGATCGCCCGCATCGTCGCCGAGCAAGGCCGATCCCCGTACCGCTCCGCGAGCTTGCGGCTCGCCGCCTCGCGATACGGCGTCGGATCCGTCACCCCGCGCTCCATCAACCCTGCGAGAAGTGGCGTCCCCTCGATGAACCCCCGCGCAGCATCCTCGGCTTTCGGAGCCACGCTCGGGAACCCCACCGTCTCGATCTCGCATCGCGTGAATCCGCCGGCGAGCACCACGCGCTGGATCTCGGCGTGGTCAAACCACCCGTACGGCATCTTCGCCAGGAACATCGGCGGGTTCTCGGTGAACATCCCCGCCACCGTCTCCTGCACGATCCGCGGGATCGGGTTGTGCTCCAGCGAATCCCACACGCTAAAGATGTATCGCCCGCCGGGCTTCAGCACCCGCCGAGCTTCCTGCATCGCCTTGACCTTGTCGGGGAAGAACATGACACCGTACTGACACGCGATCGCATCGAACGAGCGGTCGGGGAACGGCAAGTTGCAGGCATCCGCGGGCTGGTACGTGAGGCGGTGATCATCCCCCATGAGCCCCTTGCCGACGTTGAGCATCGGCTCGCTGATATCCGTCACGGTAAGCCGCGCGGATGCGGGCATCGCGCGGGCGATCTCCTTGGTCACGATGCAGGTGCCGGCGGCGAGCTCGAGGATCTGCTCATTCTCGCGTGGCTTGAGGCGGCCGGCGATGTCCCTGGCGTAGTCGCTGAAAATGAGCGGTCCGAGGAAGTTGTGGTAGGTCTTGGGAACGGACCCGGAGAAGGCAGGTTGCTGTGACATGTCAAGTACCCCTTGGCGCGTGTGACGGTTGCGAAGCGAGCCTCAGAAGCATATTGGCTTGTTGGCTCCGGTGCGAGAATGCCGGTAACTCATCGCCGGCAGGCTGCATGTTGCGGGACGACTCGGCGGCCATCGTCAACGACCAGATACCAGGCCGAGCTTCCCCACATCGCGATCCAACCGCGGCGGTCCCCACTGCGGAGTGCTCATGAGCAATGACGACAGATTGGTCGAGATGGAGTCCTGTGGGCCATTCTGGCACATGGAATCAGCGATTGCGGAATGAGCAGGGAGAAGCCGCGGTTGCGGGTACTGAAGCAGCGGAAAGGGGTTGAGTTCATCCCAGATTCGGTAGTACTCGCGAATCCCGTGCCGCTGCGGCAGCTGATCCGGAGTGGTGCCGACACTGATGGCCAGTGCCGTGGAGTCTACGAGTGCGTTGCACCTTGGTGTGCGATTGGCGCTGAGCGGCTGGAGCGGATCATCGATGTCGTAGAGCTCGAACTCCGTCGGATCTCGGTGGCGAAATACTGCAAGCGCACCATACCTCTCGGCATCGAATACTACGTTGTGTGTTGCAAGCCCTGATCGATATGCCAGAGCGAGCGCGACATCGGCCATCTGAGTCGGCGTGTCCGTGCAACACGAGCACTCCACATCAAAGCGATCACCATCGAGAAGAAGCCAAGACTTGGCCCATCCTGACTCGCTTTCAACCAGTTCGACCTGGAATGTGAGCGTGCGTGGCGATGCTTGGGACATGGAGATGAACCCCTTGGAGGGCGGAGAGTCGTGTTGCGCTCAAAGCGAGAAGGCGATCCATCGCCCGGAGGATATCATCGACGATCAGGCTGCCCGCACGACCGTCGCGGTCGATCGAGCGGGAGGCACCGGCTCGCCATGCTCCCGCAGTACATCAATATGACCCCTGATCGCTTCCACGATGTTGGCGAACGCCTCCTCGCGCGTATCTCCGCACGATGTGCAACCGGGCAGGTCAGGAACCCAGACGCTGAAACTGCCATCATCGGCGGGCTCAATGTCGACGGTGTATTGCATCGGAGTCATTTTAGCAGTCCTGCCTGCCGAAGGATCGAGCGCATCGTGCCGGGCGCGACATCACGGCTTTCCTTGCCGCCTCCCGGGATTGTGACCACTCCGGGCTTTGTCGGATGCTTGAAATGCGGGTGGCTCCCGTTTGGACGGACATGCACCCAGCCGTCATCGCCAACAATCTTGATAAGGTCCCGAAACTTCACGCGAGGAGGATATCAGATAAGGCGATCCTGCTTCGCGATCCCCAGCGCCGGCCGCACATCAACCTGCACCAGCACCTCCCGCCCCGCCTTCTCCGCCTGCATCCGCTTCGCCTCCTCCGGGTCCACGTAATCCGAATGGCACGACAGCTTCTCCTCCTCACTCGATGCCTTCTTCTCCATCGCTTTCTTGGTCTTGCTCGCCAGTTTGTGAATCTCATCCGGCGAAAGAACCCCGCGTTTCTCGAGAATTTCCCGCTGCTCCGCCGTCAGAGCATCGGACCTCTTCGCCGCGCCCGGTGTCATCCCATCCTTGCCGCCCATCCGCTCAAACCCCTCCGCCTTCCCGCTCGCGAACTCCTGGATCTCCTTCGAAATCCGCACCGAGCACCAGTCGTGTCCACACATCGCGCAGAAGTCCGTATCGACATCCAGATCCTCATCGTGATACGCCCGGGCGGTGTCCGGATCGAACGACAGCTCGAAGTGCATCTCCCAGTTGAGCGCTGCCCGCGCCTTGGTCAACTCATCATCACGGTCCCGCGAGCCCGGGATCCCCAGCGCCACATCCGCCGCGTGCGCGGCGATCTTGTACGCGATGCACCCCTGCTTGACATCATCCTTCTTAGGAAGCCCCAGGTGCTCCTTGGGCGTCACATAGCACAGCATCGCCGCGCCGTGGTACGCGATCGCCGTCGCCCCGATGCAACTGGTAATGTGGTCATACCCCGGGAACATGTCCGTCACCAAGGGCCCCAGCACGTAGAACGGCGCTCCATGGCACAGCCGCCGCTGGATCTTCGCGTTCCACTCGATCTGGTCGAACGGCACGTGCCCCGGCCCCTCGATCATCACCTGCACCCCAAATCGCCACGCCCGCTCGGTCAACTCGCCAAGCGTCTCCAGCTCCGCGAGCTGGGCCTCATCGGTCGCATCCGCCAGCCCGCCGGGCCGCAGCCCATCCCCAATCGAGAACGTGACGTCATGCTGCCGCAGGATCCGGCAGATATCATCCCAGCGCTGGTACATGATGTTCTCTTGCCCATGCACCAGCATCCACTTGGCAAGCAGCGATCCACCACGCGACACGATCCCGATCAGCCGGTTCTTGACGAACCTCAGGTGCCCGCGACGCACCCCCGCGTGGATCGTGAAGTAGTCCACACCCTGCCGCGCCTGGTGATGCAGCGAAGCCTCGATCGTCGGCCAGTCCAGATCCTCAATCTTCTTCCCGATGATCATCGAGTAGATCGGCACCGTCCCGATCGGCACCGTGCTCTCCCGCACGATCGCCTCCCGGCACTCATCCAGATTCCCACCCGTCGACAGATCCATCACCGTGTCGGCGCCCCACTTCTCAGCCCACTTGAGCTTCTCGACCTCCTCGTGCGTGCCGCTGGAGATCGGCGAGGCCCCCATGTTCGCGTTCACCTTCGTCAGGCTCGCCCGCCCGATGCACATCGGATCCAGCTTGTACTTGAGGTGATTCACGTTCGCCGGGATCACCATGCGACCGGCGGCGATCTCATCACGCACCTGCTCGGCGGTCAGGTGCGACTCGCGCTGCGCTACCCGCCGCATTTCCGGCGTGATGATCCCCAGCCGCGCGTGCTCGAGCTGCGTGATCGGCACAAACCCCGCCGGCGGTGTCACGCGCCGGGTCACCCCGCGAGCATCCGTGAACACATGGGGGTTGCACGCCATGCATGGCGAGGATGCGGGCGAGGCCGCGGCCTTCGAGCCTTCAACGACCTCAACCAGCCAGTCCTCCGGCATGAAATCCCACGCCGTCTTGTCGCTGGGCGCGGGCATCCCAGGCGTATCCGGCGAGGAGAACATCAGGGGCCCGCCGATGTCGGGAGCGTTGGCGAACGAGCCGGGCGTCGTCACCGGCGATGTCACCCCCGGATTGCCCGCCCCGCGGGTCGGAACGCCGAAACGATGAATCGATGAATGAGACGAAGTCGTGATGGTGGTAGGAGGGGTCGTGGGGATCGTGGGGGTCGTGGGGGTCGTGGGGGTGGGGGGGGTCATGGATCGCTTCCCTACGCCGGTGCAAACCGGATCAGGTTCAACGGGTGCTTCTCAGCGGCTCGCGGACAACCCGCGACCGCGCCCCGAGCTCATCGACAAGTATAGTGGCTCCACCTACGCAATCTCGTGGCACAGGCATCCTGCCCGTGTGCTACCGATGCTCCATCGGCCCCTACCTCACCCCTGGCATCTCCACCGCCGACTGCCAATCCACCACCCCCGGATCCGGCAGGTCATCGCTCAGCCCCGGCACGTTCAGGTGCCGCATCATGTTGATGCACTGCGCCCGGTGATGCGTCCCATGCACCACGATGTGCGTCAGCACCGCCCCGCGCGTGAACGTGTAGGTCACCGGCTTGCCATCCTCACCCGGCCACTGCACCACCAGCGTCTTCTCAAGCCCATCCTCCACCAGCCCGCGCGTTACCACGACCAGGTCCGCCGCCGCCTCCTCGTGCAGCGCCAGAAGCTGATCCGGCGTCCGATCCCCGCCATCGACCGCGATATCCGGCCTCCCCGGAAACGAATTGAGCGCAGCCCGCAGCGGACGGCCCGTTAGCCGGTCCGTCCATCGCCGCACAACCCCCACGATGTGGCTGAAGTTCTCGTGCAGCGATCCCAGCCCGATCTCGAATCGCCTGTGAAACTGCTCATGCGACATCACCCGGCACCGCTCCAGCATCGTCCGGGTCGCCCACGCGTCATACGCGAGCAGGACGTCCAGCGGATTCGATGTCAGCGTGACCCCTGCTCCCTGTGCCGTTCCCGTTAAAGCCATGATCTCACCCCTCTACCGGCGAACTTCCCACCCTGCGGCAAACGCATCGTAGCGGCAACCCAATTCCCTCCATATCCCGCCATACACCACTCTCCTATATCCTCAATCCATGTCCGCCCCCGCCCCACCCTCCACCCGCCAGCTCCTGCTCGCCCGCCACCTCGACCGCGTCCGCCGGCTCGCCGCTCCCTGCCGCGAGGGCCTCCTCATCCGCGAACTCCGCGCCGGCTGGATCACCCGCGCCATCGGCAAACCCCCCGCTGACTACGCCTCCGCGAGCCACGACCGCGTCTACTGGCTCGCCCTCACGCGCAAGCTCGAATCCACCGACATCGAGCAGGCCCGCAACATCGCCACCTCCATCGGCATCCAGCGCCTCTTCCTCTGGCTCGCACCCTGGGCCTCCGATGCCTCCACCGATGCCCTGCTCAACGCCGCCGGTGCATCCCGCATCCACCAAATCCAGTACATCGCCTTCTCACGCCCCGCCGGCGAGGGCAAGCCCCCGCGCCCGACCGCGATCAAGGCCGAACCCCTCGACCCCGCCTTCGCCCAGGACATCCTCCCCCTCTGCGAGCACTGGTACAGCAAGGATGGGATCGCCACCGCCCTCCGCATGCTCCAGATCCCCTCCATCGAAGTCCACGCCGCCTTCGACGGCCCCAAGCCGATCGCCCTCGGCCTCCTCACTATCGATGGCGATTGGGCCTACATCAGCGCTGCCGGCACCGACCCCGACCATCGCGGACAAGGCGCCCAATCCGCCCTCATCTGCTCCCGCCTCCAGGCCGCCGCCGCTCACGGCGCTGCCATGTGCGCCTGCGAAACCAACACCGCTGTCCCGATTTCCCTCCGCAACCTCAAACGCTGCGGCTTCGTCGAGGCGATCAACTGGCATGTGTACCAGTGGGATCTCCAGCGCTGAAAAATCCGCGCACTTTGTCCGCCGATCCGATAGACTCCAATAGCGGCGGTTCTCTACCGCCCTGAAACGGAGGACACGATGACCGCGTTCCGTGGTTTGTGTTTTTCTCCTGATTCGTTCGGTGGTGGAGGCGGTGGAATCGGTGGAGGTAGCAGTGGGGGTAGTGGGGGTGGAGGACTGGGCGGCTCATCCGCCGGCACATCTACCGCCGGACTCCCCCCCGAGAACAAGCCCAAGATCCACGGCTTCGGCGGCGGTCCCAAGATCGAGCACGCCGAATCACGCTGGAAGCGGCCCCTCAATAAGAACGGCCTGGGCGCCACCCACGTCCGCACCTTCCACGGCAAGCTCACCAACCAGGGCATGGACTTCCTCGACCAGCACATCAACGACTGGCTCGATGCCCATCCCGAGGCCGAGGTCAAGTTCTCCACCACCCAGATCGGAGAAGTCGCCACCGCCACCGGCAAGGAGCAGATCATGATCGTTCAGATCTGGATCTAAGAGACTGTTTCAGAACTTCGTAGCAGAGCGGTAGAACACAGGCAGGATGCCTGTGCCACGAGATGGGGTAGGGTTCTGAAACAATCTCTAAGAGACGGTCATACCTTGTTGAATCCGCGTCTTGGCCCGGAGGGCCGGCGATCGTTTCCAGGGGCTTCAGCCCCTGGAAACAAGCCTCAAAGACACGGCCGCCCGGAGGGCGGACGAAAAAGACAGCGACCGCTCTGCTCCCACGTTCTGAAACAGTCGTCCGCCAGCCACTGAGCGGACCGATCAATGAAAAAACCCTGCGGGGACTTCCCCCGCAGGGCGTGCGATACACCCCTTCGCCCGGCTCAATACTCGAAGTTCGCGTACGAGTTGCTTGTCGTGATGTCCGCCCCCGCCACACTGAAGATCGTCCCCTTGGTGTTCCCGGCGATGATGTTGAAGTTCGCCACCGAGTTCGTCGTGCATGTGTTGCGGATCACCAGGTTCGCCGAGTCCAGCACCGCGATCCCGTAGTCGTTGTCGGAGCAGTTGTTCTCCTCGATCCGGTTGTCGCTGTTGAACAGCGGGAATCCCGCATCCACGATGTTGATCCCCGCCCCGTTCCCGACCGCCGAGCCGTTGCTGTCGCACGTGTTCCCGCGCACGATGCAGTCGTCGTACACCTGGATCCCGTGCGTCGTGTTCGCCCCCGATGTGCAGTGGATGATCGACACCGACTGCCCGCCCATGATCCCGATCCCGGTATTGCTCTTGGCGGCGCACTCCGCGATCACCCCGCGATCGCTCATGTACATCCCGTTGTTGCCGTTCAGTTCCACCATGCACCCGCGGATTGTGCCCCCCGCCGTGTAGATCCCGTAACCCGTGCTCGAGGTCACGATGCAGTCGGTGATGTTCGCCGTCGTCACCGTGCCCGCCGAGTAGAGCCTCGCGAAGATCCCGTGGTTCGAGGTCGTCGTCCCGTTCCCGTTCAAGGCGCACCGTGACACGTTCCCGCCCTTGCCCACCATGATCCCGCCCCCGTGGTTGTTATCCACGTGGCAGTTGTCCACCGATCCCCCATCCCCCACGACGATCCCATGCCCGTTGTTCAGCGTCGTCGTACACCCCGTCACCCGGCCGCCCAGCGGCACAACGATCCCGCTGCCCGCGTTCGATCCCGCCTCGCAGTTCACAAACGCCGAATCGCTCCCAGCCGCGAACCCGTGCCCCCCGTTCAGGCTCCCGAAGCAGTAGTAGAACTCCACGTGGTTGCTCGTCTGGCACCCATCCAGCCCGTTGGAATAGAAGTAGCATCGCGTGAACACCGTCCCGCTGTTCACCGTGATCCCCGTCCCCGAGTTGCCCGCGAACTTGACCTCCTCCACGATCCACGCCCCCGCGTTGTTCGCCGTCACCCCGTGCGAACCCCACCCCGTGATCAACCCGTTCTTCAGCGTGATGTACCCCGCCGAGGTCGGGCTCCCCGGCCCCGTCCCGTTCCCATCGATCCCCGTCGTCGATCCCGCCGAGCCCCGGATCTGGAACCCCTTCATGTCCAGCGTCACGTGCGAAGCCTCGATCTCGATCCCGCTCTTCCCGCTCGCCCCCACCACATCCCCCGTCAGGTAATACCGCCCCGGCGCTGTGATCTTGAACACGCTGTCCCCATCACCGGGCGTGTTCACAAGATTCACCGGCTTGCCCGGCTCGATCTCGTTGAGCGTCTTGTACGTCGGCGCCACCGGCCCCGCCGGCGGATCCAAGGGCCCCGCGTGAGAGATCACCACCGCCGCCAGCACCGACCCGGCGATCGCACACGCCACGGGAACAATCTGCTTGGACATCGCTGAGTCTCCTTGGTGGTCCCGGCCTCGAATGGGCCGAGGTTTCCCTCCCACCCCCGAAAGCGGAGTCTGAGAACCAGACGGAAAGAGATTTCGCGGCCACATGCCGCCGTGATCCCGCATTGCGGTCAGGTGGATGCAAATCACAACTCCGAACCACTCGCCGTCAGGCAGGCGTTCGCAACGCAGCATCTGCGCCCACGCGACCATGTGACGCGGACCAACGCCTAACACATGAGGGGGCCATTCCCTACCCACGTATCCACTCGCCGGCCCCGTCATCCAACTGAGCATTGCCATGCCCCACAACCGCAAGACAAACGGGGCAAAGGAGTCCGCAAGTGCTCACCATCCGCAAAGCAACAGATCGCGGCCGCACCAACATCGGCTGGCTCGACAGCTGGCACACCTTCTCCTTCGGCGAGTACCACAATCCCAACCACATGGCCTTCCGCGAGCTCCGCGTCATCAACGACGATATCGTCGCCCCCGGCCAGGGCTTCGGCCTCCATCCCCACCGCGACATGGAGATCATCACCGTCGTCCTCGATGGTGTCCTCCATCACCGCGACAGCCTCGGCTCGCAGGGTGAAATCCGCTCCGGCGAGGTCCAGGTCATGACCGCCGGCAGCGGCATCCGCCACAGCGAGTTCAACGGCTCCCCCGACAAGCCCGTCCACCTCCTCCAGATCTGGATCATGCCCGAAGCCCGCAGCCTCCCGCCCGCCTATGCGCAGAAAGCCTTCACACCCCAATCCCGCAAGAACAAGCTCGCCACCGTCGCCAGCCGCGCCGGCCAAGCGGGTTCCTCCGGCCCCGGCCCCCTGAAGATCAACCAGGATGTCGATGTGATGGTGGGGGACCTGGATGCCGGCGCCACCGTTCGTCACACCCTCCGCCCCGGCCGAGCCGCCTGGATCCAGATCGCCACCGGCTCGGCGGTCATCAACGGAACCATCCTCAACGCCGGCGATGCCGCCGCGATCGAGGATGAGGCGAGCATCCAGATCGAAGGCAAGGCGCCGGCCTCGACCGTGCTGGTCTTCGACCTGAACTGATCCCGGTCATCACCCTGACCGATTGCCGCGACGATCGAGCGGTCACGGCCTGCGCATTGCAAGACGGCATCTATTGTCGGCCCGGGATACATGTCCCGGGCCGATTGCATTTCAGGCTGCTTCAGCGGCCTTGCCCGCTTGTACGCCACCGCTTCAGCGGTGGTCACACTCCGCACACTGCTCTCGAGTACCTTCGCTTCTCATCTCAGTCCGTTGCAACGGACTTCCTCTGATAACGGCTTCAGCCACAACAAACATCGCGAACGCCAAAAACAACGAACCCCGAACTCTCGTCCGGGGCTCGAAAAAATCAGACCTCTCGGCTTCGCCTTACCGGCTCGCTGCCTTCTTCTTCCCGCTCGCGGAGTCCTTGAAACTCGGCACCCCCGCCCCCTTCTCAAACATATCCGCGAACTTGAACCCCTTGCGGCCCTTCCAGGCCTTCCGGTGATACGCATCGCTCGCCAGGATCGGCAAGAGCGAAGAGATCTCCCCGAACACCATCTGCTCGTTCACCACATCCACCTTGCCCCACGAGCACGCCTCGCGCAGCGTCGAGCCCGACAACGCCCCATCGCGAGAATCGGCGACCGTCAACTGCACCGCGTACTTGTGCATCGTGACATCCCCGCGCGCCTTCCCGCCCCGGCGCTCCACCAAGAGCTCCGCCGCGACCACGATGTCCTGCGCGAAGTTCTTCGGCACACCGCCGCCCAGCATGAGCAGCCCCGTGTCCGCCGACTGGAACTTGATCTCCGTCAGTTCACGGAAATCCGCCCCTGAGTCGAACGCGACGAACGGCTTGCCCTCTTCCTGCTTCTCGACCTGATGCAGCACGATGCCGAACCCGGCCGAGCAGTCGCTGAACGCCGGGCAGAAGATCGGCACGCGCTTCTGGTGGCAGGCCTTCACCAGCGAATCGTTCTTGGGATGGTTCTTGACCAGGTACGCCCCCATCGCATCGATGAACTCGCGCGATGAGTATGCCCCGGGCGCGAACGCATCGAAGACCTTCTTGGTGGCATCATCGCACGCCCGCAGGTCATCCTCATCGATGTACGTGTCGTAGATCCGGTCGATCATCATGTTCCGCAGCGTCATGTCATCGACCGGCGGCGCTTCCGGCGAACCCGGCGCGATGTAGTGCTGGAAACCCAGCCCCTCGAAGAAGTCCTGATCGACGATGTTCGCCCCCGTCGACACGATCGCATCGACCATGTTGTTCTCGACCAGCGTGATCAGCGTCTTCTTGAGCCCCGCCGAGATCAAAGACCCCGCCAGCGTCACGATCACCGCGCAACCCTTGTCCGCGAGCATCATCGAGAAAATGTCCGCCGCCTTCGCCAGGGTCCGGCTCGAATACGCCATCTCCCGGTACGAATCGATGATCCCGCGCGTGTCGAACTTCGTGATGTCGATGTGCTGAATCGGGTTCTTGAGCAATTCCTGCTTGGTCCACTTCATGGCGAGTTCTCCAGGCATGAGGCATCGGGCATCAGGCATCAGAAAGATCCGGCTACGGATGTCTTTCACCAATGCCCACTGCCCGATGCCCAATGCCTTCTTCTTCTGGCCAAGCCCCCCTGGCCCGTGTGCGTATTCCTTGGCGGCTCGCGGGGGTGACGCAAGCCGACAGGATCATACGCACACACGCTCCCCATGTTCATCGCCCGCCGGCGATCTTCCCCTACTTCCACACCCGCATCGACGATCCGCCCCTGGTCTCATCCAGGGTCGCCGGCCGCACATTCCGCTCCTCATACACCGGACCTGTCGATTCGCTCGCGCACCCGCCGATGAGCGACACAAGCCCAATCCCCCCCGCAAGCCCGGCAGCCGATCCCAGCCGCTTGACCCAGCGCACGCCGGAACTCCCGCTCGCTGCGAATCGTTCCAAATCACCGCGATGATGAACCGTTCTCATCCGAAACCTCCGTTCCAGTTTCCTTCGCCCGCTCAAGATCCCGCGCCCGCTCCAGCGCCTCACGCTCCGAATCCGCCGGCGGTTGCAGCCGCTCAGCCTCCTGATCCCCCTCGCCCGGCTTCGACGAGAGCACCCTTCCGCCCAGTGCCATGGTCCCGCCTGTCGTGGTGGATGAGCCGCAACCCGCCGTCAGCCCCAGCGCCCCGCCGATCCCGATCGCCACCGCCAGCGCCCGCACGACCCGCACCGCAACACCGCGCACGCCCGCGATCAGGAGCGACAGTGGGTGATCCGCCGTGATCGGCCGCAAGCCAGAATCCGTCTCATACCGCACGCACAACCGCCCCGGCGAGCCGCGAAGAAGCCCCCGCTGCTTCCCCAGCCGTCATCGCCGACAGAGTGTGGACATCCAGCACGCACCGCTCGCAAAACCGCGCCCGCGGACCCTTCTCCCACCCATCCCCCGCCAGCGGGCAAGGCTCTGCAACGCGAACCAGTTGCACAAGCGACAGATCCGTACGCCGTTCCAGCCGAGCACTCATCGATTTCTCCAATCGATCCCGACAGCTCCCGGCCCGTGAAACGGGCCAGCGGTCGTTGCCAGCAGCGCAGCCGCTGGAAATCCACCACTCAATTCCCCTTCACCCATGAAATGGGTGAGCGAAACCTCCATCCAAACTACCCGATCCAACCCACCAATTACACCACATCAATCCTCCACCCGCAACGCTGCCCACCACCGATTCGCGATACCGTATTCCCATGCCTCGCACCCTCCTCACGCTCCTCCCGCTCGCCCTGACGCTGGCCCTCACCCCAGCGCTCGCCAACCAACCAGCCGATGCCCCCAAGCCAACCAAGCCCTCCCAACAACCCCCACACCCCCGCACCCCCTTCCTCGAAAACGTCAAAACGATCGCCGCACCCGGTGTCCCAGGCTCGATCGCCCTCTGGAACCCAAACGCCTTCATCGTCGCCGTCGGCAACGACAACAACCGCCAGGTCCCCGTGATCGCCGCCGCCCGCGCCGGCAAGGGCCGCATCGTCCTCTTCGGACACTCCAGCTACTTCAACACCGAAACGCTCGCCGAGGCCGACACCGCCACACTCATGCTCAACTCGATCCGCTGGGCCGCCGGGGATCGCCGAGCCCCGCGCATCGGCGTCACCGGCGGTCCCGACTCCGCCCGCCCCTTCGAGACCATCGGCATCACCGTGACACCACAAGGCGTCACCTGGGCCGACAAACTCTCAAACCTCGATGTCCTCATCCTCAGCCGCCCCCTGCGCGAAGAAGATGTCCCCGCCCTCCAGCGCTTCATCGATAGCGGCGGCGGATTCGTCACCGCCCAGACCGGCTGGGGCTGGAAGCAGCTCTCCGGCGATAAGAACATGACCGAGTTCTCTGTCAACCACGTGATCGCCCCCGCCGGCCTCTCCTACACCGATGGCTACGCCGAGAAGCAAACCCCCGAGGGCTTCGACGTCACCATCGAGCCAGAGCCCCTCATCCACGGCGGCGCTGCCCTCGAAGCCCTCCTCAAGCCCGATCGCCCCGTTACCCCCGACAGATCACCCAAGCTCACCCCCGAGCAAATGGAAACCGCCTCCATCAGCGCGATCGCCGCCCTCCGCGTCCTGCCCGAGAACGACACCGCCTTCCGCCCCCGTCTTGATCGCCTCGTCTCCCAGCGCGCTGAGCACCTCGTTCCGACCGAGCGCAAACCCCTCAAGGCTAAGGACTCCCCCGTCGATCGCTTCCTGCTCGCCTACCAGCTCGACCAGCTCCGCGAACTTGCCCCGCAGCACATCAAGCCCCACCCCGCCGCCGCAACCTTTCCCGGTGCTGTCCCCGCCAACGCCCGCAAAGTCACCCGCACCATCCAGCTCGATACCACCATCCCCGATTGGCACAGCCTCGGCCTCTACGCATCTCCCGGCATCCCCATCACCCTCACCGTCTCACCCAAAGCCGCCAGCTCCAGGCTCGCGATCCGCATCGGCGCCCACTCCGACCAGCTCTGGCACCACGATGAATGGAAGCGAATCCCCGAGATCTCCCGCCGCTGGCCCATCACCGCCGAAGTGGCCCAGTTCGCCACCCCCTTCGGCGGTCTCATCTACATCGAGATCCCCGAGAACTGCACCCTCGGCCCCGCAGACATCACGATCGCCAACGCGGTCGAAGCCCCGCTCTTCATCCTCGACAAGACCACCCCCGACCAATGGAAGCTCGCCCGCCAGGCCCCCGCACCCTGGGCCGAGCTCGCCACCTCCAAGGTCATCGTCACCGTCCCCTCCGATCGCATCCGCAATCTCGAAGATCCAGTCTCCGTCATGAAATACTGGGATGAGATCCTCGATGCCGATGCCGACCTCGCCGCGATCTCACGCACACGCCCGCGCCCCGAGCGCCTGACCGCCGATCTCCAGATCAGCGCTGGCTACATGCACTCCGGTTACCCAATCATGACCCACCTCGACGCCGCCGAATGGATGGTCAGCCTCCCCGAACTCCGCAGGGGCAACTGGGGCCTCTACCACGAACTCGGCCACAACCACCAGCACGATGCCTGGACCTTCGATGGCACCGGCGAAGTCACCTGCAACCTCTTCACCCTCTACGTCCACGACACCGTCTGCGCTGACGATGCCCAGACCAACTCCAAGCAATGGCTCGCCAAGCATCGCCAAGGCATGGTCCTCCACCTCGAGGCCGGCGCCCCCTTCGACAAATGGAAGAGTGATCCCTTCCTCGCCCTCATCATGTACATCCAGCTCCAACAGGACTTCGGCTGGGAGACCTACAAGAGAGTGTTCGCAGACTACCGCGCCCTCAGCCCCGCCGAACTCCCCAAGTCCGACGATGAGAAACGCGATCAGTGGATGATCCGCTTCAGCCGAGCCTGCGGCCGAAATCTCGGACCTTTCTTCCAGACCTGGGGCATTCCCACATCCCAAGCCGCCCGCGATCAAATCAAGAACCTCCCCGAGTGGATGCCCGCGGAATGGCCTGCTCGCTGAGAAACGGGGCTTGATTCCTAGGAGAAGCGCGTGGGATGTCCGCGCAATGTTTATAATAAGTTTGGTATATTTCCCATAACCTATGAGGAACTTACCGCACTCTCCCCTCGAATAGGGTCCTGCGGACTGAGCATGCTCGCGGGGAGGCACGTGGTCTTTCCCGCCGGACACGGCGATGTCGCGCGGGAGAAGAGATCCATGAGAGCAACTCATTGCGTGGGATTGGTCGTTCTATTGAGCGCTGCCGGTGTCGCCGGCGCCCAGATCACCCAGGTCGACTACGGCCTCCTCACCGGCACCGGCTTCGAAGCCTTCGAAGGGTTCGCCGGCGGCGGGGCACCCGGCACCAACTACGACAGCCCCGTCTCCAACGCCTCCGTCACCTTTGGTGAGGCTTTCGTTGGTCAGACTGTTACCCCCAACGGGAACTTCGACGTCCTCAGCGGCAATCCCACCGGCCCGATCACGGTCGCGACCGGGGCCGCCAATCAGAACCTCTGCATCTTCGACAACGGGCTCGGCAACGTCATCACCGGCCTGGGCCCCCTCGGCTTCCCCAACTTCGATGCCATCGGCGAGGGCTCGCTCGCCTTCGAGTTCACCGATGACCAGGCCGAGTTCGGCTTCCAGCTCGTCGGCGGCAACTTCGGCAACGCCACCGTCAGCTTCTTCCAGCGCGATGGCACGCTCCTCGAGACCATCGTCATCCCCAACCTCGCCGATTCCTTCTACGGCTTCACGCGCGATGGCGGCCTCCAGGACATCGCCGGTGTCTCCATCCACAACGATGACCTCGCGGGCATCGGCCTCGACAACCTCAAGTTCACCATCCCAACCCCCTCGGCCGCACTCATCCTCAGCGCCAGCGCCCTGCTCGCCACGCGTCGCCGCCGCTGATCCGCACCTTTAGCAACCCAAAACACTCGCACCAAAAGCCCGCCGCAAGGCGGGCCTTTGTCTTTTCCTCCCCTCCGCGTTCAGATCCAAAAACGCGCACGCCCGGAGCCAACACAAAGGCCCCGGGCGGCGGTTGCACTTACCTCAACTACAAATGCTCGTGGCACAGGCGTTCCGCCTGTGACTACTTCTTCTACCTCAGCGCCGACGGCGGCACATCGCGAGCACACCAAGCCCCGCAAGCCCCGCCGCGCCAGGCCCCGGAACGCTCATCGCCGTGATGATCGCCCCACCGCCGACCTCACCGATCATCGTCCCCTGGCCCGTCGCCAGGTTGATCATCCAGAACGTCGACTTCGCCAGTGCATCATCACGGATCACCGCGTACGCCGTACCCGTCAACCCCGAAATATCAAACCCCGACATGTCCGTCACATCCGTACCCATCAGCCCCACGGTCACCAGGTTCCCGCTGTTCGCCGGGTTCTGGATGCACAGCACATCACGCCCCGAATCCAGAACGTACAGCGTCGTCGAGGTCGCGCCGGCCTTGTTGTTCGTGTACGCACCGGCAACGATGTTCGGGTTCACCCCAAACCCCGAGTCTGACGCCACATAGTTCAACGTGCCGTCGTTCGTGATTGCCGCCGTGATCGGGTGACCGCGCAGGTTCTGATCCGCATCGCTCACCATCCGGATCCGGTCCACCGTCGGGTTGAAATCAAAGCCGAAGCTCGAACCGTTCAACGCAACGTTGAAATCCGGACCCTGCTGCATCGCCTGGCCGGTGATCGGGTTCACCTTGTAGAACCGGCTGAATGACCCCAGCGCGTACAGCTCCCCGGTCGCCGGCCGGAAATCGATCCCCATGATCGTCTCGTTGGCCGCCATTCCCCACAACGGCACGCCCGAGTTCAGCGTCCCCGGCGTCGCGTGATCCCACGTCACCAGTGTCTGCTGCAGCGTGACCCCGTACACCAGCTCCGCCTGTGCAACCGAAGATGTCAGCGCGGCGATAGCACACCCGGCCAAAGCGGCCTTGCTCAGATTCATCGATTCTCTCCTTTAGGTAATCCCTGTCGAAATGCATCCAGACAGCGACACCCCGAGGCCGCGATGTGAACGCGGAACCTCCCCGGCACGCCCATGCTGGATCCTGATGACACCCCTTCGCCGACCCCGATCCCACGGATTCGCGGACAAAGGAAAAAATCGCCTGCCCCAACTCCCACGAAAGGCGCAAGCCCCACCCACGCCCAGCACCCAGGACTTAGGACTCAGCACCCAGCACCCAGCACTCCCCATCACACCCCCAACGCTTGCCCCCCAACCCACCCCCTGGTTACACTTGCCCCGCCACCCACTTCGTCTCTCCGTCACTTCTTCTCTTCCCCCAATGCCCGCCCCACTCCTCCAATCGATCGCCAAAGGAGACCCCACCGCGGTCTCTCAATGCATCGATGAGTACGGCGGCACCATCTACGCGCTCGCCAACCGCTACCTCAAATATCTCGGCGAGGATGTCGAAGACGCCGTCCAGGAGGTCTTCGTCGAGATCTGGCGAAGCGCCTCCCGCTACAACCCCACCCTCGGCTCCGAAGCCGCCTTCATCGCCACCATCGCCCATCGCCGCCTGACAGATCGCCAGCGCCGTGCACAAATCCGCCGCACCGCCCCGCTCGAAGGAATACCGACGGTTGCACAGCAGACCGAGCATCGAATCCCCGACCATGCAGGTCTGAGGGACGATCTCCGCGCCGCCGCCGTCGCCTTCGAATCGCTCGATAAGGATGAGCAGCAGGTGCTGTGGTATTCGTTGTACCAGGGCTTCACCCACGAGCGGATCGCCGCCGCGATCCAGATACCCGTCGGCACCGTCAAGACACGCATCCGCCGAGGCCTCATGCGCCTCCGCGAACTCCTTTCACCAGTCTCACAGATCAAGGAGGTCGCACGATGAGCACCTCCTCGAACAACAACCTCGCCCGCGTCCTCGAACTCCTCTCAGACCAGGCCACCGCCGGACTCGCCGAGCAAGAGCACCAGGAACTCTCACGCCTCATGGCAGAGCTGCCCCTTGATCAACAGCAGATCGCCAAGCTCGAGCGCGACCGCCTCGACCGCGCCGTCGGTGTCGCCCTGGGAATGATGATGCAGAAGGATCGCGCCCAGGCTCTCCCGGCATCCCTCCGCGACAAGCTGCTCGCCAGCGGAATGGCAGCGCTCGGCAACAACCGCGCGCCCGCCGCCGTGCCCGCCCACGCCGCGCGTCCTGGCCAGTCGCGCTTCGCGATCTACGCCGGCTGGCTGGTCGCCGCCGCCTCGATCGCCCTCGCCGCCGTCGTCTACTTCAACCGGCCCAAGCCCATCCCGACGCCCACCGTCTTCGCCCAGGCCGCAGAACTCGCTCGCGATCCCAGCACCATCAAGGCCGCCTGGGTCTCCGGTCCCCACGCCGTCGATAAGAACGTCACCGGCCAGGTCGAGTGGAACACCGGCCTCCAGAAGGGCTTCCTGCGCCTCAAGGGCATCACCGCCAACGACCCGACCAAGATGCAGTACCAGCTCTGGATCTTCGACAAGGGCCGCATCGAACCCGCGCACAACAACGACCTCCTCGCGCAGAACCCCATCGACGGCGGCGTCTTTGATGTCTCCAATGCCCAGCTCGATCCCGCCACCGGCGACTACATCATCCCGATCGATCCCAAGCTCGCCGTCCGCAACCCCGGCGCGTTCGCCGTCACCACCGAAGTCCCCGGCGGCGTCGTCGTCACCAAACGCGAATCCATCATCCTGCTCGCCCCAGTCGGCGGCTGATATGTGCGAATAACGAGTTCGGAGCCGCCGGCTTAAGCCGGCGGTCGTGACGCCACCGCTACCACAAACCGCTCTTCTCGCCAAGCAACACCGCACACCCCTTTCCCAAGTAAGCCCCCATGCTCCACCTCACCCTCCTCTCCACCCTCCTCCTCACCACCACCCTCCCGGCTCAACCCACCCACGACCCCCGAATCACCAAAGTGCTCGCCGGCCTCCGCCCAGGCATCGAATTCACCGGCGAAACCTCCCCGCGCTGGACGCTCGAAGAGCGCATGAAAGCCCTCCACCTTCCCGGCCTCAGCCTCGCCGTCATCGACGATGGCAAGATCGTCTGGGCCCAGGGCTTCGGCCTCCGCGATTTCACGCAAACCGCGCCCGTCGATGTGTACACCCTCTTCCAGGCCGCCTCCATCAGCAAGCCGATCGCCGCGATCGGCGTCATGCAGCTCGTCAAGCAAGGCACCCTCGACCTCGACACCGATATCAACACCTACCTCAAATCCTGGAAGCTTCCCCCCTCCGAATTCACCGCGAACAAGCCCGTCACCCTCCGCCACCTCCTCAGCCACTCCGCCGGACTCACCGTCCACGGCTTCGCCGGCTACCCGCTCGCCCCCTCATACCCCACCATCCAGCAAGTCCTCGACGGCGTCCAGCCGCCATCTCTCAGCCCCGCCGTTCGCTCCGAGCGCGCACCCGGCGAAGGCTTCAAGTACTCCGGCGGCGGCACCACGATCGCCCAGCTCATCGTCAGCGATGTCACCGGCCGCGATCCCGCCGACTTCCTCGACCAGACCGTGCTCGCCCCCCTGGGCATGAAGCACAGCACCTACCACCAGCCCCTCCCCGACACTCGCGCTGCCAACGCCGCATCCGCGCACACCGGCCCGGATACAAAGCCCCTCGAAGGCCGCTGGCACTCCTACCCCATGGTGTTCGCCGCCGGCCTCTGGACCACACCCACCGACCTCTGCACCATGGGGCTCGCCGTCCAGCGCGCTGCAAAGGACGATGCCTACGGTCCACTCGACCCCGCCATCATCCACCAGATGCTCACCGTGACCGCCGAGCCCGTCGGTATCGGCTACTTCCTCGCCGGCACGGGCGATCACCAGCGCTTCAGCCACAACGGCGGCAACGATGGCTTCCTCTCCACCTTCGAGGCCTACACCCGCCTCGGCAAGGGGCTCGCCATCATGATCAACGCCGATGGCCCCGCCGGCCAGATCCTGGGTGAACTCGCCCGCGCCATCAAGGCCGAGTTCAACTGGCCCGACACCGACATCAGAACCATCACCCCGGCGGCCCTCACCCCCGCGCAGGTGACATGGCTCACCGGCACCTACCAGCTCAAGCACGCCCCCAACGTCAACCTCGTGATCTCCGAAGAAAACGGCGCCCTCACCATGCGCACCGAAGGCATCCCACAGGTCGAGTCCTACTCCATGGTCCCAACCTCGCCCACCACCCTCATCGCCCGCGATGGCCGCGTCGATGTCCGCGCTGAAGGCGATCCCGCAACCCCTTGCCCCAAACTCCTGATCGCCAACGGCCGCTTCGAAGCCACCCGCATCAAGTAATCAGAGCCGAGCGGCGCAAGCCGCCGGTCTTCTGAAGCCCCTCACCGAGGGAGGGTCGGGGAGGGTTGCCACCACCCATCCCACGGCCACGTTCCAAACACGCGTTACTGCCGCCGGTTGCCTTCCTCCCCCGGTACTCCGCGCGAGGCGGACAGGGCTCCGAATCTGCTCCCTCCTCAACACTCGCGAACCCGTCGCCGCGATTCGCTCCACCGCCCGATCCCATTCGATTTGACCTCTGAGCTTTTCGCCTTGAGCTTTCCCTCCCCTCACTCCTTCCCCGCCTCCACCTTCTCCCCCTCCTTCTTCTCTTCCTTCTTCTCCTCCTCCCAAGGCAGAATCGAATCCCGCCACTCCCGCTCCAGTTCGACAAACGACAAACCCAGCACCTTCACCGTCGCCTCTTCCATCGTCAACCCGTTCGCCTGCGCCTGCAACCATTCGATCCGCTTCTCCCGCCCGAAGCGATCCGACATGTAACCCATCATGTGATGGCCCTGCCCGTACACCTGTCCGTACCACTTCTTCGCACGCGCATCGAACGCGGCCATCTCCTCGAACGCCGGCAGCTCGTTGTTCGCCTTCCACCTCCGCACCTGCCGGTCGTTCCGGTCCCCGTTCTTGCTGTACTCCTCCGCCGCCAGCTCCGCGACTCCCTCCAGCACCCACCACGGCATCCGCGCGGTGTTCCCCATCGCGAACGTCGCCACATGCCCATACTCATGCGCCAAGAGTGGTTTGAGCGACTGCGGCGTCGTCCTCCGCCCCACCAGCAGCTTCACCGCCTCCCCAGGCTCGTTCCATCCCGCCAGCCCATCCGTATAGCTCAGGTAGATCGAGTGCTGCAGGTGCCGCATCGATCCATACATCTTCACCTGCTGCGTCCGCTTGGCCAGGTCTGATTCCTCATCGAACCCGAACCCCGGATGCGCATGGCGGCGAACCTCCGGCAGCGTCTCGACCACCGCCTTGGCCGCCTCATCAAGCCCATCGGCATACAGCACCAGCACACCGTCGGATTCCAGCCGGTTCCACTTCTCACCCGAGTACATCCAACCCGATTCCCCCTGGCGGAACCGCGCAGTCCACGACACCGTTCGCGGCTTCTCCCAACCCGCCAGCGACCAAGTGATCTCGATCGGCGCCTCGGCGAACCCATCACCAATCTTCACGACCGGCTCAGCACTCCCGTCCCCCTCCGACCCAGCCCCCTCCGATGTCTTCTCACCCTCGGGCGCGCCATCCGCCTTCCCCTCCCCCTCCGCCGCCTTCTCCTCCGTTCCCTTGATCAGAATCTCAAACACGACGGGCTTGTGACTCTTCAGATCCTCCGCCCACGCAACCTGCTCCTGCAGGAACACCGGCTCGCTCGGATCCACCAGCCGCACATACATCCCCGGATTTCCCGAGAGCACCGCGATCTGCATCTCCCGAAGCAGTTGCTCGATCTCCCCACGCGAACCGCTCGCCGCCGGCGCCATCACGCCCGCAAACAGCCCCGCCACGACCCACCCGATCGAACGTGTACGAACAGAAATAGTGGTCATGCCACAAAAGTAGGCGATCCCCCCAACCACGGGAAGCCCGCCCCAGGCAGCTCCCGCTCGCGGGCTCTGGTTCAGACTGCAAGTCTCGCGGCTCGGGCATCTTGCCAGGGATCGACCGCGCCTTCACATTCACACGCCGCCGGTGACACGCTTCTCGGCTAACGCGCCGCCTTGAAGCACCCCTGCGTGTGATCATCAACCATCCCGATCGCCTGCATATACGCGTACATGATCGTCGACCCGACAAACGTCATCCCGCGATTCCTCAGATCCTTCGAGAGCGCATCCGACTCGGCGGTCGTGGGCTTGATGTCCTTGAGCGTGCGCGGCCGGTTGATCCGTGGCTCTCCCCCGACAAACGGCCACAGGTACGCATCAAACGACCCGAACTCCCTCTGGATCGCCAGGAAGATACGAGCATTCGTCCGCGCGCCGAACACCTTCAGACGATTGCGGATGATCCCGGGATCTTTGAGGATGCGCTCCAGCTGCGCATCCGTAAGCCTCGCAACCTTTCCCGGATCGAACCCGTTGAACGCCTTCCGATACCCCTCGCGTCGCCGCAGAATCGTGTACCAACTCAGCCCCGCCTGCGCACCTTCGAGAATGAGCATCTCGAAAAGCATCCGATCATCACGAACAGGCACACCCCACTCATGGTCGTGGTAGTGCGTGTAATCAGGCTTGTCCGGCGGCAGCCAGAGGCAGCGGGACATGGATGCTCGGGGAGTTTTCAAGTCATATCACCACAAGTTCTATCCGACACTCTCGGTGCGCTGAAGGTACGCGGAGCAAGTGTTGTGGGAAGTGGAGGATGCAATGGAAAACGTGCTTGCTGTCGCGATCAAGGCTGCTTGCTGCTTTCAGCCCGACAGGGCTGGTCGAACGTAGCCGGGGCGTGGAGCGAGGCTTTGCGAGCGACACCCCCGGTTGGTCGACCAAGTCCCAGCGCACCCCGAAGGGGTGCTCGCTGCGTTGGTGCCGCCCTGCATCACCGACGACCAGCACCGAGAAAGGAAGGCCAAGTCACGCCGGCCGCCTCTTGTACATGAAGTGGCTGTAGTCGATATCTTCAAGACGAGCCCCCAGCTGCCGCAGAATATTCATCGCCTGCGCCCGGTGATGAACCTCATGAAGAATCAGCTGCGTGCAGATATCCGCCCGCGTCGCCGTGATGTGCTCCTTCCTCCCATCCTCGTGAGTCACCTCGTACTCCAGAGGCGTCGTCCAATCCCCGATCCCCGCGATCGCCGCTCGCGTGCGCGGCGCCAGTTCCATCCACGCCTTCTCGATGATCGCGAAATCGGGCGGGTTCTCATCCTGGATCGGCCACTGCTTGTACGGCGGAACCGCCAGCGCCTGGATCCGCTTGCTGTACATGTCCTCGCAGATCATGACGTGCGTGAGCGTCCGCGCCAGCGATCCGTACCCGATCGAAAACACGCGGGTGTACTGATCGACCGTAAGCGGGCGGGTCAGGTCAAGAATGCGCTGCCGAGCAATGACGAGGTAGTCGTAAGCCTTGACGGGGTCCATGTGCGCATTAAAGCGCTCATCGCCAATGCGCGAGTGGCGGCATTGCCTTCCTCCCCCGGTACTCCGGGGGAGGTGCCGATCCCTGCGAGGCCGAGGGGGCTTCCCCGTCTATCTCTGCTCCAACGCTCAAGAACCACAACCGCTGCGGCGATACGAGTGCGCCGTCCCGGAATCCCGGATGGAACATTCGCGCCATCTGCGAGCATCCCGCCTGGGATCTACCACCCCCTCACACCACCCGCGTCGTTACATCAATATTCCCGTGGGTCGCCTTCGAATACGGACAAGTCTGATGCGCGGCATCAACAATCCCCTGCGCAACCTTGGGATCAAGCCCCGGCAGGCTGATGTTGAGCCGGGCCTGGAGCAGGTATCCGCCACCGGTCGTCCCCAGGTCCACCTCCGCGTCGACCGCGGCATCGGGCGGCAGGGCAACCTTCATCTGACGAGCGACATGGTTCATCGCACCCATGAAGCACGCCGACCAGCCGGCCGCGAACAGTTGCTCGGGGTTGGTTCCCGGCGCTGCCGATCCGGGGGATGACAGCTTGATGTCCAGCCGGCCATCGGAGCTGCGGGCAGCGCCATCACGGCCGCCGGTGGTATGCGTCTTGGCGGTGTAGAGCACTTTCTCGATTGCCATGGTGAGCTCCTTGCTGGGTGCGCTGTCCATCGCACATGTTTGATTCGACCGAGTACGATCTTCACGGTCCGGTCCGCGAAGGTGAACGAGAGGGCGATCGTAGGTTGCACGGGCAACCGGGCGACCGCGACATTCGCCCCTCACCCAGCCGAACATCCGCCGGCGGCGCCGATATTCTGGTTCAACACGTATGAATACACGCGGTTCAGCCATTCCCGGGATCGAGGCGTACCTCGCCGAGTTCGTTCGGCAGCTCCCGTTCCCCACGGCGCTGCGGTCGGCGATCGAGTATGCCCTGCTCGGCGGTGGCAAACGCCTGCGGCCGCAACTCGCCTGGGATTCCTGCATCGCCGCCGGGGGCAACGGCGAGATGAGCCTGCCCGCCGGGGCCGCCGTGGAACTGGTTCACGCCTTCAGCCTCGTCCACGATGACCTGCCCGCGATGGATGACGACGACTTGAGGCGAGGTAAACCGACCCTCCACATCCACGCCGGTGAAGCGATGGCGATCCTCGCCGGCGATGCCATGCTGTCCCTTGGCTTCCACGTGCTCGCCGAGCGCGCCCCCGAGCACATCGGCATCTGCCTCTGCCGAGAGCTCGCCGGCGGCACCGAAGGCATGATCGCCGGGCAGGTCTACGACACGCTCTGTGGCGATGGAGGTGGAATGCCGGATGGTCTCTCGGACCGCCAGCGCCTGGAGCTGATCCACAGAAACAAGACCGGTGCGCTGATCCGCGCTTCGTGCCGCATGGGTGCGGCGTGCGCTGGCGCGCTCGATGAATCGATGGAGATGCGCGCGATCAGCGCCTACGCCGATGCGGTGGGCCTGATGTTCCAGGTGGTGGATGATCTCCTGGATGTCACCCAGCCCGCCGAACGCATCGGCAAGCGCGCGAACAAGGATGCACAAGCCGGAAAGTTGACCTATCCCGGAGTGCTCGGCGTCGAAGGAACGCGGAAGGCGGTGCAAGAGCTCCGAGAGAAGGCCATGAACGCAATCGAGGGATTGGGCGAGAGGGGAACAGGTCTCAGAGAGCTCGCCGAAAAGATGGCCAGACGCGAGAGTTGAAGAGCCGGCCACCTCGATGAACCGTGAACCCCGCAAATGCCGGATGAACCAAGAAACCGCCGGCCAATGACCGGCGGTTCTGAGGCATGTGATGGAAACAGGCGATCAGTGCGAATCCGAATCCGACTCCGCGTTCGCCGTCTTGGCCGTCGGCTGCAATGCATCAAGGATCTGCGACTGCCACGGGTGCTCCCCGAGCCACTCCACCTTGCCCGTCGCAATGTCGTATATCGCCCCGATCACGCGGACCTTCCCATCGCGTGCATCTCCGCGCACCTGCTCGCTCGCCTTGTACAGATCAAAGATCGACTGCCACACGTTCTCCTTCACCCCGGCCGACGCGATCCCGGCCTCATCGGCACCCGGATTGGCGCGCCGCACCCGGTCGATCGCCGGCGCGATCCCCGCAACCAACTCACCCACCGCCCCGTGGAGCCGAGCGCCCGAAGCCGCCGCCGCCACCGCCCCGCACTTGGTGTGTCCCATGACCACCAGCAGCGGCGTGTGCAGATGCTCGACTGCGTACTCGATGGTGCCCACCTCCGCGGTCGCCGCCACGTTGCCCGCGACCCGGATCGTGAAAAGCTCCCCGACACCGCGATCAAAGACGCGCTCGACCGGAATGCGCGAGTCCGCGCACGTGAGGATGGTGACGAAAGGCTTCTGTCCCTTGTCCGCGGTCAGCTCCCGCCGCGCCGAGTCCGAGTTCGGATCCTTGGTTTCCCCATTGGCCCAGCGCTGATTGCCCTCCTTGAGCAGTTCCAACGCGCGGTCTGCGGTCGGGTCATCCCCGGTCTCAGCGGCGGGCTTGGCATCCTTGCCCGAATTCTTATCCGCGAACAGAGGCTTGCGGGGCTCCGTGGGTTTGGCGCTGAGCCTGGCCTTCGCGGGCTTCGGTGCGGGATGAGCCTTGATGTCGTGGGAGTCGTGGGCCTGTTCGCCATGATCGTCGGCATGCTCCCCCGGCTGGCCGTGGGCATCATCCGCATCGTGTGCAGCATCGTGGCCGGCATCGTGCGAATCGTGTGGGTCTTTGGCAGGAGCGGTCCTCTTGGCGGGGGCGGCGTGGTTGTCCGGTTCGGCGAGCACACCCTGCCAGGCTCCCAGGGCTCCGAGGGTGAGAATGGAGCCGGCGACAACAAGGATGGAGCGAAGGCGGGGGTTCATGGTGGTTTTCCGGTATGGCGACTCGATATCAGCTCGTGCTCGATGAACCGGGTGAGATCGGCACGTGCGGGGTGGGGTTTGATTGGTCCGGGCGGGGATGGTGGAACGCGGTGTGGGGTTCGGGTGGGTTGTGGGGGTTGTGGGGGTTGTGGGGGCTGTGCGGGTTGTAGGGGATAGTGGAGCCGCAGCGGACAAGGGATCGCCAGTGAGCCGGCAGTTGCCCCGCGAACCCGGCTGAGCCAAAGAAAAACGCCCACCCGCGAGTCACCGCGAGCGGGCGCCACTCTTTCCCTTCACGAACACGCGCTCAACTCCTCGCCAGCGCATGGTTCGCTCTCTTCCGACCTCGATCTCCGCCACAAACTCACCCCACACACTCACCTCGTCATCTCATCGCCGCCGCCGAGTCCCGGCGAGCATCAACCCGATGCCTGCCAATGCCCCCACCGAAGGACCCGGCACCGGCTCTCCATAGATGAAGTCATCCATCGCCACCACATCCGTGGTCAGCCCGGTGTCCAGCAGCACACCGTCATCGATGCCCGCCCCGGCCGCTGTGTTCCCCGACACGATCCGCACGCGTTCGACCCGCTCCACATCAAACACCACACCCAGGAATGAGAAGCTCCCCTCCCCCACGGTTCCCGCCGGCACGAACTCCTTGGCGAGCAGGGCATCACCAGCCCCGTAGAACTCCATCCACGATGTGCTCCCCTGGTCGACATCCGTGAACACCACCCCGAACCCGTTCACGGTCGCCTTGCTCGTCGGGCTGATCGGAACCCGGAACAGCACATCCGTCACCGTGCTGCCATCGGCGATGAAGAGCCGCTGCCCGCTGAACGCGCCGAACTCGCTGTTGTAGGAAGCATTGATGCTCCCGTACCGCAGGTTCGGATCCGCCGGATTGCCTGGGTTGCGCTGGCTCACGAAGAACCCCGCACCCGGCGTCTCGAACACCGCCCCGCGCAGCGCGTTGTTGTTGAAGAAGTTGCCCGGCATGTGGCCCGGATCCGCCGGGATCGCCGCCCCTTCCCAGTTGATCTCGCGCCGGCCCAGCGTGAACGGCCCGCCTCCGTTGCCGTGATTGGGATTCCCCACCGCGTTGCGGAAGCCATCCACCACCGACTGGATGCTCCCCGTCGTCGCATCCCCGCCCGCCGCGAACACGGTCGCCGCCGAGGCGCTCCCCGCGAACGACGCCACAACCGCCAAGCCCAACACGGACGTACTGATAGCCTTCGGACTCATCTCGATCTCCTTCGTGGAAACTGGATGGATCAGCCGCCCGATGCATTCAGGCGGCGACGGCGCTGCCCCGGAACTCCCACGGAATCCAGATGCGGCCTTGTCTTCTCCGCCCCCCGATGTCCCCCCTCCCGGCCCGCCTTGCACCCCTCCCCGGGAAATCTCACTACCACTCCCTCATACCATCCAAAGTTCACGAATTCCATCCGCCAGCGGCAATGCCACCTTCACACCCCGACATCCCCAATGAGATGACCGGCACCGCGGCGTTCGCCGCGCCACCATCCCATGCGTCCGGGGATGTGCTCACCCCCGGAAAGTTCGCCGAGCTGTTCGAGGCCTCCTCCCGGACGCTGTGGTGCATCGCCGTCTCCATCCTCCGCGAACGCGAGCTCGCTCGCGACATCGTCCAGGAAAGCGCCATCATCGGGATGCGCAAGATCTCCGAGTTCGAACCCTCCACCAGCTTCACCGCCTGGATGGGCCAGATCGTCCGCTACACCGCCCTCAACGAAGCCCGCCGCCGCACCCGCCGCCGCGAGAACGCCGGACCCGACGCCGCCGATCAGTCACCATCCCCGGCATCATCGTCACCCGATCCCGCGATGGGAGTGGGGGTCGCCGGTTTCGATGAACATGTCACCGCCGCCCTCAACGAACTCGAAGAGACGCCGCGAGCCTGCTTGCTCATGAAGATCATCCTGGGCCTGGAGTACAAGGACATCTCCGAAGCCCTGGGCATACCGGAAGGAACCGCGATGAGCCATGTTTTTCGGGCGCGCAAACTCCTGCGCTCCCGGTTGGCCGCCACGCACGGACCCGAGACCGACACGGGTTCAGCACGCGATCCCGAAACCTCGACCGGGACTCCATCTGGGGGAAGGAGGGCAAGGCAATGACCGCCCCCCACAACCCCCACAACCCCCACAACCCCCACAACTCCAACAACCGCCCCTGGAATGACATGCCCTGGGATGGCGATGCCGCCTCGCTCCTGCTCGAGCGCTACATCGATGGCGATCTCGAGGGCGATGAACTCGCCCAGATGGAAGCCCGTCTGCTCGCCGATCCCGCCCTCCGCGCCCAGATCGATCTCCAGTCCCGCATCGATTCCTCCCTCAAGCGCACACACGATGCGCTGGCGATCCCCATGCCCGCGATCCCGATCGACCTGGCCCGCGAACTCGCCGGCTCCCCCGCGATCTCCGACCGCGCCGACATCGCCCCAACT
Source organism: Phycisphaerales bacterium (assembly GCA_020847535.1). Lineage (GTDB taxonomy): Bacteria > Planctomycetota > Phycisphaerae > Phycisphaerales > UBA1924 > JAEUJB01. Next base: position 142,683 of record JADLBU010000016.1, read on the forward strand.
CCCACGACAACCGCAACTCCGACACCTACTCCCACGACATCCGCCACCGATGACGACTACGCCCCCGTCCCCATCCGGTTCCCCCTGAAGCGCTGGGTCACCTACGCCGCCGCCGCCGCGATCCTGCTCGCCGCCGCCGGACTGTTCCGCGCCTACTGGGATGCACGCGTCCCCGACTTCCGCCTTATGGAGCCGATCGCCATGTACGACAAGCTGGTCGCCGCCGGCTTCCAGCCCGCCGTCATCTGCAAGACCGAGCCCGAGTTCGCCCGCCTCGTCAAGGAAAAACTCGGCACCGCCCTGATCGCCAGCGCCACCCCCGGCATCGAGATCCTCGGCTGGGGCTATCAAGATGACTACGACGGCTCCCCCATCAGCCCCAAGACCATGATGCTCCTGACCCGCGTTGAGGGCCGCGAAGTCCTCATCCTCCTCGACCACGCTTCCCGGGACCGCACCCTCAAGGCCCCCCCGGGCTCCAACAAAGCAATCTTCCGCCGCGAGGTCGGGCCCCTCATCACCTACGAGATCACCCCGTTCGCCGAGCCCCGCGTCCTCCCCACGCTCCGCGAGCCATGACAGCCCCTCGCCGCGATTCGGCGTGCATTCGGGTCGCCATTGCGTATCCATATTGGATCCAGCGGGGCATACGTCTAAACTTCCGACCCTGCCCGGAATGCCGGGCGGATGCACTTTTTGCGTCTTACCCCGCACATCCACGCGGGCCTTGACCGGAGCCTTCCCATGGCCGACACCGCCACCGCCGATCGCCCCAACAAAGTCACCGTCTCCGATGCCGGCCCCGCCCGCAAGAAGCTCTCCATCGAGATCCCCGCCGAGACCGTCGATGCCCATCTCAAGCAGCAGATGGACACGCTCGCCAACACCATCACGCTCCCGGGCTTCCGCCCCGGCCGCGTGCCGCGCAAGCTCGTCGAGAAGCGTTTCGGCTCCTCCGTCCGCGAGGAGGCCAAGAGCCGGCTGATCGGTGAGGCGTACCAGAAGGCGATCAAGGAGCACAACCTCCAGATCGTCGGTGATCCCGCCGCCGAGTCGCTCGCCGACCTGAAGCTCGCCGATGGCCAAGCGCTCTCCTTTGAGCTCGAAGTCGAGGTCGTCCCCGAGTTCGAGCTCCCCAACCTCGATGGCATCCCCGTCAAGAAGCCCACGCTCGAAGTCACCGACCAGATGGTCGACGATGAGATCAAGAAGATCTGCATCAACGAGGGTGAGCTCGAGAACCGCGAAGCCCCCGAAGCCGGCGACTATGTCACCGGCCACGGCGTCATGACCGGCAAGGATGGCGCTGAGTTCTACAACCTCAACGGCGCGGTCATCCAGGTCCCCACCGCCGACAAGAACGGCAAGGGCATGGTCCTGGGCGTCATGGTCGATGACTTCTCCAAGCAGCTCGGACTCCCCAAGCCCGGTGAGACCGCGACCATCAAGACCAAGGGCCCCGAGAACCACGAGGTCGAGAAGATCCGCGGCGCTGACCTGACCATCACCTTCAAGGTCGATCGCGTCGACCGCATCATTCCCGCCAAGCTCGCCGACATCGTCGCCCGCTACGGCTGGCCCGATGAGGCCAAGCTCCGCGAGTTCATCAAGAGCCGCCTCACCCAGAACGTCATCGTCCGCCAGCAGGTCGTGATGCGCCAGCAGGTCGCCAAGCACCTGGTCGAGAGCACCAAGATCGACCTGCCGCCCCGCATGGCCGCCTCGCAGGCCGCCCGCCTCCTCGAGCGCCAGCGGCTCGAACTCATGTACCGCGGGGTGGATCCCCAGAAGATCGAGGAGCACCTCGCCGAGCTCCGCGCTGCCTCCGGCGCCAAGGCCAACAGCGAGCTCAAGATGTTCTTCATCCTCCACAAGGCCGCGAACAAGTTCGATGTCAAGGTCACCCAGGGCGATGTCGATCAGCGCATCCACCAGCTCGCCGCCGAGAACAACACCCGCCCCGAGCAGCTCAAGCAGGACCTCATGAAGTCCGGCCGCATCAACGGGATCGCCATGCAGATCCAGGAACACAAGGCGATGGATGCCATTGTCTCCCGCGCCAAGGTCGAGGAAGTCCCGGCCGAAGAGTTCGACAAGCTGATGAAGCAGTCGGCCTGAGCCCCCACAACCAACCGGTCCCCTCCCAAGACCCGGGCCCAAGCCCGGGTCTTTTCTTTCAGAGCCGACCAGCGCAAGCCGGCGGTCGTGTGGCAACGAGTCACTCGGGTGGAGTGTGGCCGGCAGTGTGTTCAGAGTGCGGGGATGCGGTGCTCGCACCTTCGTTGGCGCCGACGATGTCGCGGATGAGGGAGGGGAGGAGGTTGGCGAGCCGGATGGTTTCTTCTGGTGGGAGCTTGGAGAAATCGATGCCGTGGAGGTCG
>JADLBU010000017.1 GCA_020847535.1 Phycisphaerales bacterium
ATACAACCCCTGTGCCTTGGGCGCGCCACCGCGCAGCTGAGTATTGCGGATCAGCAAATGGTTGATCCCTGGATGGTTGGGGTCTCGAAGCGAATCGTAGCCGTACTTGAGTCTCGATCGGTGGACATTGTCCGCCGAGCCGTTGAGAACGATTCCATAGCGCAGCGCTTTGGCGATGGTCAGTCCATCAATGACGTAGCCGCTGTGGCCCAGGTCACGGTGCTTATCGGGTGCATATTCATATCCGCAGTCACCGCCCCAGATAGCCACTCCCGTCGCAGCGCTGTCGACTCGAACGTTCCGGATCGTAATATTGTGGCAGGCCGAGCATCGCACACCCGCATCATTGCCATCCACGTTCCGACCGAGACGACCAACTTGGATATTCTCGACGAGGACGTCGTGCGGATGCGTCGAGTAGATTTTCCCCTGCTCCCACAGTTGACGCATCCGCGGAATCTCTTCGTCGGGCGTCCGGATGGGTCCCACGCTCCCCCAGTCCATGCCGACGCCCAGCAGTGCCTTCTCCGAGTCCAGGATTCGGATGTTGTGGATGAGGCCGTGATGGGCTTCGGACATGAGCTGAATGGCACACGCGGCGAATGGCTGCTCGATCGTCAGGTTCTCCATTCTCCAGCCGGATACGACCGAGAACCGGCTCGGCCGCTCCGGTGTTCCGCCGTCGTCGTAAGCCGCACCCACGCAGACCGCACAGTGCCAGATGCCCTGGGAGCCCTTGTTCTCGCTGCGAATGATCCGGACGGTACCGTTGCAGATCCCGGAGCCGTTCGAGAGGCGAATGCCGTAACAGTTCGAACGCAGATCCAGGAGGAGCGTCGAGTCGCCCAGATCGAGTTCAACGCCCTCGGGCAACAGGAGCGGGTGGCGCGACAGCTCCTCACCGATGCGGGCTTCCCGCTCGCGGCACACCAGCGAAGTCGGCCGGTCGATGCGGAGCGTGACCTTCGCCCCCGCATGCCGATCCAACGCGGTCTGCAGTTCGTCACCATTCTTAACGCTAATCCGTACCACCTTGCGGGGCCGGGTTGTGGGTCCAGGCTGATTCGGCGGAGATTCTTCCTGCCGTCCGAAAGCGGCTACTGTGGGCATCAGTCCGAGAGCCAGCTCGATCGCTCTCGCCGAGTTGACCAGGAATTCACGACGTGGTTTGTTCATGTCACGCTCCATTCGTCTGGAGAGCAGACGGTTTCTCGTTTCGTTGTCGAAAGGCACTCCACCGGAGCCCTTGTGCTGTGAAGTGTGCCGATCGAACCGGCACGAGGATGCGTCGACTTATCGAGTGAAAACCACGGCAGAAGCCCGCCGAGGTGAAATGCGCTCTTTGCCGCGTCCCTTCAGTCAACACAGACGGGAACAGACCCTGACCAAAAAGAGGCTTCAAGAGTGGAGGCGAAGGGATTCGAACCCTCGACCTTCGCATTGCGAACCACGGTCAGACTTGACCTGAACGCGTAAAGGACGATACCGGCGAGGTTTGCGAATTGCAAGGGTTTTATCGAGTGTGGCGTCTTGTACCCCTTTGTGGCCCCATGCGCGGTGTACACCGCGCATGCTTCGGCAATTCTCGCGCCCAGCGGACCGCCCGCCCCCAAGCGGTCAAGACTGGGCAGATGCGGATGTGGGCGCATCAGCCTTCATCGTCCTCCGCATCGAGTGCCCGGTCACGCTGCGCAAGTCGCCATGCGTCGAAGCTGATTCGCTCGATTCGTCTCGCGTCGCGTGTCTTGCCATTGGTGACGAATTTCCCTGCCCCCGCGGCCTTGGACACCCGAGCGGCGGCCCGTTTTACGTCCAGGTACGGCAGATCGCTCAGCAGAAGCTGGGCCCCGTCTGAGACCGTGATCCATCGTGCCTCTTTCATGGCTGGATACGTTGATTCGATCTGCTTCACGAGAGGTGAAGCGTCGAGGGAGACAAGGTTCTCGTCCCATCGCACGAAATCAGAAAGCGTCACCCATCTGCTCGCCAGAATGGGCTGCAGCGCCGGCAACGGCATGTGCGCCGGCACGATGACGAGAGCGCCTTGGGCGGCCCGCAGTCGATCCGCGTTCTGCATCACGAGGTCGTAACCGCTGGCCTGGCTCAAGCCGCGGGCGAGGAACACCTCGACAGCGCCATGCGGTGTGGGCTGGGTGCCGAGTGAGTAAAGCCGCTTCCCCACGATTGACACGGGAGCCGGACCTAACGACAGCTCGGCGCAGAGCCAATCGGCCAGGCCTTCAAAATCCGATTGCCACTGCCGTAGCTGTTCGATGTCGATCGTGATACGGCCACAGCCAGGTTTCGCGCAGTAATGCACGCCTACCGCGACGCCGTTCCTCGGATCCTCGCGAACTTCAGGCGTGATGATGCAACCCTCTTCGCAGTCGTCGCAGAGGATGGAGTCTGCGAGTTGCGACTCGCGAAGAATCCTGCGTCTGATGAGGACACCGTGCAGGCCGCGCGGCCAGCGTGCGATATCTTTGGCCGTGAAGATGGCGACCGGCTCACGCTCAACCTGATGCATGATCAGGCGGATCACGTTAGTCACGTGCGA
>JADLBU010000018.1 GCA_020847535.1 Phycisphaerales bacterium
CGCGCCCGTTCGGAAAGGTCACCCTCCGCTAGGGACTGGACCCGCCAGGCCACCCGTCGGTATAGCCACTGGCGATTCCCGGAGGTCGTCGGCTCGCCGAAGACCTCGGCGTAGCGCTCGCGGAGCCGCGACACGGGCAGGTCGCGGAGCTCGTCTATCTGTTCTTGGATTGGTCTGTTTGCGGCGGTCTTCATCGTCGTTCCGGCTCCTTCGGGCAGCGTCGTCCCGGGTTCTCCGGTTCGGGACGGTGGCGTTCACCCGTAGGCACACTGAGGGCGGCATGATCCGCGAGTTCAAGTCCCACCCCAGAGGAACCGGCATGTTCGGTGCTGACGCCCGAATCGTGGGCGCTCGCGTCGATCAGCCGGGCCGTGGCGGCGGCCAGGAGTTCGATGGCGCGGGCGGGCAGCCATAGCGAGCCCGGTTTCGTCGGGATGTCCTGCGCTTCGTGTCGTGGCATGCGGTGAGGGACGCAGCCCTCGCCCATACCCCTCTGCTAACCAGCCGGAGTTGTCGCGCTGCGGTGCTCGATGCGATGGTGCTGTGCGCCTTGCAGCGCCCGCCAAGCGCCTTCACGGTTGGATCAAAAAGCGCCTCAGCCGTTCGGACAACCTCCGCAAGCGTGACGGCAATGTCTCGCATTCCCAAACAACGAGCACAGACCAGCCCAGCGCGCGAAGGCGCCGCTGGTTTTGCCGATCACGGTCGGCGTTCCGGGCGATCTTTGGGCCCCAATACTCAACGCGAGATTTGGGAGAGCGCCGGCCTTCTTTGCAGCGGTGGCTGTGCCAGAAGCATCCGTGAACCAGGACGGCCTTGTGCTTCGCAGGAAAGACCAAGTCGGGCTTTCCAGGAAGCGATCTAACGTGAAGTCGATAGCGGAATCCCATTGCGTGAACGAGCCGACGGACAACCATCTCCGGTCCAGTGTCCTTCGACCGTATGCGGGACATGTTCTTGCTTCGCTGTGCTTCAGTGAGCCGATCGGTCATGGGGGGTCACCGTGTTCTCGCGGTGCGTTTCGCTCGCGTCCGCTTTGACCCGGGGGGCTGTGTTGCTATCGAGTTCGCCGCGAAATCGCGCACACGCTCGGCGATGGCGCGCGCCATTAGGCATGGAACACCATTACAGATCAACTTGAATTTGGCGCACAGAGTCGCATCGGCGGGCAGCACGTAGTCGTCCGGGACCGTCTGAAGGCGAAGCGCTTCTCGTACAGAGAGCCGTCGCGGTAACCACGGGTGCAGATGCACTTCCTGATTGCCGTACCAAGCCGTCGGACTGAACCGGTAGCGGTGCAATCGCTTGAATGACTTGTGTTTGACATCACCTTCGCGTCGCGTGCGAAACTTCCGCGAATGGGCCTTGAACACGTCGTGTCCATTGGCAACTTTGGTCGGGTCGTTGTGAGGTCCGAGGTACGTGTAGACCATGAGCTCGTCGGGGATGCCTGAGGGCTTTGGAGGCTGCCTTCCGAACGGCGATGTCTTCGGCCACGGGAGTTGTCGCGCATCCCGGTACTTCGGATTGACCGGCCAAGGAAACCAGCCTCTCTCTGAAGTCCTTGGCTTGCGGCCAAGGGCCCGATGCACAAGGCGTTTGCGAAAGCCCACGATGAACAGCCGCTCGCGGTCTTGGGGGGCGCCGAGTTGCAGCGCGTTGAGAATCTGGAAGTCCACGATGAAGTTGCCGGACTTGCGCAGGTACGCGATTTGGCTGTTCAAGAACCGTCGGTGCTTCTTGGTGTGCAGAAGGCCGGGTACGTTCTCGATGACAAAGAAATCTGGCTGGAGACGGCAGACGAGCCGCACAAAATCTGCGGTGAGCTTACCGTTGATCCCATTGCCCCCTCCGTTGAGCCCTCCGCGACTGAAATCAGGACAGGGTGGTCCGCCAATGATTCCGAACACCGAAGGCGACTTCCCCTTGAACGCCTCTCTGAGGACCTGGGCGGCCTTGAGATCCGCGACGCTGATTCCGTTTGGCTTGGCCGGCCTGTCCTTCGCACCGGGAATGCTCATCCCCGCGCGGGCGGACATGAACATTTTGGCGAAGACCGGATTGAGCTCATTTGTCCAGACTACGTCGAATCCCGCTTGCTCGAACCCGATGTCCATGAATCCGCCGCCAGTGAACATGGAGATGAGCGGAAAACGGGGAGACGTCCGTGTGCGTGGCACCGCGAGGTGACCATTGACGGCAGCCAAGGGGAGGGACTGGATCGCCGGAGATGACGCCGTCGATGATCCGAGGGCCGAAGCCTGAGGCGAACAGGCCGTAGCCGCGTCCGTCACCGCGCATGCGGTGGAAATGACTACCTTGCGCGCACTGCTGCGCTTGGTCGATGCCGACGGCATGGGACAGAGTATGGCGGATGCGGTGGCCGCCGGCAATCGATGGGTCTGTTGCTCCGGCCAGCTCCTCGACGGTTCAGGATAGGATTACAGCCAGAATGCGACCGCGTGCCGCTGACTGCTCGTGCTGGGAAGTGCATGGAACCTCTTGCGGTGATGATGGCGTTGATCCTCGTGCTGGCGGCCGGAGCCGCTCTGTGGTGGATTGCGCGACGGCAAGGTCGGAGCTCGGGCGTAGATTCACTCTCGGATGACGCGGGACCCAGCCCCGGAGTCACGGGTCGGCAGCTGGCAGCGCCTCCCGTCGCGGCTGAGCGCGAGGTAGCCGTACAGACGTCGAGCGAGGGAATCGGCCGACCTTTGCCCGACAATGAGCCCGCGAACCGAGCGCGGATTGAGCGCCAAGTCCACGTGGAGGTCAAGCCGCCTGCCGATTCGCCTGTGGTATACCCGCCGTTGACTTTGCCTGACGGATCTGGCGTGCAGGCAACGAGGGGCTCGCAGGATGGCGACGCGTCAGACGTGGTGGTGAACGGAGAGTTCCCCGTTGCTCCGCTGCCGGACTCATTGACGGGGGATGGCGTGGCCATCGACCCGGCCGCCGCGTCGATGCATGTCGGCGTGATGGTTACTGCAGTGGTATCGCGGGACGGACCTCCCCCAGATGCAATGGGAGCTCTGGTGGGAGCGGAGTTGCCGGAAGCGGCCAAGGGCGCAAACGCGGAGGCAGACGCGATAACCCGCGACGTGGAGCCAATTCTCGATTCATCCCCGAGTGCGCCCCTACGTGGCGCGCTGGAAAACGCCGCAGCGGGGGCTGCTCCATCCGGTGTCGAGAGCGAGGAACTGGCCAGTGGTGCGGAGAATGGCGATGTGCGTGTGGCCGACCCGGTGCCAGCTGACGACGCGGCCTCGGAGATAGAAGATCCCGGGCCGAATGGGTTGGTCGTGCCCAAACAGTACAAGCCGCCTCGCAGGCCTGGGGTGCCAAAGCCGCGGCGTGACGGCCAAGGTTCTGAGAGAACGAAATCGGATCCTCGTGACCGGGCGCTTCTCATCGATGTGCGTATTCGACCCGAGCGGGGCGGGTTTTGCACTGTCTCACTTCTGGCACGACGAACCGCGGATCTCCCGGACGTCGTGACGATATCGACCGGCGGCGGCCTGGGTGAGCTCACGGCGCTTCAGGATGAATGGTACCTCGACGTGACTCCCCCCGGTATCGGGCAGTTACTTCGGTCTGGCATCGTTTGGGAATCGCGAGACACCCCTGGGTCGACAACCCGGTGGTCATTGGGCGGTCGTGACCTCTATGTACTTGCTCCGCACGAGCGGATGAGCGGGCATCTTGCCGTCGCTCGGTTGCAACTGGGTGAAGACCACGTCGTGCTTTGCACGCGCGAACGGCTCAAAGAGGTACAGGAGGCGATCCGCGCAACCGGCAGCCCTGAGGGCACGCCTTGGGAGTGGACTGGGGACGAGACCGGAATGTGGCTGGTGTTGGCCGGTGTGAGGCCGGAGCTCGCAGTTTCGCTGCGTGGGCCTGCGGACACGCTCGATGCACTGTGCCCGCTGCCAGATGCTCGCATCGCGCTCCAGGGAGGAATAAGACTCGGTCGTCAAGCATGGCTCAGCGGCTTCCCGCCGGCCATCCGCATTGTGGGCGATTCGAGCGCAATCGGAGTGATATACATCGATCAGCATCCGGCCGTCCGAGGCGCCGGCGGCGCATACGAGGCGCCGGGATGGGATCGCCCCGGCGAACACGTCGTGTCATGCCAGGCGGGTACCAAGCGATATCAGATCATGTCCGGGCTGGAGAAATGGGAGGCCTGGGATGCGTACACCTGGTCCGTCGGCGACCTGAGCACGCAAGAGGGCGTGCGGCCTGCCATCTGCGGAATGCTGGTGCGACCGCCGCAGAACGGACCTCGGGATGGGAAGCACTATTCCGGACCGGTGGCCAACCCGGTGCTGCTCGGGGCGGTTCCCGGGCAGGTGTATTCGTGCGACGGGCGATCTGATTTGCGATCTGGCGTTTGCAGTGGCTACCCACCGTTTGAGCCCGTGTGGGCGCTGCCAGCAGATCCGCTTCACTGCGACAAGTCGACCAGGCGGATTCTGAAGGTTGGATCTCAGATGCCGATGCCCACCGATTCGGCACATCTCTCCCGTAGACAGGCGGTGCAGGTGCGCGCATGGGCTCTGGCGATCCTTGATGCTGCCAGGAAGGGACTCCGCCCCGAGCCAGACGATGACGCAACGGCGTCGCTCTGGACCAGTTTCCGGAAAGAAGCGCGTGCGATTTGGAGGAGCATGCGTTGAGTGCCACCGCGCTGCTTCTGTGGATGTCCGCAAGGGGTGAAGGCTCCTGGGAGCAGTTCCGTGCTGCTGTCGAGGAGCTTCACCTTGGTGACAGCAGCGAGATCAGTCCCGATTCGAGTGCTGACGAGATCGCCGAGGAGGCCGGACTACCCCTATACCACCTCCTGCGGCTAAACCTTCAGCGTCTGGGGCACGCGGAATTCAATGCGGGCGCGGGCGGAAGCGACTGGAAAACCGCCCCTCCATGCATGGCGATCACCGAGCGCCCTGGAGGATGGCTCGGAGTCGTCGCCGGGGCTCGGTCCCCCGCGCTACTTGAACGGCTCATGGGACAGAATGGTCAAGGTCATGCTGTAAGCGAGCCCTGCTCGGGCGCTCCCGACGTGATTCGTTTGCTCGCATCGGAGCCCGCGGTTCTCGTGGCGAACGCGACCAACGCCGGCATTCATGTTCAACAGGACACTGCAACGGCAATCCTGCTGAGTTTGCCGGTGATCGGTGATCGAAGTGTTTGGCGAAGAGGTGAGATTCCTGTTGGCACTGAATGGAGAATCGAGCGGTTCTTGCCAGAGGCACTGGGCTGGCGGTCGGCACTGCGAACAGAGGCGCAGGAATGTGAGTTTGGACTCTTCCGCTTCACGCTGAGATACCGCAGGCATGTACTGCTGTGCTCGAGGAGTAGAGGCGCATTCGAGGTGCCCGTGCAAGTAGGGAAGTACCTCGTTTTCCGCCGCCGTCACCGCAGGCTTTGGCGATACGATGGAGGCGAACGGCGGCTAACTGTGCCGGCGACCTGTCGGCCACCGTTTCTGGTCGAGAGGGCACTGATCGCGTGCTCGGGGTTTCTACCGTCCTATGAGCGCCAAGAGGGTATTTCGGGGCTGTTGCACTACGCGGACGTTCCCCTAAGTGTCGCGCAACTTGCGTGTGCCGTACTCGCACAGGAACTTCGATGACAAGTCCACAAGCGATCTTTGACAGCCTCCGCGAGACGTACCTGAGGTACCTCGACAGTCCGTTTGATTTGCGGTACCCAGACCTCATTGCCGAGCGCCGTCGGTTGCTCGATGTTGACGGTCGGCTCTACCGGAGGCCTCTGATCGAGCCAGTGCCGGCGTATGAGACTTCCGGCCAGAGCTTCTCGCAGTGTGCGCAGGCACTGTTTGGAGGGCAATGGCAAGCTGGCCTGCTCGGAGATCTGAAGGACTTCGTCTCGCAGGGGCTCTTCCCGCCAAACCTTCGGCTCTATGCCCACCAGCGCGATGTCCTGCAGCAGTCGGTTGTGCAAGGGCGAGATGTTGTCGTCACAACCGGAACTGGCTCAGGCAAAACCGAGTGCTTCTTGCTTCCGGTAGTAACGGCACTGATTCGGGAATCGACACAGTGGGGACCGCCGGGACAGCGCGCGGCCGAATGGGACTGGTGGAATCCGCGTGTGGGTCCAAACGGGAGAAGACGATGGTCACCGCGAGTACCGCAAAGGGCACATGAAGACAGCGCAGTCCGTCCCCCGGCTGTTCGCGCGCTGATCCTGTACCCGCTGAACGCCCTCGTGGAGGATCAGTTGGCGCGCCTGAGAGTCGCCTTGGACGGGCCAACCGTCCGTGCGTGGCTTCAAGCGCACCGCGCCGGAAACCGCTTCTACTTTGGGCGCTATACAGGGCGCACGCCCGTGTCGGGGGCACGAAACGCGGGCACGATTAGTCGGTTGCGAACAGAGCTTCGCGGCATTCAGCAGGATGCCCAGCTCGTCGCGGGAGGAGCTGCGGCACGGTTCTTTCCGAGCATCGATGGCGCAGAAATGTGGTCACGTTGGGACATGCAGGACCACCCGCCAGACATTCTGATTACCAACTACTCGATGCTGAACATAATGCTCATGCGCGGTCTCGAGTCGCCGGTATTCGATCAGACGAGGCAATGGCTTCAGGCTGATCCGGCCAATCTCTTCCACTTGGTTGTCGACGAACTCCACAGCTACCGCGGCACGCCAGGTACCGAGGTCGCGTACTTGATTCGTGTCCTTCTCGAACGTTTGGGGCTCACACCGGACTCGGACCAGCTGCGGATAATCGCATCGAGCGCGTCGATCGCCGCTGGGCAAGGCGGCAGGCAGTACCTCGAGGAGTTCTTCGGGCGCGACCGGAACCGCTTCACGATCGTAAGCGGTCGTTCTCAGCCCATCGACCCGGCTGCTTTAGGCGGAATTGGGGCGCACAGCGCAGCGTTGCGCCAGCTGAGGCAGGACCTGACCACTCAGGGATTCTCTGTATCGAACGCGGCAACAGCATTTGCGGGCACTATTGGCGCGCCGGTTCAGCCTGCCGGTGCGACCCCAGAGCTGACGTTGGATGTTGCCTTCGCCCACATTCGGGCAGCCGATGCACTGCGGTCAGCCTGCAACGCCGGCCAGCCGCAAGCACCGCAACTTGAACCTCGCACGCCTGACGAGATGGCCGCAGTCATGTTTCCGGGGAGACCTGCCGCAGAAGCGGCCGACGCGCTAGAGGGCCTGCTCCTCGGGATGTCCGTGGCCCGCGGAACGTCTGGCAGCGCGCCGCTGCCGGTTCGAGCTCACCTTCTCTTTCGCAACCTTCAAGGGTTGTGGGTGTGCACGAACCCGGCCTGCAACCAAGTTCAGGGCCGCGGGGCTCCTTGTCCAGCGGGGGCTTTGCACTATGTCCCAACGCTCACCTGTGGCTGCGGCTCGCGCGTCCTGGAGATGCTGTATTGCGAAGCATGTGGCGAGGTGTTCTATGGCGGGTACCGCAGGCCAAAGGTGGGCGATCCCCCTGACCCGCAGTCAGGCCTGGCTCCCAACGAGTGGTACCTCAGCCCCGATCATCCGGACCTCGAGGCATCTCCAGAGACCGCGTCTCTCGACCGGGATTACAGCCGGTATGCGGTGTACTGGCCCGCGGGGCCTGGAGTCACGCCCGCATCGCAGCAATGGACTCAGGAGGGAGTAGCCAGGACCTGGCGGCGGTCCACTTTTACTCCGGCCGACGGGAAGGTTGCGCTGGGCGGAGGGCCCGGATTCCTCTACTACGTGCCCCCGATGCACGCCGCGAACCCGCCCGCGGTAGAAAGTGCACATCAGGCGTACCCGGCACGGTGTCCGCGGTGCGATGCCGACTGGTCCCGGCGCCAAATCGGCTCGCCCATCCGCACGCTGAGGACGGGCTTCCAAAAGATCGCCCAGATCCTGTCCGACACGCTGCTCAGAGAGATTGCAGGCCCTGGGGATGAGGAAAACCGGAAGCTTGTAGTGTTCTCCGACAGTCGCCAGGACGCAGCGAAGCTTTCGGCCGGAATGCGGTTCTCGCACTACCGCGACGCACTTCGCCAGGCTCTGACGTCAGCGATCACAGTGCAAGGTGCAGGTGCGGTCGCGTTCAATGCCCAGGTAACCGGACAACCAGTCACGGCGCAGCAAGCCGCGCTTGCTGCGGCATTTGCGGCCGGTCATGCGCAGGAGGCCGCCACGCTTTCGATGGCGGCCAGCGCTGCGACGGCCCAGCTGCCCGCACCTTCAGAACCGGGTCTCACTTCGACGCAGGCGGCACAGCGCATCCTCATTCGCGCTGTGCAAGGGCCGTTCTACCTTGCACAGCTCGCCGCCGACGCGTCGGCGCAACTCCTCATCGCCGGGATGAACCCCGGTGGTTTCGTGCAAGATGTGCTCTGGACGAATCCGACGACCCGAACCGGTAGCTGGCGGGACCTGTATATCTGGGGCGCGCCGGGCACGCCTCCGGTTTCAAGGCCGCCTGCGCAGCTGACTCAGGCTCAGCAGGATCACCTGCAGCGCATCCGGGATCAGTCGCTGGCGGAGGTAATGGACGTCGTGTTCGCCTCTGGCCGTCGGAGCATCGAATCGCTTCGCCTCGGCTATGCCACAACCGACCGTATCGCGTCCCCGGCAGCCAGTCCGCTAGTTCAGGAAGGGGCCGATGGTGTAATCCGCCTCCTTGGCGTGAGACGAAGGCTTTCGACGCACGGCGCAACAGGTCAACCGAATCTTCCGGCCTATGCCGTGGGGTACCTCTCGGCAGTCGCTGCTGGCCAAGGTATTCAGCCTCAGGGGTTCATCAATGACGTGGACGCCTATCTGAATGGATGCGGCGTGCTTACGCAGAATGTCATCAATATTCAGAATCTCTGCGTGATGCGGCCTGGCCAAGTGTTCTTCGAATGCGGGCAGTGCCGGCGCATCCACTTGCATCGCGCGGGTGGCGTGTGCACAGACTGTCAGGTCCCCTTGGGTCCCGCGCAGCCGATGGCAGCACAAGCAGTCTCCGACTACTACGGCTACCTGGCGACGCAGGCAGGACCGCTTTTCCGTCTGAACTGTGAAGAACTGACCGGACAGACAAACAAGGAGGATGGGCGCCGCCGGCAACGGCTGTTCCAAGGCATCTGCCTACCGCCCCCAGCCGAGATTCAGTTGACCGACACGATCGACCTGCTGAGCGTGACAACGACGATGGAAGCGGGAGTGGACATTGGTTCCTTGCTCGCCGTCATGATGGCAAACATGCCACCGATGCGCTTCAACTATCAGCAACGGGTGGGTCGTGCCGGACGCCGCGGGGCTGGTCTGTCTGTGGCACTAACGCTTTGCCGCGGCCGTAGCCATGACGACTACTACTTCCAACGGCCGCACCGAATCACCACGGACCCGCCGCCGCAGCCTTACGTGGACATGCGGCGCGAGGCAATCTTGCTGCGGGTTCTTGTGAAGGAAGTGCTTCGCCAGGCGTTCGGCGCGCTCAACCTGTTTGCAGCGCAAGGCGGAGACCATGTGCACGGGGAGTTCGGAGACGCGGCGGACTGGCTGGCCCCACCTCCGCAAAGCCCGCCAGGTACCGCGACGGTGGCGCACCAAGTCGACGGGTGGATTCAGGCCAACGCGGCGGCCATTGGCCGGACCTGCGACGTTCTGCTGCTGCGGGCAAGCCCCGTGCTCCAGGCGCAACGCGGTGCCCTCCTGACCCATGTGCAGACGCAGCTCATCGGCGAGGTCACAGCAGCGGTGAATGATCCTCGCCTCCCACAACGGTCTTTGAGCGAGCGATTGGCGAACGTCGGCCTGCTCCCGATGTTTGGATTCCCCACACGCGAGCGGCATCTGTTCCACGAGCGGCCCGGCCCTGCTCACGAGTGGCCTCCAGAGGGGGTGGTGGGCAGAGAACTAGACGTGGCGATCAGCCAGTTCGCGCCCTGCTCGGAAACCGTGAAAGACGGCCTGATCTACACAGCGGTGGGCGTCGTCGACTACCAGCCGCAGGGCAATGCCGTCATGGAACAGCCCGGGCCGCTCGGGCCGGTTCAGGTGGTTGGTTTGTGCCGTGTTTGTCAGGCAGTTGACGGTTCCCCAAACCCAGCACAATCGTGCGCGGTATGCGGAGCAGCGGTGCCAGACTATGAGCACGTGCAACTCTCACAGCCGCGCGGCTTCCGGACGTGGTTTGGCCGTGAACGCGACTTTGACGGTGTATTCGAGTGGACCCCTCGAGCGTCGCGCCCCAAAGTTGGGGTGCGGCCTCTTCCGCTCGCACCCGTGGCCAACTTCGAACTGTGGAGCGATCAGGACACCGTTTACGTCATCAACGACAATGAAGGGCAGCTGTTCGAGTTTCTGAAGCTAGCGCAAGGCGACACGTGGGTTACCCGCGACGCGATGACAAAAGTTGGCGTGGCCAATCCGTCGCTGGCCGCGGGAACGCCCCCTGACCGCCGCGCCCTTGCCTCCATCAAGCCGACGGACGTCCTAGTGCTCGGTATCCGAGCGTGGCCCAACGGAATCTCGGCGTCGCCGCGTTGGGTGGGCGGGCGGGCAGCTCTCTACTCCTTGGGATTCCTCCTGCGAAAGGCGGCGTCGGTTCTCTTGGACATCCACGCGCAGGAACTGAAGGTTGGCCTCCGTGTCTTTCGCGATGCGGCGGGTAACGTCGGGGGTCAAGTCTTCATGTCCGACAGTCTTGAGAACGGGGCAGGGTACAGCTCGTACTTCGGCACGCCTGCTCAAGCGGAGGCACTGCTGCGGTACGTCGTGGGACAGCCGGCCAATGCATTCCACGGACCACTAGTCGCGCCTGCGCACGCTGGCCAGTGCCGGACATCGTGCCCCGATTGTCTTCGCGACTTCAACAACCTGACGTACCACAACATCCTCGACTGGCGGCTCGGGCTTGACCTGGCGCGACTCGCATTGGATCCTGCAGCGCAGATCGATTTCGCTGTGCCGTATTGGCAGGGATTGGATGCGGCGGCAGCAGGTCCGTATTTCGCAGCGATGCCGGGAGGGTGGCAGCCGGTCAACTTTGCCGGCGTGCACGGCGGCCGGCGGGGAAATCGAGTTGAGCTCATCGTGCATCCGCTGTGGGACACCGATCCGGCACGCTTGGGACCGCACCTAGCCGCCGCAGTTGCACAGGCCGCCGGCGCTGGTCTCCAGGTCGCGTTCAAGTCACTGTTCGAGGTGCTTCGTCGGCCATACTAAACAGGGCCCATGTTCTCGACGCTCAAGCTAAGTCAGCAGCGAGTGGGACACCAGAATGGCCGCGAGATTTCGATCCACCTGTGCCCGGTTCCTCCAGCAGCCTCTTGACGAGATCATCGGCGTCTTGGCCACGACGGCAGCGAAGAGCGGTCACGCGCAACACTGGCACGTCCAGACGATCGCGTGGCGCGAGCAGCTTCACATACTGCGTAGCGCAATCGCCGAGCTGGTGGAGCGATTGCCGAGATCTGGAACTTGGCCCATCCTGCTTGAGTACGAGATCCCAAGGCGCGAACGGCGCATTGACGCGGTGCTGTTGGCAGGCTCTGTGGTCGTTGTCATGGAGTTCAAAGTCGGGGCGGCGCACCACGACGCGGCGAGCACGTGGCAGGTGCTTGAGTATGCGCTCGATCTTCGGGATTTTCACGAGAGAAGCCGCGGACACTCGATTGCCCCTGTCCTCGTCGCAACCAAGGCGGTCGCCTCCGACACGTGCCGTCTGTGCGAAACTCCTGAGCCGATGCCGGTGGTGAGCCCGGTGCAGAAGATTGCACCTACCCAGATTGCCGCCGCCGTCGTGGCTGCCGTCAAGGCTGCGGATGGGGCCGCCATGCCTGCCCTCGATGGCGATGAATGGGACCAATCCCCCTACCTGCCAGCTTTGAGCATCGTCGAGGCCGCCACCGCAGTCTTTGCCGGACATCAAGTACGAGAGCTTGCACACTCGGCCGCAGACGACTTGGCGGCAACAACTGCGGAGATCGTTCGAGTTGCTCGCCTCGCTAGGCTTGAGCGTAAGCGGCTGCTCTGCGTCGTGACAGGCATTCCTGGTGCCGGAAAGACTTTGGCCGGGCTAACCGCTGTTCACCACCCCGAGCTGCGTCGCCCAGATGGAAACGCCGCAGCGGTGTTCCTGTCGGGCAACGGGCCACTGGTCAGAGTCGTTCGAACAGCGCTCGCCAGGGATGTCGCGCGCCTTCATGGGAGGAGGAAGGAAGCCGCGCGGCAGGTATCCACCTTTGTGCAGAATGTCCATCAGTTCCTTGGGGAGTACGGCGTCAAGCACCCAGATCGTGCCCCGCCAGAGCACGTCGTTGTGTTTGACGAAGCCCAGCGGGCATGGAGCGCGCAACAGATGGATCGGAAAAAGGGAGTGGCCACCTCCGAACCGGCCATGATGCTGAACGTGATGGAACGATGCCCGGGCTGGAGTGTTGTTGTGGCAGTTGTGGGCGGCGGGCAGGAGATCCACACCGGTGAAGGGGGACTCTCCGAATGGGGCAAAGCCATTGCCGAACGATCGTCCCAGTGGGAAGTCGTCGCATCTCCCGAGGCAATGTCGGGTGGGCCAAGCCTGGCGGGGCAGCGGTTGTTTGAACTGGCGAGTGGGGCGGCGATTCCAGTGACGACGAGCAAACACCTGCACCTGCGCACAAACGTCCGGAGCTTTCGCGCCCGAGTCGTGGGGCAGTGGGTCAACTCGGTGTTGGAGGGCGATTCGGCCCAAGCGCGGAGCCTCTTGTCCTACATGGCTGAGTTCCCAATCGCGATGACCCGACACCTTTCATCTGCGAGGAGTTGGTTGTTCGCCCACGGCGGAAGCGAGACGCGTGCTGGTGCCATGGGCCTGGTGGCCAGTTCTGGGGCGCTTCGACATCGCTCGCACGGACTCGAGCTGTCGTCCGGGTTTCGTCGCGGTTACCCGTTTGAAGAGTGGTTTCTGGCAAGCAACCGCGACATTCGAGCATCAAGTCGGCTCGAGGTGGCTGCAACGGAGTTCGAATGCCAAGGACTGGAGCTCGACTGGATTGGTGTTTGCTGGGGCGATGATCTCGTTTCTGACGGGGGCGGTGGTGGGTGGCAGACCCGAAGGCTCGTGGGGAGCAGATGGATCGCGATTGGCGATCCGTCAGCTCGACAACTCCTCTTGAATAAGTACCGAGTTCTACTCACCCGGGCACGACGCGGCATGATTGTCTGGGTACCGGAAGGAGATCCGTCCGACCCGACTCGCGACCCGGACCGCCTTGATCGCACGGCGGAGTTCCTCAAGTCGTGCGGAATCCCAGAAGTAGCAGAAATGAGCGAGTAGGTTCGGATTCGTGGAGCCGACAGGAACGAGGCTACGCGGGGAGTTCGTTTTGCCGAACTACTGTGAACCGTCCCTCGCCTCGGGACTCGAGACCCCGAGCCTCGCGC
The DNA here is from genome assembly GCA_020847535.1 of Phycisphaerales bacterium. Taxonomy (GTDB): domain Bacteria; phylum Planctomycetota; class Phycisphaerae; order Phycisphaerales; family UBA1924; genus JAEUJB01. The sequence continues at coordinate 13,384 of JADLBU010000018.1, forward strand.
TCGGCCTCCTCCTGGTATCGCCAACCGCGCTCCATCGCGTCGTCCTGATAGAAGACGTTTCCCTCGAGGTCCACGATGACATAAAGATCTTCGGTCTCGGGGATACTCAGGAGAATCGCCTTCGCGGCTCTGCCCGCGTCAAACGCCTCATCGCTCTCGTACTCGCAGACCGCGTCCCCGGAGAATACGACAAGTGACCCATCGTTGCGCGTGACCGTGACCAGGTAGATACCGCCCCCGCTCTGCCACGCTTCTCCGCCCACGATCGCTGCCAGTTGTTCGGCTGTACGTTGGTCCATCATGACTCCCCAGCATCATTGGCTCACCTGCCCACGCGAGCCTATCCGCAGCATCCGAGGGACTTCCACCCGCTCGGTTGAAAGGAGTTGCGAACCGCCTCGCGTACCGGCCCTTTCGGCAACCCTCCTGTCAACCAACCCGGCCGCTCTCTGTCGAGAGCCGAGAGTTTGGCGTGCCCAATGGGGCCAGAAGCCCCGTTCCGCGATGCGGCCTTGTCGAACGTGGCGAACCGGAGAGCGCGGCTCGTTCTGGCGTCGTCCGTCAGACTTCGCGGATTCCCGCGTGGAATTTGCTCGGTGCCGGAGGGGGCCTTCCTACCCGGCCCGTAAACGAACAGGGCCGCGTCGCTTGGACGCGGCCCTTGAAGCTCCCCGACCAGGACTCGAACCTGGAACCTACCGGTTAACAGCCGGTCGCTCTACCATTGAGCTATCAGGGAATCGCAGATTGTCGCCGCTGGCCAAGTCGCCCCGGTCCGCGGCTGGGCGGA
>JADLBU010000019.1 GCA_020847535.1 Phycisphaerales bacterium
CGGAGGATGACCTCCGGGGCCTTGTGCTGGATCAGCTTCTGCAGCCGGTTGTTCCGGTTGATCACCCGGCGGTACAGGTCGTTGAGGTCGCTGGTCGCGAAGTTGCCCGACTCCAGCAGCACCAGGGGACGCAGGTCCGGCGGGATCACCGGGATCACATCCATCACCAGCCACTGCGGGTCGTTCTGGCTCCCGCGGATCTGCTCGATCAGCTTCAGACGCTTCGAGTAGTCCTTGATCTTCTGCTTGCTCTTGGTCGCCCCCAGGTCCTCGCGGATCTTGCGGGCCTCCTCGGCAAGGTCGGTCTTGGCGATCAGCTCACGACCCGCATCCGCCCCCATCAGGGCCTTGAACGCGTTGCCGTACTTCTCGGTCGCCGCACGGAACTCATCCTCGGTCAGCATCTGCTTGAGCTTGAGGTCCGTGTCCCCCGGCTCCACCACCACGTAATCCTGGTAGTAGATCACCTTCTCCAGGTCGCTGGTCTTCATCGCAAGCAGCGTCCCCAGGCGGCTGGGCATGCTCTTGAAGAACCAGATATGCACGATCGGGCTCGCCAGGTTGATGTGTCCCATGCGCTTGCGACGCACGCGCGAGTGGGTCACCTTCACGCCGCAGCGGTCGCAGATGATGCCCTTGTACTTGGTCCCGCGATACTTGCCGCAGGCGCACTCGTAGTCGCGCTCGGGCCCGAAGATGCGCTCGCAGAAGAGCCCGTCCTTCTCGGGGCGATACGTGCGGTAGTTGATGGTCTCGGGCTTCTTGACCTCGCCGTAGGACCAGGCCCGGATGTCGTTGGGCGACGCCAGGGTGACCTTGACGGCGGTGAAGTCGTTGACGCGGTCGTACACGGTCTCGGCCATTGCACGCTCCAAAGCAGGCGGATAGGACCGCCCAGTATCAGTCAGGTTCGATGGCTGTCAGGCGACGAGGGACGAGGAGGACATTGAGCCCCTCGTCTTGAAGCTTGTCTTCTACGTTTGAGAACATCTCGAAGTAGGCCCAGTCCTTCCCATCGCCGATGTAGTACGCCACCGGGACGTACCACCATTCATCGTTCTCAAGGCGGATTTCCTCGGCCTGTACACGGGTTCGCGGTCCGATGACGCGATCGCTGTGCTTGAGGGCGTCCTGAATAATCTTCGCCACCTGACGAGGCGGAAGTGAAACCACGTTACACCTCCTGGATGCTTCGTTGAAACGCCGCGGCCATGCGCAGGCAATTCAACGTGAACACCCGATCGACAGTTGACTTCGGGTCATAGTCTGCGGCCGCTCGCGACCGAAACAGATCTCGCAAGTCCCTGCTGAGCCTGCGGCGAGTACTCTCTGCAAATCTCTTGGCATTGAGGTTGCGGCGGATCATCTGCTGAAGCTGAAGGTGCGTGGGGTTCGGGCGGTCCCCGTAGTCCGTGGCGTAGCCAGAGTCGACAACGGCCTGTACCGCGGCGGCGTACGCGAAGTAATACGTCCTGCTCACACTGCTTCGGTACAGACTGGCATCTTTGAGAGACTTCGCGGCCCTCAGGCTCTCGTTCGCCATTTCTGTCCAGCTCGCCATACTCACGCCTCTCCAACAGCGGAACGGCCGCCTACAGCAGGCTCCCGCCCTCGGCCTTCTTCTTCTCCAGCGTGATGTTCATGCCCAGTCCCTTGAGCTCGTTGCAGAGCACATCGAACGCCACCGGCATGCCGGCCTCGAGCTTGTTGTTGCCCTTGACCATGCTCTCGTAGATCTTCGTACGTCCCTCGACGTCGTCGGACTTCACCGTGAGCAGCTCCTGCAGGATGTACGCCGCGCCGTAGGCCTCCAGCGCCCACACCTCCATCTCGCCGAACCGCTGGCCGCCGGTGCGGGCCTTGCCGCCCAGGGGCTGCTGCGTGATCAGCGAGTACGGGCCCGTCGCGCGGGCGTGGATCTTGTCATCCACCAGGTGGTGCAGCTTCAGCAGGTACATGAAGCCCACCGTCGTGCGCTGCTTGAACGGCTCGCCCGTGCGTCCGTCAAAGAGCTGGATCTTCCCGCCCCGGGGCATGCGGGCGAGGAGCTCGCGCGGGTGCGGCCAGGTGCCGGTCTTCTCGTAATTGGTCAGCTTGTCGGCGACGTGCTTGTTCGCCTCCTCCACGGCCGCGTGCACCTGGTTCTCGGTGGCCCCGTCGAACACGGGAGTGACCGCCTGGAACCCCAGCACCCGCGCCGCCCACCCCAGGTGGGTTTCGAGGATCTGCCCGACGTTCATGCGCGACGGCACGCCCAGCGGGTTGAGCAGCACATCCACCGGAGTGCCATCCTCCATGAACGGCATCTCTTCCTCGGGAACGATGCGGGCGATCACGCCCTTGTTGCCGTGACGGCCGGCCATCTTGTCGCCGACCGAGAGCTGACGCTTGGTCGCAAGGTAGACCTTGACCATCTCGAGCACGCCCGTGGGCAGCTCATCGCCGCGCTTCATGTGCGCGACCTTGCGCTGCTTCTCGGTCTCGATCGCCCGGATGCGGGGCCAGAACTGCGAGTACAGGAGCTCGGCCTGGGCCTTGGTCTCCTTGGATCCCTTGGCCCACTTCACATCGAACGTCTTGATCTGCTCGAGGATGACCTCGCGGATGTCGGATGCGCCCACGCGCTGGCGCGTGTTGGGGTCCACCATCGGCGTGCCCAGTGTGTCGTTGATCGCGTTGGACATCTGACGGAACAGGCCGATCGCCTTGTCGTCCATCTCCAGCTCGTACTGGGTGATGTCCTTCTTGAGCTGCTTCTTCTGCTCCTCGTTCATGTGCAGCCGGCGGCTGAACTTCTTGGCCCCGATCACCACGCCCTCGACGCCCGCAGGAACCTCCAGCGAGTCGTTCTTCACATCCTCGCCCGCACGGCCGAAGATCGCGTGCAGGAGCTTCTCTTCCGGCGTCAATTCGGTCTTGCTCTTGGGGCTGACCTTGCCGACCAGGATGTCCCCGGGCCCGACGCGGGCGCCGTGCCGGATGATCCCCTGGTCGTCCAGGTTGCGAAGCATCTTCTCCGAGACGTTCGGGATGTCGCGCGTGAACTCCTCGCGACCCAGCTTGGTCTCCCGGACCTCCACGTCGAACGTGTCGATGTGGATGCTCGTGAACGTGTCGTCGCGCACCATGCGTTCGTTGATGACGATCGCGTCCTCGAAGTTGTAACCGTCGAAGGTGTTGAACGCGACAAGCACGTTCTTGCCGATCGCCAGCTCGCCCAGGTGGGTGCTGGCGCCGTCGGCGATCACCTGCCCCTTCTCGACCTTCTGGCCCAGCTTCACGATCGGCCGCTGGTTCAGGCACGTCCGCTCGTTGAGCCCGACGAACTTGCGCAGCACGTACTCATCGGAGTTGTCGATGATGATCCGCTGCCCGTCAACCGCGGTGATGATGCCGGCGTTCTTGGCCCGCACCACCATGCCCGAGTTGTGGCCCACGGCCTTCTCGACGCCCGTGGCGATGCACGGCGGATCGACCTTGATCAGGGGCACCGCCTGGCGCTGCATGTTCGAACCCATCAGCGCGCGGTTGGCGTCGTCATGCTCCAGGAACGGGATCAAGGACGCCGAGATGCCGACGATCTGCTTGGGGGAGATGTCGACGTAATCGACGTTCTCCGAGCTGGCGCTCGCAAGCTCGCCGTCCACGCGGGCGAGCACGACTCCCTTGCGGAGCTTGCCGTTCTCATCCAGCGAATCGGTCGGCGCCAGGACGGCCTTCATCTCCTCATCGGCGCGGAGGTGAGCCACCTTGCCGGTGATGTTGCCGTTCTTGACCTCGCGGTACGGCGTGCGAAGGAACCCGTACTCGTCGATCGACGAGTAGATCCCCAGCGATGCGATCAGGCCGATGTTGGTGCCCTCGGGCGTCTCGATCGGGCAGATGCGGCCGTAGTGCGAGATGTGGACGTCGCGAACCTCGAACCCGGCGCGCTTGCGGTTCAGACCGCCCGGCCCAAGCGCCGACAGGCGACGCTCGTGCACCAGCGACGACAGCGGGTTGGTCTGGTCGACCACCTGCGACAGCTCGCTGCGCCCGAAGAAGAAATCGATCGCCGAACTGATCGACTTGCTGTTCACCAGGTCCGCGATCTTCGTCAACTCGTCCGGACCCTTGACGCTCATGCGCTCCTGCACGGTGCGCTTGAGCTTCAGGAAGCCCTTGCGGAGCTCCTCGACCGCCAGCTCATCCAGCGTCCGCAGACGGCGGTTGCCCAGGTGGTCGATGTCGTCCACCTGCGCCGCCGGGCGGTTGGTCTTGGGGTCAAGGCGGTTGGACCGCAGGTCCAGGAGGTACTTGACCACCTGGAGGAAGTCCGTCGAGACGATGCACATCAGGTCTTCAGGCGTGCCCATCTCGAACTTGCGGTTGATGCGGAATCGCCCGACGCGGCCCAGGCGGTAGCGGTTCTCGTCGAAGAACTTCTCACGGAACAGCGCCTCGGCCTTGTCCACCTGCGGCGGGTTGCCTGGGCGCAGCTTGCTGTACAGCTTCAAGAGCGCCTGCTTGCCCTCGGAGTCGCCGGGGAACTGCTCGAGCTTCTCCTCGGCGATCGTGTTCAGGATGAGCACATCGCTGGGGTTCTGCACGACGCGGACCTTTTTCAGGTTGGACGCGACGATCGCCCCCGCGGCGTCCCCGATCTGGCGACCCACGTGAACGAGCTCCTCGCCGGACTCCTTGTCGATGATCGACTCGGCAGCCCAGTGCTCGGCCTTCACCTGGTCCGCGGGCAGGTCCGTCACCTCGTAGAAGATGCCGATGATCGCGTCGGTCGCCGCCATCTTGGCGCCCGCGAGCTCGCCCTTCTCCTGGATCTTCTTCTTGTCCTCGGCAGGCGCGGAGTCGAACTTCTGGTCCCGCAGAACCCGGTCCTTCTCCTCGATGTAGTGCAGGCACCGAAGGAAGCTGGTCGCCGCCAGCTTCGTGCTCTGGTCGATCCGCATCGCCAGGACGTCCTTCTTGGTCACTTCCAGCTCGATCCACGACCCACGTTCGGGAATAATGCGGGTCGAGTGCAGCGGGCGATCGCCTTCCGACGACACGATCGAAAAGTCCACGCCCGGGGACCGGTGCAGCTGGCTCACGATCACGCGCTCGGCGCCGTTCACGATGAACTCGCCGCCGCCCATCATGATCGGGAACTCCCCGAGGTAGATCTCCTCCTCAGGGGTGTCCGCGTGGTTCACCCGCGACAGACGAACCGCGACCCGGAAGGGCCGCCCGTACGTCAGTCGAAGCTCCCGGCACTCGTCCGGGGTGTACCTGGGCTCCTCGAGCGTGTAGTGCAGATACTCCAGCCGCGTCGTCTCGTCGTACGAAACGATCGGCAAGACTTCACGAAGCAGGGCTTCCAAGCCGACATTGATGTCGCGCTCGTGTGGTCCCTGTCCGAGCTGGAGGAACCGCTCGTATCCCTCACTCTGGATTCTCGTCAGATCCGGGATCGGGATCGCATCGCCACGCTTGGCAAAATCGCGCACCTTCACCGCCGCCGTGGTCGTGGGGGTCGTTGACATCGTGTCCGGTTCCCTCGCGATCGATGGATAGTGTCCCCGCGCATACCGCTAGGTATGCACGAGGTCTCGCACCGTGTCGTGTTTACATTAATCTTCGCCGCATTGACACCGCAGCCCGCAACCCCAGAGTGTAAACGCCGGGAGACGCGGATCAAGAACAGGATCCTGTGAATGAGGAAATTACCTCATTGACGCTCTGCCCCGTCCGCAGCCTCAGGAAGCCTCTCGACCTACCTCCGCTCCGAACGGCTCACAGGAATATCGCCAGAAAAAGTGAGGGGCCGATCCCGTGTGGACCGGCCCCTCATGTTCAGTGCTCCCGAATCGATCAGGCTCCGGTCTCGGTCAGGCGCTGGTCTTGAAGAGACCCGGCCCAAGCGAACCCAACCGCTTCCCGATCAGAATTCGCAGGCTTCTCAGGCCAGCTCGATCGTGGCGCCGGATTCCTCCAGCGTCTTCTTGAGCTTCTCGGCCTCGGCCTTGTCCAGGCCCTGCTTGACAGCCTTGCCCGGGGCATCCACGAACGCCTTGGCCTCGGCCAGACCCAGCCCGGTCGCCTCGCGGACGACCTTGATCACTGGGATCTTCTTGGCCGGATCAACGGCCTTAAGGATCACATCGAAGCTGGTCTTCTCTTCCGCCTTGGGAGCCGCCGCCGCCGGAGCCGCCATCATCACCGCGCCGCCAGCGGCGGCCTCGATGCCGTACGTCTCCTTCAGGTACTTGCCCAGGTCCACCGCATCCTTAAGCGTCAGGCCCGCAAGCTTGTCGCCCAGGTCTTTGATCTTGGAGTCGAAAGTCGTGTCGGACATTGGAATCTCACTTTCACTTCAAACCGCACACTCCCGAGAGGGGCCGAAACACTTCGGCCTTTAACCCCGCAAGGGGGCCAGTCGGAGAAGATGTCTAACTGAATCCGTCTTTGCTTTTCGCTTTGAGCTTTTCGCTTTGAGCTTTCCCTCACGCCACCTTCGCGATCGCCTCGCCCTTCTCCAGCTTGGTCTCGATCGCCTTCACCAGCCCCGCCACACCCGCGCCCGGACCCTTGATCTGGGCCGCAAGCTTCTTCGCCGGCGACAGGATCAGCGTCACCACATCGGCGATCGCCTCATCCTTGGTCGGGAACTTGGAGAGCTCGATCACACCCGCCTTGCCCTTGAACAGCATCCCATCGAGCAGGGCGCCCTTGAACTCAAGGGCCGGGTACTTGGCGACCAGGGCGACCAGCTCTCGGGCCACCTCGACCGCCGATCCGCCCCCGTAGACCAGGGCGCTGGATCCGACCATGATCTCGTTGAGTGCGTTGAGCGCCCCACCCTCGAAGGCCTTGCGGGCCAGGGCGTTGCGCACCATCGAGATCTTGATGTTCTTCTTCGACAGTCCCAGCCTGATCTTGTTGTTGTCCACGGCCTTCACACCGCGGATCGACACAAGGACCGCATCCTTGTGCTCCCCGATCCGGGCCGCGTACTGCTTCATGATCAGTTCTTTGACGGGCTTGGACATGATCCACCTCGGAAGGCACTAGGCACTGGGCACTGGGCACTGGGGCCAAGACACCCGATCTCCATCGCGCCGAATTTCACCTTCTGCAACCGATCGAAAAGGCCCGGTCCGGCACTAGTGCCCAGTCCCCAGTGCCTTTACTCCTTCACAACCACTGATGTGTACTTCACCTGCACGCTGGGCGTCATCGCCCCGCTCACCACGATCTTCTTGACGTACTGGCCCTTGGCCGTCGAGGGACGGGCCTTCTCGAGCGCCGCCACGAAGTACTCGAGGTTGGCGATCAGATCGCCATCCGGGAAGCTCATCTTCCCGATCACCGCATGCACGTTGCCGCTCTTGTCGGTCCGGTACTCGACCTTGCCGGCCGAATACTCCTTGACCGCCTGCGCCACGTTCGTCGTCACCGTGCCCGCCTTCGGAGAAGGCATCAGGCCCTTGGGGCCCAGCACCTTGCCCAGCTTGGACACGATCCTCATCATGTCCGGGCTCGCCACCGCGACATCGAACTCCATCCAGCCCTTCTCGATCTCGGCGACCAGCTCTTCAGCCCCCGCCTTGACCGCGCCGTTCGCCAGCGCCTGCGGCGCCACGTCCGACTGGCAGAACGCAACGACCCGCTTGGTCTTGCCGATCCCCTTGGGAAGGCTGATCGACCCGCGCAGCGACTGGTCCGCCAGCGCTGGATCCACACCCAGGTGCATGCAGATATTGACCGTCTGATCGAACTTCGGACCCTTGTACTTCTTCAGCGCCGCCACCGCCTCGGCCGGGGGCATGATGCTCGCCGGCTGCAGGGCCGAGTTCGCCTTCGCACGCTTGGTGATTCTCTTTGGCATCTGGTTCAGCCCTCCACCGTGACGCCCATCGACCGGGCTGTGCCTTCGATCACCCGCATCGCCGCTTCAACCGATGCGCTGTTGAGGTCCTGCATCTTCGACTCGGCGATCGCCCGCACCTGCGCCCTGGTGATCTTGCCGACCTTGTTCTTGTTCGGAACTCCGGAGCCCTTCTCGACCTTCGCCGCATCCTTGATCAGGACCGACGCCGGAGAGCTTTTGATCTCCAGGTCAAACGTGCGGTCGCTGTAGACCGTCACGATGCAACCGACGACCTTGCCCTTGACGTGCTGGGTCGCCGCGTTGAACTTCTGGATGAACTGCCCAGGGTTCACACCCTTGGAACCCAGAACGGGACCAAGCGGAGGAGCGGGGGTCGCCGCGCCGCCGGGGGCCATGATCTTGAAGATATTGGTGACTTCGCGTTTGCCCATTGTTCTCCACCTCCCACCGACCCCCACGAATCCCGAACGCCTCTGGAACTGTCCTTTGGCGGAGGATCCTGGCAAGGCCTACCCGGGCAACGGGCAGGCGAGCAGGTGGTGCTGACGGTTTGACTTGTGACCCCATCTCGGCGATAGCCGGGGCGGGAAGTAGGAAGGGAAGGATAGACCGTTCCCCGATCCGGGCAAGTCGGTGCCGATACGTGACGGTCCCCGTGCCACCACCTTCGGCTTTGAGAAGGTGGTGTCCTGTAGCCCATGTCTTGCGCGCGGAGTCGCAGAGTCGCGCTGTCAGAACCCCAAGATCCAGAAATAAAACAGCCCGGCACCTGCCGGGCTGCTTGATGACTCACTGCAATCCGCGATCAACCGGGGGGCCCCGGCAGGGTCTGCTGGCTGGGGTTCTTCTTCGGGATGCCCTTCTCGTAGCAGCCCATGTCGACGATCGGGGCTGTTCCCTGGCCGGTGTCCGTGATCGTGTAGTCGTTGATGAACCGGGCAACACCCGCCAGGTCCTTCTTGATGCCGACGGGCACGAGCGCGTTGGAGGCGCTGTCGACCGCGGGCGACTTGGTGTTGAGCTTGTAGTCATCCGCGCTGGGCTTGACGAACTTCGGATCAGCGTTGCGATTGCCCGCGCCGGTATACCCGCCCTGCACGATGCTGTAGGTGATCGGAGGGTTGTTGGCGACCAGCGTGCCGCCGGAGTTGCTCCACAGGATCGAGTTGCCGATGGGAGCGTTCGCCGATCCGAAGACCGCCGAGCCCGCGGGCGCGGCGTTGGTCGAGATCGTGCAGTTCATCATCCGGCCGGCGAGCAGATACGCCCCGCCGCCCGACGATGCCGCGGCATTCCCGATCATCAGGCAGTTGACGACCAGCGGCGAGCCGGCGAGCGTGGCGACGGCGCCGCCCGAGGTCGCATCGTTGCTCTTGAACAGGCAATTCTCGACTCGGAAGTCGGCGGCGCTGACGCACACACCCCCGCCCTGAGTCGCGGCGAGGTTGTCCTTGATCGTGCAGTTGAACACAGACGGCGTGCCGGCGGACTCGCTGAATACGCCGCCGCCCGCGCCGCTGGCGCTGTTACCGGCGATCACGCAGTTGCGGACCGAGGCGTTGGTGTTCTTGAAATACACACCGCCGCCGTTGCTCGCGTAGCCGCCGGTGATGGTGAAGCCGTCCACCTTCGCCGTCGAGGGCTCGTTCCCCTGGAGGATGAACACGCGCTGAGGACTGCCCGCGGTGCCGCCGGCGTTGATGATGCAGTCCTTGGCCCCCGAAGCGCTCTTAAGGGTGATCGCCTTGCCCTTGAGGTCGATGTTGCGGTTGCCCGGACCCAAGTATGTTCCCGATGCGACGACGACGGTGTCACCGTTGACCGCGGCGTCGATTCCGGCCTGGATGGTCGCCATCTGCGATGGCACATGAATGGTCCCCGCGAGCGCTGAGAGCGCGGTGCATGGCACAATCCCCAACGCAAGAAGCATGGGCACGCCACGCGACATCCGACGCGAAACGCTCGAATACGACATCACAGGCTCCTATTCAGTTGGAATACCGAAATACCTCGGGTCGTGATCGACCCCGCGCACAAACGCGAACAGCACACAACTCCGGCGACCCCGGCAGCCTCCGCTCCACAGCGGCATGCAAGGGAAAACAACCGCTCAAGGCCCCGCGCGGTGCATCACACTACCAGAAAGCCCTCCCGAATATCAATAGCGCCTGCGCTATGCGCAACGAATCAATCCCGTATCTATTGATCGACCGGCCGGTCGTACCCCCGCAATGCCGTCGCGAACCGACACCCCGCGCCTCGACCCATGCCCTTTGCCATTGCACCGAGTCTGATGCTTTCCTCGTTAGCACCCGGCCTCGAACGCATGCACGAACGCGTCAAAGTCGTCCGTATCCACGAACCCCGATCCATCCACATCCGCGGACTCATCCCCGGCGATGAACGCCATCACGTACGCATCGAAATCGTCCGTATCGACAAACCCGCTCCCATCGAAATCGCTCACGCACTCGCACTCATCCGGCACCCCGTTGTTGTCCGTATCCAGCAGCACACCGCGATTGATGTCGCACCTGTCATCCACACCGTTCTGGTTGCAGTCGGCGGGCGCCCGGTACCGCACCCGGAAGATGCTCCCGCCCGCATCGATCGGCGTCACGTAGTCCAGATCCTTGTACAGGTCGCTGAAGTAAAGGCCATCGGGCCCGGCGGCGATCGCCACCGCGGTCCCGCGCCCAGCGCCCGCGTATTCCACCAGCGTCGTCGGTCCCTCCGTCACCGTCCCCGCCGCGTTCACGAGGAACCGCACCAGCCGCTTGCCCTGCCCCTGCGGCCCCTGCGCCCACGTCGGCCCGGATTCTGTCACGATCACCGATCCGTACCAGTCGCTGGCGAACCCGCTCCCGCCGAATGTCTGCGGCTCGATGATCGCGATCGTCACCGGCGCGTGTGCGGGGTTCCACACATACTGCGCCCCGATCCCCATCGAGCCGTCCGAGCCATCCCACCCGTAATTGACCCCGCGCGCTGCGAACAGGAAACGGTCGATCCCCGGCCCGTTCTCCACCACGAAGTGCCGTCCATCCGAGGCTCGCCAGCCTCCGCCGAACGGGTTTCGATGCCCGTAGCTGTAGATGTAGTCGGTCGCCGTGATCCCGTTCCCCGCGTTGTACAGCGGGTTGTCCATGCACGCCGCACCGTTCAGCTCCATCCGCAGGATCTTCCCGCGGAACGATGATGTGTTCTGCGCAGTCCCCGCGTTGAACCCATCTCCGACATGCACGTACAGCTTCCCATCCGGCCCGATGCTGATGTTCGAGATCTGGTGCGAAGCGCTCATCAACTCACCCGGCATGCTCAGCACCGTCGTGTTGCTGGTCATCGTGATCCCATCGTCGCTGTGCAGCCGGATCACACGCGGGTACAGCTGTGAAGTGTTTCCGTTGTTCGCGTACAGGAGCGTCGCGAACAGATCCCCGCTCACCGGCTCACGGCAGATCGATGCCAGCCCCATCTCACCCGACCCAGGGAACGCCCCCGATGGATTGAAATTCAGCAGACCGGATGCGTACATCGCCTTCGTGCCATCCGCGAACACCGTCCGGATCTGCCCGTACAGCTCCGCGACGTACATCACCGGCTGGCCCGGCCCGCTCAGCCCCGTCATCGCGATGCTCACCGGCAATTGGAACCCGGTCGCGAATCGCTCGACCTCCAGGTCCGAATCAAAGCTCGACCACGGCTGCAAAGCCCCGCGAGCCAGCTGCGTGAACACGGGCGTTGTCTGGCTCGCGCTCCCGCTGTACGTGCTCCCCGTGATCGAGACCCAGTAGTACCTGCTCTGGTTCACCGGGCACGTGATTGCCGGCAGGTACATCGTCACCAGCGAGCAGTCATCCCCCAGCACCGTCAGAGAGCTTGCCGCCAGCGACACGCCCGCCGATCCCCCGGCCAGGTGCAGCCGCACGTAAATATGCGCTCCGAGCGGCGCTGCATCGATCACCGTGTTGGTCACACCGTCAAACCCGCGCACCACCGCCAGCGTCGATCCATCCGCGCCGCCCACCGTCAGGCTCGGCGGTGTGGTCGCCGCCGGAAGCACGATCGGAGCGCCCGAACCGTTCACCCACCGGATCTGCGGCGGGATCTCGATATCCCTCATCTGAAGCGGGAAGATCTGTGCTGGATCCCCCGTACGGAACAGCCGTTGCGACCACAGGCTGTACTCCGTCCCCGGATCCTGGCTGTCATCCCTGAACCGCACCCGCAGCCGGTAGTCCGTCGATTGCTTGAGCCCCCCCAGCCCTGAGTGCGAACCGATCAGGTTCCCATCCGCCAGGTGGATGTGCATCTTCAGCGCTTCATCCGTCACGCAGGTCGCCTCCCACACGCGCTCCGACGGATTGACCGTCCAGATCTCCCAGTCCGTGCAACGGTGCAGGTCTTGATCCGCATCCGCGAACGGACCCGTCTCCATATGCACATCCGCCGCGTTGACGATCTTCCCATCCACCACCGGCTCGGTGATCACCGGCGGGTTCGGCCGGAAGGGCGGTCCACCGCCCCCGAAGTTGTCCGTGAAGCTCCACGAGAGAAGATCGTGATTCTCCGATGATCCCCCCGTCGCCCCCGTGAACCCCACCCAAGCGCCCACGCCATCCAGCGAGAGGATCGCCCCCAGGTCCACCGACACCGACAGCACCGGGTTCACCAGGTTGTCGATGAACACGCTCAAGACCCCGCCCTGGTACGTCACCATCCCCTGGTGCGTCTGGCCATCCGAGATATTCGGAATCCCGGTCGCCGATCCAAGCGAATACACCTCCACCGCGCTGTTCGGCAGCGTCCCGCGCGTCAGCACCGACACGTGGTTGTCGTTGGGATCGTTCACCTCACCGGCCTCGCACGAGGTGCTGTCCCACGTATCAAACTCGATCGCCAGCGAGTTGGGGATCCCATCAAAGCCGTTGCGACATCCGTTCCCGCCGATCGCGTTGAGCCCCGTGTTCTGGATCACCAGCGCAAACCCATCCGCGCCGCCGCCCGCGAGCCCATGCACCCGGAACGCAAACGCGGTGCTGAACCCATCTCCCACACCCTGCTTGACCTGGTGCCACGCCGCCCCGACCTGGAAGCTGGTCGCCGGCGTCAACCGCAGCACGTTCCCCGCTCGCGTCGCATTCCCCAGCAGCGTCAATCCGCTCGTGCTCGAGAAATCCGTGTAGTTGAAGTCCGCGTTCGATGAACCCGCGATACCCCCAACCACCCCGCACGCGGCGGCGATCCCCAGGATCGATCGTCCGGACAGAAGACCTTTGCAACGCATCAGCCGCTCCCGGGGGTGAGTATCGCGCGTCGCCGGCGAGCGATCGTGCCATTTCGCCGGTGAGCAAACTGGACCCGAGGGGAGTCTATCGGCGATCGGTCAGAGCACAATCCCCTGTAACACCAAGAGCTTCCATGTAACACGCATTCTGTGTCACGGAGTCTCCCAAAAAGAAAACAGCCCGGCGCTTCCCGGGCTGTTTCCACGACTCAATCGTCAATCAGACTTAGAGACTGTTTCAGAATGAGGTAGCAGAGCAGTAGAACACAGGCAGGATGCCTGTGCCACGAGATCGGGCAGGATTCTGAAACAGTCTCTTAGCGCCGATCCTGGAGCCGGGGATCAATGATCAGCATCCCGGTCTCGAACGCACCGATGTCCACCGGCGCTCCCGCCTGCTCGATGAAGTTCGGCGCGGTGAGAACATCGAAGAATCGCGGGCGACCCGCCAGATCCTTCAAGATGCCCATCGGCACCGCCGAGTTCAGACCCGCATCGACCCCAGGGGAAAGATGGCTGAGCCGGAAATCACCCGCCAGGGCGTTCATGAACTTCGGGTTGCTCGGGAGGTTCCCGGTGCCGACGGCCCCGCCCTCGACGATGCTGTAGCTCACCTCGGCGGCCTGCTCGATCTGGGCAGCGCCCGTGTTGCCCCAGATGATCGAGTTGGTCACCGTTCCGCCGTTGCCGCCGTAGATCCCGGCCGCCATCCACTCCGTCGAGTTGTTCGCGACCGTGCAGTTGATCATCGTCGCATCGTAGAGGAACGCGCCGCCGCCATAGCCGGTCGCGTGGTTGTTGGTGAGCTGGCAGTTCACAAGCAGCGAGTCGGAGCCGCCGAACGAGCAGAAGCCGCCGCCGGTCGATCCCGTGTTGCCGTCGATCAGGCAGTTCTCAACCCGCAGATTTGAGCTGATCACGAACACCCCGCCGCCCTCGGGGGCGTAGTTGTTCGTGATGCGGCAGTTGATCACCCGCGGCCCCGCGTTGGATTCGCTGTACACGCCCCCGCCCCAGCACGCGACCTCGTTCCCCGTGATGATGCAGTTGCGCACCGTGCCGCCGCTGTTCCACGCGAAGAACACCGCGCCGCCGTTGAACATGAACCCGCCGGTGATCGTGAACCCATCCACCACCGACAGCGCCGTCTCGTTCGTCTGGAACATGAACCCGTTGTGCGGGTTCCCTTGCGGATCAAAGGCGTTGATCGTCGTCACGGCCGCCCCGCCCGAGCTCTTCACCGTGATCGCCTTGCCCTGCAGGCTGATGTCATGGTTACCCGGTCCCGAATACGTCCCGGGAGCCACCAGAACCGTGTCCCCGTTCACCGCGGCATCGATCCCCGCCTGAATGGTCGCCTTCTGCTGTGGAACGAGAATCGTCCCCGCGATCGCCGGCAGCGCCATGCACGCCACCCCGATCGCGCACAACATCCGACCGACCGATACGTTCGAGTGCAACATTCGCATACTCCTTGACTTACAACGATCGCCCGAAGGCGATGCTCCCGCCGCGCGGCTTCCCACACCCGCGCCAACGGACACCCAAGCAGATGTCGCAAACAAATGCCAAGTGCCCTGTTGCCGATCTGATGTGGCCGGCAACATCCAAACTTGCGAGACTTGGGACTTTCCATGGTACCAAGCTCAGGCTCGCCAACCTACCCATTTTCCCTGTCTTCGGGGCCCTGTCTTCGGGGCCCTGTCTTCGGGGCCCTGTCTTCGGGGTAGGCCCGTCCAGGCGCCGCGATCCAGTAGACAAAAACGCCCGGAACCTCCTGGGCGTCTCACAAGCCATCGATATTAACAATCCAACTTACTTCGCAAACCCCGCCGCGATCCGCTGCGCGAGCATCACATCCAGACCCGCCGCCTTGGCCTCGCCCAGCAGCCGTCGTGCCTGGTCCTTCAGCCCGCGAGCATCCATGATGACCGCCGCCATCATGTACGCATCCGCCGACTTGGTCACCCGCGCATATGTCAAGAGCGGCGTGCAAAGATCACGCAAGTCCGAACGATCCAGACCCATCGCCTCGTACTCGAGCGCCAGATCCGCGAGCCCCTCGTTCGCCCGGTACGCCTGCGCGAACGCGTACACCGCATCCTTGGATTGCCGGTCCGCCAGGAGCGCGACACCGAGCCATCGCCAGGCCCCCGCATCCGCCGGCTCGCGCCGCGTGTACTCACGCAGCAGCCGCGCTGCATCCGTGTACTGTGCCTCGGTCATCAGAATGGTCGCCGCTCCCACGAGCTGCTCGTTGGGGTTGGCCTGCGAGTCCGCCGCCGGATCCGCCGGCTGTGGATCGCTCGCCGACTGGGTCGCCGATGCCGGATAGAACAGCGCCGGATCGTACTGGTACCACCCCGTCCCATACACCGGACCTATGTAGCTCGTCGAGTCGTACCACGTCCACCACCCGTAATCCCACACCGGCGAGATGTAAGGATTGCACACCGAGCCGCAGACGATCGGCTGCTCCCCGCACCAGTTGTTCCAGCCACCACTCCCCGTGCCGCACCAGCTGTTGTTCCACAGCGGCGGAGATGCCCCGATATGGATCTGCACGTTCCCGGTATCGATGTTCGCGCTGAACCCGCTCCCCGATGAGAACGCCACCGAAGAGCCGCTGCTCCCGCCATCGGCGAACAGAAGAGCGCCCGACGGCCCGATCATCGACTTGGTGTGCCCCGACCCGACCCATCGCGATCCCCGATCGACCGGGCACGCCCACGGTGCGGTCGGGCAATGGGCGTTGTAATGGTTGTGGTTGTTCCGCACCACCACCGGCCCGTACGTCTCGGGCACGCTCGACCGCGCCGGGCTCAGCACATTCGGGAACCGCGCCGGCACCCCGCCGAACGATCCCCCGCGCCGGATCGGCCGCTCAAACCCATCGTAATTCCCCCACAACGCTGGACGCTCCCCCGGCATCAACGGCGAATCCACGACCGGGCCGCGCACCACAGACACCGGCACCGTTCCCAACGGCTGTGGCACCGTCGTGTACACCCACGGCTTGCCCGGCTCATTGATCCATCGCGGCTGCGGCTTGGTATAGGGAATCTCCGGCCCCGATGGATGAGTCGGATGAGAGGGATGATGTCCCGGGTGCGAGGGGTGAGGTTCCCCGACCGTGATCGACCGCACACCCCCCGGCGAACTCCTCGGCGCGCTGCCCCCCAGCGAACCGCCCATCGAACCCTGCACCGGCCGGTTCATCGGCCGCTGAATCTGCGTCGAACCGCCCATCCTCGCACGCGATGCCGACATGACCTGCCGCTGCCCGGCGCTGGCCGCCGCCGCACGCGCATCCGATTGCGCCCACGCGCCTGCCGCGCACCCGCACAGCGCAACCACCATGAAGAGCGTCGAAGCGCCGATACCACGGTCCGGATTCATCGCCAATGCCTCCTCGCCGGGCCGCGAACCTCAGGGGCTCACCGGCCACGCCGCGAATGTTCGGCCCAAATCCCCGACGAGTCCGCCTCCATCGAGCGTTGCCTGCTCCCCCGAGACTCCCATTGTACGCGATCCTGCCCGGATCCGTTCCCGCGCCGTGTGATGCGGGCGACCACACGCAACCCTCATCCCTACTTTCCTACAAACCGTCCGCCCGCCCCGCGGGTTGCAACTTCCGGTATCCTCACATGGCGCAAGCTCCGATTGGGTTTCCCCAGGGGATCGATGGGTTCTGTTTCACCCCATCCGTTCATTCAGCAACATATGCACAACCGCATCCTTATCGGCCTGACCCTGCTGCTGCTCTCAGCCGCCATCCCGAGCTGCGGACTCACCGGCGGTGGCCCCATCCGAGCTGAATCCGTCACCACCTCCAGCGCCCTGCAACTGGAACCCACTGTCCGCGCCTACCGCGCCATCGACAAGAACACCGCCGATGTCTACCTGACCGATCTGGACCGCTCAGCCTTGGACCTTGGCGCTCCCCTCGATGAAGTCTCAGGCCAGATCCTCCACCTGCACCTCTTCATCTCCCCCGAGGCCGGCGCCACCCCCATCGAGAGCACCGCGTGCTCGGTCACCATCCGCCTCATGGTGATCTCACGCGGGCACATCGGCGTCTACGGCGGCGGCGGCTTCATCATGCCCGACTCCGATCCGGGCGATTCGGAGTTCGCTGGTGACATCGAACGCGCCACCCTCCGCTTCATGCAGTCCACGCCCGGCTTCACCGATCGCCTCGGCCCCGCCGAGCTCTCCGGAGAGATCACCGCCCCTCGCAACGATCCCACCACCGACCGGCTCGCCGCCCGTTTCGAGCAGTTGCTCAACTCCACGACTCGGCGAAGCGATTCCTCGCTGAAGAACATCCCCGAATAGCGCCGACTCCCGCTCACCTGCCAGTGCGTCTGGCTTCCTCGCCCCGGTGCTCCGAGGGAGGCGCCGAGGCTTTGCGAAGCGGAGGGCGCTTCTCCTTCTACCGCTTGTTCTTGTCTTGGCCCGAAAGGCCGACGAATGTTGCCCGGGGCTTCAGCCCCTGGGAGCAGGCATTACTGATGCCACCGCCGGAGGGCGGACGAGAACGAAGCGCTGCAAGTCAGCAACCCAACCGCCGCCGCCACCAAAAACACCGGACGCCGACCCATCAACCGCCAGGCGCCACCTGCGCCCCACCCCGCGTGTTCTCATCCTGCGGAACCCCCGCCGCGTTCGTTCGCCTGTACACCGGCTTGCCGGTCTTTTTGTCCAGAACCGCACCTTCGGACAGCGGCGCAGGCATCGCCGACTGTGGCGTCCCGCCGGCAGGCGCAAACTGCAAGTAAATCAGGACCGCAGACACCGCAAGCGCGCCCGTCGCGATCCCCAACTTGATCTTCTGAGACTTGGATGTGTCGCTCATGGGGATCTACTTCGTGACTGTCCGGGGATCAAAGACCAATTGGTACCGGTCATTGAAATACGACTCGGGAACTTCCTTCCCGCCGGGCGTGAGGCTCACGTAGTCCGCGTGGCCATCCATGAACCCCATGATCGACTTGTTGCGGTCCCCGTACCCGTTCACCGCGATGAAGTTCTCCTTCGGGTTGTTGACCACGATGTCCGCGTACTGGTCGCTGTAGAGCACGAATCGCGTCGAGTAGTAGGTGTCCGCCAGCCGGAAGTAGCCCAGCCCGGCCTTCATCGCGTTCGGCCAGCCGTTGGGCCCGCCGCCCTTGATTACATCCAGCTCCTCGGTGTCCCACCACTTGAAGTTCGACTGATAGCTCGTGCCCACATCGTCGTACGCGCTGATCCCCGATGTCGCGTTCGGCCATTGACGCTGGTACGTCTCCTTGTCCGTGGGATCCTTGAACGCCGTCATCTTCAGATTGAGCCGGTCGGTCGCCGCCGGATCAAGCTTGTTCGGGGCATCGGGAGCCCAGGGCTTGATGTCCGGGTACACGTACGGATTCAGCGGGCGGTCAGCCGCCTCCACATCAAACCCCTTCAGGTTGCCGAAGGCCTTCAGGGGCCACCAGCTGTCGCAGTTCTTGCCGCCGAACTGCCAGGTGCAGATACCCACAAGCGTCCCGCTGGTGGCGCTCTTGAACCCGCCGCGCTGGTAGGTCAACTGGATCGGGGGTGTGTTGTTGTTGTCCGCGCGATACCCATCGCTCGCCGTCAGCAGCTGGCGCTGGTTGCTCAAGGACACCGCCAGCCGCGCCGCCAGCCGGGCCTTGCTCAACGCAGGCAACAGGATCGAAATCAACAGTGCGATGATCGCGATCACAACCAAGAGCTCGATCAGCGTGAATCCGCGGCGGCGCATGGCGATTCTCCTGTCCCATGAGAAGACCCCATGAGAAAACCCCATGAAAAAACAAGGGCACCGGTCGTCCGGTCTCCCCCGCAAGGCATCCCTGCCATCAACGCACATGAACAAGATCAGCACGAAACCGAGCCCCGAAACACGCGGCTCATCCCAGAACAGGCGGCCGGCAGACTTCACGCAAACTCACCGCAGCCGACCAGCAACAGGACGCCGCAATCCAACACATTCCTTCGGTCCGATAGATGACAGACTTCAGCCGTCTTGCACTTGCGATCAGCCGCCGCTCCACGGCATCCGTACCGGAGAACATCGCGGGGCGGGGCTTCGCCGAGCATCCAAAACAGGCTCCCGTGCGAATGTCCGGTGCCTGACCTCCATGCCTTTACGGATCCCGACCCTGCACGGATCCGGGAACACCCATCCTGCCAAGGGCTGTTGATTGTCGTAGGATGATGGTGTTCGCCCTCTGATCGATTGAATCCAGGTATTTCCACCTGGTTATTTCGCTCCCAAAGATCTTCACAGACCTCTTCGCATCACCCCCAGAACCCGATTGACCACCGTGATGAATCAGCCGTCCAAAAAGCAGGATCTCACCGACACATCACCGCTGGCGATGTCCTCCGGTGGTGGTAGTGCCGGGGGTGGGGCCGGGGCCGGTGGCGGTGGGGGTGGGGGTGGAGCGCCCGGCTCGGCAAACCGCGGCCCGCAGCCCGATCCCGTCCGCGATGCCCGGGCCGACGACACCAAGCCCGTCCCCATGCCGCAGAAGAAGCGCGATGGCCCCCCTCCCTCGGTCGCCGATGTCGAAGCCGCCATCCAGGAAACCGCCAAGTCCGGCACCAACGTCGACACCCTCGTCGGCCGTTTCGTCATCGACCAGGGCTTCATCACACGCGAAGAGCTCGACTCCGTCATCGAACGCGCCAAGACCGGCTCGGCCGTCAACGCCGATCGCAACCTGATGTCGCTCGCCGCGATCCTCGTCAACGAGGAGTACATCACCAAGCGTCAGCTCGCCCGCATCCAGCAGCAGATGGAGGCCGAGCGCTCCGGTCAGAAGATCCCCGGCTACAAGATCATGGGCAAGCTCGGCGCCGGCGCCATGGCCACCGTCGTCAAGGCTCGCCAAGTTAGCCTCGATCGCCTGGTCGCGATCAAGCTCCTTCCGCCCAAGTACACCAACCCCCAGTTCATCGAGCGCTTCTACGCCGAGGGCCGCGCTGCCGCCCAGCTCAACCACCCCAACATCGTCCAGGCCTACGACGTCGGAAAAGTCGGGGATCAGCACTATTTCGTGATGGAGTACGTCGATGGCCGAACCGTCTACGACGACATCACCAGCCACAAGCGACTCAGCGAAAAAGATGCGATCGACATCACTATCCAGATCGCAAGCGCACTCCTCCACGCCCACGAAAAGGGCCTCATCCACCGGGATGTCAAGCCCAAGAACATCATGATCACCAAGGAGGGGGTCGCCAAGCTCGCCGACATGGGGCTCGCCCGCGCCATGAACGATCGCGAGGCCGCCGAAGCCGAGGCCGGCAAGGCCTTCGGCACTCCCTACTACATCAGCCCCGAGCAGGTCCACGGCAAGGTCACCATCGGTCCCCCCGCCGACATCTACTCCCTGGGCGCCACCCTCTACCACATGGTCACCGGCGTCGTCCCCTTCGATGGCAAGAACCCCTCGGCGGTGATGCACAAGCACCTCAAGGAGGAGCTCAAGCCGCCGGATCAGGTCAACCCCCGCCTCTCCGCCGGGCTCGCCGAGGTCATCGAGATGATGATGGCCAAGGGTTCCAAGGACCGTTATCAGTCCTGCAAGGATCTCATCCTCGACCTGAAGGCAGTCCGCGAGGGTAAGCCCCCCATCATCGCCCACAAGGATGTGGCCGGGGCCGATCTGGCCTCCCTGGCCCACATCGAGGCCTCCACCGTCCCCGTCGAGGTCGCCGTCGCCCCCGCCAAATCCGGGGATCTGGCCAGCACCCTCACCCAATGGCCAGTCATGCTGATCCTCATCCTCCTCTTCATCAGCTTCACCCTCAACATCGTCCTCTGGTTCAAAGGCGGCTAAGAACTCCCCCCTTGGCCCCTCCCCCCAGGAATCCTCGCAATGGGCTTGCATTCCGCCGCTTTCGGTGGTTAGCATTCTGCATGGCCGGTTCCGGGCTCGCGGCGAGCGAAACCCATCCCCCGGCTCCCCGCATCGGGGTGATGCATCTGAAGGCAGGCGTGGGCGAGAGTCGATCGGCCAATTGTCTGACGAGCCAAGCACCGCACTGCCTGTGCGCGCGCACACGCCGCACCCCTTCCCTCTGTCAATCCCGGTCACAGTCATGAGCGCACCGACCCCCTCCAGGTCCATGCGCACAACGCGTACCCGGCCCTCATCCATCGCGGGGATGAATGGCGCGGGAGATCAGCGCCCGTACCGCGAACTCAAGGAGTAGAACACATCGCCTTCGGAAGATTCCAGCGTGACGCAGGACCCCCACGGATCCGCATCAACCACATGATCCGTTTCACCCCCATCCGCCTCATCGGACCCGATGAAGAGCAGATCGGGGTCATCGAAACCAGCGAAGCCCTCAAGCGCGCCCAGGAAGCCGGCCTCGACTTGGTCGAAATCTCCCCCGACGCCCGCCCCCCCGTGTGTCGGATTATGGACTATGGGAAGTGGAAGTATCAGCAGTCGCAGCAGCAGCGGAAGCAGCGGGCGGCGAGCAAGTCTTCGGAGATGAAGGAGGTTCGGCTGGGGCGGTCGACCAAGATCGGGGAGCATGACATCCAGATCCGGATCGACCAGGCGCGGCGGTTCATGATGGCGGGGCACAAGGTGCTGTTCACGCAGCGGTTCAAGGGTCGCGAGATCGCGCACCGGGAGCTTGGGCTCGAGAACCTGGCGCAGTGCCGGGACAAGCTTGCCGATATCTCGAAGGTCGAGCAGACGCCGCGGTGGATGGGCAAGCAGGCGAGCATCATCCTCGCGCCCGATCGCGTGAAGGTCGAGGCGATCAAGCGCAAGCTTGAGAAGGAAAAGGCCGCCAAGCTCGCCCGCGGCGAGAAGGTCGAGGAAGAGAAGTCGATCGAGCAGGTCGAGGCCGAGGTCGAAGCCCAGCACGCGGCCGAGGGGCCGGATGAGCATGATGACGAATAGGCACTGGGCATCGGGCACTGGGCACTGGTGAAAGACAAAGAGAACGAGGGCCCGGTCGGGTGACCGGGCTTTTTTCTGGATCATCCGTGATTTGCGGGGCGAGCATTGATGCCCTTGGCTGCCGGTGGTCGCGGCAAGGGTCGCCCCTTCATGGCTCAATGGACTTGACACGACCTGTTCCCAGGGCTGCGCCCTGGGCTGACGAAAGCCGCTGCCTCGCAGCTCAGGGCCAGGATCCTGAACGACCGGAAGTCCGCCGTGCAACGTGGGCGATGCCTGTACCCCGCAAATCCCGGATGAGCCTTTAATAAAGACCCCAGGGGTCTGGACCGGCTATCATCAGCCCTCTCAGTCTCGCCCGGTTGCATTCCGGGGAGGTCTGGGCGCCGATGCTTCCTCTGGCCCAGTCCAAGCAGCGGTTCACTTTTCACGGGCATTTGGAAGGCATCGAGATGAAGATCTACGTCGGCAATCTGTCGTTCAACACCACCGAATCGCAGCTTCGGGATCTGTTCGCAGCCCACGGCGAGGTCGCCTCGGCGTCGCTGGTCATGGATCGCGAGACTGGCCGCCCCCGCGGCTTCGGCTTCGTCGAGATCCACAACGATGAGCAGGCCCGCGCGGCGATGGCCGCCCTCAACGGCCAGAACGTCGACGGTCGCGACCTGACCGTCAACGAAGCCAAGCCCCGCGAAGGCGGCGGCGGTGGCGGTCGCGGCGGCTTCGGTGGCGGTCGTGGGGGTGGCGGCGGCGGTGGTCGCGGCGGCTTCGGCGGCGGCGGCGGTGGCCGCGGCGGCAGCGGCGGTGGCGGTGGTGGCCGCGGCGGCTGGTAATTCAGCACATTGATAACACACCGAGCCGGGGCCGATAAGGCCCCGGCTTTGTTTTTGGATGATCGTGCGCAGAGCGGATCTCTTGCCCCATTCCCACGGTTGCTCCATGACGCAACGTGCGACCCCTCGGCCCCACGCACGGCGTTGCGCAACCCGCACAACTCTCACCCACGGCGTGCGTGCGAGCGATTGTTCGCGTCACGGACAAACACACTGGAAAGCGCCTCTCCGGCGTGCATGTTGGGGACGGGGTTTCCACCGTTGGCCCGTAGGTCAATGGATCCCTGATCAAGAACGCATCGCAGAGAGGGTTTAGACATGAAGAAGGCTCTGGTTTCAGCCATCATCGTTGCCGCCGGCGCGGCCTGCTCGGCCAACGCGGCGATCCTGTACACCAACGCCCCGAACGGCTCGGGCAACGCCTACTCGTCTCAGAACGACACGGCCAGCGGGTTCGGCAACTTCGCCACCTGCTACGGCTTCTTCACCGCCGGCGCCGCGACCTGGAACGTCACTGACATCCACTTCGTCGGCGCGTACTTCAATCCCCCGCAGCAGGGCCTGATCACCGGGTTCACGGTGAACATCTACGGCGATGCAGGCAACGCTCCGGGCGCGCTGGCGAGCAGCACGTTCGTTCCGGCCGGTTCGTTCTCCGAGACCTTCGTGGGCATGGATCCCTTCGGCAGCCCCAACTACCTCTACGACATGAACCTGACCCCCACGATCGTCACCGGCGATGCCTGGGTTTCGATCGTTCCCGATGTCGGTTTCCCCCCCCAGTGGGGCTGGTCGACGGGCGTTGATGCCAACCCCGCTCACGCCGGCTACCAGACCTTCTTCGGTTCGACCTCTCGCCTCCCCGAGAGTCTGAACCTCGAGATCACCGGCGATGTCGTTCCGGCTCCCGCGAGCCTCGGCCTTGTCGGCCTCGCCGGCCTGATCGCCGGTCGCCGTCGCCGCTAAGCGATTGTGATCTGAAGATTGATTGACCAATCAAGACCTCGGAGGCTCGCGCCTCCGAGGTTTTTCGTTTTGAGGCAAGAAGGCATCGAGGCATGAAGCATCAAGGCATCGAGTGGGGAAGCTCGGCGGTGAGTGGTTGATGGTGTGGAGATTCGGTGGTGGTTTAGGATTTGAGAGGAGGTAGGAGTTGAAGCCCTCACCCTGCCCTCTCCCGGCGGAGCGGGAGAGGAGGGGAGCAGAGCCAGGATAACGGAGAGCGGAAGGCCGCGCTTCGATGGCACGGCGGGATCGGGTTGATTGTCGATGCCAGCTGCGGCCGCCCGACCAACGCATGTGACTTTCGATGAAGCGTGGGCCTGTAAGTATTACATTGTCAGAATGCAACCACGATGCGAACGCCGCTCTCGCACAGTTTGTGCGGATTTGTGTAGTAACACAAGTACTTTTCGCAGCGAGTGTTATCTTCGGCGCGCGTGACAATTTCCATCACACCGCCGAATCATGGAACCTCATGGATCGTGCGCCGCTCATAGACACATGCAGACCTCCATTCGTACGGGCCTGTGGAAGCGAAAGCGCCACGATGGCATCACCGATCGAGTACAAAGGAGAAAAGCAATGAGAGTCACAGATCAAATGTATGTTTGCGCTGCCCTTGTCGGAGCCCTTGCTTCGTTGGCCGGTGCTCAGGTGATTGACGTTGAGCTCGATGGGCTTGACGGCACGGCATCCCCCGTTGTCGGGGACACGTTCCCCGCCGTGGATGCCCTCGGGTTGTACGGCGCTCCGGGTGCGCCCCTGTTCCTGAGCCCCGCAGCAATCGGCCTGTGGTCTGATTCCGGCATCCCGGGCGCCAACAAGGGGTCCATCGATCTGACCACGAATGCCTTTGCGCTCAATTGGGGCGCTCGCTCGACGCTGGACATCTTCGACGCAACTGGGGCGATGGTCGGCCACGGAGAGATTCTCGAGGTCCTGCCGGAGACGGGAACGTTCGACCCCAACACCGGACAGGGGACCAGCGCCACTTCCGGTCCCGAGCACGGTATCTTCATCATCAAGGATCTTGGGGGCAACGTGCTCGCCATTGGCGACAAGATCGATCAGAATCAGAACAATTTCGCCATGGCGCCCGATGGCGGCGGCGGGTTCGACGGCATCTTCCTTGCCGGATCGGGTCCGGAGCTGTCCATCGTGCTTCCATCGCAGCTCGGCGGCGGAGAGTTCATGGCCGAGCTGACCGGGAACTTCCACCTCATTCCGGCGCCCGGCACCGCGTTGATGATCGCAGGCGCATGCATCACGATGCCTCGGCGCCGCAGGTGCTGAGAGAACGGGCCGTTCTGACCCGTGAGTCCCCTGTCCGCTTCGAAGACACGAGGCCGCTCCGGGCACGGAGCGGCCTCATCGTTCATTCGACCTGTGATCTCAGGTGGGCCGGCGGGTCATCGGCGCATCGATGGCCTCGATGGTACAGCAATCGCTAATCACCCTGATCCAGCACCGCCATGAACGCTTCCTGAGGAATCGTCACCGATCCCACGTTCTTCATCCGCTTCTTGCCCTCTTTCTGCTTCTCGAGCAGCTTGCGCTTACGGCTGACATCGCCGCCGTAGCACTTGGCGAGAACGTCCTTTCTGTACGCTTTGATGGTCTCGCGGGCGATGATCTTGCCGCCCAGGGCGCTCTGGAGGGGGATTTCGAACTGGTGGCGGGGGATCTGTTCCTTGAGGCGAGTGAGGAGGTTGCGGCCGCGATGCTCGGCTTTGTCGCGGTGGACGATGAGAGCGAGCGCTTCGACGGGATCGCCGTTGATCAGCGTGTCCATCTTCACCAGGTTGTCGGAGCGATACTCGATGACCTCGTAGTCCATGGTGCCGTAACCGGAGGTCATGCCCTTCATCTTGTCGAAGAAGTCGTAGATGATCTCGGCGAGCGGGACCTCGAAGGTGATGATGTCGCGTGAGTTGGAGACGAACTGCTGGTTCTTGTAGATGCCGCGGCGATCGAGGCAGAGCTTCATGATGTCGCCGATGTACTCCTTGGGGAGCATGATCTCGACCTTGCAGATGGGCTCGCGGATCTCGATGACGTGGCCCATGTTGGGGAGATCGGCGGGGTTGTGGACCTCGAGGAGCTGGGAGCCGGCGGCGACGGCTTTGTAGAAGGGGCTGCTGGAATCGACGGACTTGAGGGCCTGGCCGTTGGCGCCGGTGACGGTGTCGGTGCCGCGAACGAGGACGTGGTAGGAGACGGTGGGAGCGGTCTGGACGATCTGGACGTGGCCCTCGCGCTCGAGGCGCTCCTGGACGATGTCCATGTGGAGCAGGCCGAGGAAGCCGCAGCGGAAGCCGAAGCCCAGGGCCTCGGAGTGCACGGGCTGGTAGGTGAAGGAGGAGTCGTTGAGGGAGAGCTTCTCGATGGCATCCCGGAGCTGCTCGAAGTCAGCGCCATCGCCATCCTCGGTGGTCGCCGGGTAGAAATCGCAGAAGACCATCTGGCGCGGGGGTTGATAGCCGGGGAGGGGATCGGAGGAGGGGTTGTTCTCGAGCGTGACGGTGTCGCCGATGCGAACATCGCGGAGGGAGCGGATCGCGGCGACCACGTAGGCGGTCTCCCCGGGGCCGATCTCACCACCGGCGAGCCGGACGGGCTTGGGGGTCATCTTGCCGATGTCGGTGACCTGGAAGGTGCGCTCGGTGCCGATCATGCGGATCTTGTCGCCGACGCGGAGGCGGCCATCGAAGACTCGGATGTAGACGATGACTCCGCGATAGTCGTCGTAGACGGCATCGAAGATCAGGGCGCGGAGCTTGTCGGTGACGGGTGCGCGGGGAGCGGGGAAGCGCTCGCAGATCGCGGCGAGCAGCTCGGGGATGCCGATGCCGGACTTGGCGGAGACCTGGAGGCAGTCCTCGGCGGGGAAGCCGAGGGTCTGCTCGACTTCCTCGGCGACATCGAGCGTGCGGGCCGAGGGGAGATCGATCTTGTTGATCACCGGGATGATGGTGAGGTTCTCGTTGACGGCGAGGTAGGCGTTGACGAGGGTCTGGGCCTGGACGCCCTGCGTGGCATCGACGACGAGGATCGCCCCTTCGCAGGCCTTGAGGGCGCGGGAGACCTCGTAGTTGAAATCGACGTGGCCGGGGGTGTCGATGAAATTGAGCATGTAGAGATCCCCGTGGGCTTCGGGTGCCTCGCCCTTCTTGGGCTTGTGGGCGGGGGCATCGGCGTCATCGACGGGGGTTTCGTAGTCGAGCTCGAGCTCATCGGTCTTGGCGCCGGTCTTGTGGCGGTGGTAGACGGTGACGGCGGAGGCCTTGATGGTGATGCCGCGTTCGCGCTCGATGTCCATGGAGTCGAGGATCTGGTCCTTGGCTTCGCGGGCGGAGACTGCGTTGGTCGCCTGAAGGAGCCGGTCGGCGAGCGTGGACTTGCCGTGGTCGATGTGGGCGATGATCGAGAAGTTGCGGATATTGGGGGTGTTGGGCAAAGGTTCGGGCATTGCGGGAATGGTAGGGGGCGGAAAATGCGATTCGCGGGGCGGTGGTGCGGTTGCATGCGGCCGGGGATGCGCGGGACAGCGAGTGCAAGAAGACACGACCGCCCCGGGCTTCCGGGACGGTCGTATGGAGGAGAGAGAGATTCTGGTTGTGTGCAGGATCTGATCAGCCGCGCCGGCGGCGGGCGATCGCCAGAGCGCCCACGCCCAGAAGTGCGGCAGCGCCGGGTGCCGGGACGGGGTCGGCGATGCAGTCGTCGAAGCGGACTTCGTAGGGGACACCGTGGTAGACGACCGAGCGGGCGATGCCGGTGAAGGATTGGGAGACGAAATCCCAGGTGGTGTAGAGGCCGTTGGGATCGCCGGGGTTGGTCATGGTGGTGGCGTTGAGGACGATGGTGGTGAGGGGCGCTCCGCCGCCGTTGAGGCCGGGGTGGATGGTGAGTGTCGCGGGGACGAGCGCGGAGTAGCGCGTGGAGAAGGCGTTCGCGAAGCCGGCGGGGATGTTCATGATGCCGGTGATGTTGGGTGTGTTGCCGGCCCAGTAGAGGGTCCCCTCGCCGGAGGGCTCGTTGGCGGTGTCTCCGCCGATGGTGTTGCCACCGGTGAAGTCGTTATCGACGCCGCAGAGGCCGTTGGGGCTGAAGAAGATGCCGAGGTTGGGGCCGCCAGTCGAGCCGAGTCCGCCGAATCCGCCGTTGTAGTACTGGTCGATGGGCTCGGCGTCGAGCATGCCCTCGAAGTTCATGTGGAGGGGGCGGGCGTGGGCGAGGGTGGGGAGAGAGAGGGCGGCGAGGGTGAGTGTTGTGCTGAGGCGGTTCATTGATCTGTTCTCCTGCTGGCGTTGTGCGGTCAATAGAGAGTGCCGAGCGGGGGGAGAGATCTTGCAGTTGGGAAGTGGTGTTGTGTGGATTGGGTCGGTTGGGGGAGCGACAGATGGGGAAGGAAATGCAAGCAGCCCCGCTGCGGAGCGGGGGTGGGGCGGGGTGCGAGATGAGAGGGGTTCAGGGGCGGCGGCGATCACGGCCGCCGCAGTCGTGGCACTTTACGCGCGGATCCGGACATTTCGCCGACCCGAATCCTTGAGCTTCTTACCGCCGCCGATGACACCCAGGTCGAGGAGTGCGGCGAAGATGACGGCAGCGAGCTGGAGGCCCTCGATCTTGCCGGTCGAGTTGATTCCCCAGGCGTAGGCGAGCGTGGTGTAGGGCATGAAGCAGAAGCCCAGGAAGGGCCAGATGTCGTTCTGCCAGGCCCGACCGATGTAGTCGGAGAAGAGCACGAGCAGCACGATCGCGGTGCGTGGGAGGAAGAAGCCGATTGCGAAGATGATGCAGCCCATAGGAGGTTATTCGGGGGAGGTGGAGGGGAGTTCCAAGGGGCATAGTACAATTGGCAGAGGGCAAATAGGAGCGGGAAGGAGTGAGGGGATAGCGAGTGAGCGAGTGAGGCGTCGGGCGGTGATCAGCGGTTGGTTGGGGGCGGGGGATGGGGGAGGTAGGACGGGGCGCCCCAGACGTTCTGGTTGTGGGCCTTGGTGCCGCCGCGGGGGATGGTGATGGTTTGCCAGTCGGGGCCGGCGAGGATGCGGGCGATCATGACGATCTGGCCGGCGTGGTAGCCGCAGTGTGCGAGCGAGCGGAAGGCGGCGAGCTGGACGGTGTGCGGCTCGCCGCGGATCGTGACGGTGCGAGAGAGATCCTCGGGGGTTATCGACTCTAGGGTCGCGAAGAGGGTTTGCCAGCCGGATTCCCAGTCGACGAGCAATTGGGCTCGCGACCGATTCGCCGGTGTGAACTCCGAGTCGCGATCGCGCGTCGGCTTCTCGCCATCGGTGGTGAGGAAGTCGGTCCATCGGGAGCGGAGGTTCCCGGCGAGATGCTTCATGATGATGTCGATGGAGTTGGTTTCGGGGTGAAGTGAGATGTGAAGCTTGTTGTCGGGGAGTTGCACGATGGCCCGGTCGGCGAGTGATTTGGTGTGACCGAACGCCGTGAGGATGTCGGAGATGATGTGGGGATGCTCTGGCATGGCGATGCATCAACGAAGGCAGGGGGCCGTCGGTATCGGCAATTCCTGCCTGTTTGAGAGGCGAGCGTTCCGTGGTATGCTATCGGTCGCATGGGTGGGCGCCCGTCGCGGGGTGCGCGAAGCGCCGGATGCGGGGTAGTTATTCCAAAGGATTCGAGCGATGAACAGACTGGCACATCTGGTTCTGTGCGCTGTCCTGCTCCTTACGGGCACGGCGGCATGGGCACAGGACAAAAAACCGAACATCCTGGTGATCTGGGGCGATGACATCGGGACCTGGAACATCAGCCACAACAACAGGGGGATGATGGGGTACCGGACGCCCAACATCGACAGGATCGCCAGGGAAGGCGTGGCGTTCACGGACTATTACGGCCAGCAGTCATGCACGGCGGGGCGGGCCGCGTTCATCGGCGGGAACGTGCCGGTGCGGACGGGGATGACCAAGGTCGGCATGCCGGCGGCCAAAGAGGGCTGGCAGAAGACCGATGTGACGATTGCCACGGTCCTCAAGAGCCAGGGGTATGCGACCGGGCAGTTCGGCAAGAATCATCAGGGCGACCGCGATGAGCACCTTCCGACGATGCACGGGTTCGACGAGTTCTTCGGCAACCTGTACCACCTTAACGCGGAAGAGGAGCCGGAGAACCGCGACTATCCGGGCGACATGAAGCTGGCCAACGGCAAGACGTTCCGGGAGCAGTTCGGCCCGCGCGGCGTGCTCAGGTGCAAGGCAGACGGCAAGGGGGGGCAGACGATCGAGGACACCGGCCCGCTGACCCGGAAGCGCATGGAGACCGTCGACGACGAGACGGTCGCCGCGGCGAAGGAATTCATCAAGCGCCAGAAGGATGACGGCAAGCCGTTCTATTGCTGGTGGAACGCGACGCGCATGCACTTCCGCACGCACGTGCGCGAGTCGCACAAGGGCCTGTCCGGCAAGAGCGGCGATGAGTACCACGACGGCATGGTGGAGCACGACAACCACGTGGGCGAACTGCTGAAGCTGCTCGATGACCTGGGCATCTCCGACAACACGATCGTGCTTTATTCCACCGACAACGGCCCGCACTACAACACATGGCCAGACGCCGGAATCACGCCTTTCCGCGGCGAGAAGAACTCAAACTGGGAAGGCGCCTACCGCGTGCCGGCGTTCGTTCGCTGGCCCGGAAAGTTCCCCGCCGGGGCAACAGTGAACGGCATCGTGTCGCACGAAGACTGGCTGCCGACGTTCGCCTCGGTCGCCGGAGCGCCCGACATCAAGGACAAGCTCAGGGCCGGCATTGAAATCAACGGCCGCAGATACAAGAATTACATCGACGGGCACAACCTGACCGGCTACCTGTCCAAGGCCGGGACGTTCAAGACGTTCGATGAAGATATCCAGGCCTGCCCCCGCAAGCAGTTCATCTACTGCGACGATGGCGGCGAGATCTGCGCCATCCGCGTGGGCGACTGGAAGGCGGTCTACCTCGAGAACCGCGCGCATCAGCTCGATGTGTGGCGCGAGCCGTTCGTTCCCCTGCGCCTGCCGCTGGTGTTCAACCTGCGACGCGACCCGTTCGAGAGGGCCCAGCACAACTCCAACACCTACCACGACTGGGTGATCGACCGCGCGTATGCGATGGCGCCCATGCAGGTGGTTGCCAGCCAGTTCCTGCTGACCTTGAAGGATTACCCGCCGAGCCAGGCGCCCGGCGACTGGAGCCTGTCATCGCTCGAGAAGCGGATCAAGGGGATGAACCCGGGCGCTCACTGATCGCACTTCAACGCTGTCTTTCTGGCGATGGCGGGCGTGTTCGTGAAGACAATGCAGGACCGCCCGCCGAGCCGGTCGGGCGGGTCGCTCCACCTGACAGAGATCGAAGTGAAATCGAAAGCGATGGTCGACATACCTGAGAAACAAGCTGGAAGATAGCGATACTACGAGCGGGGACACGGTCATCCGTGTCTCCGTTTGTATTTGAGAACTCGAGCCCGAGGATCACGCCGGGAGCTTGGTCAGGAATTCGTTGAGAGCGGCCGAGAATGCCACAGGCTGCTCGACGGGCGGGACGTGTCCGGCATCTGGTATGACGGTGAATCGAGATCCGGGGATGCGTTGGTGAATATCGTGGAGTGAATCGGGCGAGGTGATGGCATCCTGATCGCCCGCAATCACAAGGGTCGGGCAGGTGATCGTGGGGACCGTGGGGAAGGAATCGGCGCGGCTCGCGAGCGCAAGGCTGGTGGCGGCAAGCCCGGTGGGGGTTGTGGAGAGCATGGCGGTTCGCCAGAACGCCAACCGTGCCTGATCGAAGCCCGGCGCGAAGACCTTGGGGAGCATGGCTTCGACGATGGGAGCGACGCCATCGCGCATCGCGGAGTCCGCGATCGCTCGGCGATAGGCAATCCCTTCGGGGGGTTCTGCGTTGGCGCGGGTGTTGCAGAGGACCAAGGCGCGGATGCGGCCCGGGTATCGGCGCCAGAGGTCGAAGCAGATGATGCCACCCATGGAGAGGCCGATGAAGA
This sequence comes from Phycisphaerales bacterium, assembly GCA_020847535.1. Classification (GTDB taxonomy): domain Bacteria; phylum Planctomycetota; class Phycisphaerae; order Phycisphaerales; family UBA1924; genus JAEUJB01. Next base: position 31,937 of record JADLBU010000019.1, read on the forward strand.
TCCCCTGCTCGCCGGGTGCGAAGACATCGAGGACGGTGAGCATGTCGTCGGCGAAGTCCCGGATGTCGATGGGGGATCGCGTGGTGCTCGCGCCGTGGTTGGGCAGATCTGGAACAATGCCGCGGAAGCCCGGCGGGAGATGCCGAGCGGCGTGCAACCACATGAGGCCGGTGATGGGAAAGCCGTGGATGAAGATGATGGGCTGGCCGGAGCCGATGGATTGGCAGGCGAGTTCGCCGCTTTGGACGGGGATTCGCATGGGGGAGGGTAGGGAAATGCCAAAGTGTACATGGCAAAGGGCAAATCGGAGGAGATGGAGAGACGCGGGGACGCGGGGATACGGAGAGACTGCGAGCGGTGAGGGGCTTAAGATCGGGTATGCTTTGGCAGCCGTCACTTCCGGAGTCGTACCACAAGCTTTCGGGCGGGGAGCTGGCTGCGCGGATTTCAGCGCGGCGAGTAGAGCTTGGGGATTCGCTGGTCATCCTGGGGCACCACTACCAGACCGATGAGGTGATCCGTCACGCGGATTGCACGGGGGACTCGCTGAAGCTCTCGCAGATCGCCGCGCGCCTGGCCGGGGAGAGGCCGGTCGATCGACCGGTGAAGTGGATCGTGTTCTGCGGGGTTCACTTCATGGCCGAGACGGCGGACATGCTGACGCCGGATGAGGTATCGGTGATTCTGCCGGACCTGTCCGCCGGCTGCTCGATGGCGGATATGGCGCAGTACGACGACACTGTGGCGGCGTGGGATGAGATACACGCGTCGCTGCGTGGACAGGGGTGGAACGGGAGGATCGTGCCGATCACGTATGTGAATTCATCGGCGGCGATCAAGGCGTGTGGGGGGGATCGCGGGGGGGCGTGCTGCACGCGTTCGACTGCGCGGGAGGGGTTTCGGGGGGCGATGGGGGGAGGGGAACACGGAGCAAATAGGGCAAAGGGGGCACATGCGGCAAACGTTGGCGATGTGAGCGAGGGGGAGATCAAGGTCTTGTTTTTGCCCGATCAGCATCTGGGGCGGAACACGGCGAGCGGGTTTGGGATTGATGTTGCGGAGCGGTCGTGCGTGTATGATCCGCGGCTGGCGCGGAAGGGTGAGCGGCTGGGTGGGGCGACGGCCGAGCAGGTGTTGAGGTCGGATGTGATCCTGTGGGCTGGGCATTGCTCGGTGCATAAGCTGTTCCGGCCGGAGCATTGCGATCAGATACGGAAGATCAGCGAGGGTGAGCGGGTGGCGGCGAGCGGTGGGGGGGCGCAGGGGAGGACGCCGCCAGAGCCGTACCGGATCCTGGTGCATCCGGAGTGCTGCAAGGAAGTGGTGGACAAGGCGGACATGGCCGGGTCGACCGAGTTCATCATCCGGACGATGCGGGAGGCTCGTGAGGGTTCGCGGTGGGCAATCGGGACGGAGTTTCACCTGGTGTCGCGGCTGGTGCGGGAGTCAGCGGCGCGCGGGGTTTCGGCGAGGATCCTGAGTGATTGCCAGTGTCTCTGCACGACGATGTACAGGATTGATGAGCCGCACCTGTTGTGGGTGCTGGACAACCTGGCGGGGGCGTACTCAAAGGATGGATCGCCGAAGGTCGTCAATCAGATCCGAGTGCATCCTGAGGTGAGGAAGCTGGCGCTGCTCGCGATCGATCGGATGCTGAAGTTGCCGGGGGGTGGGGCGGCGAAGGTAGAGGGCGGGCGTGGGAAGATTGCGGTGGGGGTTGGGGATTGAGGGTGGGGTTGGGGGTGTGGGGATTCGTTGCAGATCCTGTGGCGCGGGGATGCACGGCAGTGCGACACGCTTGGAATCGTTCGCACCAAGATCGCCTGAGGACAGGCGATCTTGGTGGCACGATGCATCATGTGTTCATTTGAACGTGCTACTTCGGCCCGATGATCCCGATCATGCGGCCGGTGACGCCTTTGTCGCGGCGATGGGAGAAGAAGCGGGATGGGTCGCTCGCGGTGCAGGCTTCGATGGTGTCGATGCGATTGAGGCCGAGGGTTTCGAGCTGTTCGCGGAGTGCGGATTGCATGTGGATGAAGGCCTTGCCCTGGGCGGCTGCAGCGGGGTTGGTATGGGGGCGGATGTGGTTTCTGTGGCCGAACGACCGGTGGAATTGATCGACGACTTCGGGGCCGACCTCGAACTGGGTCGGGCCGATGCAGGGGCCGATCGCCGCGAGCAGTTCTGGGTGAGGGGCAAGTTCGTGCATCGCGCTGATCGCCGAGCGCAGGATGTTCGAGGCGACACCGCGCCAGCCCGCGTGGATGGCGGCGACGATGGAGCCGTCGGGGGTTGCGAGCAGGATGGGGCAGCAGTCGGCGACCCGGACGGCGAGCGTGCGGGTGGGATCGTCGGTGATCAGGGCATCGGCCTTGAAATCGAACACATCATCGGGTGGCTCGTGCGGCAGCGCGGATCGCCTCTCTCGGGATGGCTCCGCGGCGCGGAAGATCCTCGCGGTGTTGCCGTGGACCTGGTAGACCTCGACGACTTCGCGAGCGGGAGCGCCGATCGCGGCGAGCACGAGGCGGAAGTTCTCGTTGATGTTGGAAACCGGATCCCGCGGCTGGGTGTGCGGGAGATCCATGGGGTTGCCGAAATTCAGGGAGTCGAAGGGGGCGGAGGAGATGCCGCCGGTGCGCGTGGTGAAGGCGTGGGGGATGCGGTGCTCGGTGAGGAGGGGAGAGAGGAGGAGGCCGGGGGCGGGCATGGGGGAGGGTAAGCAGAGGGCCAGATCGCAAGATGAGAAGCGCGGCGACACGCAGATGCGGGGATGGACGGATAAGAGAAAAGCACGGACTTGGGGCCGTGCCCGCTCTTCGGGTGGAAGCAACCTCCTAGCGGAGGGGAAGTGGCCGAAAGCGATCGTGTGGAGCAAGGGAAAGCAGGCGGCCTGTCAGATCGGTTCATCGATCGTGTTGGGTGGCGAGCGAGATCGCGAGCAACATCGAGAACCATCGCGTGCGCCCCCTCCCGGCTAGAATCGCCCCCATTTTTCACGGTTCGGGATTGACAAGGAGTCGGCCCAGATGGAAGCCGGGATCGTCGGTCTGCCCAATGTCGGCAAGAGCACGCTCTTCAACGCCCTGACGAAGGCGGGGGCGCTTGCCGCGAACTATCCCTTCGCGACCATCGAGCCCAACGTGGGTGTGGTGCCTATTCCCGATGCCCGGCTGGACATCATCCGGACGCACATCGAGAGCCAGAAGATCGTGCCGGCGATGCTGCGTCTGGTCGATATCGCCGGGATCGTCAAGGGCGCCAGCGAGGGCGAGGGGCTCGGCAACAAGTTCCTCTCGCACATCCGCGAGGTGGATGCGGTGCTGCAGGTTGTGCGGTGCTTCACCAAGGCCCCGGGCGGCGAGGAGATCACGCATGTGGAAGGGACGGTCGATCCGATGCGCGACATCGAGATCATCGCCACCGAGCTCGTGCTTGCGGACCTGGAGACCGTCAACGGGGCGCTGTCCAAGGCCGAGCGGGCGGCCAAGGCGGGTGATAAGGAATCGATCGCCCGGTTCGCGGTGCTCAAGGCGCTGGCGCCGGTGCTCAACGAGGGCAAGCCGGCGCACACGGTGAAGTTCGACGATCCCGAGCAACTTAAGGCGCTCAAGAGCCTGAGCCTCATCACCGGCAAGCGCGTCCTGTATGTGATGAACGTCGATGAAGAGGATGTCAACGGCACCGGCCCGATCGCCGCCAAGGTGCGTGAGCACGCCAAGAAGGAAGGCGCTGAGTGCGTGCCGGTGTGCGCCAAGATCGAGAGCGAATTGGCGGAGCTGTCGGATGCCGACAAGCTGGAGATGCTCCAGTCGATGGGGATGGAGGAGCCGGCGCTGAACCGGTTGGCGCGGGCGGCGTACAAGCTGCTGGGTCTCCAGAGCTATTACACGGCGGGCCCGAAGGAGATCCGGGCGTGGACGGTGCCGGTGGGCGCGACGGCGCCGCAGGCGGCGGGGGTGATCCACACGGACTTCGAGAAGGGCTTCATCCGCGCGGAGATTTACTCGGTCTGGGACCTGGAGAAGTTCAAGACCGAGAAGGCGATCAAGGAGGCCGGGAAGATGCGCGTCGAGGGGAAGGACTACGTGATGCAGGATGGGGATGTGTGTCACTTCCTGTTCAACGTTTGAAGTGACGAAGAGACGAAAAGACGAAGAGAGACCTCGCCGGGGCGAGGTCTCTTTGTGTATTGTCGTGCCGAGCATGTTCGATCACCCGGAGGTGGAAGTCCTCTGGCCAACCTGATGGAGGCGAAGGCCGAGCGAAGGGCAAGGGCGTCGCCGCGAGGCGGGGTCTGAAGGAAGCCCGGAGCGACA
>JADLBU010000020.1 GCA_020847535.1 Phycisphaerales bacterium
CCGTTCCACCCTTGCGGGTGTGGCTCCTCTTTCAAGGAGTTAATCCGGCCATGTCAAGCCTAGGTAAGGTTCTTCGCGTTGCCTCGAATTAAGCAACATGCTCCACCGCTTGTGTGAGCCCCCGTCAATTCATTTGAGTTTTAGCCTTGCGACCGTACTCCCCAGGCGGCGCACTTATCGTTTTTACTACGACTGATACGGCGTCAAAACCGCACCAGTCTAGTGCGCATCGTTTACAGCGTGGACTACCAGGGTATCTAATCCTGTTTGATCCCCACGCTTTCGTCCCTGAGCGTCAAGAAAGGCCCAGCCGCCCGTCTTCACCATCGGCGTTCCAGTAGATATCTACGCATTTCACCGCTCCATCTACTGTTCCGGCGGCCCTTACCTTCTTCAAGTCCTCCAGTTCGCCCTGCTGTTCCATGGTTGAGCCATGGGATTTCACAAAGCGCTTGGAGGACCGCCTGCGGACCCTTTAAGCCCAGTGATTCCGACTAATGCTTGTGGCCTCTGTATTACCGCGACTGCTGGCACAGAGTTAGTCGCCACTTCCTCTGGGGACAATCATTGGTTCCGTCCCCTGACAGTGGTTTACACACCAGAGATGCTTCATCCCACACGCGGCATTGCTCCGTCAGGCTTGCGCCCATTGCGGAAGATTCGTTACTGCAGCCTCCCGTAGGAGTCCGGACAGTGTCTCAGTTCCGATGTCGCGGGCCGTGCTCTCACACCCGCTACCCGTCTTAGGCTTGGTGGGCTTTTACCCCGCCAACTACCTGATAGGACGATCGCCGCTCCCAAGGCGGTAAACCTTTCCTCTTGCGAGCACATGGAGTCTTACCGCCAGTTTCCCAGCGCTATCCTCCACCTCGGGGTACGTTCGATCGCGTTACTGACCCTTTCGCCACTTGCCCTTGCGGGCACGTTCGACTTGCATGTTTTAGCCATGCCGCCAGCATTCAATCTGAGCCATGATCAAACTCTTCACTTGATTTTCCGTTGACCGTGACACGGCCTTGCGGCCACATCACGGGACTTATTCTCAATGGAAGGAAATTCGACCAAGTCTATAAATCCCAATCCCCACACGGCCCTGTGAACACGCTTGTGGCATGCTCACCTGGTCGTGAAGTTCATGGTGGTCGCGATCAGCCTGACCTTACGGTCAAACTGATCGACGCCGGGCGGGCTACGCCCAGCGTTTTGGCTGACATTCAACTTTGAGGGTTCCTCTAAGTCCACACGAAAATGTCAGACCGAACGGGCTGTGACCTCCGTTCAACCTTTGGATCGAATTCATCCGTCCCGGTCAGAGACACGGCGTGAGCCGTTGATGAACTCGCACACTCTCGTGCGGATCCCGACTGTTCACTTGTCAAAGAGGGGGTCGACGTGTGGGTGTCACACCCGCTGTCGACCGGATCGACTGGCGGGGGGAAGCATAACCACGACCCCGGGTCAGTCAAGCAGCCCACATTCCCAGTTCCTGCAAAAAATGAGTTCAAGTGAGTTCCACCCCGCCAACTCACCCCAAAACCTGTCGGTTGCGCCTGTTATCTCCTGTTCACCCTCGGCCCATCCCTCCGAATCAGGTCAGCGGCGCAAAATCCGACAGTGAATCCGCCACATCCCCCGTGTCATCCCTGGCCTCGCGCTCGGGTGTCACGCCCACAGTCGCAGCCCAGATTTGAGGTAGCTGTTTGTTAGGAACGCCCCACCCTTTCTGGATCGCCGCGAGCAGCGACCGGCATCCGGCGGTCATGGTCGCCCCCGTCGTCTTGACATCGTCGATGGCGATCAGGGTTGCCCCGGCAAGCTCCGGGCCTTGCAGCCTTCCCAAGCCACCCCACCTCCCCGGCAGCCATCGCCGGCTTGCCACGAACGATCCGGCTGCGTTGCGCTGGCGCTGGCTCGGTGGCACCTCGAGCTGCGAGGGGCTGTGGCGGCGAGCGATCGGGCGGATGATCCGTCCCCCCACGACCGACCTGACCCCACGTGCAAGCACAAGCGTGTGGTCGATCCCCATCCGCATTCGGCGCAGGAGCGGGGCCGGGATGGGCACAAGGAAGAGCCGCTCGCGATCAATGCGGGTGCCATCCGCCGCCGCCCATTCAATCCGCCGTTCGATCGCCCGGCCGAGCTCAACCCCAAGCGTGTGCCCCAATCGCCGCCACTGGGCGAACTTGATCTCCAGGATCGCCTCCCTCAGAACGCCGGCGTAGTCCCCGAGCCGTATGAACCGAGACCAGGGCGGACGAGTTCCGCGACAGCCGGTGCAGCCAGGATCGGCGGATTCGGGTGGTGTCACCTCAAACGGCCCCACCGTCCTTCCGCATCGCCAGCAGTACTCCTCGGGGGTGTTGGGAGACCAGCCGGCCTCGGCGCTCCTGATTGGCCAGGGAGAAGAGACCAGGCCGAGCCAAGTGCGCTCGATCTGCGTGATCGCCGTCGAGAGCGGCGATGGGCCGATCCCCGCATTGGTTGGTCGTGCGGTTTGCGGCGAAGGCCGCGCGGGGGGCTGGGTCGGGGGCTCTGTAGGGGATGTCGTGGTTGGCTTGAGTGGAGGCCAGACAAATCGCTCAGCCGTCGACGAGCCGGCGGGGAGCGATTCCGGAGAGCCGCCCGGGTTGTGATCCTCCGCATCCACGAAATGCAGTGTACAAATCGCCGCGATCAGTCGGTAGCCGCGCCGGTGGTCGCGGGCTTGGCTTCATCGCTCTCCGCGTGGCCCACGAGCTTGGCAGGATCCGCTTTCAACTCCGCAAGCAGCCGTGCGATCTCCTCCAGATCTGCCCTTGGCGCCCGGATCAAGAGCCCATCAAAGATCGGGAATATGCGCCGGCCTTCGGGATCATCCCACTGCCCCTGGGTCACATGGCTGTCGATGTACGCCCGCACATCACTCATCGCCTCGTCAACGACAATATCGAGGCGAGCGGCGACCCTGTACGCCTTGACGACATCCGCAAGATCGAAGAACCTCATCGCCAGCGTGGTGACATCCTCAAGCTTGCTTCCCGCGGCGTTCATAGCCTGCAACCGCAGCGCCGAGACGGGGCTCGATGGGCCACTCAATACCGTGGTCGCCAGCTTGACGGCCTCGGCGACGAGTTGAGTGGGGCCGGCAATCAGCAACGTGCAATGGTTCGAAGTGATGATGCCCTGTGAACCGCCGTTGTCTTGCCATGCATCGGGCTGAACCGCTGCGGTGATCAGCCTGTGAATCACCAAGCTGGCTTCATGTGCCGTCTCGTCCCGCCATGATTCAAGGTCTGGGTCATTACCCTGTGCCTCTGCCAAGGGGAAGCAGCGCTGCGCACGTTCGACCAATGGCCTGATATCGATCGCCACAAGCTGGCCAAATTCGGAGTCAGAATCTCCAGACATCTTCCATGGTGTAAAGCCAGAGCGGATCCGCAGCAAACTCAATAGATCAGCGATTGCGAGGTGGTCTCGGCGACTGGCCTGAATGATGATCCTGCCGCCCATCACACGACAGATGCCCAACTCGCCCCCGTTGTCAGCCCAGCTCTCCGGCGAGACCATCAGCGTGATGATGTCCAATACATCACGAAGCAGGTCAGAGTGTGTGCGCCCACCCTCCTTCTCACCCTCGGGATAGAGAATATCATGGACGTCGTAGACACGGATTACCGGCGGCGCCTTACTTCTCGAATCGAACACGACGATGCGATCGCCGGCCAAGTCCCATTCCGCGTCGACCCCGTATGGGTTCTCATCAACGACAAACTTGCAAAGCTGGTTCAGCCGTGCTTCCGCGATCCACGTTCCCTCGGCGGGCGGCAACCGCTGAAGCATTGCCGGCCCCGCCGGATCCCATACCGGCGCCTCTCCCAGGATCTTCATCTGTACACGGCGCTGCAGGGCATTCTTGAGGTCCGCGAAGTTGGATGACTCCTGATTCCGAAAGTGGGTGTTGCGAAGTTCGGTGAGCAGTTGGCGATCGGCAGCGAGCGATGCCGGGTCATCAACCAAATCCGGTCCCACGGGTGTTCGCTCAGTAATCGCGAGAAACCCGCGCACGCGAGCCATGTTCTCCGGTGGCTGGATGATGACTACTGAATCACCCAACGGAGTCAGGAAGCCATCGGCTCCGCCGTTGGATGCCCAGCTCTCGGGCACAACGAAACTCGTGATTATTTCATGTATGTCACGCCGATCTGTCAATCCTCCTCGTCGCAGTTGTCTGCTCATCTCGGGAATTGGAATCACCTCCATGACCGATTCGTTATTGGGGAGCTCAGCGATGGGCCCGGCCCAAAAGCCAAGGCGCCGCGCCAACAGCGATTCCTGCCAGCGAGCGAACTTTCCATCCCGGAGACGCTTTCCGAACGCTCCTCCTAGCGCTGTGTCAGCGGTCCCGTCGAGGAACACGACATTCACCCACTCCTCCCTGCTCATCGGCGGCACCAGAATCATCACCGTCGTCGGCACGAACCTCGTCCACCCCTCCTTGTCGGGATCGGGGATCCGCCGCACGCTGTCGGCGGCGAGCACGAGCAGCCCGGCAAGCGGCAGCCATCGCCAATGCCGCCGCGTACGTGCCAGCCTCCCCTCGCTGCCCGCCTTGTGGCCGCACTCCGTGCAGCGCATGCCATCGGTGCCCGACATGTCGTACCAGCACTTGGGGCAGCGGCGGCGACCCCGGGCGCGGTCCCAGAACAGGGCCCGGATGACCAGCACGCCGGCTCCGGCGAGCAGCACGGCGGCGATCGTCCAATAGAGCCACTCCACACGCATGCGGACCATCTCCCAGGAAAGAACGGGAAGCAACGGAAGGCGATCGATGCCGAAGCCCGTATCGCCTTGGCGAGCAGATCGCCGCTGACAGTCCTTCTGACTCGCAGCCGGCGATCTGGTTCCGTATCCCTGGCGATCGATCAATCGTTGATCAGGAGCCTGCCGGCGGTGGGCCAGGACATCCCGACCTCGGTCGCTTCCGGGATCGATGCCCGCCAGCGACCATCGGGTGAAACGGCAAGAGCGGACCGACCCCAGGGCGGGAGGTTGTACGGGTAGGGCTGCTGGTGTTGCGGGACTTCATACGGGATCACATCGCGCGCTCCATCGGCGTGATGATGGTTGCCAGATTGCGGAATTCGGCAGGCACAACTGCAAGAAAACCGGAAGGCTCCGGCACTACGTTCGCATCGGCGAGCCGGACTTTCAGTAAGCTGTGCCAGTGTACGTGCCGATGTGTCGACCGATCCTGGTTGACCAACTGCCTCGATGCCGGAGTGCGACTCATGCAATCACGCCGGGATTTCTTGGGTTCGGTCGCCGCGCCGATCGCGGCTGGTTCCCTGCTTTCACCGGCGGCTTTTCCATCGCTGGCGCTGGGAAGCCCGCGCGGGATCGGGATCCTGGCCGAGCTTGCGGCGACACCCTATGGGGATGATCCGGCGGGCCTGGCCGCCGCAGCGCGAGATGAAACCTTCTGGGCGAGCGTGCAGCAGGCTTTCACCGCCGATCGCGCGTTTGTCAATCTTAATAACGGAGGCGTCAGCCCATCCCCGCGGATCGTCCAGGAGTCGGTGAAGCGGAATCTGGATTTCTCCAACACCTCGACCGCCTACACCATGTGGCGCATCCTCGAGCCGCAGCGCGAAACCGTTCGCCAGCGCATGGCCCGCCAGTGGGGAACCGACACCGAAGAGATCGCCATCACCCGCAACAGCAGCGAGAGCCTCCAGATCTGCCAGCTGGGCATGAAGGTCGAGCCCGGGGATGAGGTCCTGACCACCACGCAGGACTATCCCAGGATGATCACCACTTTCAAGCAGCGCGAGCGCCGGGATGGGATCAAGCTGGTGCAGGTCAAGATCCCGATCCCCTGCGAGGATCCCGCGCAGATCGTGCGGATCTTCGAGCAGGCGATCACGCCCAGGACGCGGATACTCCTGATCTGCCACGTCATCAACATCACCGGGCAGATCCTGCCGGTGCGCGACATCGTCGCGATGGCCCGCACGAAGAACGGCGGGATCCCGGTCATCGTCGATGGGGCCCACGCCCTGGCCCAATTCGATTTCAAGATCTCCGACCTGGGCTGCGACTACTACGGCGTCAGCCTGCACAAGTGGCTCTGCGCTCCGCACGGCACGGGCCTCTTGTACGTCCGCAAGGACAAGATCAGGGACCTCTGGCCGATGATGGCCGCCGATGAAAAGCTCGACAATGACATCCGCAAGTTCGAGGAGATCGGCACGCACCCGGCGGCCAACTTCCTTGGGATCGCCGATGCGCTCACCTTCCACCAGGCGATCGGCGGCAAGCGCAGGGAGGCCCGCCTGCGTTACCTGCGCGACTACTGGGCCAAGCCGCTGCTGGAATTACCCAAGGTCAAGCTGCACACGAGCCTGGATCCGCGATTCTCGTGCGCCATCGGGAATGTCCAGATCGAAGGAGTGGATACCGCGGAGCTTGCCGGCCATCTCTTCGACAAGTACAAGATCTACGTCGTGGGCATCAAGCACGATGAGTTCGAGGGCATCCGAGTGACGCCCAGCGTCTACACGACGATCGAGGAGCTGGACAGGTTCATCGATGCGATGCGGAAGGTCATCAAGGATGGGCTCCCGGCCTCACCCCCACCGCCGCCCCCGCCGTGATATCGTCTCGCTCCCGCGATGACCATCCTCACCTTCATGCTGCTGGTGTTCGCCGGCTCCGTGCTCGCCGGGTGCCTGGGAGCGCTCACGGGCCTGGGTGGCGGCGTGGTCATCATTCCCCTGCTGGTGCTGCTCTTCGGCGTGGATCTGCGGTACGCGATCGGGGCTTCGTTGGTCGCCGTGATCGCCACCAGCTCCGGCGCGGCCGCCGCCTATGTCCGCGAGGGGTACACCAACGTTCGTCTGGCGATGCTGCTGGAGGTCGCGACCACCATCGGCGCCCTGGTCGGCGTCTACATCGCCGGGCAGGTTGATTCGCTGGTCATCATGTACGTGTTCATCGCCGTCCTCTTCTGGTCGGCGTATTCGAGCCTGCGCGAGCCCAAGCCGCTGCCCCCCTCGGATGCGGTCGATTCGCTGGCGATCCGGCTCAAGCTGCCCAGCACCTACCCGACCAAGGCCGGCCCGATGCACTACGGAGTTCGCCACATCCCCGGCGGCCTGGGGATCATGTTCATCGCGGGTGTGCTGTCGGCACTGGTGGGAATCGGCTCGGGCGTCGTCAAGGTCTTCGCGATGGATCGCCTGATGCGCCTGCCCTTCAAGGTCTCAACTACAACCAGCAACTTCATGATCGGTGTGACCGCGGCGGCATCGGCGGCGGTCTATTTCCATCGCGGCCAGCTCGATCCGGTGATGTGCGGCCCGGTCGCCGCCGGGGCGATCGTCGGCTCGCTGCTGGGCACGCGCGTGCTGGTGAAAGCCAAAACCCGGGCGCTGCGGATCGTGTTCGCCTGCGTCGTCGGACTGATGGGGGTCCAACTCCTGATCCGCGCACTGACCGGAAAGGTGTAGTTTCGGATATGGCGGAAGCACCAGGCACAACCCCGGACCCGGCACAGGCTCCTGACCCAGGACGGCCCGGAGATGCCCCGCGCTCCCGTTCGCTCGAGCTTGCCCTCAGCCAGGTGCTGATCGCCGGCGTCGCCGCATCCGCGGCGATCATCGGCCTGGGGGCGATCGGGCTGCTGGCCAGCACCAGCATGAACATGCACGTGGATTATTCCAGGTTCATCCCGCCCGAATCGGGGAGCCAATCGCTGCGCGCTGTGCTGCACGGGGTCTCGATGCTGGATGCCCGGGCGATCATGATCGCCGGGGTGCTGCTGCTGATCGCCACCCCGATCGCGCGCGTCCTCTTCTCGCTTGTCTCGTTCGCCCGCCAGCGCGACATGCTCTACATCGGCATCACAACGATCGTGCTCGCCGTGCTGGCCTATTCGCTCTTCTACGGCAAAGTCTGACGCAACAGGCTCTGCGTCATTTCGTCACTTCAGCTGATGATTCCCTGGAACTGCGGCGTCCAGCCCGGGAACACCTTGTCGAGCTGGGGATCATCCAGGCACTTCTGCACGATCTCGGCGAGGATGTCCCGATAGTCGGTCGTGATGTGGACATCGAGGTCTTCGTACAGATCACCCAGCCCCACCCACCCGGGATTGCCGTTGAGATCACGCGAGTAGACGTGCCCGCCATTGACTCGACCGCCCATGACGAACATCGCGTTACCGTGGCCGTGATCGGTGCCGTGGCTGGCGTTCTCGCCGGCCCGGCGACCGAACTCCGACATCACCACGACCACGATGTTGGTCGAGAAGGAGAAGATGTCCCGATAGAACGCGGTCAGCCCATTGGCGAGATCGGCCATGTTTGCGGCGAGCCCGCCGGTCACCGGTTGGGCGTTGGAGTGCGTGTCCCAGTCTCCGCGATCCACGCAGACCGCCTCGACGCCGACCTGCGCCTTGATGAGCGCGGCCGAAGCCTTGAGCGACTTGCCGAAGAGCGTCTCGGGATACACCGCCCCGCCCCCGGGCTGGTAGTGCTCGAAATCGATCGCATCCAGAAGGGCGATCGTGTCGTTTGTCACCTTCGCGGCGTTCTTCAGGATCGCCGGAGTGGATTCGTACATCTCCCGAAGCGATGCCTGGCGCTGGACGGCGGTCTTTGGGTTGCCGGCAAGCCCGTAGCTCAGGACATCGGGGACCGGCGTCGTGGATGGACCGCCGTTCATGGTCGTGGGAACCGCGTACGACCCCAGGCTGATGCCGCGCAAAAGCGAACCGGGAAGGATCGGATCGGTCTGCGCCAGGTGCCTGCCAAGCCAGCCCGTGAAGAGCGATGGGTTGCCCAGCGCCCCGACCTCCATGAACTTCATCGCATCAAAGTGCGAGCGGGAGGTGTCGGTCAACCCGGCCGCGTGCACGACCGCCAGGTGGCCGTTCTGGTACGCCTCGCTCAGCGAAGCCATCGCCGGCGGCAGCCCGAACATGCCATCGAGGTTGGTGCAGCCGTTGGGAAGGCCGGGAGGAGCGATCGCGATCGTTGGGCGAGCGGTCGGGCCGCTGGCGGCGTAATAGAGCGGATCCCCGTGCGGCACGCAGAGGGTGAGGCCATCGGCCCCGCCACGCAGGAAGATCGAGACGATCACCTGCCGTTCGGATCGCTCGCTGCTCGCTATGGCGACCCGCGGTAGCCACGCCGGGACGCTGGAGGCAAGCAGCGTGCCGGCGCCGACGCTCAGGAAGGATCGGCGCGAGAGCTCGTTGTATTCGCGGCAGGCGCAGCTTGAGTGTCCATGCATGTCGAGGCTCCGGGCTTGGGGCGGCGGACGTTGGACTGGTGGATGCAGGCGTGGTGCGGCCGAGTGTGACGCGGCATCAATACCACTGGAAGGAAGGACAGGCGATCGCCAGACTCAGGGCATCCTGGATGCGTGACAGTGGCGGCGTAGGGCCGCTCACACCCAGGAACTTGCGCAGCGAATTCCGCTCCGCGGTCTTGAGCGGTTGCCCGAGCATCATGTCTTCGATCCGATCCATCACTCCCTCGGTGCCGATCGCCCCCGCCATGCACTTACCGACGTTGATGACGGTCCCGGGAACACGGCTGTCGATGAGCCACGAGCCGATGTTCCAGCGGGTGAGTTGCAGGCTCGACCAGTAGCCCAGGGCGTCGGGATAGCCGTTGGGCGCCGGCCACAGGAACGGGTAGTGGCCCGCGTTGTACGCAAGCCCCGCGAGGTAGTCCCAGCGATCGATCTTCGCATCGAGCGCCCGGAGTGTCGAGACCAGCAGATGGAAGGGCCGCTTGTACTTGCTCGGCGTGCTGAGGATCACGTTCATCGACAGGACGGCGCCCATCACCGCCTTGAGATCCCCATCGGTGGCGGTGAAAACGCCCGCAACCTGGTCGACCATTTCGATCGGTGGGTTCTCTCCCCAGAAGCGCCTGAGGAGCTTCTTGGAAATAAACCTGGCGGTGCTGGGATGCCGGGCGAGCGCATCCAGGAGCTTCTGGCCCTGGATCTCTCCGCCGGGGGCGATGTACAGCTCGTTGGGGGTTCCCTGGAAGATCGTCTTGGGACCGGCATCGTGCTTGCTTGCGTCGAATCGATAGGCGAGCGCGTTCAGCGGCGTCCCGATCGGGTAGATCGTCCATCCCGTGAAGCAGCGGGCGACCTCCTGGACATCGCGCTGGGTGTACCCGCCATCGACCCCCAGCGTGTGCAGCTCCATCAGCTCACGGGCGTAGTTCTCGTTGGGGTGCTCCTTGACGTTGGTGTTGTTGTTCAGATAGGTAAGCATCGCCGGGCTCTTGGCGCTGGCCCGGAGCAGATCCTTGAACTTGCCCAGCGCGTGCTTGCGCGTGACGTTGGCATCGTCGTGCGTCTTGAGCAGGAAGGCCAGGTCGGCAAACAGGTAGATGCTGAAATGATCGCTCCAGAACTCGACCATCCGCTCGAAGAGCTGGCGCCGGGAACGCACCGCCCGCAGCGTGGTGGATCCGATGAGATGCTCGAGGATCACCGACGCATCGAAGTTGCTGTCGCAATAGAGCTGCCAGAGCTGGTGCGGTGTATAGCCCAGCGTCCAGTAGCCCCCGGCAAGCACAGCCTCGACTTCCGAATCGTCGATACCCGTGTAGTTGAGATGATGGGCGATGTAGCCCTGGGCCCCCAGCGACTTGGCGAGTTCCCATTCCTGGGCGGTGAAGCCGTAGGTCATCCGGCCCACCAGCCGCAGGAGCACATCGGAGCCCTGGTTGGTAGGCCCAGCGGGAGGAACCGCGGTCACGGCCGTGCCCATGACGTTCGCCAGAGCCGAGAGAGTGCTCATCCCACACCTCACATGTTCGACTTCACTCAGCCGCGCTGGCCGCGCGAGATCGCGGCCCGACATTCGCCTTGCTGGGAAAGCGTACAGCAATCTTTCGGGGAACAAGCGGACGAATTGGTCAAGAACCGGTCCGCTCGGTCACGTCGGGTCAGGTCAGCGGCGGCTGGATGGAATGCGTCCCATCATCCGCTTCGGCGGCATCTTGGTCGGAACCACCCCGCCCGGGAATTTGCTCGAATCGACCGCGGCCGTCTCTGTTGCCGCCGGGATTTCCGGGTTCACCGCGGCATCGAACCTGTTGACTTTGGGAGCCTCGGGGCCCGTGGGGAACGACGGTCCGCCGCCAGGCCCCTCATCGCGCCAGCTCTCGGGCTTGGGAGAGGGGACAAAGTCCGGGTAGTCCATCTTCGGGATTTCCCGGTTGATGAGCGCCTCGATATTCGTGAGCAGCCCCCCCTGGGCCGGGGTCACGAAGGACCAGGCGACCCCATGCCGACCCGCGCGGGCCGTGCGGCCGATGCGGTGCACATACAGGTCCGGATCCTCGGGAAGGTCATAGTTGATGACGTGCGAGACGCCCTCGGCGTCGATCCCGCGGCTGGCCAGGTCGCTGGCGATCAGGACCGTCAGGGATCCATCGCGCAGCTGCTTGATGACCTTGTTGCGCTTGCCCTGCCGCATATCCCCGTGGATCGCGTGGACCTCGATCTTCTTGTCACCCAGGTATTTGGCGAGCATGTCCACGTTCTTCTTGAGGCGGCAGAAGACGATGGTCATCGCCGGTTCTTCATGCGTGAGCAGGTGCAGCAACAGCTTCTTCTTGTCCCACGGGTTCACCGACAGGTAGTGCTGCTCGACCATGCTCACCGTGAGCGAGGCGCCGGAGGTGACGATCTTCTCCGGATCGCGCATGAACTTGCGGGCGAGCTTCTCGATCTCCCCGGCGATGGTCGCCGAGACGAACATGGTCTGGCGATCCTTCGGGCAGCGGTCCAGGATGCGGCGGATGTCCTCCCGGAAGCCGATGTCGAGCATGCGGTCGACTTCATCGAGCACGCTGAACTTGACGTTGTCGAAGTGGTACAGCCTCCGCTCGGCCATGTCCATGATGCGGCCCGGCGTGCCGACGATGATGTTGGCGCCCTTCTTGAGGCGGTGGGCCTGGGTCTTGATCCGCTCCCCGCCCATCACGGTGTCAACGGTAACCTTGCCGTGGCGCCCCAGTTCGGAAATCTCATCGGCGATCTGGACTGCAAGCTCGCGCGTCGGGGCCAGGATGAGGGCCTGGAAAGGAACAGTCGGATCGCACATCGCAAGCAACGGCAGCCCGAACGCGGCGGTCTTGCCGGTGCCGGTCTTGGCCTGTCCCAGGACATCCTTGCCCGCGAGCACCGCGGGGATCAGCTTGGCCTGGATCAGCGTGGGCTTGTCGAAGCCCATCTCCTTGATGCCGCGCAGCACAGGCGCGGGCAGGCCCAGTGAATCAAAGCTTGCAGTGCTCTCGAAGATGTCGGCTTCGTGCTTGCTGGGCGATGAATGGGAAGCGGAAGGCGAGGCGTGGTCATTCATAAGGGATCGCGATTCATTCAAGACGGCTTCGCCCGTAAAACACCGGGCAAACCATGAGCAAGTGTAGGATCCCAACGGTTCGAGTTCTGCTCGGCAGGCCAACCCTTGTCATCCGTACTGATCACGACCTGGCGGGCCTGGCTGCTTCGCGCCGACGCCGCTAAGGCCGCCGCTTCGATGCGCTCAGCTCGATAAGGATCAGATGCTTCATCGCCGTCGCAACCGCGGTCGCCCCCGCTGCGCACCAGCCGCGCCAGCCATCGCGCCATGCGCCTCGAACGGCGAACTGCTTGAAGAACGCCGCCGCCGGCGACACCCACAGCCGCGTGTAGCTGCCGCGCTTACCCTCGGCGAGCAGGCTCTCGGCCGAGATGCGGCTGAGATTCACCTGTTTGCTGAGGTAGTCGGCCATGTTCACGAACGAATCGTGGCGCAGCGTGCCCGCGAGGTCCTCCACCCGCCCCGCGCCCGGCAGCACATCCAGCTTGTCGTGGGGGTTGACACCCCCCCACTTGGCCTTCCCACGGCGCACCAGCCGCAACCGCCACTCCGGCTGCCAGGCATGATCCAACGGCTCCCCGAGGTACCAGACCTTGCGATTGACGCGATAGCCGCCGATCCCGGGATCATCCCTTCCGATCGCGGTGCGGATGCTTTCGGCCAGGTCCGCCTGCACCGGCTCATCGCTGTCCAGCGAGAGGATCCACGGCTGCTCGCAAAGTTCGAGGGCCATCTGCTTGGTGGCGATATGGCCCTTCCACTCGGTCCTGATGATCCGCGCCCCCGCCGCCTCGAGCAGTTCGATCGTGCCATCCGTCGAGCCTGAATCGACGGCGATGATCTCCGAGGCCAGCCGGCGAACGCTGTCGAGCACGCTCCCGATCGTCGCGCGGCTGTTCTTGCACACGATCGCGATCGAGAGTGGAAGGGGTTCTGGCACGGACAGATGTTCGGGCCTGCACCGGCCGCAGTCAAACGCCCCCGCTCTCAACCCCAAGCCCTACCCTCCCGCCCGTGGCCTTCATCCCCAACCCAGTCGGCCTCCGCATCGATCGGCTCGCCGAGGGTCAAGATCGCCACGCCTGGCTCGAAGACCTCAAACGGATCGACCTCGCCAAGGCCCAGATCCTCAAGATCGACGACCGCACCGGCGTCTGGAAAACCCCGCTTGCCGGCCGCGAGGTCGTCCTGAAGATGTGGGAATGCCCCACGCTCCCCGGCCGACTCAAGCTCATCTTCCGTGCCTCGCGCGGATGCCGGCAGTGGCGCGGAGCTCAGTGGCTGATCGCCAACGGATTCCCGACAGCCAAGCCCCTTGCACTCTGCACCGAATACGGCCCCGGCGGACCCCGCGAATGGCTCGCGATCGAGCACCTCGAAGGCCGCAGCATCCTCGACCACATCGCCGACCAGGACCTCTCCATCTCCCAAGAGCACGCCGTCGCCAAGGCGCTCGCCGAACAAATCTCCGACATGGTCGCCAAGGGCCGATTCAACCGGGACCACAAGCCCTCCAACCTCATCCTCACCTGCTGGGAGGGCGACAAGCCCAGGATCGCGATCATCGATACGGTGGCAATCCGGCGATGCCGGCGGTTCGATTTCGCGGCGATGCAGCGCATGCTCGCCAGCCTTTACATCGAGCCCCTGGGCCTGGGATGTCCCCCCCGTCGCACGCTCTGCATGCGGGCGCTGGATGCGATCCAGGCGTGGGGCTGGTGGCCCACCCTGTCGGGAATGATCCGCAATCACGGTGATCCGACCCCCCGGATCAACCCGCGAGGCGCGTAATTGCGCGATGGCCGCCTTCCCGACGGCTACACTGCGGCAGTGATGTCCATTCCACGCACGACCCGCAAAAACGCGGCATCAACGGGCCCCGCATGACCATCGCCGGCTGGAGAGTCTCACCCCCCACGATACCGCCCGACAAGGCGGCGATCCCCCGAGAGGATCTGGAGTACTTCCCCCGCGTCCGCGAGGGTGAGCATCCCCTCTTCTGGGAGTTCCCGGCATACTTGGACAACCCCAACTGCCGGTGGCTCCAGGCTCTCAAAGAGATGTACGCGATGCCGATCGTCTTCCCGGCATCCCTCTCCCCAGAGGCCGGCCTGATGCTCCACGGCCTGATCCGCAACATCAAGCCACGCGTCATCGTGGAGATCGGCACCTTCTGCTCGGTCAGCACGCACTGGATGGCCTCCGCGCTCGCCGAGAACGGCGGCAACGGCGTCATCCACGCCTTCGACGACTTCGGACCCATCCACAAGGGCCCCTGGCGCGATGTCGAGATGCTCACCGGTCGCCTGGACTTCGTGAAGGACCGGCTTGCCAAGGCCGGGCTCCTCGATCGCGTCGTTTTCCACCCCGGTGATAGCCCCACCGAGCTCGTCAAGGCCCGCGAAGAGCTCGCACGCGCGGGTGGAGTTCAGTTCGCCTTCATCGATGGCGATCACACCGTCGGCGGCGCCCTGCAGGACCTCTGGGCCGTCGAGCCGGTCCTCAACACCGGCGGCTACGCGATGCTGCACGACACGTACCCTGAGCAGTGCGGCGGGCACGAAGGCCCCCGCCACATCCTGGACCACCTCGCAACCGTCGGCGCTGGGCTCTACGAGTCCTGCGAGTTCTACCTCTCACCCCTCAACTACGGCATGGGCCTGCTCAGACGCATCGGCTGATCCCAACCCTACCCCACGCGATGACACGGCTGCGCTCCAATCCCGAAACGCCGAAGAAGAAACGCGGCTCCTACCTCAAGGAAGCCGCCGATCGCCGCCAGCGCGAGATCGCCGAGCGGATCTCCAAGATCAAGCTGCAGGATCATTACCAGACCACCGATCGCACGTGCGACGTCTTCGTCGGGGATTGCAGACAGATCCTCCGCTCGAGATTGGCGGAGCTCAAATCGCAAGTGCATCTGGTGTTTGCCGATCCTCCATTCAACTGGAATCGCGCCTACGACCGCTGGGACGACAACCTGACAGAAGCGAACTACCTCGAACTCACGTACGAATGGATCGACCTGTGCGTACAGGTGCTGCGACCGGGAGGGGCTTTCTGGATCAACATCCCTGATGACTGGGCAGCCGAGATCGTCTGCTACTTGAAGGGCCGCCCGGCCGTTGGTCGAGAGCCGCTAGAGACACCGCTGACGATGCAGAACTGGTGCATCTGGCACTACCGCTTTGGCCAGAATGTCACCGAGCGGTTCATCAATTCCAAAGTACACGCTCTGTACTTCACGAAAGGCGGCGCGGAGCGCACGTGGAACTCACAGGAGATCCTCGAGCTCTCAGACCGGGCTGCGATCTATGCAGACCCCCGCACCCAGAGCAAGAAAGACGGCATGCCCCCCGGCCTGCGAGTGCCGATGGATGTCTGGTACGGCGAATATTGGGGGCGTATCCAAGGCAACAACCGCGAGCGTCGGGGGTATCACGACAATCAGCTTCCCGAGGTCTACCTCGAGCGAGTCATTCGCTCTTGCTCGAACGAGGGGGATCTCGTGATCGATCCCTTCCTGGGCAGCGGTACAACCGGAGTGGTCGCCCACAACCTTCGTCGCCGCTTTCTTGGCTGCGAGTACAGCACAGAGAACGCCCGCAGTGCGTTTGACCGAATAGAACACGGCCCCGTCCGCCCCCTGGGCCAGGCCCGCGGCAAGAGCACGGCGATCTTCCCCGCCCGGGGAACCCGCAAGAAGCCCACGGCTTGAGAATGGGCGGGCTGAGAATCGGGCCTCGTCAGGCTCCTGCCCCCAGAGTGAAATCCCCCCCGGCCGCCTCCCAACAATCCCCCACGAGGCCATACCGTGGATTACGCCATGCCCATCAACAGCCAGGCTCCCATGGACAGCCATGCTCCCGATGCGCACCCCGAGCTCACCGAGGCCGAGCGCATCTGGGGCATGTTCATGCACCTCACCACCATCGTCTCCAACTCGCTCATCCCCATCGTGCCCGCGCTGATCATGTGGCTCGTCAAGCGCAAGGACTCCGAGTTCCTCGACGACACCGGCAAGGAAGTGCTCAACTTCCAGATCTCACTGGTCATCTACGGGATCATCTCCGGCATCCTCATGGTCATCGTCATCGGCATCCCGCTCTTCGTCGCCGTCTACATACTGGCGATCGTCGGGCTCATCAAAGGCGCGATCGCCGCCAACAAGGGCCGCTACTTCCGGTACCCGATGTGCATCAGGTTCATCAAGTAGGAAGTGCTGGGTGCTCAGTGCTGGGTGCCGAGCTTCGGCCATCCCAATCTCAGAGCCCACCTTTCAGAACCCACCACTCAGAACTCAGAACCCAGCACTAACTCCTCCCCGCTTGACAGCCCCCCCACTCCCGGTTGCAATAGCTCCCGCGGGCGCACACATCCCGCGAGGAGAGCCACATGCCCAAGGCCGTTCAATTCTCCATCGGTCTGGATAACACCGCCGGGACGATCGCCTCCCTCTGCAAGCTCCTCCGCAAGAACAAGATCAACATCGAGGCGATCAGCGTCTCGGACAACACCGACTGCGGATGGGTCCGCATCGTCGCCACCCCCTCCGCCAAGGCCCGCGCAGCGCTCGCCAAGGCCGGACACATCGTCTGCGCCCAGCTCGTCGTCACCACCACCGCCGACAACCAGCCCGGCGAACTCGAGCGGATCGCCGGCAAGCTCGCCAAGGTCGGCGTCAACATCAACTACATCTACGGCAGCACCGCCGACAACCGCCCCTCCACCCTCGTCCTGGGCGTCAGTGATGTCGACAAGGCTCTTGCGGCGCTCGACTGAGAGTTCACCACGGAGGACACGGAGAGCCACGGAGGAAACCCGCAGAGGGTTTCGCAAGTCTCCCTGCGCACCTGACGCTCCCGCTGCACATCACCCCAAGTTCATATACTCTCCCTCTCAATTGTCCTTCTCTGTGGCACTCCGTGTCCTCCGTGGTGAACTCTTCTCCGGAACCCACCCATGACCTCCGCAGCCCTGATCGCCCTCCTGCTCGCCCTCCCTCAACCCGCCGGCCAGAAGCCCGCCGAGAAGGAACCGCCGATCGTCACGCCCGCGCCCCAGCAGGCCGAGCCCACGCCCGCACCCTCCGATGCGATCATCCTCTTCGACGGCTCAAATCTCGATCACTGGCAGCACGCCGATGGCAAGGCCGCACAGTGGACCCCCGACGGCAAGAAGGGCGGGGCGATGACCTGCAAGCCCGGCTCCGGCAGCATCCTCACCAAGCGCAACTTCGGAGATGTCCAGATCCACGTCGAGTTCGCAACGCCCCCCGCCGAGGGCAACGGCCAGGAGCGCGGCAACAGCGGCGTCTACATCCAGAACCGCTACGAGGTCCAGATCCTCGATTCCTACGACAACAAGACCTACACCAACGGCCAGTGCGGCGCGGTCTACCTCCAGCACGTCCCGCTCGCCAACGTCTGTCGCAAGCCCGGTGAGTGGCAGACCTACGACATCGTCTTCCACGCCCCCAAGGCCGATGCCGCAGGCAAGGTCACAACCCCCGGTCGCCTGACCGTCTTCCACAACGGCGTCCTGATCCAGGACAACGTCGAGATCAAGGAGCCCACCGGCGGCGGTCAGAAGGGTGTCGGGGATGGCCCGATCCACCTGCAGGACCACGGCAACCTGGTGCGATATCGCAATATCTGGGTGCGGCCCTTGTGAATACCAGGATCAACATCGCATCCGTCGCAAGAACAAGCCAAGCATACTGATACCTGCGAATACTCTTGACGCATGAGTGGCGCGGGGCTTATGAGGGTGGGATACTTCCGGCATGGAGTATCGCAAGCCACGGATGGATGCCAAGCAGCGTGAGGCCCGGCGGATCGAGGC
>JADLBU010000021.1 GCA_020847535.1 Phycisphaerales bacterium
GCGCATTCAGTAGCGGCTCCTTCAAGAGGGGTGTCCGGCCGTTGACGCGACCGGACGCCCTTGGAGCCGCCATCCTCCACGCTCACACGGCGTGGATCAACTTCCCACTATCGCTGGGACACCCTCCCAACTCCTCCGGGGCTGTGAATTCAATGGCCCCGAGCAGTTGTGTTGCGATCAGCATGCGAATGGGATTGGTGCCCTCTGGCGAAACGTATTACACCACGGACCTGGGATACTCCAATTGGTTCGAAAGTTCAGGCGTGGCGACGACCGGCTGGACAGCGATGACATTCGGGCTATTCAAGGAACCTGTGCAACCCGATCCGCCGGTGCAGTATGCCCTTCACGCCGAAATCAAATCGCAGAACGGCTCGTTCGCTCGGCAGGATATCCTTGTCGCTTGGGACTGCGTGCTCGCCGACGATGAATTGATCGATCTGCCCGTGCGTCCGCTACTTTCAACCTCGGGCGGCGTCACGAGCCTACCAGAATCGATCACGCTGACGTATTTTCCGTTCGCGCTGCCTGCACCCGAAACATGGTCCGTGTTCGCCGCACTACGGACTCCAGAAACCGCGCCCGACGAGTTCACCCGCGAGCGGGCGGTCAACCCCACCAACCTGACGGTTCTGACGTTGTGGGAGAGTTCCGCCAAGTTCCTGCGCATCGTGCTTGATCGCGGGGATCCAAGCTCGCCGAATTCCGCCAGTTCGATCAAGATCATCGACCACAACGGTGATTCTGTAACCGTGGAAGGCCCGATCGTCAACGAGAAGGATGGGGACGGCGCGGGCGATCCGGTGATCCCGTTTGCCCAGCCTTTCTTCTTCCCTCGTGGCGTGCAGGTGCTGTTGGGCATTGCTCGCTACGAGATCTCGACCGATGTGCATGGCCATCGCGTATGGGCCTCGGTCGGCGGCACCCGCGTCAAGGCCGCGGAGTTCACCTCCGGCCTTGCCCGCGGCATCCCCAGGAGGATCAACAGCGGCGATCCAAACAAGGTCAACATCGACCCTGGTGACTTTTTCGGAGTTCGGGTGAACGATGCGAACGCCACATCACGCGATGACGGGCGAGCGATGCTCCGCACACTGTCGTTCCTGGCGTGAGGTTCTTACTCCGCCTTCCCGCCCGACATGTCGTACACCCACACCTCACCCGCGCGGCTCCAGTTCAGCACCTCCCCCGCTCCGAAGAACAGCTTGAGCTCGCGCTCCGCCGCCTCCGGGCTGTCCGAGCCGTGGATCAGGTTAAAGCTGTTGGAGACACCGAAGTCCCCGCGGATCGTTCCGGGGTTGGCCTTGCTGCCGAAGGTGGCGCCCATCATGTTGCGGGCGATCCCGATCGCGCCGTTGCCGCGGATCGCCATCACCACCACCGGGGAGCTGGTCATGAACTTCACCAGGCCCGGATAGAAGGGGCGCTCCTTGTGCGCCTCGTAATGGGTCGCGGCGAGCTGCTGGGAGATCTGCATCAGCTTCATGCCGACGACCTGAAGGCCCTTGTCCTCGAAGCGGCTGATGATCTTGCCCGTGAGCCCGCGCTGAACGGCATCGGGCTTGAGAATGATGAGGGTCGTCTCCACTGGTGATCCTTTCGTCTGGTGGTCGTGAGTAACTCTCGACAGGGCCTCTCGGCGAGCCGGCGAGGGGTGAATGTGGGGGAACGTGGGGGAACGTGGGGGAACGTGGGGGGGCAAGCGTAGGCGAGTTCGCCGGCCGGATCGCGCGCGTGGCCGCACAAATCCCGGTTGAAGGGCGGTGAAATGGCTGTGTAACTACACCAAATGTGCGCACGAAAGTGGATCTGCGCCACGATCGCTCCGGAGCGATTCCAGTCGCGGTTTGGACCTGATGGGCCTTCCCGTCGCCGACCCCGGAGAAGGGAAACCAGTGGGATTTGCGGTGATCCGGCGTCAATGACGCCGACCAACGGCACCCAGCACCCGGCTGGGGCTGGGGCTGGGCGCCAATCTCGGTCTTGCCGATGCGATGATGCTCGCCGAGGTGTTGGGAGAGTTGCCAGGCCGACCGGGTGCCGAGAAGATCCAATCGGCGCTGGCGCGGTTCTCGGCATCGCGCCGACCTGTGCTGCGGTACTACTCATGGATCTCCCGGATCCTGACACACTTCTTTCAGTCCGATCACGACAGCCTCGCGATCGTGCGTGATGTCGGCCTTCCCATCCTCTACCGCATCGGGCTGATCCGCCGCGAGATGCTTCGGGGAGTGGTGGGGGTCAAGTCGGGGCTGCTTGGGCGAGGCGGGTTGTATCCACGACCCCGCCAGGCTCGCCCGATATCCGCGGGCAACCCGGCTTCCGGGGCATGCAACCCCGTGGTGACCGAGAACCCGGGCTCCTAGTTCGCACGCTTCCCACCGGCATCCCCGTGGGCAGTCCCAGAAGCGCTGTGGGAGCGGTGCGAGAGGCATCACCCGGCCGTGAATGGCACCTTGGTCTTGCGGCAGCACGGATCGCTGCCGCAGTTCACACCAAGGAGCCACGAGACATGAAGATCACCAAGATTGCGTTGACCACCGCCACGCTGTTTGCCGCTGTAGCCGGCAGCGCCCAGGCCGCCGTGGTCGATGCCACGATCACCGCCGATAACCACTACTCCCTCTACTCCTCCGCCGGCAACGTGTTCAGCTACCACGGCGGCAACGAACTTGGCGCGGCCGGCTCGGTTGGCGCGTACAACTGGTCGGAGCCCGAGGTCTACTCGTTCAACGCCGGTGAGTACCTCTACATCGCCGCCTGGTCGGACGATGCGGTCGCCCAGGGCGTGCTGGCGAACATCTGGGTTGATGGCAGCCCCCTGCACAGCGGTAACGCCGCGTGGCAGGTGTACAAGACGGACATCAACCGCGGGGATGGGGATGCGCACCCCGCCGCGATCGAGGTTGATGGTCACGTCACGTTCGCCGATTCGAACAACCTGTGGGAAACACCCTTCGTGGGCGCAGCCAACGGCATCAGCCCCTGGGGAACGGTCCCGGGAATCAACGGCGATGCCAACTGGATGTGGTACAACACCCCCAACGACATCGATCCGCTTCAGGGTGGCAGCGGCGCCGGTGAGATGCTGATCTTCCGGACATCGGTCCCGGCTCCTGGCGCTGCCGCGCTCGCCGGGTTGGCCGCGCTCGCCGGCTTCCGCCGCCGCCGGTAAGCCGACGGCCTGATCGAGATCTCCATGCAAGCCCGGCCCTGACAGGCTGGGCTTGTTCTTTTGGTTTGCAGCCGAGAGCGGGGGAGGGTGGCAAAAACAACGGCGGGATGCGCGAGCATCCCGCCGAGTGGGTCAGATGAAGAAACGCGAACTTAGCGGCGGCGACGACCGGCGATGAGGCCGGCGATGCCGGCGAGGGCGAACGAGGCCGGGGCCGGCGTGATGGTGCCGGAGAAGTTGGTGTCGATGAAGTTGGAGCCGTCGGCGGTGTAGTCACCGACGCGCCAGGTGCCGCCGGAGCCGATGGCGCCGCCGTTGGCGGCGGTGGTGTTGTTGAGCATGAAACGGAAGGTCACGGTGCCGGTGAGGTTGGTCAGGACGCTGACGTCGTAGACGCCGTTGACGAAATTGCCACCGGGGGCCTGGTTGACGACGAAGAGGTTGCTGGAGAAGCCGTCAACGCTCGAGCGGAAGGCCATGAAGCCGGGGCCGGTGCCCGAGGAGCGGGTGCTGGTGGTGAAGTCGTCGAGGGCCAGAGTCCAGCCGGCCTCGATGGTCACGGAAAGCTCGACGTAGTCGCCGGCCTCGTTGTTGTGCCAGTTCGAGGTGTTCAGCGAGTTGCCACCGGCGTTGCCGAGCAGGCCGGGCCCGCGGGTCAGGCTTGCAGCGGTGATGTGAGGCGCCATGAAGCTGACAGGCATGGAGGCTTCGGTGCCAGCCATGCCGGTCGAATCCCACGACACAACGGTCGCGGCCGAGGCCGTGCCGGCGATGCTCGCCAGCGCGGCAATAGCAAGTACGAAACGCGTCATCTGTACTCCTCCTATGGAGCAAAGGAACGGAACACTCTCTCGAACGACGGAAACGCCCAATCGCAACGGCGATTGGACCGGAAACTGCGTGCCCCGATCAGAGCGAGAAGTATATCGATTGCCCCGCCTGCGGACAGGGATGTGGAATGAGTTTCACGCGAACTTTGCGCTGACGGTCGCTCCCGGAGATAGGAATTTGTTTGGATTGGCTAACCAGGGGATCGCAGGCTCAGGCGATAGGCGGCATCGATAAGCCCAAGGTGCGAATAGGCTTGGGGGAAGTTGCCGAGCGTGACCCTTTGGTCCGGGTCGTACTCCTCGCTGAACAGACCTGTGGGGCCGGCGAGCCGGGAGGTCTGATCGAAGAGCTTGCGGGCTTCCTGGGGCCGGCCGGAGAGAGCGAGGGATTCGGCGAGCCAGTAGGCGCAGATGACCCAGCCGCCCTCGCGGCCGGGGAGTCCATCATCGCAGTGGTAGCGATCGACGACCGGTCCGCGGCGCAGTGCGTTCTGCACGGAATCGACGGTCCCGATGAAGAGCGGATCCATGGGATCGATCATGCCGTGGAAGCCGGCGAGCAGGGTCGCGGCATCGGGGGCGGGAACCTCGTAGGCGCTGATGAGGGCACTGCGATCGGGTGCGACGCCGTTGCGCGTGACATCATCGGCGATCGCGGCGCGGAGTTCCTTCCATGCGGGGCGGCGATAGCCCATGGCCTTCTCTGCGACCTGAAGCCCGCGATCGACGGCGAGCCAGCACATGGCCTTGGTATGGATGTGTTGGCGTTTGGCAGCGCGGATCTCCCAGATGCCGTGGTCGGGCTCCCGCCAGCGTGCGGCGACCGCATTGACCATGGATTCAACGAGCCGCCAGTGCTCGGGTGTGATGGGAGCGCCGCGCTGGGCGACCATGTGGACGAGGTCGACGATGGGGCCGAAGACATCGAGCTGGACCTGGGTCGAGGCGGCGTTGCCGATGCGGACAGGCTTGCTACCGCCGTAGCCGGAGAGCTCGGTGATGTCGGCCTCTGGGGGAAGGTGGCCCCCCGAGACGGTGTAGACGGGACGCAGGCGCTCGGGGGAATCGATGTGCTCGACCAGAGTGATGAGCCAGTCGAGAAGCTTCATCGCCATGCCGGTGTTGCCGATGCGGGTGAGGGATGCGGCCGACATGCAGGCATCCCGGATCCAGCAGAAGCGGTAGTCCCAGTTGCGGACGCCGCCCAGGTGCTCGGGGAGACTGGTGGTGCCGGCGGCGGAGATGCCGCCGGAGGGGCCGTAGCAGAGTGCCTTGATGACCAGTGCTGAGCGTTTGACCAGGTCATCGGAGAGGCCTGGGAGCGTCAGCGTGCGGGCCCAGCCGTTCCAGAAGCGCAGGGTCTGCTCCCGGCGAGCCGATTCGGGGATGATCGCCGGCGAGGTGCTGCGTGTGCCGTATCGCAGCTCGAAGATCGCCGGGCTCGCGGTGGTGTCGATGGTGGCGCTGGCGAACTGGTGCTTGCCATCGTCCTCGATGGTCCAGTTGACGCCGGGTGCGTAGAGGACGACGGGATCGGTCCAGCCATCGATCTCGAGGCCATCATCGATGCGGTTGATGCGGGTCTGACTGCGGCCGAAATCCAGGCGCGGGGCGAAGGTGATGCGGAACTGGCCGGCGCCCTGGAGGACTCGGATGAGCTCGCTGCGGCCGGCGCGCTGGAAGGGCCTGCCGCCGGAGCAGTCGAGGTAGTCGGTGAGGGTGAGGTCTCCCCAGCGGGTTTCAAGGATGAACGAATCGTCGAGGTAGCGCTGCTGGGGGTGGTGGGTGGCGTTGATGGGTTTGATGGAGAAGATGCCGCGGGAGGGATCGGCGAGCATCGAGGAGAAGATCGCCGATGAGTCGATGCGCGGGAGGCAGAGCCAGACGATGGAGCCGTGGGGATCGACCAGGGCGATCGTGCGCTGGTCGGAGAGCATGGAGTGGGCGTTGATGGGTGTGAGATCGCGGTGGTTGAGCCACCACTTGCGGCGGGCGAACAGGTCGGCGAGCCGGTCCTCGGTCTGGTCGGGGCCGGCGAGGTCGATGTGCTTGCCGCCATCAGCGAGAATGGCGAGGCCGCGGCGGGAGCAGACCAGGATGCTGCCGGCTCCGGTCTGGTGGCGGGCGGCTTCGAGGGCTGCGCGGTCACCTGCGAACACGTGGGTGTGGGGGAGCTTGCCGAATGGCTCGGCAGCGCCGTGTGCGGCATCCTCGCAGAAGATGAGGAGCACGGATGCGGCGGCGAGGTCCTGCATCCAGAGTTCGGCGGATTCCTGCATCGCTTGTGTGCCTTCCAGTGCCACGGCGAGGTTCTCCCGAATCTTCCATGATACGGGGGCATGAAGGGGATCTCATGGTGCGGTTGGGCTTGAGTACGTACACATGCGAGTGAACACGTTGTTCACGAAATCCGTGAACACGCGCCGCGAGGGAATGACGCCGGGGTCGGCTTGAGGGGATGACGCCGGAGTCGGCTTCATGAACCTCCCAACGCTGGCGTGCCGAGTCGAGGATTCACATGCGGGTGAACGTTGCAGCCCGCTGTTCACTGGGCTGTGAACACGGCGTCTCGTGCTGGTCACCGGTGGTGCGAAGTCGTGGAAAGAAACCTAAAGGTAGAAGTAGGTTGCAACCCGAGGGGGGGTGTAGCGTATAAGCGGTAGCATCGCCATTCGGCGATGTATCGAGGGAATTCCGCGATGAATGGGCGAGTTCTCGGAACCTGTGTTGCGATCTCGCTTCTGGTCACGGTGATGCAGCCCGTTGACGCTGCGGTCGTGATCCACGACAACTTCGACGGCACGTTCAAGTGGGTCACAGGGCTTGACCTCCCCGGCGATGACTTCGGTGAGTTTCCAGGGACGCTTTTGGACATTACGCGCCCGGCCTTCGAGCAAACGGGAGAGCGTCGCGCTGGAACCATTGGCCAGTGGTATCAGCCAAACATCTCTGGTTCCAGTCCCGGCCTTCGAGTCTTGTATGGGGAAGACGGCGTACAAACACCCCTGACGGATGAGCCGGTATTGTTGTGGTGGAATGACCTGTGGATTGCAGCGAGAGTTACCCGCGAGTATTCGCCCGGTGAGATGATCTCCCCTCAGGCAGACTGGAACCGAGCCAGCGAGTATTTCTTTCATTTGCCCTTTAGCGACGATCTCTCTGAAGGCACTCCGGCGATCAGTCCGCTCGCGTACATCGCCTTGCGTGTCAAGATCGCCGACCGCTGGCACTACGGCTGGATTCTCTTCGCTGAATACGACGTGGCCCTGCAATGGGCGTATGAGACCGAGCCCGACACGCCGATCCAGGTACCGATCCCGGCGCCAGGCGCCGGACTTCTTGCATTGGTTGGGGGATTCTGCTTTTCGCAGCGCCGATCTCGGCGCTGATAGCTAAGCCTTAGATCGCGGCGATGGCCGCGCGTGCGTTTACCGCCGCGATGGGTTTTCATATCGCCCCGTGCTGAGTGCGCGTACGGAGTGGAGGGTTTGCACATGAAGCATGTGCTGCATGTCGTCGCTGTCGCTGCGCTCGCATCCAACGCGTTCTCGCTTGAGCCGCCCGAAGCGTGCCTTGATCCATCCCAGATTCCGTTGACACAACCTGCCCGCGGCTACAACTGCCGGGGCCAAGGAGTGTCGCGATGGGACGGAAGGTCTATTCCGACGAGTTCAAGAGGGCCGCGATCGAGCAGGTCATCGTGCAGCGGCACACCGTCAGCTCGGTCGCCCAGC
>JADLBU010000022.1 GCA_020847535.1 Phycisphaerales bacterium
AGTGGCGCGTGCTAAGACGCCCGAAGCCGCGTGAAAAGGGACTGGCCGACCTGTTGTCCTCTGCAAGGGACGCCCTCTACAAGGCAACGGCATCCGCTGGCGGCAAGGCTGCCCAACATGCACGCCGAGATGCAGATGAACGTGCCGAGCAGTGTCGTGCACAGGTTGACGCAGCATTCGCGAGCATCGACAAGTTGTGCGTATGTCCGGTTTGCTGGGAGGCGCACGGCAATCTTGAGCTTCTTGACCTCCCATCGGCGGCATTCAGCGTCGAGTGCCCTGGATGCAGTTCGGTATGGGGCGTGTTTCGATGCCGTTGCGGAACGCGGTTCCCGGTCATTCAGTTGCAGAACTTCGAACGTCTGGTCGACGGCAGCTCGTTCCGAGGTGACGGATGGATCGATGCCCTCCTTGGCTGTGACGTGCTATCCGTGCCGTGCCATCAATCCCGAGGCAAGGTGAGCCTGGTATGCCCGAGTTGCAAGCAATGTGCGTGCAGCGCCCACTCGCCTCAGGACGACACCCTCGTCGACCCCGGGTGATCGAGGTGCCGATGAGTCGCCATTAGGGTGTGGATGGCATCCAGCACTGGGAACCGTTTTCGCTGAGCCCGATTTCCACGTGCCAGTGTGGCGCTGAATTCTTGATTGCGTCAGTCGGGGCGGCCGCCAATTCGATGGTTGCCGTGCTGCAGCAACCAGTGGCAAAGGAGGCCACTATGTTCAGGGCATTGATTGGTGGGATGCCGTGCGCTCACTCTGAGGGCGGCCGCTCGCGCTCGCCATCACGGCTGTGCTCGGGCCCACCGCGCGGCTTGAACCAGGGTGGAATGACTGACGCTCGCGCTGGCCGCGATCCTCATGAGCTGGGAGGCCGGGCCCACGCGCGCCGAGCGGTTCGAGTCGATTTCGTCCATCCTCGACGCGGCCCTACCGCGTCGCTGACGCACAGGCCCCACGTACCAGGGATTCGTCAACCCGCTGCACACTCTGGTCCGCGTGGGCAGCCACGTGCGGCTGCTCAGCGGTCTGGGTCGCTACCGCTGCCAGGGGCCGCACTTGTCCATCTACGGTCTAAGGAGCGGGTAATGCCGTTGGTCCGGTTGCCGGCCAAAGTGGTCAGGGTGTTTCCACTACCTCGCACTGCAGGCGCGATTGTCAGAGAAGTGTGTTCTGCTCGAGAAAACACGCGTGAGAATCATTCTTGGCTGACCTGCGTGGGGGGGGCCCCCCCCAAAACCTGCGCGCGAAAAAAATGCGGGCCCCGCGGCGGTCCCTGCGGGACTTCCCAGAGATCTGACCCCCTACCCCCCGGCGGGGGAGGGACGCCAAAATCGCCTGTTTTCAAGCCAAGTTCGGCGGTCGCGCCGTTGCCCCGCGGGCGGGCGACCGGTGCCCCGGGTCGGGTACGGCGGGACGGGGGAACCGGGGGTCCCAAGCGGCAAACGGCCGCCACTTGGGCCAACGTCGGGCGGATTTCGGCACGTTCGGATTGCACCAGCCTTCTGGCTGGCTCGGTTGTAGCCGATCTGCCTGACCGAGCCAAAAAGACGCCAAGGGTCCTTCCAATCCGCGTCCGGCGCGCCAATGTGTGACCGACGCGAAGGGACTTCACGCCCTGCCGCGTCGGTGGCGCTCGCCACCAGCAGCGCGGCCCAGACTGGGGAACCGGTCGTCCGCCATTCCCCGCCGCGGCGTGCGGCGGGCTCGCACCCAACCGAGGAGACAGCCATGTCCAAGAAGCCAAAGACGCATCATGCCCGCAAGGCCACACCGCCGAAGGGCGAACGCCCCGGCAAGGCCAGCCCCGTCGACCCCAAGGGCCGCCACGCGCCGACGAGCGACCCGAAAGCTCCCGCACCCAAGGCGAAGCCGAAGGCATCCCGAACGCCGAGCTCCGCCAAGGAACGAAAGCCCAAGCGGACCAGCGCCCTGGATGCGGCGGCCAGCGTCCTCGCCGGCGCCAGCAAGCCTATGAACGCCAAGGACCTCATCACCGAAATGGCCGCTCAGAAGCTGTGGACCAGCCCGGGAGGCAAGACCCCCTCGAGCACGCTGTACGCCGCGATGATTCGTGAGATCGCCGCCAAGGGCGGCCAGTCGCGGTTCAAGAAAGTCGAGCGGGGCATGTTCAAGGCCAACGCCCAGTAGATCATCCCACCATCTGGACTATGTCCCCACCCCGGTCATGCCGGGGTGGTTTTCAGCTGGGATGGGTCAGTCGCGGATGCTCCCGGACCCGTTGGTTCCGATCTGACAAAGCAACATGGCAGGTGAGTATGGACACACAACGAAATGCCTTCGCGGTCGCTTCAAAAACTTGACTTTTTGCACGAGAGATCCTATGGTTCTCACCACTTCGCACCACATTTGCAGCGTATGGCCGGGAGACCAAGATGTACATCATCAAGGTGTTCGGCAAGGGCGTGTCCATTCTGAACTCGCGTACAGGTACGCATGTTTCCCGAGTGGACTTCGCGACGTACGGCGGTGTCGTGCAAGCCTACTCGTCGGGCGACCTCATCATCGTCCAGTGTCGGAAGGGCAGAACGCTCCCGCTTAGACCCAGCGGGACGATTATCGCCTCGCATTGACGGCTCACGCCGCCGGCAGGTCCGTTCGCAAGCAGCCTATCCGCAGACGTGCAATGCCATGTCGGCTTGCAGTTTGAGATCTGACACTTACCAGTCGGGAGACATCTCATGGTCGCATACCTGCTCACATGGAAGGCAGAGAACAAGGACAACGCCGATCGGCCCGTGTGGCCGGAGTACCTTGCGGCGTCGAAGTTGACTCAGCAGGGCACACCTTGGATCAGTTCGCCACTCCAAGGAGGCCACACCGGTGGATGGCATATCGGGAGCAAGGGGGATGTGCCCGACGGTTCGAGGGTGTTTGTCATGAAGCAGGGCCGCGTTCCTCGCGGCATCGTCGCGGCAGGCTTCACAATCACGCCCGTGGTACCCAGACGCCATTTCATGGACCCGTCCGTGAAGGCAAAGGCGGTCGGTGTTCGGCTCGATCAGATTCTCGACTTCGAAGAATTCCCTCCCCTCGACGTCCTCGCCGTTGGCGCGGAGGAGCCTGCGTTCAAGATTCAATTGTGGAACTCTCCGTTCAGTGGACAGCGAATCCCTGACGGCGTTTGGGATGCACTCGAGCTTCGTTGGGCTCAGCATGTCAAGGCCCAGTGGGGAACTTGAGGGCGTGGGACGGGTCACGGAACGGCATTAGCCACCGGGTCAACCGTCAGGCAACTCTGTGCTCCCGCGCATGCGTCGAGGTCGCGACGTCCTTCGAGGATCCTGTCCGCCGCTGCCCCTGGTGCCCCGAGCGCTGACCGCGGCCACCGTGGGCTCGGCATCCGAGGTGGCCGCCGGGACTGGCGGGACCGTCGAGGGAGGAACGGGCTGCTGCTGGCGTGCGTCCTTGACCTCCTGCCAGGTGGCGCCCATCGAACCGAGCGTGGCCGCCCGTCCCGTGAGCTTCTGCCAGCGGGCGATGCACACATCCACGTAAATGGGCTGCTTCTCAATGGCAAAGCACCGTCGGCCCAGTTGCTCGGCTGCAATGATCGCGGTGCCCGAGCCCGCGAAGGGCTCATAGAGCAGCTCGCCGGGCAGGGTGTGCTGCTGGATCGGGATGGCGTACACCTCGAGCGGCTTGGGGGTTGGATGGTCTGGCCGATCGTCCCCATTGGCAATGGTGTCGATTTCCCAGACGGTGGAGTGCGACTCCGAACTCCGCTTCGCCGGCTTGTTCCCCCTCAGCCAGCCCATCAAGCAGGGCTCGTGCCGCCACATGTACCAGGTGCGAGTGAGTACGGGGCGGTTCTTGGCCCAGATGATCTGGCAGTGCACCAGCAGGCCCGCGTCCTGCATGGCCGCCTCGAGCATCGACTGGCGACGGCTGGCGTGCCAGATGTACCAGGCGGCTTCGGGCGCGCCGGCGTGTTTGACTCCCATCTGGATAAAGAGCCGGTAGAGGGGGCTGTCCGGATCGTTGTCGTCCCAGCTTGTGCCGTACGTTTCGGACCAATCCCTGCTGCCACCGCCCGTGAAACTCTGAGGGTGGTTCGTCCCGTCGTACCCGACGAGGTAGGGCGGGTCGGTTGCCACCAGCTGCGCACGCTGGCCGTCCATGACGCGGACCACGTCGGCCTCGACGGTGCAGTCGCCCACCAGCAGCCTGTGTTCCCCGAGGTGCCACAGTTCGCCCGGTCGGGCGACAGCATTTCCCGGCGTTGGCGGCTGGGGGATTTCGTCCTGGACGACCCCCGAGCCGGTGCCGCCGATAAGGTCGGCGAGTTCGGCGGCGCTGAACGAAAGGGACTCCAGATCCACGGCAGACATGGCGGCGAGTGTTGCCGCCAAAGACTCCTCGTCCCAAGCCGAGAGTTCGGCGGTGCGGTTGTCGGCAATCGCGTAGGCGACGCGGTCCGCCCCGGCTAGATTGGACTTCACGGCCGCGATGTGTGTCCATCCGAGCTGCTTGGCGGCCTCAAGCTGGCCGGCGCCAGCGATGGTGACGCCGTAAGCGTCGACAACAATGGGTTTTTGCTGCCCGAACCGGCGAAAGCTTGCCTTGATGGCCTCGATCGATCGGGGCCCGTGCAGGCGGAGGTTAGCGGGGTCCCCGGTGATCGTCCCGATCGGGACCAGGTGGCATTCAAGCTGGGGGGCCACCGTGCACAAACGTTGCTGCTTGCTCGACAAGTTGAACTCCTTGGTGCCGACGCCGGGGATAGACGCTCATGAACCGCGGATGGGTGCTCGCCGGCGGTGTTGACCGTCGAGTCGGGGATTCAGCACCCCGTTCTCAATCATTCATGCGAGCACGCCACGGGGATGAAACCCACATGGCCCGCGGATTTGAAAGGGGAGTACGACGACCCCTCCGGACCGGCAGCCTCGAATGGGTCATCTACTGGATATCTACGCAGTCCGGTCCGGAGCTGCTCGCACCCGGGAAGAGAAATGGCTGAATTGTGTCCATCGGTCGGGACCGAGAGCCCCCGCGTGAAGCGACTGACGCGCACCGTCGCGCTCCGTCGCGGTAATTGCCCTTGCGCCCGAGATCGCTCTGTTCGCGTACGCGCACGAGCGCCGGCGCACCCGCGTGTGTTTTAGCAGTGTCGACTGTCGCGACAGTGCGCGACGGTGCGCGGCATTGGTCAAAATGAACGGTTGGGCTCCCGAAGGCCAATCCCCTCGTAGAACGATCCTGCCGTGCCCCGCCGTCGACGGATGCCCGGAACCGCGGCTGCGAGGTCACGGCCGAACGTCTGCTTGGGGGGGGCCTTAATGTTGCCCTCCTGCTCGCACCACGATTGCCACGCCTTGTAAAAGTCGTCGATCCCGGCCCGGTGCCCAGGGCCAACGACGCAGCGATCGCGGACGAAGGCGCTGACGGGCGAGGCCAGGTCCTCGAGGTCGAGGATGGCGTCCGCGCCGGTCTTGGGCTGGGCGAAGTGGCCCCGCGCTTGTAGTCGTTCCCGGCCCTCCAAGGCCCACAGCAGGATGCCCGGCATCTCGGTGACGAGCCGACCGGTGAGGTTGAGATCCTCCTTGCCATAAAAGCTCGCAGTCAGGCGCAGCACGAGGAAGCGCCCGGTGAGAGCCATGCTGGCGTCACTCAGGCGGGGCAGTTCGTTGGTCAGGAACATGAATCGCGTGGGCAGCTTCAAGCTGATCGACCCGAGGAACTTACGGTCGATTGTCAGGGTGTCTTCCCCAGAGATGCACAGCAGTCGTTCGACGACCGTGGCGACGTGTTCTCCGGCAAACCGCGCGTCACTGACGATGGCCAACGACTTACCGATTAGGGGCTGGAGGCCGAACGGGCCGGCCAAACTGCTGGTGGTCGGCCCCACGACATTGCTCTTACCGACCAAGGAGGTGATGACTCGCCCGATCGTGCCCTTCCCCGACCTCCTCGGACCGACGATGAGAAGCATCTTCTGCTGGCTTGTGTCGCTCGTCAGGCAGTATCCCATCCACTCCTGGAGCAATTCCACCGACTCGACGTCGGCAAGGAATACCTCCTCGAGAAACGAGAGCCATCGCCCGGGCGGTTCGGCGTCGGGTTTGTGATCAAAGTCGAGGGCGCTCGTCGTGAACAGCGCCGGCGTCGCGGGCAGCACGCGCCCAGTCGGGATGTGCAGGTTGAGCGACTTGCAGGGGAGGATCTCGTGCGCCGGAGGACGGTCATCGCGCTGATCAAGCCACGACGGCGCGATCGTGCTGGCCGGGAGATTGACTCGAAAGCGGAGTGACTCGCACGCCTGCCGCACGGTCGTCGGGTTGGATTCAAATCCAACCAGCTCCAACTTGCCGGTCTTCTTGTCCAGCACGGGCTGCGCCGCAGCGTGCAGCCAGGCCTGCAGCCGGTGCTTGATGCAGTCATCTTCCAAAACGCAGTATCGGTTCTCGCGCCACTCAATGAACTGTCCGCCAAAGCAATGGAGCGTGCGACCGTCAGGGTGTTGATTGAACTCACGGATATACGCCTCAGCCGTTGGCAGCGTGCACCGTGGGGACAGCACCAGTTTCCCGGAAGTTGGGTCCCTCACGCCAAGCGAGCCGGCCTGCAAGGCGTCTGAACCGGACCCGTTATGACCGTCGGGTAGGGCCGCCTGGCCAGGCCGGACACCCCGAGGATGGCGGGAGCGGAATATTTTATTGCAGCCCGCGATCGCGCGGCTGATGGTCATTTGCCCGTAAGTCCGTTCACCGCGCCGCTCGTCCCACTTGTCTCGAAAGAGCCCCGAACGCCGGAAGAGACGGTCCATCCGGCTCGCATCCCTGCCGGTCCAGAATGCCAGCAGGTTGCACAGAGCCAGGTCGGCGGCGCTGGCGTCGCCGGCGTGCAATGACGTATCGCCAGCCCAGAGTGTCTTGAACAGATCTCCGTCCCTGGCTTTGCCCGCTCGTTCGATCAAGGCGCCGTCATCGCCAGCGAAGCCGGCGGGGACGGTGGCGCTGGTTGAGACCGGGGGCAGCTTCGTGGGCCAGAGGAGCTGGCACAGGGATTCCAGCTGGGGTTGACGGTCTTCGACCATCAGCGGCGTTCCGTAAACGTGCCGCCCGGTCACGGTGAAGAACCGGCCATCGGAGTAGACCTCGGTTTCCTTGAACCCTGCAATGGACTTGGACTTGCAACCCAAGCCAGCCGGCTTCCGGCCGGCGATGAACACCTTGACTCCGCGTCCGCTGGGAGAGACTTCCGTGTACGAATTGACGCTGTCGATGATCTCGCGTGCGCTGGCGACGATGTCTCCCGCCTCGTTCAGGCATCCATCCAGGTCGATGCCGGTGAACGGATCATCGGCCGTGAACACGAACCCGATGCCGGCGATGAGACCGCGCCTCGCCCACCATGCGGCCACCGCCTCTTCGAACGACCCCCATGTCGACGGGTCCGTGACACTTGCAAGCCCCCCTCCGCGTGGGTTCGTCGGGCACTTTGTCTGCTTGCCATTCCGAATGACGTACTTCCAGCAAACCCACTGCGGACGATCGCGCAGAGCGGTTGGAACCAGTGAGGGATCACATGAAACGACCGGCGAGCCGGCGTTGGCAGCCGGCTCCGTGCCATTGGATCGTGGGTCGTCGGCTGGAAAGGGAGGCATATCTACGCCGCGGTTCCCCGCGCCGATC
Source organism: Phycisphaerales bacterium (assembly GCA_020847535.1). Classification (GTDB taxonomy): domain Bacteria; phylum Planctomycetota; class Phycisphaerae; order Phycisphaerales; family UBA1924; genus JAEUJB01. The sequence goes on from JADLBU010000022.1 coordinate 7,658, forward strand.
CGGATGTGGATCCACGGTTGCCGGCGGATGCCGTGGTGGAAGTTGGTCCGGAACCCGTCTTCGGAGTGGAGGAGCGATCGATGCGTTCGACCCGGAGGGCCTTCTCACCGAACTCCCGTCGCGCAAAACCCAGGAAGACTTGATTGAGCGTCTGGCCCACGGGCGTGTTGGCATCGATGACCAGCGTGAGCAGCCGAGTGTCGGAAGCAAAGCGAGCGTCGAGGCGGGTGCGCTCGGCTCCGTGCAGACTTTCCGCGGCGATGAGCGCCAAGTCCAGCGTACTGAGGACTTCGGGGAATGGGATCGGCCGGCAGAGAACGTAGCGGTATGCTTCGTGCGTCATGCGACAGTCTCCTGGATCGGTGTACTTTGCTACTGGATTCCTACGCGACGCCGGTCGGGACATGCGCGCGGTCAGAGGTAGTCACGAAGTCCAGCGTCCTCGAGGAACTCCCGGAGCTCAAGTGCCTGACGCTGGATTGCCCGCCGTGACATGCCCGTGCTGTGACAGGTGGAGTTGGCCGTGCAGTGCGCCAACCAGATCGCCGTCGCGCGGAGTTCATCCGGCAGGAGCGCCAAGAACTCCTGCAAGTCCCATTGCAGATCCTGACCGCCATTGGGTGTGCGCGCCGACGAGATTTCCGGCGTGGTTTGGTGGCGGTCCACGATTCGACCATCGGCATCCCGTACAGGCTCGTTGAGCGAGCACTCCTCACGCTTTGATGATCGCTTCGCGGCGCGGCGATGTCTCAACAGCGAGATGCACAAATTGTCGAGGATGACAGATACAAAGGTTTCCCATTTCGTCCTGGTGGGATTGAATTTTGTGGACCGGCGTAAAACGTGCATCCAGAATTCCTGGATGATGTCGTCCAAGTCGCGACGCCGGAATCCTTGCCAGCAGCAGACTTGCTGTGCCTTGGCGCGGATGATCGGGTACGCCGACTCGATGTGGATGGGGTCAACGGACATTCGATTTGCTTCCGTGAATGCGCGCTGTGATCGCGCTCGCTGGGGTGGATAGCCACAGACGATGGGTGCAGAAGGCAGCGTCTGCAGGGTCAAACGCTGATATGAGACGGAGTGATCGCGCGCCGCCACAAAGAGAGTGCGTGGCCGTCAGCGTCCGAGACCGTGTGGTTCCGGGGCGATCGAACCGCCAGGTTGCCTTATTTCTTCTGACAAAAGACCGAAAGACCACCGCTCCGCAAGGTCGGTTGTCGCCGGCGGGTTCCCGCGATACGCTCAGGTACCAGACCCTGAGTCGGGCCCGTGCCGGCCTCCCGTTGGGCCGCCTTGCGGTGCCTCGGGAGCAGGACTGACCCGCCCGCTCCATTACAGTGGAGCGAGCGGATTGAATGCCTCAGGTGCTCATGCCTTGAGCCCCTGCCTCCGCATCAACTCTGCGATCCTCGGCAGTTCAGTGAAAGCGGCGCTCGTCTTGATCACGATTCGAACAGCGAGTTCGATGGTGATGTCCCCGTCAACAACGTGCAGCCGAACCTTGTCGTCGGGCGATTGTGTCACTTTGCACTGCGGGCCGTAGGTGCCTCGGACGAGATCAAGCCAAGCATCCACGTCTGCTGCTGCCATCCGAGGGGAGTCTGCAGGACCGGCGATTTTCCCGCTGGAGGCAGGGCTGGCGCCGATTGGTACCGCAGCCGCGCGAAGCCTGAATGTCTCGGCCCGCCGGCTCGGCCTGTCTTCGAGGAGGCCCGCGAAATGCGCCGACTCGGTAAACAGATCGACGAACTCGTCCACCCGGTTCAGAATGCCGAGCTTCGTCGTCGTGAATTCCTTGGCGCTGGCTCGGTCGACGTCCTTCCCCTTCGGGCAATAGTCGAACAGGCGTTTGAAGTCGGAGTATGCGAAGAAGACCTCCGCCCGGGCCACCGCGACGGCGTCCTCGTTACGGGCGTTTAACATGCTGATCGCCAAAGGCGTCAGTCGAAGGCTTTCCTTGTCCCGGTCGATCAAGCGGAACTTCTCGAGCGCGTTGAGCTTGTGGAGGAATCTGCTGATCGGACCCTCTTCATGCCCTAACGCCCGCGCGTAGGCATCGAGAGTCATCTCCTTGGCCCTCTGGTCAAATTTCCGCAGGACCGCATCGCACTGCTCGAGCCCGATATAGGCAAACCCCCGTCCCCGGGTGCTCGAAGGCCCCCCGCCCTTTGGACCGTCACCTCGGTGATCGGCACGTGGATCTGCCCGCGGTAGGCTGTCGGCGGTCGCGGGCGTATGGGTTCCCATGGGAGATGCGTGCGCGCCTTTGAACTTGTTCGCCATGACCGAGCGTACCCCACCGTCTGAGCACTGACAAGGGAACGACAAAATCTTGCCAACAAGCGCTTAACAAGGTCAGTCCTCAGATCGGTCCAATGTCAACGTTGGCCTGCCCGGGCTGGGACCCATTGATCACGATTGACTTCCATAGTGCCCGCTGCTTTCGCCAGTCGATGAGCGAGGAAACCGCTCGCATGTGCCTTTCGGTGATGGGGTCTTTCCCCCGGTCCACCCCACCTTGGAGCAGAAGCTGCTCTTGGATGTCGGGCGCCAGGTGCAGCATGTTCATGATTTGAGTCACTCGAGCGCGCGTGACATGGCCAAGGCGCGCAATTTCCGCAAGATCGCTGACCTCGCCATCCCGGATGAGCTGGTCAAACCTGATCGCCAGTGCCATGAGACGGGTGACGCGCGGAAGCCTGCCCGGCGGCAAGGCTGAGCGACTGGGCCGCTCGCCGACGACCACCCGCTTCTGACCGCGTCGGCTCCTCTCGAAGTGAAATTTGAACTCAATTGTCGGCGCTGCATTGCACTTCACGCGGCGACCTCCTTGCTTTCTGTGACCAGTGCGTCCAGTCCTTCGGGGCGGAGTGTCAAAGAGACGGTGCCGGTCGCGCCGTCGTAGTCGACCTGCTGGACGAGCAGGCGCACCATGCGTGCCTGTTCCTTGGGCGTGAGCGTCTCCCACACCGGGTCGAACGCGGCCATCGCCTCCGCGACTTCGCGCTCGTCCATAATCTCACGGCTGAGGTCGACGGCCTTCTCCCGCAGCTCGGTCATCGACTGCTCGGCCACGCGGATGCGCTCATTGAGGTCCCCGAGCCTCGCGGCGCCGGCCCCCTTGGACGTCGCCGCGTTGGCTGCCAAGGTACGAACCTCGCGGTAGTGCCTCTTCAGTTCCCGTTCTATAGCCGCGATCTCCGTCTCCGCCGCCGCGATCGCATCCTGGGCCTGCTTTCGTGCGTACTTCAGCGTCGCGCTAAGGAGCGCGGGGTCACGGCCGATGGTCTTGATCTGCTCGACTACGAGGCGCTCGATCTCGGCCGCGGGTATCGACTTCGACGGGCAGGTGTGCCATCCGCGCTTTTGAGCCCGCAGGCAGACGTAATAACGGTACTGGATGTTCCCGTTCTTGGTCGAGTAGGTGTGGCCCATCGAGCATCCGCAGGGAGCGCAGAAGAGGAGGCCCTTGAGCAGCGCCCCGTACTTATTGCGGACCGCCGCGCCGCCCGTCCGCCCATTGCGGGCCAGGAGCTGCTGGACGCGCTGCCAGACCGCGGGATCGACGATTGCCTCATGCTCGCCGGCGTGAACTTCGCTCTTGTACTTGACCTTCCCCAAGTACGCCACATTGGTCAGCAGTTTGAACAGGCCAGTTTTGTCGAAGGGCTTCCCGCCGCGGGCTTTCCCCTTCCGCGTCGTCCACTGCTTGTTGAGCCATTCGCGGGCGTCGATGGCCTTGACGGTGGCGAGAAGTGACTGCTCTTCCAGGTAGAGGGCAAAGATCTCGCGCACGCGGGCCGCCTCATCCTCGTTGACCACCAGCCGGAACCCGCGCGGGTCCACGTCGTAGCCGAGGATGGGGTGGCCTCCCGCCCACTTCCCCTTGCGGCGCGTTGCAGCGATCTTGTCCCGGGTCCGCTCGGAGATGATTTCCCGCTCGAACTGCGCGAACGACAGCAGGACGTTGAGGACCAGCCGACCCATCGAGGATGCGGTGTTGAACTGCTGGGTGACGGAGACGAACGAGACCTTGTGACGCTCGAACGTCTCCATCATGCGGGCGAAGTCGAGCAGCGAGCGGCTGAGCCGGTCGACCTTGTAGACGACCACGCAGTCGATCTTGCCCGCCTCGATGTCGGCCATGAGGCGCTTGAGCGCCGGCCGGTCCATGTTCCCACCGGTGAAGCCACCGTCGTCATAGCGGTCGGGGAGGCATACCCATCCCTCGCCAGTCTGACTGCGGATATACGCCTCGCCGCTCTCCCGCTGAGCGTCGAGGGAGTTGAACTCCTGCTCGAGACCCTCTTCGCTGCTCTTGCGGGTGTAGATGGCACACCGCACGGCGGAGAACTTTCCGGTGATCTGGTTGGGTCGTTGTCGGCTCATCGCGCCTCCGTCGCCTTTGGTGCCTGAATCCCGAAGAACAGGTATCCGTTCCAGTGCGCCCCGGTGACCGCCTGCGCGACCGCCGAGAGCGACCTGTAGATGGTCCCCTCGTAGTCGAATCCGTTCGGCAGCACCCGGACCCGGATCGTGCGGCCCCGGTATTCCCGCGTCAGGAGAGCCCCCGGCATCGGGAGGCGGGCGTCGGGGGGCGTCTCAACCCGCTTGGTCACGACGCGGCCGCCGGGCGCACGGGCCGCGACCTTGACGGGTTCGGCCCCGGCGGGTGCCCGCGTGCGGAGGTCGGCGTCATTGGCGATCTGCAGCGCCCGCTGCCGCGCCCGCTCGGGCAGGCCGCCCTCGGCGTTGGCCTGAATCCGCCACGCGATGCGGCGGACCAGGAACTCCTTGTGGAACGAGCGCGTCTGCTCGCCGAAGACCTCGGCGTACTCGCGCCGGAGTTCCGCGACGGTCATCCGCCGCAGTTCGCTCACCTTCTGGCCCACATTCAGCATCGGACATCACCGCCTTTCTCTAGCCGTTAACCAGCGACGCCATCAGGGCGAGGAGGGGGCGAGAGATCAAGGCATGTGGCCGAGGATTCCGGCAGATTCGCGACTGGGGCGGAATGTGCGGGAACTCGTCCATGTAGCCGCAGAATCCCGCGCGCCAGGATGCTGGCGACCTCGTCGATCCGCTGGTCCGCCGTCATGGCCGCCGGGTCCGTCGGGTCGGGGCGCAGCGACATCGCGCACTCCTTCCGGAGATGCTCACCCCGTCCGTGGTTGGTCGTGGTGATCAGTGCCCAATCGCCCGCGGCCCGATGCCGCCGGCTACTGGATACCTACGCGATGGGATTCCGAAGTCGCGCGCGAGGGTGACAAGAGCAACCCAGGCATCAACCGGCCTCCCTCTCGGGAAGGAGACGGGAAGCGGTCAACTGGCGTCCCACAGCGGCCAGCGGTGCTTTGCGAAATCAGCCAGGCGGCGCGTCCTGTCATTGACACACTTGGCGTCGAACGCTGCGCCGCTCGCTGCTACTTCTGCGACCAGGGCCCGGCTGACGTCAAACCGGCTCGCCTTGAAGAGGTTGGCGTCATCGAGCTTTTGCTCCGGGGTCTTGTTCTGGCATCGACTGTTGAGTTCCTTCTCAAGGACTGTCAGATTCCCCAGGCAGTCGTTCGCCATGAGGTACTGATCCTGCGTGGCGAACCCGCGACCCGGCAGTGTAAATCCGGGGGTCTGCGCGAAAACGTGCTCGATTGTGGGCTTGGTGCGCTTCAGCGCGATCAAGTCATCCACGCTGAGCGAAGGCTTGCCCTGATGTCGCGCCCACGCTTCGCCCTGCTCCATCAGCATGTGGAGCAGGGCCTCGTTGCCGTACATGTTCCCTCTCAGGTCGCTCTCAAACCTCCCGTCATCCATGAACCGAATCACGATCTCCGCGAGGCGGCGTCGGATGACAGCAGGGTCCGCGGTCGCGGCTTCGCATGCCAGATGTGAAATGTCTTTCTGCGGATCGGTGCCGCGCGTTTTGTAGATGCGAACGTCGGCAATCTCGACGAGGTCCGCGAAGGTAAGCCCATTGGGCGCGGCCGCCTGGTCCAAGACTCCGCGTCCCTGTAGACGAATCACCAATGGATAGAGGTGGGTTGACAATCCGAGGATGCAGAACATCTTGTAGTACCGGGGCTCGGTTTGGATGCGCTCGACGAGCTTCAGCAGGCTACCGAAGAACCTTCGCAGATCCGCGACGTAAACGGTAACAAACCGCTTGAGACCCGCCTTGTCAGTCTGGAGGGCCTTCAGCGTCTTCTTCAGGAACCCGTCCAAAACGTAGTCCGTGCTCGGTTTGAAGTCGTAAAACTCGCTCGGAAAACCCAAGAAGTGATACCTCATCACCGAGTCTTCGCTGAAACCAGCGAGAGCAAGCAGATCGATGCGAGTGTCTTCCGCTTCCGCAATTTCCTTCAACTCGCAGAAGTCCTTGTAGATGCCGCCGAATGCGGTGTTGATCGCAGCGTCCATCTCTCCGGCGAGAAAGCGGTTTGAGTAGTAGATCAGCAAGCTCTTCGCCTTCTCGATCACCGCCAGCGGTCGCCCACGGTCGTTGACGGTCTGGAAGATACGGATCGCCTTTCCTTCGTCCGCTTCAATGAACTCCATGACCTCAAGTTGCTTGAGGCTCTCGAGGTAGGCATCGAGGCCGCCCGCACGCTTGTGAATCTCCGCGATACGACCGACGATGTACCGATACGCCTCCTGCAGTAGCCGCTGGCTCTTGCTCTGCGGATCAACGGACTGTCCTTGCAAGAGGTTGGCGAGAAATGCCCTGTTGTACTCGGCGGGTTCGAGCCGCCACCGCTTCTTCGCCACATCCTGAACGAACGTGTTGCGGCAGATCAGTTGTTGATCAGATGGCAGTAACGCGATTACGGCGTTCAGGATCATGGTCAAAGTAGTCAGCCGCTGTTGGCCATCGACGACGTGGTAGGCCCCATCACCTTGCTGGCGGGACAGAATGAACGTGCCGATGTAGTGGCTTGTTCTGGTCTCGATGGTCTCGGCGATGTCGTTGAGTAGGTCGTCGATGTTCTGCTGAGTCCAGGCGTAGTCACGCTGGTAGCTTGGGATAACGAAGTGCTTGCTCGTGAAGAACTTCTCCAGCGTGTTTTGTTCCATTGTGCCTCCTCGATCAGACCTCGGTGCGGTCAGAGTACTGGCGTGGACGCATACCCGCGAGGTCGCGATCCAAATACGTGGCGGGAGCCAGTGGCCCCCGCCACGCGAACAGGGTTCGATGCAAAGAACTACTGCTTGTCGTTCCACACCGAGCCGACGGCACCAGCGAGCGACTTGGGGTCATCCTCTTGCGGTGCTTCTTCGATCTGCTCGAGAAACACCTTCATGTGCTGGCTCCACTCTTGCCGCTGGTCGCTGTACCACTCGCGGGCGTCCTCGGACGCGAGCGCCTCGCTCCGCGCCAGTGCCATGAGCGTCAAGTCGATGCAGGTCTTGCCAATCGGCGAGTCCTGCTCCATCCGCCGGTAGAGGCGGTCGTAGAACGGATGGCGTGTGTTGAGCAGCACCACCACGGAACGCCCGACCATCTTGGTCCGGTAGAAGGGCGCGCCAGGCAAGGCCTCGTACTCGATGACGACGGGGTACTTCGTCAGACGCTCTTCGAGTTCCGTCATCACCTCCGGCGTCGCGTCGGTGCTGATCCGGCGATCCTCGATGAACTCCTTGACCTCCTGCTGAACCTCAAATGCGGGCTTGTCCGTCAACTCGTCGATGGGCTTAAGCCTCGGGGCCAACTTTCCGACCGTCTCCTCCGCGCGGGCGGTCTTGGCGGTTGCGGCGTGGTGGGCCTTCGTGCCTCGCGCGATAATCATGTCCTTCAACGTGTTCACGTTGGCGATGATCGCCGTGCCGAGCCGTTCATAGATCGACGAGCCGGACGAAATCTTGGCGTGCTGCTTGGTGTGCGTCACACCGAAAACCTCATCCAACTCGGGCTCGAAGCGGATCTCCACCCGGTACCACGCGTCGGTCCAATGGCGGGCGTGGTACGGACTCTTGATCAGGTCAATCTCGCGCCGAGAACGAACGATGCTGTACCCGGACGTGGCGTCGATCTGCCGCCGCTGCCGGTTCTCCTTGGCCGACTTGCCGTTGCCCATCGAAGTCTGCCACTCCTCAGGGAGGAGCGTCATCACGACCTCAACCGTGGAAGTCTGATCGGGCTTGCCGGGGATCGGGACGTCGAATTTGAGGCTGTCACCGTGCTGGGTGGCAAGCGGATCGCCTTCGAGTCGCGCCTGAGGCATGAGATAGAGAGGATCGACGGGGCCGACCGCCGTGCCGTTGATCGTCAGTTTGAAATCCGCGACGAGAAAGTGCCGGAAGATGCGTCCCAGCGCGGGTCGCAGCGCGCGGACCAGCGTGTCCTGCTTGCCGTCGTGGTCCAGGCGATCGCAGTTCTTCCAGACCACGATGGTGCCCGAGGGTGACGTCGCAAGGGACGAGTACGGCGCGGGGATGACCGCCTCGCGGGGCTGAGGGACCTCGGACATCGAGTTGTCCGAAACCTCATTCACATCGATGTACGTCATCATCGGCTTGCTGTCGCGACGCCAGGTGTAGACCTCGACGCGCTCACACTGGCTGACGCTTGCGTTGGGCAGACCCATGCCGAACCGCCCGAGTCCCGACCGATCGTCGAACCGGGTACTGTCGCCGAAGCGGAGCGCCCGGCGCAACGTCTCGGCATCCATGCCGCGCCCGTTGTCCCCGATGACTACCTGCACGATGCGGGGCTGCTTGGGACGGCCCGGGCCGTCCGGCTCCTGCTCGACCGCGATCATGTCGATCGAGACCTCGGTCGCACCCGCCTGGATGGAGTTGTCGATCAACTCCGAGAGGGCGCTGTCCGTGCCCTTGTACCCGCTGTCGCGGGTGGCGCGAATGAAACGATCCTGACGAACGATGCTGTAATCAGTTTTCAAAAACCACGGTCCTTTCTGCCCGCCGTATAGACGGGCTTGGAACACGACGCCAAGCGGAACGTCCGCGATGGCATTCACGACCAAGGACCAACAGCGACCCTTGGACGAGAAATCAGGATGTGGCGAGGGTTTGATCGAGTCGAGCAGGAAGGCTCAAGACCCGTCAGATACCGCAGAGTGCCGCCCGCTTTCGTCCCGCCATAAAGACGGAACGCGATCAGCCTCGCTGGAACCAAGCATACACGACGACATCACCGAATCAAGGCCCCCGAGAGCAACCCTGCTGTTAAGCTCAGGCCACCCGTCAACCAGAGAGCGCGAGAGTCCGAGAGGGTTGCCGCCGGTGGGGCGAGAGCAACCGTGGGGATTGCGGTCGGACACCGAGATTCGGTTTCAAGACAGAGAGCGCGGCGGTTCCGGCCCCTTTCCGCTCCGGCGTCGGAAACCCCCGTCCTGATGGGACTTTCCGCGCGTCGGCCCCGCCACAGCCCGAGGCGTCCAAAAGGTCCGACCTGTAAACCAAAGCGCCCCCGCGTTTCCGCGAGGGCGTCGAAAACTCCCTGTACAAGACCGTTTCGGAGGGTTGGCGGACCACTCTCGGGGTGGCCCGATGGGTGTGCGATCGATACGGGTTGTTAACGGGGACGGGCGG
>JADLBU010000023.1 GCA_020847535.1 Phycisphaerales bacterium
CCAGATGGTGTCCAACGGACGCGCCCGCCTTCGACGATGCTTCGTGCCGGCCATCCTGGCCTCCTTCCGGTCATCCGTGACCGGGAGGTGTCATCGGCTCGAAAGAGGCTTTTGAGATAGTTTCTTACTGAGCGCTGCATAAATCTGTGACTCATGTCGTGATTCCTGGCACGGCCAGCGGTGTGGCCCTGATCGGGCCGCTCGTCCCCATTGGGGATTGTGTCGATCATCCACAGCGTGCTGGTTGGCTTGGCTTCGGGGCCCTTCGGAGGCTTCTTGCCCTTGAGCCAGCCCATCAGGCAGGGCTCGTGCTGCCACATGTACCAGGTGCGCGTCAGCACCGGCCTGTTCTTCCCCCAAACGAGCTGGCAGTGCACGAACGCCCCGTGCTTGTTCCAGACCGATTCGAGCATCGCCTGGCGCCGGCTGGCATGCCAGCAGCACCACGCTGCGTTCTCCGTCAAGGCCTCGGCGATCGCCGCACCCACGAACTTGTCGTACAGGTCGGGGTTGCCATCGGCATCATCCCAGGTGTTCCCGTACGAACCCGACCAGTCCTTACTCCCCCCGCCGGTGAAGCTCTGGGGGTGGTTGGTGCCGTCGTACCCGACCAGGTACGGGGGATCCGTGGCGAACAGGCCCGCCCGCTTGCGATCCATGACGCGCCGAACCTCGTGGCGGTCCGTGGCATCCCCGCAGAGCAGGCGGTGCCCTCCGGCGACGGCTGCGCCGGCGTCCTTCACCTTGCCGCGCCCAGCCTTGGCACTCCCGCTGTCGAGGAGCCACAGGTCGCCGCGCTGGGTCACCGCATCCTCGGCGGCCGGGGGCTCGGGGATCTCGTCATCGACCACGGGCGTGCCCCCGGCGACCGCCAGCCCCGCCGCCTCGGCCATTCCCCTGAGCATCTCGGCGACCGCATCCGAATCGAAGCTGACCTGTTTGAGCAGTTCGTCGAGCTTGGCCGGATCGGCACCGGCCATTCCCGCAAGCGGATCCAGCGTCGCCAAGAGCTTGCCCGCCTCCTCCTCGTCGACATCGAGGACCAGGACCGGGACCTTGGCATCGCCCACGGTCTCGGCGCGCAGGTGACCGTCGATCAGCTCCAGCGAGCCGTCCTCAAGCTCCCTGGCGAGCACGGCATCGGCGAAGCCGATCTCCGCCAGGACTCCCCGCAGGGCGTCCTGCTGAGCCTTGGGATGCGTGCGCCAATTGCGGGCGCTGGGTTTGAGGTCACTTGCGCTCACGTTGCGCAGCTCTTTGATGCGATTGCGGATCATCATCGATCAAGCCTCCGTGCTGGTGTACGTGTCAATTCGCCCTGTAAAACAGGCCCTGGCCTCGTGCCGAGCCAACCCCCACGAGGTCTCAACGCGCGCCTACCCCCCTCTCCCAAAACCCGTGCACGAAAAAAATGCGGGTCCGCCGCCGGTCCTTTAAGGGATCCACAGGATTCCGACCCCCGACCCCCTCCCCTGCGCCCTTGCCCATGCCAGGGGACCTCCTGTCCCCTGGAACCCCTTGAATCCAGGCCTTTCGCGCCCGTTGGCCACCGTCCCCCACGCTTGGCCCACGGTGCCCCGTGTGCCCGGCGTGCGCCGACCGTAACGTCCTGGGATGGAACCTCCCCCCACCAACTCCACGCGCCCACGCACGCCCGTGCGCGGGATCCCCAGCCGGATCGCCACCCTCGGGATCGCACTCCTCCTCGGCGGCTGTACCAGCCCGTGGAAGACCAACTACGAGGGAACGCGCATGTCCCCGCTGGATGCCGGGACACACGTTCAATTGGAACCTGCCGAGGCGATCGATATCACGCTCGCACAGTCCGGTGATGGATGGACGCTCCTGGGGGAGAGCAGCTTCAGCCAGACGTCCAGCGCGGGCGATGACGGGCTGGAGGCATTCGCCCGCTCGATCGGGGCGACACGCGTCCTGTGGAACGTGGGAGAGCCGATCACCCAGGCCTACTCGCGGACCTACCACGCCCCCGTGACCGACACCACGCGCACCACGGGCACCGTGACCGACGCCAGCGGCCGCCAGCGGCAGGTGGATTTCACCAGCACGACCAGCCGCTGGGAAGACCGCACGGCCGAGGGATACGAGCATCTCTACCCGCACGCGGCGGCGTTCTTCGCACCGGCCCGATGATGCCGTGTACGTCGCCATCACCGGTTCCCTCGATGCCGGGCGGGGCGGGAGTGGGGGTGGGCGTGGGGTTGGGCGGGGATGAGTGGCTGAGCCACCCCAAGGAACTTCTGACGCAGCTGAGCGATCTCGTCGTTGGGCTTCAGCAGGTTCACCCGCGCCGGCCGACGAGGGTTTTGAGTGTCCCCTCCGGACGGCGAATTGCCCTTATGAGCCGCCTGGGACTCTTGTCCTGCGCATGCCGCCTCCGGTGCCAGGCTCACAGGCTCGGCGCTGGCAGTCGTGAGTTGGAGGTTTCGAGACCGCATGTTCCCGTCGCTGTCGGGAGCGACCGGGAGCATCATCGTTCGTGCAGGGCGGATCGCCTCAACGGAGTCAAGTCACTGCCGGCACTTGATTTACATCGCGCGGTCCGTTTCTTTTGACGGCCGGTGACGCTGGGTGAAGTTCTCCTGTCAGAGAATCTTCATGCTGCAGGAAAGTGTTTGTCTGCCCATTCCACCAAGCTCCGCTTGAACTCAGGAAAGCATCGACACAGGTCATCCAACTCCACCGTCTTGGGGTGTGCATGCTCGTCGATGATGGACTTCGCTTTACGCAGCCGCCGAAGCAGATTCTGATCTTCGACCTGTGTCGCCGCCTTGCAGACCGGGATCGGACGGACGAGCACCTTGCGGCTGGTGGATGCGCTACCCGCTGAAGACAGGGCGTTCTGCTCTGCCGGCCGGAATTCGCTCAGCCAGTCAAGCACCAGCGCCATGCACGTGAACACGTCGGGTTCCACAAGTTCGTAGCGAGGAGGCGGCTTTCGGTTGGCTGAGCCTATCGCCAGGATCGTGTGCATTCCTTGCATCTTCTTGAAGCGGTCGAGGCGGTCTGCATGCATCACCGGCATGACAACGGTGTGAATCACAATGCCAGTGACCAACGCCTGTTCGCTTAATCGGATGAACCGCTCGAGCCAGTCCTGACCGGATGAAAGGTCAGTTCTTGATGGAGATTGCGTCCACGGCCAAGGCGCGACCGCTACGGGCTCAGACGCCAGCTTGGCCAATTCCTCGAACAGACTCCACCCTCGCCCGTCCGCCTCGTCCCCAAACACGACATCGATGCGGGACTGCAAGTTCCATACGGGGCCAGCCCGCCATCTCTCTTCACCGAGCTTGACGAACAACGTCTCGTTTGGCCGGAGCTCGGGGTGCATTGGATCCGGCACCTCAGGCCGGATGAGAGGTGTACCTCGATAGGTGGGTCCAAGTTCCCCGTGAAGTCGCAAGAAGAAAGGCGCCCAGGGTTCGCCACCAAGCTTGCGAGCCTTACCGGCGATCCTCTTAAGCTCCGATCGAGCGAGCCGTACGAGCTCCGACTCACCGCTGTGGCGAGCCTTCGTCTTTCTCGCGGGATTCGATGGCGGGGACCCGCCGATCCTTGCCCAACGCCTCGATCAGCAGCGAGGCGCTGTAGAAGTAATCCTGCAGGCTCCGGGCCCGCATCTCGCCCGTCTCGACCCGGCGCTGCTTGGCGGTAAGGAAGCGGTTGACCAGGTCGCGAAGGGTGACCGCCTCCCCGGCCGCGCGGACGACCGACGAGAGACCCGCCGGTGGCGTGGCACTGTGCTTGGTCGCGCGAGCGCTGCCAAGAGTGTTCCTTTTTTGAAGCATCGTTCTAACGGACGCTGCCGCACGTGGAGCCCCAGCGTTGCCCGCGTCTGCGATGCCTACCGATGCTCCAACCGGAGACACGACGACGGCACGAGGCACTAGTCCGGCGTGCAGCGCATCACGCTGGCTGGTGTACCTCTCCAGCGCGCCGAAGGGGTCGGCCCACGGACCGAAGAACACGAATTTGCCCCTGATTTTCTTGGCCCAACGGCCCGTCGCGTGGGGAAAGAGCGGGAAGTCAACGTACGGCTTGCGCGGCTTGTTCTTCCGCGCCAAACGGGGTCGAGCGCTCGCCTCCGCGACGGTTCGAAAACGGCTTGGTGATCGGCTACGATCGGCCTCGTCCTTGGGCATGCGTTGGCTCCGTCCGTGGACACCAGTCTCCTACCCCGCAGGGTACCCCCCTAACGGCCGTTCGGAAGTGGTGTCACAACGGGTGTCAGAGGCATCCAAGGGCCGACCGGGCGGAAGTCAAATCCGCTCGGGAAAACAAGGCCTTTTTGCCACCTTAGCTCAGCGGTAGAGCGATGCTTTCGTAAAGCATAGGTCGTGGGTTCAAATCCCACAGGTGGCTCTACGCGTTGGCGGAGCGGTGCGATTGCTTGCCGCGGCCCCGTTCCTTCGGGAGCTGGACGGCGGCATTCTCCGCGCATGCACCGGCTTCGTCTGGTTCACGGTTACACACGTGCTGTACCTGCAATTCGGGAACAGTTTCCGGGATCGCGGGGTATAGTGGGCGTCGATCGCCGGCCGTGGCGCGGCAATCCGCGGAGCTTTTTCTATGAACCCGATGCGTTTTTCGATGGTGCTTTCGGCCTGCGGGCTTGCGGTCTCCTGTGGGATCGCCGCTGCGCAGCCGGATCTGTACATCTGCGAGTACAAGTTCCAGGCAGCACAGATGAGCGCCGTGCGGATCGATGGGGTCAATCCGCGGACGCTGTTCTCCATGCTGCCAGCGCAGTGGCTGCCGATCGGGGCGACGTTCAACGCGAGCAACGGGCGGTTCTACTGGCTGGATGCGGCGGGGACGAGCAAGATCCTGTCGGCGAACGCGGATGGGTCAGCGCCGGCGACGGTCGCGAACCTGAACGGGTTCGGTCGCGGGGCCTCGCTGGATGCGGCGGGGCGGATCTTCTTCAGCGTCGATACCACGCTGTATCGCGTGAACGCGAACGGGACGGGGCTGACATCGCTGTTCACGGGGAGCGTCGCGAACACGATGGGGCTGCCGCGGGTCGATGCGACCAATGGGCACGTGTACATCGGGACCGATGGCAAGATCTTCCGGATGAACCTGGATGGATCGGACCGCAAGACGCTGTTCACGGGCGGGAGCACGGTCCGGGCGATCGGGCTGGATATCGGCGCTGGGTACCTCTACTGGGCGGATTCGGACACCATCACGGACTTCATCGGCCGCATCAAGCTGGATGGAACGGACTTCAAGATCCTGATCAACAACGTGCCCGGCAGCGGCTCATCCAGCGGGCTCATCGAGGTGCTCGCCGATCCGGCCTCGGGCTCGCTCTTTGTCGCCGATGACTTCCGCAACGATATCCGCAGGTATCCGCTCGCCGGGGGCGGGTTCACCACCCCGTGGACGAGCACGGATGATCGCTCACCCTCCGGCATGGTGCTCAGCACGGGTGAGCCGACCCAGGCGCTGCTTGATTGCAACGGCAACGGGGTCTCGGACACGGTCGAGATCGCCGCCGGCGCAGCCGACTGCGACAACAACGGCATCTTGGATTCGTGCCAGGTCGATCCCTGCAAGCCGCGGGTGCTGCTGGTGGACAACGGGTCGGATGCGGCCGAATCGCAGGGACGGGCGATCGGGGTGCCGAGCCAGTGGCAGGTCTTCCAGCCGTTTGATGTGCCCGCGGGCGGGTGGGATGTGATGGAGATCGCGATCGATGGGTACATGGTCGAGTTCGCGGACCAGTCGGGCCTGCGCGTGCGGCTGTACCCGGACGATGGGACCGGACTGCGGCCCAACGAGTCGGTGATGCTCGGAGAGGCCTCGCTGTCGTTCCTGTTCAACACGCGCGAGGTCAATTGGGTGTACGCGCCGATGGAGGTATCGCTGCCAGCGGGGCGGTTCTGGGCGCGGGTTGAGGCCAAGAAGCCAAACCAGGTGGGGGCATCGATGAACCACGGCCTGACGGGCCTGCCATCGCTGTCGCGCGGGAGCAGCGGGAGTTTCATCACCTCCGCGCACTCGGTGGCGCTGCGGATCATCACGACGCCCGGGTGCCCGGCGGACTTCGACGGCTCCGGGTTCGTGGATACCGACGATTTCGATGCGTTCGTCCACGCGTTCGAGCTCGGCGGGGATGATGCGGATTTCGATGGATCGGGGTTTGTCGATACCGATGACTTTGATGCGTTTGTGCATGCGTTCATCGCGGGATGCTGAGGAAAACAGGACTCACCACAGAGGCACAGAGGGCGCAGAGAAGAGAAGAAATGAAGCGAGAGACAGACACTCAGGGACAAGACACTGTCACTCATCCGTAGCCAGCGCGACTCCCAACCCATTGTGATTTGTCTTTTTCTGTGTTCTCTGTGCCTCTGTGGTGAGTCTGCTTTTTGTATGAATGCCCTTCGCAACGACGTAAGGACAGATCCTCCCGCCGTTCTGACGCTGTGCGCAGGCAATGGTCTGGCAATTGGGGGGAAGCCCCCACGATGTTGGGCGAACCTTCAACGCTTGTCATCCGCATATAGGAGGTATCGCGTGACCGCGTGGTGCGGCCGCGAACCGATGATCGCCGGGGCAGGGTGAACGCCTGATACGGCCGCCCGAAGCCACCGCCCGCGGATCCCGATGCCGGCGCCCTCAGGGTGTGCAGCCGCACACACAGCGCAAGGCCGATCGCGGGATGGACCGGCGAGCAAGGAGCATCACATGCGCGGGATGCACATCCATCGCCGGTTGTCTCATGGAGAGCAGGGCCGAGTCGGCATCAGAGCCCTCAAGGATCGCGGTTTCACGCTGATCGAGCTGCTGGTCGTGATCGCGATCATCGCGCTGCTGATCTCGATCCTGCTGCCGGCGCTGGGCAAGGCGCGGCTGGCGGGCAAGCAGGCGTTGTCGCTGAGCAACCAGCGCCAGATCCTGACGGCGACCGGCATGTACCGCAACGACTACAACGGCACGCCGCCGTTTGCGCTGTCGTACAAGCGCGGGACGACCAAGAGCAAGACCTCGGGCGCGGTCGAGGGCCTATGCACGTGGGCGTACGGCGGCAAGAACAACAACGCGTGGTGGTCGGGCAGGGCGTTTGACGTCGAGGCGGCGGACCGGCCGTTGAACCCGTATATGTACCCGGATATCACGGCGTGGGCGCCCGATGCCCCGCAGGTCATGCCCAAGACCGCGGCCGACCGCGACAACCTGCAGATGACCGGGTACAAGGATCCCAGCGACAAGATCTCGTACCAGGAGAACTGGCCGAACCCCAACGATGCCGCCAAGAAGCACTTCACGGGCAGCGCCTACGACGATGTCGGCACCAGCTACCAGTCGAACCTGAAGTGGCTATACACAACCGAGATGCAGAACCTGTGGAAGCGGGATGCGGTGACGGCGTGGAAGGCGGGCATGAAGAGCATGCGTCTGGCGGACACGTTCTATTCCTCGCGGTTCGTGCTGTTCAGCGATCAGTACGCGGATGTCGTCGTGAACAACGAGAAGGAGAACGCGATGATCGTCAACGGCTACGGGGACACCAACCGCTCGGTGCTTGGGTTCATGGATGGCCACGTGGCGTACATGGCGGTGCTGCCGGGGGCCACGGAGACTTCGTTCTTCAACGACAAGTACCAGATGATCTTCGATCCGCGCACGGTGAAGTAACCGGACGCTTGTGAAGGAGGTATGCGATGGCGATCGTTTGGGATAAGGCAACGAGGATCAAGGCCGGGATCTCCGCGGCGGCCCTGGTTGTGGCGGGGGTCATCGTCAGCCTGCAATTCATGGGGCCCGAGCCGGGGCAGGATGTCTCGGGGCCGGCCAAGGCCACCGCCGCAGCGCCCTCGGCCGATGCGGTCAAGGGCAAGGCGGCAAGCGGCACGGATGCCAAGGCCCGGTACGTGCGGCCCGAGTTCGCACGGGAAGGGGGCGGAGTGCTCGCCCCCGGCGCAAGGTAGCGACGACAACTTCGGTTCCTCCTCCAATCCACAGGCGATCCGGCCGGCACAGATTCAGCATGATGCTGAAGTACGTTGTGCCCGCACGGGCCGCCGTGGGTTTTTTGGATGATTGCCCCGTCAGAAGAAGAACCGCACGCCGATGCCCAGCGAGAGATCAAGCTCGGCGCGTTCATCGAGATCGTTCCAGAGGGGGAGCTGGGCCATCAGCTCGAAGCCGAAGGTGCGGCCCTCGAACATCAGGCCGGGGGAGAAGCGCAGCTCGGTATCTCCGTTGGTTTCATAGAGGCCGTTGACCTCCGCGGTGACATACCAGGCGCCTGTGGAGTCGGAGGTGAAGCGGCCGGGGGCGATCCGGTAGAGGTACGCGGTGTTGAACTCGATGGCATCGTCGGGGCCCTCGCCGCCGAAGTTGTCGCGGGCATCCCCGCCGGTGTTCCAGATGTACATGAGATCCTGGTTGAAGCCGTGGCGGCCCCAGACCTTGGTGATGACGCCGCCGATGTGCGGGTTGATCGAACCGCTGGAGAAATCGCTGTCATCCCCGCTGGCGAACGAGGCCCCGCCGAGGAGGGCGAGCCTGAGCGTGTTGATGCCGCCGGAATCGTCCTGGTAGATGCGCCACTTGAAGAGGACATCCAGGTCGGACACACCGTGGTCGTACTCATCGCCGCCGTCGGCCTCCTCATCCCATCGCCAGTCCACGGGGACTTTGAGCTGAACCGCAAGCCCCCGTGCGAGGCCGTAATAGACCATGTTCTCGAGCTCGAGCTGCTCGGTCGAATCGGTCTGGCGGATGGGGTGGGCGCCGTATTTGAAGTAGTGGACCTGCTCGCGGAGGATGAGCGTGCCCGGTGAGGGCATGGTGGCAGCCTCGGTGTACATGGCCTCCTGGGCGGAGGCAGCCCCGGAGAGCGTGCAGAGCAGCGCGCCGGCAAGTCGGCGATGGGGGTTGGTCATGTCGGGATTCCCTGTTCGTGTCGGGGTTGTCGGGTCGCGGCTTGGGACTCGGGG
Organism: Phycisphaerales bacterium; assembly: GCA_020847535.1. Classification (GTDB taxonomy): domain Bacteria; phylum Planctomycetota; class Phycisphaerae; order Phycisphaerales; family UBA1924; genus JAEUJB01. Next base: position 8,976 of record JADLBU010000023.1, read on the forward strand.
CTACTGCTGCTCGATGCGGACCAGCGTGAAGCCAGCATCCAACACGGTTTCGGAGAGATCGTGCGGGGATGGATGCTTGGCGCTGGGGTCGAAGCCGACGCGAACGGTGCCGGCCCCCAGATCGACGACGGCCTCCTTGATGCCATCCAAGCGGAGGAGTTGCTTGTCGATGTTGGAAGCGCAGAGGGGGCAGCCCAGGCCGTTGACGTAGAGGGTCGCCGAATCCCCGCGGATCGGGGCCTGGCTGTGGGTCGCGGCGATCTGCTCGGGGGTCGCGGTGTGGATGACTGCGTTCTCTTCGACGGCGTGCTCAGAGCCGGAGCCTGAAGCGCAGCCCAGGAGCATGAGCCCAGGGACGATTGCCAAGGTGATCACGGCACGGATGGAGCTGAAATGCGGGTTGGTCATGGTTGAACTTTCAGGATGAGGATGGCGAGCGGTCGCCGGGTGAGGGGTTGAGTCGGTGAGAAAGGGCTCTCAGACGGCTGCCGCATCGGTACGGACGCGGGCCAATCGCTTGTTGATGGGGTGAGTGATGGGAATCCCCGCAGGCGCGCAGTGGTGGCGCGCGGGGAGCGCTACACCTTCCAGCGGCAGATGACATCCCGGCGGGGCGCGGGAGGCGCGTGGGAACGCTGGGCGAGCCAAGTGCGCGGAGAGCCCATCACCGTGATCAGCGGGCGACAATGGATCGCCGGGAGGATCGCGGGTGCGGATCGCGAGGTCAGTTGGATGCGTTCTGCCGGGCGAGCGGGGGATTCGCGAGGCCAGGGAGCCAGCACACCGCAGCCGCAGGTGTCATACGGTGCCGCGCAGGCGGCCGGTGCAGCGGGCGAGGTGGAAGCGGGACTGCTGCAGCAGCATCCGGCATCCGCGGTGGCGAACTGAGTTCCATCGCCGCAGCAACCTGCGGTGTCTGCCGGCACATCGGCGGCGAGCGTTGGTTCAGGGGAGCAGGGCGCACGGAGCCCCCCCACCATGCCGCCGGTGGATCCGGCGGCGAGCAGGAGGATCGCCAAGAGATGCGCAAGGAATCGAATCACTCCACAGAATCATCGGCCGATCTCGACCCTGGGTCAAACCCGTGGATAACCGGAATGCGGACAGGGCCGAACTGCGGAGTTGTGTAGCCGCAATATGTCAGAGGGCTGTGCGGGGCGTCGAGGCGCCATCATCGGGGGTCGGGCCGGTGCCGGCGAGGAAGCCGGGAAACTTCGGAGCGGTGCGGAACGCGCGGTATCGTGCAACAAAGAAGTGCGGATCCTTGCGGTATTCCTCGATGACCGAGAGCAGAAAGGGCCGTCCGCACTCGGGGCACCGGCCATCAGCGCCCAGACCGGCGAGCGTGTAGCCGCAGTGGATGCAGAAGGGATCCTTGCGAACCTGGACACCACGGCGAGCTGAGCGGAGGACGACGGTGATGGCAATCCCCAGGGCGAACAGGAGGATCTTGATGTTGACCGCCCAGTTCTGTGCCCAGAAGGGTCCGCGCCAGAGGATGACCGGGAGCAGGGGTATGGCGATACACGTCAGGATCGCCGGAAGCAGGAGCATCCACATCCAGCCGATGCCGCGAGCGACATCGAGGATCCCGGGTCGCCAAAAGGGGACATCGCCATCGAAGGGAGTGCGAAACTCGGGCTGGAGGGCATCGGGCGGGGGAGGCGGCAGGTCAGCGGGTGAGCCGTGAATGGGTTCGGGGACCGGTGGAATGTCGGACGGCATGAAGGATCATTGGGCCGTGGTGGTCGGGGTGCGCGTGCGAGCGGTTATGATGCGCGTTCGCGGGCGAAGCGATATTACATCGTGGGGGTTGGAGGCAGGCATGAGCATTCCGGTGACGACGACGTTCACGATCGATGGGTACAGGATCCGCGAGTACAAGGGTGTGGTGCGGGGGATCACGGTGCGCGCGCCGACGATCTCGCAGGGCATCTTCGGGGGCCTCAAGTCGATCATCGGCGGTCGGATCGAGGCGTACACGCAGATGTGCGAGCAGGCGCGGCAGCAGGCGTTTGAGCTTTTGATCGATCACGCGCGGGCGCTGGGGGCCAACGCGATCGTGGGGCTGCGATACGACGCCTCGGATGTTGGTGGCACGGGGCGTGCGACCGAGGTCTTGTGCTACGGGACGGCGGTGGTGATCGAGGCCACGTGAAGGGTGGTGAGAGATGAGCCAACCGTGGGGGTGGGGAGCCGATGGGGAGCTGACCGCCGAGGCAGCGCGGGAGGTGATCGTCAGGGATGCTCCGGCGCTCGCGAGCGGAGAATTGCGGCTGCTGGGTGAGGGGTGGGATTGCCGGGTCTTCATCGGGGATGGAGAGCTGGTGTACAAATTTGGCAAGCGGCGGCAGATGGCTCGCTATCTCGAGGCGGAGTGCCGGCTGCTTGAGATGCTCGCGGGGCGGCTGCCGGTGGAGATCCCTGTTATTCGTGCTCGCGGGGAGGGGTGGATTTGCTACAAGCTGCTGTCAGGGACCGCGATCTCGACCGGCGCGCCATCGTCAGAGATCACCCGGCAGGTGGGCAGATTCCTGGCCGCGTTGCACACGGTACCCGCGAGCGAGGCGGGGGTGTGCGGGATCGAGATTACGCCGCGGGGTACCGGGAGGATGCGTGAACGCGCGCAAGCCGGCGCCGCGCATGCGAGCGGCGCGCTGGCTGCGGATCAGGCGGAATGGGTGGCGCGGTTCATCGCGACCGAGCCGCCGCCGAGCGGTGGAACGATGCCGGTCGTGGTCCACAACGACCTGAACGCCGAGCACATCCTGGTGCATGACGGCGCGGTGAGCGGCATCATCGACTGGACCGATGCAGCGCTGGGGGATCCGGCGGCGGACTTCGCGGGACTTGCACATTGGGGCGGGATGAAACTGGTGCATGAGGTGCTGCGGGAGTATCCGCTGGCGATCGATCCGGGGTTCGCAGCGCGGGCGGCGTACATCGCGGCGTGCATCGGGATCATTGATGCGGGGTACGGGGTGCAGACAGGGCGGGCGCATTGCGTGGAGCGGGGGCGACAGGTGATTGCGACAGCGATGCGCGATAGCGCAAGCCCCATGTAACATCCATGCGTGCCATGTAACAGCGCTGCTGATGGAGCCGGCATCGCGATGCGTTATAGTTGGTTCGTGTTGCCCAACGGGGGTTTGGATCGCAGACTCGCTCACATCCGGTCATCCTTCACAGCTGTCACCCATGACAATCACGCTCACCGTCCTCTGCACGATTCTCTCCATATTCCTTCCCGCTCAGCATCGGCATGAGCCGCTGAGCCCGGAATTCAAGCGCAAGCTGCTTGAGGAAAAGTGGATCACCTACACGCCCAGCTGCGTCGATCCGCGGCGACCGTACTCCGAGGACGAGATGTTCAATGTCCGCCGGGAGATCGCGCGCGATTTCAAGCTGTTGCGCGACTGCGGGTTCACTGGGCTGGTCACCTACGGCGCCGGCTCGTGCCTGACGGAGGTCCCCCGTCTGGCGCGAGAGGCCGGGTTCACATCCGTGATCGGCGGCGTATGGGCGCCGTGGGATGCCGCGGAGCTGAAGGCCGCGCACGCCGTGAAATCGCTGGTCGATGGCTACTGCATCGGCAACGAGGGGATGATGCGCGGCGAGTACAACCTCGAACCAATTGTCACGGCGATCGCCGACCTCAAGCGCGCGACGGGGTTGCCCGTCACGACTGCCGAGCCGATGCATCTCTACGAGCAGAACCCGGGGCTCGTGCAGGCCGGCGACTGGATCTTCCCGACGGTGCATCCATATTGGGCCAAGATCCGGAACGCCGACGAGGCGGTCGCGTGGACGGTGAAGCAGTTCGATCGCTTGCGGGAACTCGGGCCGGAGCGCACGGTGATCTTCAAGGAAGTCGGCTACCCCACGGATGGAGATCCGACGGCGAACGAGGAGCTGCAGAAGCGGTATTACGATGCCCTGCCCAAGACGCACTGCAAGTTCATGTACTTCGAGGCGTTCGATGTGACGTGGAAGACGCACGACCCGTGCGAGCCCTATTGGGGGCTTTTCAAGGCTGATCGTTCCCCCAAGGCCTACATCGCCGCGCTGCACGGATTGAAGATCGATCCGAAATCGGTCGAGCCGGCTGCTGCTCGTCTTGTGGTGCTTTCACCCGCGGCTGACTCGAAGGCTCGCTGCACGTTGACGGGCGATGGGGGGCGATTGGTGATCCGGGGGAGTTGCGCCGGCCTGCGTCCGGACGACACCGAGCTGCTCGTTTTCGTGAACCCCAACGTCCCGGGGACGGGGTGGTATCTGCAGGGTGCGCCCAACGGGATCGCCGGGATCAACCCGGATGGGTCGTGGCTGGGGTCCGCGCAGATCGGCGACAGCCAGTACCCGCCGACGGCGGCGAGCCCGGCGATCTCGCTGTCGGTGCTTGCGGTTTCCAAGGCTGATGCGGTGAAGATCCGTGACCAGAAGAAGCCGGGCGAATTTTTTGCATCGCTCCCCGCGGCTGTGCAGTCGGTGATCATCAAGGATGTCAAGCTCGATATGGACTGAGATCATCGAGTTCCGGATGACCGAAGGCGAAGAGGGGCATGTTTTGCCATCTATTGGCATGAATGGCATTCCGTTGGTACAATTGATGGCATGTCACGCTCACTGACGACGATGAACATCTCTCTGCCGCAGACCCTCCGCCGCTACGTCGAAACCCGGGTCGAGAGCGGGGGCTTTGCGAATGCAAGCGAGTACATCCGGCACCTCATTCGCGCCGAAGCCGAAAGAGAGCCGGCCAATCAGCGCTCACTTGAGCAACTTCTGACCGAGGGGCTTGAGAGCGGTCCCGCAACGGCGATCACGCGTAAGGATTGGAAGGGCATCCGCAAACGCGGCATTCAACGAGTCAAAGAGCTGAAAATCGCGCGTCGGAAGACTGCATGAACACCGCGCGACGCCACCCGCAGGCGATCGAATACCTGGTGGAGCAGTTCGCTCACTTCGCCGTTGACAGTTTGGAAACCGCGGATCGTTTTCTGCTCGGCGTCGACTCGACCATCGGGCGCCTACTCAAATTCCCGGGCTTGGGCATATGCACCCCGAACTCCCCGCGCGGCTGCGCGCCATCCGCTCATTCGCCGACCGTGGTTTCCCGAACCACATCATCTTCTACCACAAGGTGCACGGCGGCATCGAGGTCCTTCGCGTGCTTCACGGAGCAAGGGACCTGCGTCGTGATCTCAAGCAATAGAGCCCGGCATTTTTGCACAGCACGGACTGCAACCGGTGCGATCGATTCGCTTCACGCTCTCTAACGAGCATCGGGGCTCGCCGTCCGAGGCAGCTTCAGCGCCACGCTCGCCAGGAATGCGGCATTGCAAAGAACAACGCTCACGAGTGGCAACACACCTGTGCTTCCACGTGAGATCGCTCGCAAGACCCCCATTCTTACCATCTCGTACGTCTCGCTACCCGCATCCGCTCCGGGGATACGGCGGCTGAACTCCACCACGGCGCTCGAGTACGCATTCCCAAACATGATGGCGTGGTATAGGGCCAGAATCACGGCGGCTGCCACGTTGAGCACACACGCGATGATGATCCATCGACGCATGGCTGCAGACTACCAGATTGCCCGGTATATACAGCGAACCGCAACACGGCATTTGCGATCAATACGGGCGCCTACCGCGCCTTCACCGGCGCACGCCCGACGGAGTAGTACGCAAACCCCAGCCCCTGCATCTGCTGCGGGCGGTAGAGGTTTCGGCCATCGAAGATGACCTTGTTTTTCATGACCGAGGCGAGCCGCTCCCAGTCGGGGCTCTTGAACTCATCCCAGTCGGTGCAGACGACCAGGGCATCAGCGCCCTGGGCGGCCTCGTACATATCCCCCACTACCTTGGCGGCGGGGCCAAGTTCCCGGGCGGCGTTCTCGGCGGCGACCGGGTCGAAACCCTTGACGGTGGCGCCGAAGCCGACGGACTTGCGGATGAGCGTGAGGGCCGGGGCTTCGCGGATGTCATCGGTGCGGGGCTTGAAGGAGAGGCCCCAAAAGGCGAGCGTCTTGCCGGCGAGCCCGCCGCCAGCCTTGAAGTGGCCCTGGATCTTGTCGAAGAAGCGTTCGCGCTGCTTGGCGTTGACAGCGTGGACGGCCTTGGAGAGCGTGGCCTCCATGCCGGCCTTGTCGCCCATCATGATGCAGGCGAGCGTGTCCTTGGGGAAGCACGAGCCGCCGTAGCCCAGGCCGGGGTAGAGGAACTGGTTGCCGATGCGCTTGTCAGCGCACATGCCCTCGCGGACCTTGGCGATGTCGGCGCCGTAGGCCTCGCAGAGGTTGGCCATCTCGTTGATGAAGCTGATCTTGGTCGCCAGGAAGTTGTTGCTCGCGTACTTGACCATCTCGCTCGAGAGGATGTCCATCAGGTAGATGGGGTGGCCGTTGCGCACGAATGCGTCGTACACATCCCGGAAGAACTGGCTGGAGAACTCATCGAGCTTGCCATCGGCGCCGACCTCGACGCCGCAGACGACGCGGTCGGGCTTGTTGAAGTCGTTGACGGCATCCCCTTCCTTGAGGAACTCGGGGTTGTCGGCGATCCTGAACAGGTTGCGGGCGGCATCGGCGGGCATTGCCAGGCGCGAGAGGATCCGCTTCTGGACCTCGAGCGTGGTCCCGACGGGAACGGTGGACTTGACGACGACCACGCAAGGCTTGGCGCCGGGCTTGCGCTGCTTGAGGGCCTCGGCGATGTCATCGGCCGCGCCAAGGACGTACGAGAGATCGGTGTGCCCGCGTTCATCGCTGGGGGTGCCGACGCAGATGAAGATGGAGTCGGCATCCCGGTAGGCGGCGGTCTTGTCGAGGGTGTAGATAAGTCGGCCGGCCTGGGCGTTGTGGACCATGAGCTCGGTGAGGCCCGGCTCGTAGATGGGGCAGATGTTCTTCTTGAGCTTGTCGATTTTGGACGGATCGACATCCAGGCACGTCACCGTGTTGCCGGTGTTGGCGAGGCAGACGCCGGTGACCAGCCCGACATAACCCGTACCGACCATCGTCAGACGCATCTGTCCCGTCCTTTCGAGCCCGAAACCAAGCCTTCACACGCTGGCGACCCGCCCACGATAACCACGGCCGGCTCGCCGTCGCACCGGAGCGGGGAGGATATCCCCGTCGCAGCCCCTTCTACAGAGGCCGGGGTTATCAGGTTCATCGGCGATCGGAGCGCGGACCTTGGTCGGCGATCGGGGATGGCCGGAGCTATTCTCCCCGCCCATGCCGATCCCCAGACCCAAGGCCAGACCCAAGGCCCGACCGAAGACCAAGCCCATCCTGACCGCGCGGAACGCGGATCGCCATGGGCTGTACGAGCTGGCGGTCCAGAACCCGCACGCGGAAGTGGATTTCATCACCCGGCAGTTCAAGCGGATCCGGGGACGGCCAGCGCGGAAGATCCGGGAGGACTTCTGCGGGACTGGGGCGGTGTGCGCGGAATGGGTGCGCAGGCATCGGGACAACGTCGCGTACGGGCTGGATCTGGATCGCAAGACGCTGGAGTGGGGCTCCAAGCGCCACGGCTCAGACCTCTCGGCTGACCAGGCCTCGCGCCGGCGACTTCTGCGCCGCAACGTGCTCTCCCCGGGGCGGGCCGAATCGGGCGTCGATGCGGTGCTGGCGATGAACTTCAGTTACTGGATCTTCAAGACGCGCAAGGAACTGATCAAGTACTTCCGGATCGTGCATCGCACGATGGTGCGCGATGGTGTGTTCTTCCTGGATCACTTCGGCGGGTGGGAGGCGATCCGTGAGCAGACGGATCGCCGGCGCCGGCCGGGGTTCACGTACCTCTGGGAGCAGCACAGCTTCGATCCGGTGACCTTCGATGCGGTGTGCAAGATCCACTTCGAGTTCAGGGATGGGACGGCGATCCGCAATGTGTTCACGTATCACTGGCGGATGTGGCAGTTGCCGGAGCTGCGCGAGGCGCTGTTGGAGGCGGGATTCAGGAACGTGCGGATCTACTGGGAGGGGGATGACGACAAGGGGGGTGGCAACGGGATCTTCCGCGAGGTGAGGAGCGCGGAGGTATGCCCGGTGCATGTGACGTATATCGCCGCTGAGAAATAGCGATCGGTCGCATCGCGAGTTGTCCAAGCAATTTACTTGCCGATCTCGTGTGCGCCCATCGTGCCCGTGTGCAACTGGGCGGCCCTGGTCCAGTTCACGACGTTCCAGAACGCGGTGATGTAGTCGGCCCGCTTGTTGCGGTACTTCAGGTAATACGCGTGCTCCCAGACATCCAGGCCCAGGATGGGGGTTCCGGCAGCGCCGGGTCCGGCGAACTTCTCGGCCATGAGGGGGGAATCCTGGTTGGCGGTCGAGACGATCTTGAGCTTGCCGCCATCGCCGGCGATCAGCCATGCCCAGCCGGATCCGAAGCGCTTGGTCGCGACCTCGGCGAACTGGTCCTTGAAGCCGCCCTTGTCGCCGTAGCTGCCGAAGGCCTGCTTGATGGCATCGGCGAGCGCACCGGTGGGTTCACCGCCACCGCCCTTGCCGGTCGGGGCCATCAGGAGCCAGAACATGGAGTGGTTGACGTGCCCGCCCACGTTGTTGCGGATCGCCGTCTTCTTGTCATCGGGGGTTTCATCGAGGAGGCCGAGGATGCGGTCGGAGGTCATGTCGGCGTACTGCGTGCCGGCGAGCGCCTTGTTGGCGTTGTCGATGTAGGCCTTGTGGTGGCGATCGTGGTGAATCTCCATGGTCTCGGCATCGATGTGGGGCTCGAGGGCGTTGTTGGCGTAGGGGAGGGGCGGGAGGGTGAACTCGCCGGCCTGCTGAAGATCGAGGCCGGCCTCGCGCCAGAGGCCGATGGCGCGGGAGCGGGCGCTGGCGAGCCTGGGCGCGGCGAGCACCGCCCCGGCCGCGACCGTGGTAAGGGCGATCGCCTGGCGACGAGTGATCTGGTTGGACATCGGTCTGCTCCTGTGAACGCCGGGTCGGGCCGGTTCCCCAAAACGCGATGGACCCATCCCTGCGCCAATGCTGTAGTCTATCGCCATCGGGGAGCGGGGCTGAATCTGTAGAAACTGACCAGAAAAAAAGACCGCCGCAATCGCGGCGGTCCTCATCTATCGACTCGCGAGACTTCTTGCTTCTTGACGAACGGGTTTTCCGGCTCCTTCTTGACCGGCTCCTCATCGAGATCCTCGAGCGGGGACTCCTGGTACTTCTTGAGGTTCTCGACGATGTGCTTTCTGCCATCGGCGGAAGCGCGGTCGATCATCCAGCGGAAGAGGTCTTCCTCGTACTTGCCGAAGTCGATCGAGTCCCGGCCGGAGCTGTATCGCCGTCCGGTGCTGATGTGCTAGGTATCGTTGAAGACGGCCTCGTGGCCTTCCTTGACCAGCAAGTTCATGTAGTTGCCGTTCTCGTTGTAGCCCGGCGCCTCCTTGATCATCTCCTGGGCTTCCTTGAGCATCTCCTTGCTGGCATCGGCCCGGCGCTCGGTGCCTATGCAGTATTTGAGACCCATGAGCGCCAGCCCCACCACCAGTCCGCCGACAATGCGGATCGTCCATGCATCACGGCTCCGCATACGTTCCCTCCGAACGGACCAACTGCTAGTGAAATTACCCCTACGCGCATGCGGGCGAGCACCCGTATTGGGTATAGCGTACCAGGGAATTCGGGGGTTGCAAGACGGGGAGAGGGGATGGCTCATAGGTCATCGTTGCACAACGGGTGAAGAACCCCAGTTGGCACCGAGGCACAGCCTTAGCGCGATACCAAAGGTCGGCGCTCGGGAATGCCTGGACTACCGAAATCACCCGATCAGTGATTCACGGCGCCCACACATTACTCGTCGATGTCCTGCACACCCCATCCTTGCCACCCCCACCCCCACCCTCACCGGCCGCCGAGCCGTTCCCGCCGCCGGTCCCCGGCATCGGGATCACCGTCGCCGAAACATCGGCCTTGATCACCGGCCCGGGCGCCACATCGCGCGGGAACGCCGCAGCGCTCGCCGCCGGCACCGTCGCCCCGTTCAGGTGCATCTTGCCACTGGAGATGCCCGGGAAGTGCTCACCCTGCCAGCTCGCCGGGTACTTGGAATCGTCAAGATCCAGAGCCGCCTTGGTCGGGTAGAGCGGGCGGAAGGTATCGCACATGACGGCCAGCTCTGCGGTGTGGGTCGCCGTCAGGCTTGCCTCGATGGTCCCCGGGTGCGGGCCGTGCGGGATCCCCTGCGGGTGAGCGGTCAGCGAACCGATCTCGATCCCCTTGCGGCTGCCGAAGTTGCCCTCCACGTAGTAGAGAACCTCATCGCTGTCGAGGTTCGAGTGGTTGTACGGCACCTTGATCGCCTGTGGGTGGTAATCGAGCATCCGCGGACAGAACGAGCAGATCACGAAGTTGTGGGCCTCAAACGTCTGGTGAATCGGCGGTGGCATGTGCAGCTTGCCGGTGATCGGGCTGAAGTCGTCGATGTTGAAGATGAAGGGGTAGTAGCAGCCATCCCAGCCGACGATATCGAGCGGGTGGTAGTGGTACGTGTACTCGTGGATCATGTCCCGGGCCTTGATGCGGACGAGATGATCCCCCATCTGGTCCCAGGTCATGGGGAGCTCGGGGAGGCGCAGGTCGCGCTCGCAGAAGGGCGCATGCTCGAGGTACTGCCCGTGGTGCTTGCTCACGTAGCGCTTGGGCGGGCCGATGTGCGAGCCGTTGGCGGTCTCGATGAGGAGGAACCGGCCGAAGGGGGAGTTCTCAAAGGCCGGTCCGCCATCGGCGGGCATGCCATCCGACCCCACGCCGATCTTGGTGCGGCGATCATCCCAGATGACGGTGTAGATGACACCCTTGGGGATGACGATGTAGTCCTTGGGCCCGAAGCGCAGGGTGCCCATCATGGTGTGGCAGACGCCCGATCCGTAATGGATGAAGATGCACTCATCGCCCTGGGCGTTCTTGAAATGATACTGGCTTCCGTTGACGGCCATCTGCTCGGCGGGGTTGCAGACGGCCATCTCGCAGTCGCTGTTTCCAAAAAGCACCACGCGTCCCGACACAAAGTCCCCGCGTGGGGGGAGCTTTGCACCGCCGGTCGTGACGTGACGCATGCGCATCAGGTCCTGCTCGACATACTCGACCTTGGTCGAGGCGATCGGCTTCCATCCGTAGACCTGCGTCGGCGGATGGATGTGGTACATGGTGCTGGAGGGTCCGACGAAGCCCTCGGTGCCGAAGAGCTCTTCGGAGTACAGAGCCCCATCGGGGCGGCGGAACTGGACGTGGCGCTTCTTGGGGAGGATGCCGAGCTTGGTGTAATAGGGCATGGGAGGGCCTCGCTGGTGGTCTTGAGATTGTACGGGTGCAAGGGGGTGCGTAGGCGATCCGGGGATTCACCACGCGGGGCGCGGAGGCCACGGGGAGGAGAGGAGAGGGGGGCGCGGGGGTTGTGACTGCTGTACTCGCAGTGGTTTTCTCTGCGGCTCTCCGTGTCCTCCGTGGTGAATGTCTTGATCCCAAAAACGACCCCACCCCTGCCGCTCCTCAACGCGAGGGGCACAGCACAGGGGCGGGGCGCACAGGAGCGAGTTGAAAAGGTCGGACTAGCAGCCGGCCTCGAAGGCGTGGACGAAGGCGATGAAGTCATCGAGATCGACGAAGCCCGAGCCGTCGAAGTCGGCATCATCGCCACCGAGCTCGAAGGCGTGGACGAAGGCGATGTAGTCGTCGAGATCGACGAAGCCGCTGGTGTCGAAGTCGGCGAAGCACTGGGTGACGACGTGGATGGAGCCGGTGCTTCCCGAGGGGCCCAGCGTGGTGCCGGTGCAGATGTAGATCTCCCCATCGCCGCCGCGGCCGGTGCCCTTGACGGTGAGGCCGAGCTCCTCGGTGGTGCCGTGCAGACGCGGACGCAGGATGGTCATGTGCTCGTGGTTGGTGTCGATGTAGAAGAGGTGCCCGGTGTTCGCGGTGAAGTTGGAGCTGAAATCACCGAAGATATACATTCCCTGGAGGCCGGGGAACTGGCTGGCGCGGTAGACGAAGCCGCCGAGGATCGCGATCCCGCCGTTGGTGTGGTCGTACTCGGCGATCGGGTCGATCATGCCCGCATCGTCACAGTTGGTGGGGGGGATGTTGGGATTGAAGGGGTTGAAGCAGTGGAACCCTTCCTTGATGACCCAGCCGTAGTTGCCGCCCTTGACCACGATGTCGATTTCCTCGTAGAGGTTCTGGCCGACCTCTCCGAGCCACAGGTCTCCGGTGCCGCCGGGGCCATCGTCGAACGAGAAGTAGAAGGGGTTGCGGAAGCCGTAGGCAAAGATCTCATCAGCGCCATCGACGCCGACGAAGGGATTGTCGGCCGGAATCCCGTATGGACTGCCGGTATCCACATCCAGCCGCAGCATCTTTCCCATCAGCGTGTTGATGTTCTGGCCGTTGCCGAAGGGGCCGTGCGATGGCGGGTTGTCGGCGAGACCATCGTGGGCGCCGCCGCCATCGCCCATGCCCATGTAGAGATAGCCATCGGGGCCAAAGGCGATCGCCCCGGAATTGTGGTTGAACTGGGGCTTGTCGATCGCCAGGATGACCTTGGCGGCAGCGCCATCGACGACATCAGCGCCCGGATTGGCGTGGTACTCGGCGAGCACTTCGGTGTGGCATCCGCGGCTACTTCCAAAGCAGGGTTCACCCGAAACGCCGGTGCGCGGCTTGCTGTAACGGACGAAGACGCGGCCGTTGTTCGCATAGTCGGGGTGGAAGGCGATCCCCAGCAGGCCGCGCTCGTCGTAGCCGCCGACCACGTTGACCAGCTCGGGGGGTGAGATCTGGAGGAAGGGCGTGGCGAGTACCGCGCCGTTCTTGACGACCCAGACCTTGCCGATCTGGTCCACGACGAAAAGCCTGCCCGAGCCGTCGTTGGCGTGCGTGACCTGGATCGCCGCGGCAAAGCCGGTGGCGACTTCCGCAAGATCAATCCTCAGGTCGCCGTAGGGGATGGGCTGGGCATCGGCAAAGGAAGCTGTGGCTGCAACGCATCCGATCGCGATCACGCCGCGCGCGCGACGAAGAGCACTTGCACAGAATCGCTTCATCTTGATTCACTCCCGGCGGGTGGTTTCCCACTCGCGGTTCTCTCCTGTGCGCCCCTCAAAAGGCGACCCGACCGCCGCCCCGGAGCGAGGAGGGGAGAGGACGGACGGCGGCCTGAGTCGCGGGTCAGCAGGCAGATTTGGCTGGCGAGCGTGGATCTTGCGAATCCGGGGCCAGGGGAAAACCACGGCACACGTGCCTGTCGCAACAGATGTTGTGCAGACGTGGATGCGGACTCGCTCGGTGATTCGCGGCGGGCAATTCGCTACCGCGCAACCGCGGGCGGCAGGCGCATCAGGCATGCGATGGTCCAGACCGTCAGGGCGGCGTGCAGCGCAACCGCGGGCCACTGGGCGATCCCGACCGGCTGTGTCAAGATCCCGGAGATCCCGAGGACAAGGACCGCGCCGATGTCGTAGACCATCAACCCCGCGACCACGCCGCGGGCAGTATGACCGGCGGCATCGCGGCGAACAAACCAGCACGCGGCTCCCAGGGCCATCAGGGCAGCGCCTGTAAGCCGTCCGAACGTGACCGTGGCGGGCGATTCGAGGGGCGCACCCACGAGCAGCTTCACCATGAGCGATGGATCGCACAGCGTCGCCACTCCGGCCGCGATCTCGATCAACGCCGTCGTGATGAGCAGCCGCTTCAATCTCACCTCGTTTCGTGCGCAGGCGGCTGGACTGCTCTCGGCCGCGCACATGCAAGCGGACGGGTCAGGCGAGCATCTTGGGGAAGAGCTCACCGTGGACATCGGTGAGCCGGAAGTCGCGGCCCTGGAACCGGTAGATGAGCTTCTTGTGATCAATCCCCATGAGGTGGAGCAGGGTCGCGTGCAGGTCGTGGACGTGGAGCGGATCCTTGGCGATGAAGTAGCCCAGGTCGTCGGTATCCCCGATGGTGACACCCTTCTTGATGCCCGCGCCGGCGAACCACATGGTAAAGGCGTGCGGGTGATGATCCCGGCCGAGGAAGGTCGATCCGTTGCGCGCCTCGTTGACGGGCGTTCGGCCGAACTCGCCACCCCAGATGACGATGGTGGAATCGAGCAGGCCGCGCTCCTTGAGATCCCTGATGAGCGCTGCGCACGCCTGGTCGGTTTCCTTGCAGCGCTGGGGAAGCGAGGTCATGATGTCATCCCCGGGGCTGGTGCCGTGGCTGTCCCACCCGCGGTGGTACAGCTGCACGATGCGGACACCGCGTTCGACGAGCCGGCGGGCGAGCAGGCAGTTGGCGCCGAAGGAGGCCTTGCCGGGCTCCGCTCCGTAGCTGGCGAGCGTCTCGGGCTTCTCGCCCTTGAGGTCCAGCAGGTCCGGCACGCTGGACTGCATCTTGTACGCCATCTCGAAGGAGTTGATTCGGGTCGCGACCTCGGGATCCCCTGTGATGTCCAGTTGCATCTGGTTGAGATCGCGGAGCGCATCGAGCGAGTCCCGGCGGGTCTTTGGGGTCATCCCCTTGGGATTGCTGGTGAAGAGAACGGCATCTCCCTGGGAGCGGAACTGCACACCCTGGTACGACGTCGGCAGGAAGCCGCTGGACCAGCAGGAGCAGCCGCCCGATGGCTGACCGCCGCCCGAGAGCATCACGACAAAGCCGGGGAGATCCTGGTTTTCCGAGCCCAGGCCGTAGGTGAGCCACGAGCCCATGCTCGGGCGACCGACACGGGCCAGGCCCGTGTTGATGAAGAGCTCAGCGGGGGCGTGGTTGAAGGCATCGGTCTTGCAGGAACGGACGATGCACAACTCATCGGCGACCGAACCGATGTGCGGGAGAAGCTCGGAGATCTCAGCGCCGGACTGCCCGTGCTTCTTGTACTTGTAGGGTGAAGCCAGGATCTTGGGCGTGCCGCGGACAAAGGCGAACCGCTCCCCCTTGGTGTATTCCTCGGGGATAGGCTGGCGATCAAACTTGGTGAGCGTGGGCTTGTTCTCGTAGAGATCCAGCTGCGAAGGCGCACCGTTCATGAACAGGTAGATGATGCTCTTGGCCTTGGGCGCAAAGTGCGATGGCTTGGGGGCGAGCGGATTGATGGCGGTGCCGGTTCCCGAACCCGATGAGCCCATCGCGAGCGGGTTGAGAAGCGAGGCAAGTCCGACAGCGCCGAGCTTGAGTCCACAGTCTCTGAAGAACTGGCGGCGGGTCTGGGCGAGCAGGGGATTGTCGAATTCGTGTTGCATGAAGGAAAGGCACCAACGCAGGGGGCATCAGGGCATCGAGTCATTGACGCGTAAGCGTTTCATCAAGGTTCAACAGAACATTGGCGACCACCGTCCACGCAGAGACTTCCGCCGGATCGAACTGTCCGCCGGCGCCTGCGACCCCGAACGAGGCCATGTCGCTCGCCGACCCCGCATCTCCGCGATAGCTCTCGAGCTGGGCATCGAAGAGGTCAACCAGGCGCTGGACCTCGGCCTCCGAAGGTCGGCGCCCCACGCACAGGCGCATGCCGTACGCCGCGCGCGACGCCGTCGAGGCCCCGCCCTCGCTCATCATCCGCCGGGCCATCGCGGCCGCCATCTCGACATACGCCGGATCGTTCAGCGTCGTCAGGGCCTGCAGCGGCGTGTTCGTGCGCGGCCGGCGCGTGCAGCTGATCTCCCGGCTGGGGGCATCGAAACCCATGAACGCGGGGTACGGCGAGGTTCGCCGCCAGAAGGTGTACAGACCACGGCGATAGCGGTCCGGGCCCTTGCTCTCCATCCAGCGCTCACCGCTGTAGATCTGGGTCCAGGTTCCCTCGGGCTGGGGCGGGTAGACGCTGGGACCGCCGATGGTGCGGGTGAGCAGGCCGCTGGAGGTGAGGCCGATGTCCCGGATCATCTCGGCCTCGACGCGGAACCTGGGCGCCCGGGCGAGCAGCCGGTTGTACGGATCCTTCTGGAGGAGTTCGGGCGTCACCCGCGAGGATTGGCGATAGGTCGCGCTGGTGACGATCGTCTTGAGCGCCTGCTTGAGGCTCCACTGATCGCGAACCAGCTCGGTCGCGAGCCAGTCCAGCAGTTCGGGATGCGTCGGCGGATCCCCCTGCGGTCCGAAGTCCTCGGAAGTCTCGACAATGCCCCTGCCGAAGATCCCCTCCCACAGCCGGTTGACCTGGACGCGCGCGGTCAGCGGGTTCTGCGGGCTTGTGATCCACTGGGCGAACGTCAGGCGATTAACAGGCACGCCAGCGGGTATCGACGGGAGGTAGGACGGCGTGGTGGCCTCGACCGGATCACCCGGCGTCAGGAAATTGCCGCGGACGAACAGGTGCGTCTGTCGTGGGGCATCGTTGCGCTGCATCACCAGGGCCTGCGCGACGATGAGCTCCGATCGCTTGCTTTGCAGGCTCGCCAGCTCCTGCCGGGCGGGGGCGAGCGCCGGCGCGATCGCTCGGAAGTGATCCCAGATTGCCGCCGACTGAGAATCCGTGCGCTCCCGCGCGGTCATCATGATCCCAGCGCGGAGCGTGGGAGGCAGGATCCCCGCGGCGGACACTTCGCCGGGCTCGGCCTGCGTTGCCGAAATCCGGAAGCGGCCGATGGTGTGCCTGCCGCCGTACTCCTGCTTCATCGTAATGCGCAGATTCGCCGGCGCGGTGAGCTTGAGCGGCTCGGCGAGCACCAGCACCGCGCTGTGCGGCTCGGTTTCCTTGCCCCCGATCGCCCAGCCGGACCTGGGATCGGCATCAATCGAAGCCGAGATCCGCAGGCTGACATCGCCCCCCTGCTGCTCGTGGTCGGCCACAGCGCTCCCGAACGTGAGGCGCCGCTCGGCCTGTGAGGGATCCTCAGCGCCTTGATTCACAAGGCTCGCCGCGAAATCGGAGAGCACGAAGTTGCTGTTATCTGCCCGGCCGGCGCCGCCCTTGGGAAGAGATGGATCGGGGATCGTCTCCAGCCGGATCGCCGAGATCTCGCCCGCGGGCAGAGGGAACTCGAGCGTATAGGTATCGCTCTCGGGCGGCTCCCCGGATGCGAGCACCGAGCCATCGGGCTGGATCGCAAGACCCGCAGCGGCGGCGGACTCGGCCTTGGCCGGTGTCAGCGTGCTCCACGCGGCGATCCGGGCTCGCACCTGCTGCTCCCAGGCGCTCTGCTGTGCTTCAAGTTCGGGCGTCCTGGCCGCGGTGAGGCGCTCCAGCTCGTCGAGCCGGTCGTTGAGTTCGTCGAGCTGATCGAACCGGGCATCCCGGGGATAGTCGATCATCGCCCCCGCCGCGTACTTCTCCGAGGAGTTGATGATGCGGACATCGAGCGCATCCTGGTTGAAGATCGCCAGGAGCTGATAGTACTCCTTCTGAGTCAGCGGATCGTTTTTGTGATTGTGGCACTGGGCGCACCCGACGGTCGACCCCAGCCACACCGAGCCGGTGGTGTTGATCCGATCGATGACGGCATCTAGGCGGAACTCCTCGATGTCGGTGCCGCCCTCCTCGTTGGTCTGCGTGTTGCGGTGGAAGCCGGTGGCGACCAGTTGGCGGCCGGTGGGCTTGTCGAGGAAGTCTCCTGCGAGCTGCTCGATGGTGAACTGGTCGTAGGGCATGTCGGCGTTGAGCGCGCCGATGACCCAGTCGCGGTAAGGCCACATCACGCGGAGGCCGTCCTTCTCGTAGCCGTGGCTGTCGGCGTAGCGGGCAAGATCCAGCCACAGCCGCCCCCACCGCTCTCCGTAGTGCGGAGATGCAAGCAGGCGATCCACAACTCGTTCGTACGCGCCGGCGCTGCGGTCGTTGATGAAGGCATCCACCTCTTCGACCGATGGCGGCAGACCCGTCAGGTCGAGGCTCAGTCGCCGGATAAGCGTGTAGCGATCGGCTTCGGGTGAGGGGCTGAGGCCCTCGGCCTCGATCTTGGCGAGCACGAAGTGATCGATTGGATTGCGTGCCCAGTTGGTGTTCTTGACCGCGGGTGGGTTGGGACGAACCGGTGCGCGGTAGGCCCAGTGCCAGTGCTCACCAGGTCCGGAAGGTGAATCCCACGAAGCACCCTGGTCGATCCAAGCCCGGATCGCGGCGATCTGCTCATCGGCGAGCGCTCCACCCTTCGGAGGCATCCGCTTCTTGGGATCAGCGCCCGAGACCAGTTGATAGAGATGACTCTGCAGCACATTGCCGGGGACGATGCCCGGAAGGCCCGACTTGCCACCCTTGATCGCCCCCGCCCGCTCCGCCAGGCTCAATCCGCCCTCGGGCTTCTCGCCGGTGTGACACTGGTAGCAGCGCTTGATGAGGATCGGCTCGATGTCGCGGTGGTAGTCGACCTTGGCCGCAGCGCTTGCGAGCACCGGTTCCCCGGAGCCGGTTGCCGATCCGCCATCCCGGCCCAGGGCCTGTGCGATCGCATCCTGTATATAGGTCTCGCCATGCACCAGTGAGCCGCCGAAGTGTCCGGCGACCCCCACGAGCAGGACAGCGAACACGAGCGCGGTGCGATACGCCCGCAGAAGGCGCAGATCTCCAAACGACTGTGAGATGGTCGCCGTAAGTGCGGCGAACGTCCCGATGATCGCGGTCGCGACCCCCAGCCAGCGGTGGGTCGTCAGGATCCACGCCGTTGAGCCGCTGTAGCCGGCTGTCTCAGCGCTGCTCCAGCCCAGGGCGGCGGCGGCGATCGCCCCCAGCGCTCCCAGCCAGAGGCATACAAAGGCCGCCGATGAGGGCTTGTTGATGCCCCGGCGGAGACGAATGAACTCAAAGACCGCGGCGACCACCAGCAGGGCGATCGGGAAATGCACCACCAGCGGGTGCATCTTGCCCGCGGCGAGCCAGAGCCGATCCGGGAGGGGTTGGCTCGCGGCCACGGGGAGAAGTTGGACGAGAGGTATCACCTCGGTAGAAGATACCGGATCAACCCGAAGGGGTAAAGGGTGGAATATGCAGTGAAGATGGGGTGAACAGCCGGTCGCGGGCCTACTCACGCCGAATCGTCTGCAGAATCGAGTGCCGACTGCCCCACTTGGCGATCTTCTCGCCATCGTTGAAATCCCGCATGGGCTGGGTGTCGATTCCAAAGCCGTTGTGGGCGGTCTGGAGCATGTTGTTGGTTCCCCCGGCATCCCACCGGTAGGAGTAGATCGCCCCCTGGGGTCCGTTGGCGAAGGCGATCGGCACGCGCGAGCGGGTCCAGACGTCATAGAGCATGCACGTGAGCCACCCCTCATCGAGGGAGGTGTTGCCGATGCGGCTGGTGCGGTACGCGATCATCTGGCCGGAGCCATCGGAGCCACCCTGGTGGAAGATATTGAGCTGCCCCGCGGGAGAGAACGCGACCACGGGTCGGGTGGCACAGCCGTTGCCGGATGCCTCCCCGCGCGTCCACTTCATCTCCTGCTCCCAGAGGCGATCCCCCTGGAGGGCCATCCACGTGACGCGCATGCAGTAGGGGGAGCCGCGGGAGTTGTTCAGGGATGAAACCAGAACGATGCGGTTGTCCGCTGGATCGATGCCAAGGCCCGGCGGTACGAGCGATCGCGTCTCGAGCTTGCTCGCCGCCGTCAGCTCGGGCTTGGCGAAGTCGTTGTCCTTGAAAGTCAGCCAGCGGTACTCGAGCGAATCGTCCTGGTGGCGGGAGACTATGAGGATGCGATCCCCAACGCGGCAGGCGTTCATGTCGACGGATGGAAGGTTAGCAAGCCGCGCCGAAGCGCCGATCTCCTTGTCCGTGAAACGGGTGACATGCCAGCCGTACATCGTGTGCTGGTGGAAGAGCAGGCCGTAGTCCTTACCCCCGACCACCACGTGGTCCCGCTCGGTTGCGGAGTTGGGCACAACGCGCTTCTCGGACCACTTCTCATCCCCCAGGCACGCCTTGATCCACAGGTGGTCCCGGGACTGGTCCGCGGCAACCAGGTGGCAGACATCCCCGATGTACGCGAGCGCGGGGCCTGATGCGGTGCACTCGTGGTTGTTGCGGGTGCCGCAGTAGGTCGAGCCCCCGTAGTTGACATCGGCCTCGACGGTGCCGTCATCGAACTTTCCGTTGTGGTTCCAGTCGATCAGCGTGCTGCCGTCGGCGTTGTCCTTGAGCGTGAATCGGAAGGGCCAGTTGGCGAGATACTTCACTCGCTCGTAGGCGTAGGGGAGCTTCTCGGTCAGCTTGCGCTCATCGAGCAGCGTCTCGCGGAACTCGCCGTTGGAGAAGTGAATCTTGTTGCCATCCCCATCGAAGCTGTAGCTGAAGGCGTAGCTCATAAGCGATGGATAGAGGGGGCACCAGGCCGCGGGCGAATCCCCCTCGTGCGACAGGGACATCTGGTGGCCGAACTCGTGGGCGAGCACGGCCCAGTTGTTGCCCGCGCCGCCCATCTCCGCCGTCTGGCCGGATTGCCCACCTCCCCAGGGTGTGATCTGGAGCCAGTGCATGAAGCCGCGTTCCTTGGTTGAGAAGTACTTGTTGCCGACATCCCACCACGGCATGCCCTGGTCGGCCTTGGGTACGAATGTCGCCTCGACGCGGAAATGAACCCAGACGCCGGTCGTGCCATCAGGGTTGGCGCTGCTGAGCTGGCGATACAGGCCCTGGACGCGCGGCAGCTCCCCATCCATCTGCTTGGGATCGACGCCCTCGAAGTACGAAAGAACGCAGATGACATCCTGTCGCAGGGGATTCAAGGCATCATCGGCCTTGGCGTTCGCCGGATCGAATCGCTTGATGCGATCACCCAGCGCGATGTTTCGCGGAAGGCCGTGGACCTCCCAGCCATCCAGCAGTCCATCCATGTCCGTGTCGCGATCCAGCGGGTTAGAGCCGATCGCCGCCTCCTCCGCATCGCTCAGGCCATCGCCATCACGATCGGCACTGCCATTGTTGGGTGCGATCGTGATCCTGACGATGCGGTGATCGTGCGGCAGCTTGGCGTTGTACAGCCCGGCCCAGTCCATGATGCCATCGGCATTGAAATCCCCCGGAAAGCGGGACAGCAGCTCCGCACCGGGCTCATACGGCGGCGGATCGATCGTGAGCGGCGAATCCCCCGAAACCGGCCCGGCGGCATCGGTCGCCTGAAGCGTTTCTCCGTTCACACGCCACATCTTGCCGGCAGAGTCCGTCAACACGATCCCCTCGCGGGTCGCCACCTCGACGAGCTTGACGCCTTCGGGCGCGGGGATCTTCCTGAGATCCTGGTACTTGTCCTGCTCGAACCTGGAGAGGATCACGAGGGCATCGGGCGCGAGCACCAGCGTCTCTTCCCCCGCTGACTTGGGATCGATCTCGGCGGCGACCAGCCGGATCACATCGGCGGGCATCTCTCCACGAATGGCGATCCACCCCGCCGCCTTCCATCCCTTCACGTTGAACGCCGCGCACAGTTCACGGTTGCCGTTGATGGTCAGAACCTCGGCGAACTTGTCCCCATCAAGATCCGCCGCAGCGCACAACGAGCAGTCGGTGCCCATGATGCACCAGTCGCTTGCGATCGGGCGATCGGGATACGACGGGCCGCCGGCCCATGCAGAGGCCTGGAAACCTAGGCTGATCGCCACGACGAATCGGGACATGCGCATGTGGTCGCTCCTGCCGATGAAAGTCCACCAGCATACACGAATCCGCCATCTTCGTCATCGGCAATTCACCGGCCTACCTGCCCCGCGTGCCCTGCGTGTCCTCCGCAAGTGCGCTGCCCGATCGCGTCCCATCGAGCGGCGCGGATGCTTCGGCGATCCCCGAAGATGGAACGCCATCGCAGTGGTGGCAGACCCGCACCAGGAACGAGAAGAACATGAACCCGCAGAGCATGATCCCGATCGAGATCGCCGTGTACCCGAACTGCGGCTGGTCGCTCAGGTGGGCAACATCCGCAATGTGAAACGCGACCATGTCCCACGTCACATGCAGCGCGATCGCGGCGACAAAGCACGCGATCGCCGTGATGATGTGCTTGCGGGCGACCTTGATCATCAGCCCGATGCCGAAGCCGCCGATGCCGCCCATGATCAGGTGCCCCAGCAGCCGCACCGGCTCCTCGCGCGGCAGACCTGATGCGACATCGTGCATGCCCAGCACATGGACCGACTCGGCGACCGCCGCCCCCAAGCCCGCCAGAGAGCCGTAGATCAGACCATCGAGCGCCTCATCGAACACCCTCCGGAACAGGAGCGCCATCACGATGACGACCAGGACCTTGATCGCCTCCTCGCATGCGCCGGCGAGCAGGGCGAACTTCCAGTTCGCCGAGTACGCAAACTCCGGATGGCTGACGATGTAGGCCTCCTGGCCCCTCATGCAGCCGTACATCGCCGCCCCCCCCAGCACGATCGCCAGCAGCATCGTGTACCAGGGCTCCCGGCGATGCAGGTCGTAGTGCATCACCAGCACGATCGCCAGGATCGTGCAGCCGGCAAGGCTGAGATAGAGCAGCACCGTCGCCACGAGCATGCCTTCAGTGTAAGGGCATTGCAGCAAGCCGCGAAACCGAGAAACGCGGGCCCGCGGCTAGGCCACGGGCTCGATCCCCTGCTCAAACCGCACCGGCAGCGGCGGCTGAGGTGCCCTGCGACGCGGCGGCAGCGTGACGGGGACGGGTTTGCCCTTCTCGATGGCACACACCAGCAGCGGCTGACCGCCGGGAAGCCCGGCCCTCAGCGGCAAAACCAGGTCGCGTACGGCGACTCCGCGAGAGAAATCGAATTGCCGATAGGCCTGACGCATCCCGCCAATCCGCTCGGGCGGGGCCAGCTCCCCATCAAACCAGTCGCTCGCATCGACCAGGTCGAGGCATTCAGCCGCCGGCTCCTCACCCATGGATGCGTCCATGAAGACCGCCGGGCATCCGCGAAACAGCGGGATGCCGGGCGTCGGAACAAACAGATCACCTGAGAAACCGGCGGCGAGCAGGGGCTCGACGAGGCTCGCCGGATGCTGGGCAATCAGTTGATCCCCCGCGACACACCACTCCGATCCCGCCGAGCGGGCGGCTTCGTGTGCGAGCGTGGCATCGGAGATCAGTTCGGCGAGCTGGGGCATCAGCGGCTCATCTCCCCACAGCCGATGCAGGTTGCCGCCGTGCGTCCGGATCTGGATCTGGGCGCGGTCGATTCCCAGGGCCCGCTCACCAGGCCGGGTCAGTGAATCAATCTCGGAGAGTGCGTGGGTGATCGCCTGGAGTGCGATGATGTCCGGCACGGCGGCTCGCCAGCGCTTTCCCTGCTCATCCTTGGGAAGTGCAAGCGCAGCCTGGGCGAACTCGGTCCACTTGGCGAGCAGGGCGGCCCAGGTGATCGCATCGTCTCGGCTCATCTTCTAGACAGTATGAAGCTCCGGACTGTGTCCGGGGCGATTTCAGATGGAAAACGGGCCGCCCGACCGTTCCGATCGTCCGGCCCCGAGGAGAGAGATGAGTCCTGACTCCCTGCTCCGGGAAAAAATCGGCGGCGGACGCTCCCTGCCCGCCCGCCGCATGGGCCGGCTTCCTTGCCGGTCCGTCGCTTACAGATGGATAAGCCAGACCGGCGAATCGCCTTTTCGCCCAACTGGCACCGCTGGGCAACCACCCCAGGTCTCGGAAGGCGTGCCGCCAGCCCGACCGGTCAAACCGCGCAGCCCTCCGGCTGCGCCAAGCTCACGAAGCCCGCCCCACCGCCCGGGGTCTGTACTACGTGGGTTCAGGCCGAAAATGCCGGGGTTGGCCGTTGCAAGTTCTGATTCCTCGATTCCCGGACCACCCCCCCCTAACCTTCCCTCCCCGTCCGCAAGTCCATTTCACAAGGGCATCCCATCCATGGCTCGCTCCCAGCTTTTCACCTCCGAATCCGTCTCCATGGGCCACCCCGACAAGGTCGCCGACCAGATCTCCGATGCCGTACTGGATGCCATGCTCGCCGATGATCCGTTCTCCCGGGTCGCCTGCGAGACCCTGTGCGCCACCGGCCTGGTCGTGGTAGCGGGCGAGGTCACCACCCGCACCTACGTCGACATCCCCGAGCTGGTCCGCCGCACGGTGCGCGAGATCGGCTACACCTCCGGGGACATGCGCTTCGATGCCGACAGCTGTGCGGTCCTGGTCGCCCTCAACAAGCAGAGCGCCGACATCGCCATGGGTGTGGATCGCGAGGGCGCTGGCGATCAGGGCATGATGTTCGGATACGCATGCCGTGACACCCCGGAGCTGATGCCGCTTGCGATCCAGCTCTCGCACCAGCTCGTCGAGCAGCAGGCCCACATCCGCCGCGAAGGCAAAGTTGCCGGGCTGCGTCCGGATGCCAAGAGCCAGGTGACGGTCGAGTACCAGGATGGCAAGCCTGTCCGCGTCGACACCGTCGTTCTCTCCACGCAGCACGATGCCACCTGGAATGAGCGCCAGCCCGACCTGCACAAGCAGATCACCGAGCACGTGCTCAAGCCCGTGCTCAAGGAGTGGTGGAACCCGGCGATCACGGTCCACGTGAACCCCACCGGCCGCTTCGAGATCGGCGGACCACACGGGGACACCGGCCTCACCGGCCGCAAGATCATCGTCGACACCTACGGCGGCATGGGTCGCCACGGCGGCGGAGCCTTCTCCGGCAAGGATCCGACCAAGGTCGATCGCTCGGCCGCGTACATGGCCCGCTACATCGCCAAGAACGTGGTCGCCGCCGGGCTCGCGGATCGCTGCGAGATCCAGCTCAGCTACGCGATCGGGGTCGCCGAGCCCACCAGCGTGTACGTCGATTGCTTCGGCACGCACAAGGTCGATGAGGAGAAGATCTCCAAGGCCGTCAGGGCGAACTTCGGCCTGACGCCCCGCAAGATCATCGAGACCCTCGATCTCCGCAAGCCGATCTTCTCCCCCACCGCTCGCCACGGCCACTTCGGCCGCGAACCCGGCAGCACAACCTACAACGGGAAGAAGTTCGACACGTTCACGTGGGAGCGGACGGACAAGGCCGAGGCGCTGAAGAAGGCGGTCTGAGTTTGTGAAGGCCGATCCTCGCACTGGGATACACCAGGAGGCGAGTTCTGACGGCCGGACAATCCACCGTATGACTTTGCGCCGCGATCCTGTATGATCGCGGCGTTTTCATTGCGCCATCAAGTCAGCCCCACCTCCCGACTCTCTGCCGGAGCTCGCCGAACGTGATCCGCCTTCATACTCATTCTCGCCGGACATCCGCATCGCCGCGCTGCCTCGCCGCCGGTCTGCTCGCCGTATCGGTGCTTCTGCTTTCGGCGTGCGGCAAAGACGAAACGCCGGCGAACAAACCGCAAACTCCTGCGAGCCCGGCAAGCCCGGCCGCGGATGCGAAGCCCGCGGCCGCGCCGGCCGACAAGGCCGTCATACCCGCTTCGACACCAGCGCCTTCATCTGCAACGGCGCCGGCGCCCGTTCCCGGCGCTCCTCCCACAGCGCCCGCCGCCCCCGCAGGCTGGTACGCCGTCTATTCCGGTCCGGGGACATCCGGAAACACCGAGGTCCGCACGCACTCCGCGTATGCTGCGTTCGCGATCAAGCCCGATCAGACCATCGAACCATCGCTCTCCACCTCCGGATGGACCGCCGCGTATTCCGGCATCATCGAGATCGAAGAGCCCGGCCAGTACCGGTTCATGGTCGAGACCGAGGGAGGCCAGGCCACCCTCAGCGCGATGGACATGAATTCCAACGACCTGGGCAAGGGCAAGCCCACCGCCCCCGGCAAGCTCCAGACCGACTACTTCAAGCTCCCCGCCGGCAAGGTCCAGCTCACCATCCGCTTCACCAACAACGGCTCCTCTCCCCAGGGCGCTCGCCTGCGCACCTACTGGGAGATGGAGCGCTCCAGCATGGGCACCGGCTTTCATCCCGAGCCGATCCCCACCGCCGTCGTCAGCGCTCCCAAGTTCGGAGCCCAGTTCGCCGCCACCGGATACGCCGCGATGCGCGGCCGCGTCCTGCTCGGTGAATCCGGCTGCCTGCACTGCCACGCCCCCGGCGAAGCATCCCAGGGCAAGCTCGCCACCGCCGTCGCAACCCGCCAGGCTCCCCGGCTCGCCGAGATCGGTCGCCGCGCCAGCCCCGAGTGGCTCAAGAAATGGATCTTGAACCCGCACGACATCCGCCCTGCCAGCGGCATGCCCGATGTCATCGGAGATTCCCCCAAGGACCTCGCCGATGCCGAGGCGATCGTCCACTTCCTAGTTGCGCCCCTCTACGACTCCGACCAGTGGTCGCAGACCGTCGCCACCGAAAAAGAAGTGCTCGCCCAGGGCCGCGAACTCTTCCACACCGTCGGCTGCATCCAGTGCCACGCCCCGATCGAATCTCCGCTGGCCGTCTTCGGAGAGACCGGACAGCCCGCGCAGGTCCCTCAGATGAAGGCCCCGCTCCCCTACGGGAAGATCGCCGACAAGTGGCAGCCCGCCGAGCTCGCCGCCTTCCTCAAGGATCCACTCAAGACCCGACCCGCCGGCCGCATGCCATCGATGAACCTCACCGATGAGGAGGCCGACCTGCTCGCCACCTACCTCATCAGCGCGTGGAACCCCGAGGGCCGACCCGCGGCGCCGGCCTTCGCGATCGACCCCGCAAAGGTTGAAACCGGCAAAGCCGCCTTCGCCGCGCGCGGGTGCGCTGACTGCCATGAGATGGGCGAGAACTTGCCCAATATCGCCACGACGCTGAAGTCTCCAGCGCTCGCCTCCCTCATCGGCGCTGCCGCCTCACGCGGATGCCTCGATCCCGCACACACGACCTCGCCGCGCTATCAGCTCGATGACAATCAGCGCCAGGGGCTCAAGTGGGCGATCGAGGCTGCACTTCGGGCAACCGGCACACCCGCCCCGATCGATGCCGAGCTGCGCATGTCCAGCGCTCTGAGCTGCCGGGAATGCCACACCAAGGATGGCCGCGGCGGTCCCCCCTCGCCCACGCGCCCCTATTTCCGAACGCTCATCGAGATCGATCTCGGTGATGAAGGCCGCCTGCCGCCCCATCTCAACCTCGCGGGGTGGAAGCTCACCACACCCTGGATCCGGGAGGTCATGATCGATGCCGGACGCGCCAGGCCCTACATGGCCGTCCGCATGCCGCAGTTCGGCAAGGACAACGTCGATGTCTTCGTCGAGGGCCTCGCCCAGCTCGCCGGCGTCTGGCCCGACAGCGATCTCCCCGACCCAGTCACATCCGATGACATTGTGGTCGCCGGTCGCCAGCTCGTCGGTGATGGCGGCCTCAACTGCATCTCCTGCCACGCGTTCGCGGAGCTCCCTCCCGCGGGCCCTCCCGGTCCCAACATCAGCCACTTCGCCTCGCGCCTCCGCTACGACTGGTGGCACACCTACGCACTGGGACCCGCCCGTCAGAAGCCCGGCACGCGCATGCCCGCGTTCTTCGCAACCGGAAAGAGCACCAAGACCGACATCCTCGCCGGCGATCCCGACAAGCAGATCGATGCGATGTGGTCGTACTTCAACCTCTCCAGCTTCGCGCCGCCTCCTTCGGGCATCCAGACCGGCAAGGGACTGGCCCTGAGCGTCGGAGATAGACCTCGCATCTTCCGCAGCTTCATGAAGGATGCCGGCAGCCGAGGGATCGCCGTCGGCTTCCCCGTCGGCACGCATTTCGGCTTTGACGCCACGGATGTGCGGCTGGTCGATGCGTGGAAGGGCGATTTCATCGATGCCTCCGGCGCCTGGACCAACCGCGGAGGTACCGTTGCAAGCGGGCAGGGCAAGGCGTTCTGGAAGGCTCCCGCGGGACCACCCCTGGTCCTGGGCCAGACCGCCTCGGCATCCTGGCCCGCCAAGGCCGGCGAAGATGTGGTGTACAAGTTTGACGGCTATCGCCTCGATGCCGCAGGCATCCCCACGTTCCTCTATCGCATCGGCGCGGTCTCAGTTGAAGAAACGTTCACACCCGCCGATGGCGGTGTGCGCCGGGCCTTCCGACTCACGGGTGTCCCCGCGGGCGCCAAGGTCTTCTTCAACGCCGGCCCCGGCACGCTCACGCTCGAAAAGCTCGGCAATGTTCTGGACGATGGAAGCACCTCGCAGGCAGGCCCCGTGGTCGTGATCAGCGCTCAGAGCGCGGACAAACCCATCGACTTTGCCGTCACCATCAAGCCCTGATGCTTCAACGTGATTCGACCTCGCCGTCAACTCGTTCCCGGCGATCAGAAGGATGACCGATGATGCTCTCACGTACATTCCGCCGCGCTGCCGCCATGCCTGCCGCAGGAATCCTGGCCGCTGGCCTGCTCGCGATCCCCGTGCCCGCGTTAGCACAGCACGGATCCCCGCCGACGAGCGGCCCTCGCTCGTACGTCCAGGATGGCAAGATCTTCATCATGGGTGTGCCGTACCAGAAGCTCGACACCCGCGAGGCGACCGAAACCCGGATCGTCAACACGATCTATCCGACCAAGCTCACCTGGGGTCCCTGGCACGTCATCACACCCTTCCAGTTCGACAGGCCCGGCCAGTTGTCGCTCAAGGGCGCCCCCGAGGATGACCTGGGCAAGATGGCCGCGAACGGACCCGGACCGGACCTTGCCAAGCCCCTCAAGGGTCACAAGGACAAGCAGGTCAGGTGGCTCAAGATCGGAGACATCTCCAACACCAAGCTCGACCTCAACCAGTACCAGGAGGGCGGCTTTGCACAGTGGATGGCCAGCTACCTCTACGCGACGGTGACCTCCGAGGACGACTTCACCACCCACGTCACCATGGGCAGCGATGACGGCCTGCGCTTCTGGGTCAACGGCAAGCTCTTGGTTGATGCCGATGAGCAGCGCGGGCTCGACCCCGAGAACCATCGCGTCCGCATCGATTTCAAGAAGGGTGTCAACCACATCCTCGCCAAAATCAGCCAGGGACCGGCCAACTTCGATTTCCAGATCAACACCCGCAAGTCGCTCGATTCCTACTCCCAGTCACTGCTCGACTACGCCCTCGAGGTGGACTTCCCCTCCACCGCCGAGAGCGAGTACTACAAGGTCTATTCGATCCTTCTTCCCAACGACCTGGTGATGGAAGTCGGCGGGCTGGCGACCCTGCCCGACGGCCGCCCGATCGTCAGCACGCGCCGCGGCGATATCTACATCGTCGATGGCGCCTACAACGAGCCGGCGTTCAACTGCAAGTTCACCCGCTTCGCCCAGGGACTCCACGAGCCCTTGGGCCTGGCCGTCCGCGCTGAAAAGAGCGTGGGCGGGAAGGATGAGATCGCCGTCTACTGCGTCCAGCGCGGGGAGCTCACGCGCCTGGTCGACACCACCGGTGACTGGATCGCCGATGAGTACCGCACGTTCTCCGACGGCTGGGGCGTCAGCGGCAATTACCACGAATTCTCCTTCGGACCCAAGTTCGACATGGATGGCAACTTCTGGGTCACCCTCAACGTCGGCTTCTGCGGCTCGCTGGGCAAGGCCGTCGTCCCTTGGCGCGGTTGGGGGCTCAAGATCGATGGGACCGGCTCGGTCGAGCCCATCTGCGGCGGTATGCGATCCCCCAACGGCATCGGCTGCTTCACAGACGGCCAGATGTTCTACGTCGACAACCAGGGTGATTACGTCGGCACCAACCGCATCCAGCCGATCGTGAAGGGCGGCTTCATGGGTCATCCCGCGGGACTGCGCTGGCAGGCGGGGTACAAGGATGGCGATCCCTCGCCACCGGTGCAGCCGGCGGCGATCTGGTTCCCTTACCCCGACACGGGACAGTCCGCGGCCGACTTCCTGACCTACGCCGCCCAGCCGACCGATTCAGCGCTTGACTGGCATCCCGATGGCAAATCCTTCGGCCCGTTCGCGGGCCAGGTCTTCGTCGGAGATCAGACGCTCTGCTACGTCAACCGCGTCTGCCTGGAGAAGGTCCGCGATACCGCGCCGGGCGAAGTGATCTACCAAGGCGCGGTCTTCCCCTTCCGCCAGGGTCTCCAGTGCGGCGTCAACCGGCTCGCCTGGGGCAAGGATGGCTCGATGTTCGTCGGCCAGACCGATCGCGGCTGGGGCTCGATCGGCCGCCAGCGCTACGGCCTCGAGCGCATCGAATGGACCGGCAAGGTCCCCTTCGAGATCCAGACCATGACCGCCCGCAGCGATGGCTTCGAGCTGGTCTTCACCGAGGATGTCGATCCCGCCACGGCCGCCAAGACCGACTCCTACCAGGTGGAGAGCTACACCTACGAGTACCACCCCGAGTACGGCTCCAAGGAGATGGAGACCCGCAGGCTCAAGGTCACGGGCGCCCAGGTCACCGACCCGCGCACCGTCCGCATCAGCATCGATGGCCTGCGCGATGGCGGCATGGGCTACGTCCATGAGCTGAACGCCGCCGGCGTGCTCTCCAAGGCCAATCCCCGCCCGCTGCTGCACCCCAAGGCCTTCTACACGCTCCAACGGATCCCCAAGGCCACCGCCTCGCGCTAGCTCGACTTCTCGGTCCTGAACTTCCTGACGATGCCCGCTTCAGACACGGATCCAGAGCAAGACCTGCGTATCGGCGCTCCCGGAGAGCGTTCTCGGACCATTGCGCGGCCCGACAGGACATGAGAGGAATTTCATCTCCTCCAGAAGAAATCGCAAAATGCTGATGAATGGGCTTATCACCCCTCGTGCGGACGCCGATGACCATGGCAGCACGGCACATGTCCCTGGAGGGAAATGACCGCTGCGAAAAACCACATTGCCACGGGCGGGGCAAAAGAGAGGACAGAAATCATGCAGGAGTTCAACCACCGTGCGACGGTAAGTGGCGCACTGCGCCACGCGTGTGAAAAGGCAGCGGCCAGGCGGATGATCCAGTCGCGCGGCTCACAAGCCGACGACTGCCTCGAGAAGGCATGCCGCAGGCTATGGACCGCATCCAAACATCAAGGCACGACCGGCACGCCCCAGCGGCCGATCGCCAATCTTCACCGTCGCATCGCGACCGCCGTGGTGCGCGAGGCCTTTGATCCCCGGATGATCGGGGCGATCTGATCTCCAGCTGTTCAACACACCGCGCCGCCGCGGACCTACACTCACCGCGTGCCGCACACACCGCGCCGAGGATCCGATGGAGACCGGGAAGTGCCTGCCTCGCAAGAGGCGGTGGCTTCGCGCCCACGCATCAGGATCGGCGCGGGCCTCTCGGCCGATGCCAAGCACCTGACCGCCGTCGCCTCGGCGTGCGCCTCGTGC
Organism: Phycisphaerales bacterium; assembly: GCA_020847535.1. GTDB lineage: Bacteria > Planctomycetota > Phycisphaerae > Phycisphaerales > UBA1924 > JAEUJB01. Next base: position 40,109 of record JADLBU010000023.1, read on the forward strand.
GCGGAGGCCCTGGGCGGTGAGGATGCCGACCTGGCGATGGTCTTCATCTCCCCTCACCACACCGAGCACGCCTCGGCGATCGTGGATGCAGTGCGCGGCGGCCTGAACGCCGGCGTCCTGATCGGCGCCAGCGCCGTCGGCGTCATCGGCGGATCCACCGAGCTCGAGGATGCCCCCGGCATCTCCGTCATGGCGATGCGCATCCCCGGCGTCCAGCTCACACCCTTTGCCTCCGAGCAGTTCATGCCCGTCGATGACTCCGACGATGGCATCGATCGCCTCGGCGCAACCCTGGGCGTCCCCGACGGCGTCGGATCCCTGCGCGGCGTCTTCATGTTCGCCGATCCCTTCACGACGCCGATGATCAAGCTGCTCCCGGCGATCAACCGGGCGCTGGCGCGCGGTCACGGCTCCGCCGGCGGCCTGATGCGGACTCCCGTCATTGGAGGCTTGGCCTCCGCCGGCCGCTCGGCGGGCGGCAACACACTGATGCTCGACGGCCGCGTCCTGCGATCGGGCGCGGTCGGCGTCTCCATGCGAGGCCCCATCCGTATCGACACCGTCGTCTCCCAGGGATGCCGGCCCTTCGGCCCCACCATGGTCGTCACCAAGGCCCGCGGCAACATCATCTTCCAGCTCGCCGGCAAGTCCGCCCTCCAGGCCGTCCAGGAGGCGATCGAATCGCTCGAAGATGACCAGAAGCGTCTGCTCGAGCAGGGCCTCTTCGTCGGCCGGGCCGTCAGCGAGTACAAGGACCGTTTCGGCCGCGATGACTTCCTCATCCGCAACGTGATGGGCGCTGACCAGAACTCCGGTGCGATCGCCGTCGGCGACATGATCCGCGTCGGCCAGACGATCCAGCTCCATGTCCGCGATGCCACCACCGCCCATGAAGACCTGGCCCTGCTGCTGGATGCCCAGAAACTCCACGAGCGGCCGCACGGAGCGCTGCTGGTGACCTGCAACGGACGCGGATCCAAGCTCTTCCCCAGGCCCAATCACGATGCCTCGGCGATCACCAGGGCCTTCATCGCGCCACAGGCCGGTGAGAGCAAGGCCAAGGGCGGCATGCCCATCGATGCCCGCCCCCAATCCACCCCGCTCGCCGGCTTCTTCGCCGCCGGCGAAATCGGCCCGCTCGCCGGCGAGAACTTCCTCCACGGTCAGACGGCGTGCGCAGCGCTCTTCCGCTCGCCGGGAATCTAGGAAAGGCAGAGACAGAGAGAACAAGTGACGAAGTGTCAAGGACCACTCCGTCACGTCGTCACTTCGTGACTTCTTCTCGCGCCTGCTCCATCAGATCCGAGTACCCGCTCGAGATCGGCTCCCCCATCACCGGAGCGAAGACCTCGCGAAGGTCCGCGATCGACTTGTGGCACTGCGCAACAGGATGGTTGGTCCCCACCAGCGCCTCGAACTCCATGAACGTGCCCAGCTTCTCCACCGTGTCCAGGTGGATCCGCACGTTGCCCAGGAGGTAGATCTCGCGCACCTTCTTGACCGTCAGCCACACCGGCATCGGCGTCGTCCCGAACCGCTCGATCGCCTGCGCCTCGGTGTAGATCGTGAAGTGGCTCAGCTTGGGCTTGATGCGGTTGTCACGGTCATAGAAGATGTACTCGACCGGCTCCCCCGTGGTCTGCCGCTTCTTCAGCCGGCCCGCGGGCACCCGGAAGTACGTATCCACCTGCTCGACCGCATCGATGAACGCCGCCCCGTGGGCCTTGGCGAGCGAACGCGCAAGCTGGATGTCCCGCAACTCGGCCTTGAACTCGACGTTGTGCATGACGTTCCTTGCAGCTCCCGTACCCGCCAAGTCCGCCCAGCGCTGTTCCGAGAACCTCGTACGACCGCCCGAACATGCCTGGCCGGAAGAACACGGTTGCTATCGATGAATCGGCCGGGCGCAGGACTTACTTCAAACCCTTCACTTCACGCACCAGCCGGTCCTCATCCCAGACCTCAATCCCCAGTTCCCGGGCCTTGTCGAGCTTGGACCCCGCGCTCTCCCCTGCGACCACGACCGTGGTTTTCTTGGACACTGAGCCGCTGACCTTGGCGCCCAGGGCCTCAAGCTTCTCCGTGAGTTCCTGGCGATCAAAGGAGGGGAGCGTGCCGGTGAGCACGAACGTCTTCCCCGAGAGCGGCATCCCCGCCCCGCCGCCGGCACCCTTGGCGCTGGGCGGGCGATAGTCGTGCGAGGACAGATCCACACCCAGCTCGCGAAGATCTTCAAACGTCCTTCGCGCAGGCCTGGAATGCAGATACGCATGCACCGCCGGCGCGGTCGTCGCACCCAGGCCAGTCTCAGGCCGATCGGCGGTCTCCGCCGGCACACCGTATCGCGAGGCCTCGTCCTTGCTCATCGACTTGGGCCGAAGCTGGGGCTCCTCGGCGGCGAGCAGGTCATCGAGGCACTTGAACTGACGGGCAAGCATGCGAGCTGTCACATCACCGACGTGCATGATGCCCATGCCCGCCAGCAGCTTGGCAAGCCCGCGCGCCTTGGCGGCCTCCACTCCCTCGATGATCCCCGACACCTTCTTCTCCCCCATCCCCTCGAGCTTCAGCAGCGCTTCGCGATGCTCGTGCAGCCGGAATATGTCCGCGAAGCTCCCCATCGGGATCGCCTTCACGTCATCGGGCACACCCGCCGCGATCCGCGCTGCATCCCGAGCCTCCAGCGATGTCGCACGTATCAGATCGATCGTCTTCTCCCCCAGCCCCTCGATATCCATCTGCTTGCGCCCCACGAACCACACCAGCTTCTCTCGCACCTGCGCGGGACACTCCGGGTTCAGGCATCGCCGCTCGGTCTCAAGCTCCGGATTCTCGATCCCCTCCGGAGGCTCGATCTCCACCGGCCCGCCGCACACCGGACAGCTCCCCGGCGCCTGGATCTTCCTGGCCCCCTTCTCCCGCTTCTCCAGCAGCACGCGCACGACATACGGGATGACTTCCCCCGCCTTCTCCACCTCCACCGTGTCGTGCTCGCACAGGTGCGTCGTCGGGTTCTTGGGATCATCCAGATCCGGCTCGGTCCGGATCTTCCGCAGCCACCCATAGTTATGCAGGGTCGCGTGCTTGACCTCCGATCCCCCCAGGATCACCGGCTCCATCACCGCTCGCGGTGTGATCTTGCCCGTCTTGCCCACCTGGTGCTCGACCCGGATCAGCTTGGTTGACTTGCGCTCCGCTGGGTACTTGTACGCGATCACCCAGCGCGGGCTCTTGGCCGTGGTGCCAAGCCGATCCTGCGCTGCGAACGAATCGACACGCACCACCATGCCGTCGGTCGCGTAGTCCAGCCCGATGCGAGCCTTTGCGAATCCGCCGATCGCGCTGTGGATCTCTTCCAGCGTCCCGCATCGCCGGCTGTGCCGGCTCGCCGGCACCCCCAGCGCCCGGATGTTCTGCAGGAACTCCCAATACCCGCTCGCGAACGCTTTGTCCCCGCCGGGCACGACCTGCCCGCGGCCGTGCGCGAAGAACGCCAGCTTCCGCGAAACGATCGCCTTGGGATCAAGCTGCTTGATCGTCCCCGCCGCTGTGTTGCGCGGGTTGCGGAACAACTCCTCGCCCGACTCCTCGCGCTCGGCGTTCACCCGCTCGAATTCACGCAGCGGCAGGTAGATCTCCCCGCGGATCTCCAGCACCTCCGGAATCAGAACCTTCTTGGCGCTGCGATCCTCCCCCCGCAGCTCCAGCGGGATCGCCCGGATCACACGCGCAGCATGCGTGACGTCATCCCCCTTGACGCCATCCCCCCGCGTGACGGCATGCACCAGCCGCCCCTTCTCGTATCGCAGCGAGACCGCCAGCCCGTCGATCTTCGGATCGCACACAGTGACCAGCAGCGCTGAATCCGCGGCCGACGCCTTGCCCTCCGCCGCATCCCCATCGGCAAACAGCGATGACTCCTGCTTGCCGCGCCCGGCAAGCAATCCCAACCCCCGCCGGCACCGCTCGTACCACTCGTTGATCGCCGCTTCGTCATAGCTGTTGTCAATGCTCAGCATCGGGACGCCGTGGGCGATCGTCTTGAACCCCTCGATCGGCTCCCCGCCCACGCGATGCGTCGGGCTGTTGGGATCATCGAACTCGGGGTGCCGCCGCTCCAGTTCTCCAAGCTCGGCAAGCAGGCGATCAAACTCGGCATCCGGCATGATCGGGGCGGTGTCGATGTAGTACGCCCGGTTGGCGCGGTCCAGCAACACCCGAAGCTCGGAGATTCGTGTCCCTGCGGTTGATTCTGGCCGTTTGCTCACGGGGACCATGGTACATGCCGCAATCCTCCCCGGTCGATTGCCTGTACCCCCTCCCCGAGCCGATATCATGCACCATACATGCCCGCCAAGATCCTCGACGGAAACGCGCTCGCCAAGTCCTACCGGGATCAGATCCGTGAACGGGTCGCCGCGATCCGCTCGCGCGGAGGCTCCGTCCGGCTCGACGCAGTCCTCGTCGAATCCGGCGACAACGGCGCCCGCATCTACGCCGAGAACCAGGGAAAAACCTGCCGGGAGCTGGGCATCGACTACTTCCTCCACGTCCTGGCCCCCAACTCCGGCTACGACGACATCGCCGGACGCATCCTCCTGCTCAACACCGAGGATCGCGTCAGCGCCGTCATGCTCCACATGCCCCTGCCCACCGGCGTCGATCCCTACCGCATCCAGCGCCTGATCGCCCCCGAAAAAGACGTCGAAGGTGTCAACCCCGCCAACATCGGCAACGTCGTCTACGGCCGGTCATCGCTGGCGCCTTGCACCGCCCTGGCGGTCATCAAGATGGTCGAGCACACCAAGCTCCCCATGCAAGGCCGCACCGCCGTCGTCGTCGGCGCTTCGGATGTCGTCGGCAAGCCGATCGCCGTCCTGCTCATGCGCCAGGATGCCACCGTCATCTCCTGCAACAAGTGGACCGAAGGCCTCGCGGATCTGGCCCGCCGCGCCGATGTCCTGGTCGCCGCCGCCGGTGTCCCCGGGCTCATCACCGGGAACATGGTCAAGCCCGGCGCGGTGGTCATCGATGTCGGCGTCAACCGAATCAAAGGGGAGGATGGCAAGACCCGCACCGTCGGGGATGTTGCCTTCGACCAGGCCAGCCCGCAGGCCGCTTGGATCAGCCCCGTCCCCGGCGGGGTGGGTCCGATGACCGTAGCGATGCTCCTGCTCAACGTCGTCCAGGCCGCCGAACGGCGTATCGGCGCCTGAAACAGCGGCGGAAGAGCAATCCTCATATCCCTAACATCTGTTTGACTACCCCTCCCGCCCTCGCTTGAATTGAGGGGTGGGCCGTATTCTGCCCCCCACTGGTCCAACCGAACGGAGCCCCATGAACACGCTTGCCTTCCTTCAGAACATGAGCATGTGGCAGATGCTCCTCCTCCTCGGAGTGGTGCTGCTCCTGTTCGGCAAGCGTCTCCCGGAAGTCGGCAAAAGCCTGGGCAGGGGGATCGTCGAGTTCAAGAAGGGCCTCAAGGAGGTTGATTCGGCCGGGGATGAGCCCCCAGCCTCACTCGATTCACCCCGCACCAGCGAGAGAGAACCCGCGCCACGCGTCCACCAGCGGACTCAGGATTGACTCTCACCTTCCCGTTCGCTTGAATCCCACCCGCCGCAGGATCGCGGCTCGCCGGGGATAGATGTCGGGTCGACTGACCGGCGAACACCCGGATGGAAGTCCGGGCGAAACGGAGGTTCATGAGCTCGCTTGCCTTCATCAACAACCTGAGCATGTGGGAGCTCCTGGTCATCCTCGTGGTGGCCCTGCTCCTGTTCGGAAGGCGGCTGCCGGAAGTCGGCAAGAGCCTCGGCAAGGGCATCGTCGAGTTCAAGAAGGGCCTCAAGGGCATCGAGGAAGAAGTCGAGGCCAACTCGTCGGGCGCCACCAAACGTCGGGGAGAGGAACCGGCCTATCGCCCACCCCTCAACCCCGGCGGACAGGATGCACGCGTCAGCCAGGCTCCGCCAACCAGCCAGGCCCCGCCGTTCAGCCTCGAAGCCCGCCCCGCACAGGATGCCCCCACAAGCCAATCACAGTCCGTCGAAACCGGCGGGGAAAAGCCGCTGGAATCCTGACCAAACTTCCCGTTCCATCGATCACACCACCGCTGACCGTTGCCCCTTGCATTCCTCCGCGCCACCGCCGGCGATATGCCCTTCGCGATCGCATACATCGTCACGGCCCTCCTGGCAGTCGCCTCTGCCGCCCTGATCGGCTTCTGGGGCGCTGTGCATTACCAACTCATCCGCACCAGCCGCCGCGTCCCCACCGCCCGCGCCGGCATCGCCCTGGCACGCCAGCTCGGCATCGGCGCCTCCGCCGGCAACCCACCCACAGGACTGCCCTCCATCTGCGTCATCGTGCCCGCGCATAACGAATCCGCGGTCATCGGCTCACTGGTCGAGTCTCTCCGCCAGCAGGACTATCCCAACCTCTCGTTCGTGTTCGCACTCGACCGCTGCACCGATGACACCCGCAAGGTCATCGAAACCGCCGCGGCCGGTGACCCGCGATTCCACATCCACGAAATCACCCACTGCCCTCCCGACTGGGCCGGCAAGGTGCATGCACTCTGGACCGCCGTCAGCACAGTCCCCGCGGCGAGCAGCGCCGACATCCTTCTGTTCGCCGATGCCGACACCACGTTCTCCCCCTCGTGCGTCTCGGCGACCCTGGCACTGATGCGCCATCGCGAACTCGGCCTCCTGAGCCTGCTCAGCACCCTCTCCCATTCGACCTGGTACGAGCTGGTCGTCCAGCCCGCCGCGGCCTTCGAACTCGTCCATCAGTACCCGCTCGTGCAGGCCAACCGTGATCGCCCGCGACGGCCGTTTGCCAATGGCCAGTTCATCATGATCACCGCCGGTGCCTACCGCACCATCGGCGGACACCAGGCCGTCAAGGATGAACTCCTCGAGGATTTGGCGATCGCAAGGCTCGCCACCGACAACAACATCCGCTCCGGCGTCTTTCTCGCCGACGGTGTCATGCACTGCCGCATGTACCCCGACTGGTCCGCCTTCCGGCGCGGATGGAAACGCATCTTCACCGAGGCCGGCCAACGCAAGGTCGCTCGCCTGCGCAAATCCGCCCGCATCCTCCGCCTCACCGGGGCCGTCGCGCCGATCGCCGCAATCATCCTCACGATCGCCTGGGCCATCCTGAGCTTCCCTCTTCCGCAACCCGAAGACATCTGGCCCGCCTACCCCGCCGGGATCGCCTTTCTGACATGGCTCTCCGCGCTCCTCTGCACCTACCGAACCGGACACACACCTGTTTGGGCAATCTTCGGCAATCCGATCGGGGCCTGGATGGTCGCCGGCATTCTGGATGAAGCCGCCCGCGATCTGGAATCCGGCGTGCCCACCGTCTGGGGTGGCAGGGTGTACGCCCGACCGGTGCGCTAACTCGAATTATTCCGATACCTGTTGAGCAGCCAACAATCTGGTAGCGGCTGATTTCGGAAGCTCTTCACCGTGTCCAGCAACCAGAACACAACCTCCCTCAGCGCAGGCCTGATCGCCAGCCTCCTCTTCCACGCCGGCGCTGCCGTGGCACTGGCCACCTACGGAGATGTCCTCGCAGGACCCCGCAGTAGCGGCGATAGCGGTGTGCTGATCCCTCTCCCGCCCGAGCCGCCGGCTCCGGAGGATGCACAGGAGAAGCGCGACGAATTGCAACTGGGGATCGCCGATGGCATCACCCAGACCGAGACCTGGCTTGGCTTCAAGGATCCGACTCGTCATGTCGCCCACGCCGCGACCATCGATCAGGCCGCCCTGACGATCGCCTCCGGTCCGGTCAACGATGACCTTGTCGGCGGCGAGCAGGCAGCGCCTGATGAACCCACCGAACCGCTCGCCAGCGCTCCGCCCCCATCAGCGCCCACCCCGCCCCCGGCCGCGGAATCACCTCCGACGGAAACCCAACTCGCCGAGAAGCCCGCGCTGCCGGTGGATGCCCAGCCGACCGATACCAAGCCCACCGACACAACGCCCATCGAGCCGGACCAGCCGCCACCCGTCGACCCCGCGCCCCAACCACAACAGGATCATCCGCCAGTAGATCCAGGCGATGAGCCCGCGCCATCACCCGACGAGTTGACGAGGCCCACCCCAGCGGCCACACCTCCAAACCCCGCGCCGGTCGAGCCTGAACCAGGCGAGCCAAAGCCCGTGGAGCCGCCGCCGTTCGAGGCTGCACCTCCTCAAGCCAAGCCGGAGGAACCGGTCACCCAGCGCCCTGCGAAGACACCGCAGCAGCCCCCGACTCCCCAGCAACAACCAAGCCCATCGGCCCAGCCCGCCCCGCCGAGTTCGCCCGCCTCCGCCGCACCTCCCAAAAAATCCATCGGCTCCCGCCCCGGCACCTCCGGCCGGCCCGGGGAGCGCACCGAGCAGTACTCCGATGCGACTTCCGTCCTCCGCGAGGCGATCGATGTGATCCCGGGCCGCCCCGCCGCCGCCAAGGGCCTGAAGATCAAGACCACACCCCCGCGCTGGAGCATCACCACCCAGATCGTCCGCGCCGCCCGCAACCCGGTCGTCGCGATCACGTTCGGCAAGAGCGGCAAGGTCGCCAAGGTGCTCTTCGTCAAGGGCCAGAACGCCGGCTCCCCCGAAGTCGATGGCCCGCTCATCGATGCCATCTACGAGTGGCGTGCCGAGGGTGAGCCGCTTGCCAAGCTCTCCGACCAGCCCGATGCCGGCATCACGATCGTCATGCGTATCACGCTGCGAGGAATCTGACATGCCGCTTCGCAAGCAGCCATCGATCTCCACCCTGTGCGTCTGCGTGCTCTCCTGTGCATCCGGGCTCGCCGGCGCGCAGACCACATCCAACACATCCATCGATCCCCGACTCAAGCCGGTGTCGCAGGGCACCAGCGATGCCAACCCGCTCTCGGCGAGCAACCGGGCGCTGCCGGCGGACCTGCGCATGCCCCTGGGCTTCGATCGCGTCTACCGCATCGAATCGGCCTCTCGCGGCCGCACCCTTGGAGATCTCTACGCCCGTCAATCCGGCGGCCTCACCGCCGTCTTCCCGCGATCGCAGTACACGATGACCTCCGAGGGGCTCATCCCCGAAGTCCCGCCGGGGACGACGTTCTACCTCGGGAACCTGCCGGATCGCGTGACCGGCGCCGACAGCTCCCGCGCAACGGTCCGCAAGAACGCGCCAAACTACATCGACCGCTCCGCCCGCGATCCGCGCGACCTGGAGCGCGGACCCATCGATTCACGCGTCTCCCAGTCCGCATCGCGCCCCGCCGAGATGCAGGCCGCGCCGATCCGGGATACGGCGGCCTCGGACGCCGGCCGTGCAGCCGCCCTTGCCCCCGGCTCCCAACCCCTTCTCACGCCCCGCCACCGGGATGACCTCCCGCCCAGATCGTCGGTCTTCAACGATGAGACCTACAGGTCAAAGAAGATCGCCGACCTGCTCGACCGCGCCGCGGCCGCGGTCCCCATCGCCGCTCCTCCGCCGACGGCCAAGCCGGCAACTCAACCCGCCGATACCGACCCCAACACAGACCCCAACGCAGACCCACACACAAACAAGAACACAGCACCCCGCCGATGATGGCGGGGTGCTGTGAGTAATACGAATCATGCCTGAACCTCGCGCGTGATCCATTCGCAGGCACAGAGTGTTCTGAAGCGTTGGGCGTCGATCGAGTTCCAGGCGTCGATCGCCGCGGCGTCCAGTTCGTCCTGGTCGGCAAAGAC
>JADLBU010000024.1 GCA_020847535.1 Phycisphaerales bacterium
CGACGCCTCAGCAAAGACTACGAGTTCACTACCGCCAGCAGCGAGGCGATGATCTACATCTCCATGATCAACCTCATGCTCCACCGGTTGGCGCGAGGGTGAACCGGCTTCTCACACAGGCTCTGAGGCACGGAGTTGAAAGGACCCAGCGCTTTGCCAACAAGCGGCGACGCAAAGCCCACGCTCAGGGCGGGCTCAACCCGGATCCACTGTCCATCCGTACACCGATGTTTCGCCAGATCGCGCCTGGTCTTCGTTATGTCAGAGATCTCTCGTGCAATTCTCTGCAGCATGGGTTGCCTCCAGTTTGAGCCTGTCTTTACTCCGCCATCGTGCGGTCGATCAACTTGCGCATCTTGGCCGGCATGGCGTATCGCTCGGTGTCGCCAGCCAACGCTCGTACTGATTCCGCGCTGCGCGCTCGAAACGCCGTCGCAGCAGCCGTCGTTGCATTCTTGCGATCTTGTACGATCCACCCTGTTACTGGCGTCCTCTCCCCCAGTTCGATTGCCGCCGCGAGACGATCGGCCACGAGCAGCGAAAAGGGACCAGGCACCAAGAGCTCGGCTAACGCGGCGTCCACTCCTGCCGCGCTCATGCCGCGGGAACGCAGTCCGTGAACAACGCGTTCGAGCAATGGAGCCGACCCCGCGCCGCTCAGGCACACCTCACAGGCGCACTCGGCAGTCAGGGCCAGAAGATCGACGACGAAGGCCTGATCTGTGTCAGGCGTCGAAGGTGAGTGCTGACACAGACCCGCATCAAGTGTACGGCCCGCCCGCATCCGCTGGTCCACCGCATGATCTATCATGCAGGGCGAGTTCCCCACTAGCAAGACTGGGTTGCTGCCTGCATCGGCTGGCACGACTCGCCGCGAAGGGCGATTCAGGAGCTGCGTCGACCAGTAGAATCTGATCCGCTGTGCACCAAAGTCATCGCAGATGGTCGTCCGGCCGTCGCGGCTTAGCTCAGCCCACATGTGGCCGCCCGCACAACACCATCCCCGAGCGTGCGGCTCCTCACGGTATCATTTGGGCCTGCAGGGAAGCACGGCAGTCCTGCGGCCAGATCTCGTTTCTCTTGAGCGGGACCAAGGCGGCGACGCCGCACATCGCCCCGAGGCCAGGTTTCAACGCCGGTTCGGAAGAATCATCCGCGAAGGGAGTGCCCATCAATGAACGCCTGCTCGTCTGTCGCTTTCCCTTTCGGTACGTCGCATGACACTTCGTGGGTGAAGCTCTCCTCATCTCGTCCACGGCGCTTCGGCCGCATCGCTTCCTGTGTCTTGCTGCTTCTACTCGCTCCAGGCATCGTTTCGTGCGAAGAGGCGGCCGAGCCACCCACGGCGAATCCGGCAACCACGGACGTCAGCCAACAAGCCCCTTCGCATCCGGAACAGGAGGCCGCGGCGCAATCCGCAGCGAAGTCGGCAACAAGGCCGGTGAGCCAGCAAGCCCCTTCCCAGCCCGCAGAGGCTTCCCCGCCGGCCGCCATCACCAACCGCAGCGAAGCGCCGAAAGACCAGTCGCGGCTCGATCCGCGAGACCTGCTCCTCACGGTCGGCGACGTTAGGCTGAGCGTACTGAACGACAAGTTCGAGGGCCCGGCCCTTCGTCAGAAGATCAGGCAGACGCTCTCTAGGAGGACCATTGACGGCACGTGGCGCGTGTCGGTCTCTGTGAATCCTGCTCCTGATGGACAGATCGCTTGGGACGTGCAGCTTTCGATGGGCCCTATCATCCAGCGAGGCAGGCTGGCCATGGCAACTCAAGCCATTCCCCCCGCAAGAAAGGACTCGGACGGTGTGTTTCGGGAGACGACTTGGTTGGTCCGTACGAAGGACCAGAAACAGGCGAGGCAGTTCGAGTACATTGCTCAGAGTGGCCGAGCACGGATCTGGGGGGTGATCCACGACGCGATGATTGAGGGGGGCGAGCTCGTTCTGCGACTTGAAGTCCAGGACGTGTTGCCAGCCGATCAGTTGCCCACCGAGAACGCCGACCACGATCGCAAGCCGCTGCTGTCGATCCCCGTGAAGAACGTAGCGGTCGTCGCGTACGGCGATCCGCCGAGCGAATGGCACTTTAGCGTCACACCCGCGCGCACCCTGCCGGAGTGGCGGCCGGATCAGTATCTTCCGGGTTGGGAGCCCAAGACCGACCATCGCGACCGCAAGATCTCCAAGACGACCAGGCTGTCCGGCTTCACCAGCAGGGCTTACTACGACACCGAGGTGGTTGCACAGTATCCCGATGCGCGCCTGACCGACCATGAACTCGGGGAGCGAGCTCGCCAGTTCCCTGTGTCCGGCAAGACAACCGGCGCTAACATGCACACACGGTGGGTCGAGTGCAACAGCGGCGCTCCGACAACGCGCGTCGACTTTGTAGTGCGTGACCTGGATGCGGCCTTCTATCTCTACAACATCGCTCGTGCACAGCCGACGAGGCCTATGATTCCCATTCCCGGACGTGAGGATGCACTCGTCTATCCTCACATTCAGGTTCGCGCAGAGACCGTGCGCAAAGCCCAGTTCCTCGAAGTACGGCCGGTCCGCCAACCGTTTCCGTTGCCGGAGGTGGGCCGCGATCTAACTCAGCCGGTCTACCGTCCCCAGGAAAAACTCTTTGAGCACATTGAGTACGTCGACACCGTGATCGATGAGATTACTACGGTCGCCGGGCCCGACCATCGGAATAGGGCGTGCTTCGAATGGCCGGACATCAGGCGAGCGGCTCCGTCGACGCGGGACGAGACTGGACCGACTCCGGGCACGAAGGCTCCAACCAAACCAGCACCCAACGGAACCGTCAATGTCGGACCGCAACTCCTGTCTGTGGGGCAACAGGGGCCCCTGTGGAAGCTGAGGGACGCCCAAGGCCAAGCGCACAGTCTTTCTGATTACCTGGGCAAGGTTATCGTTCTGGAGTTCTGGGCAACGTGGTGCGCCCCGTGCCAGGCGTCGTTACCAACAATCCAGAGACTGCACGATCGGTTCAAGGACCATGGTGCGGTCGTCGTCGGCATCGCGACTTGGGAGAAGGGTGACCCGGCCAAGTACATGTCCGAAAGGAACTACACGTACCAACTCCTCCTGGGAGGCGACGAGGTCGCGAAGCAGTACGGCGTGAAGGGTATTCCGGCGCGCGTTGTCTTGGATCGCAACGGAAGGGTGATCTACACCGGGAATGGCCCTGCAGTCGGTCCGCTCGCGGACGAGCTCGTGTCTGCACTCGTCGCGGTTCTCGGCAAAGGCGAGCCGAATGAGAACAATGGTCCTGCCGTCGGTCTCCCAGCAAATGACAACCGTCCGCTGTCACTCGAAGAGGTTACTGAAGACCTCCGGCGCCTTTGGGGCGAGATCCGCTCATTCTCGGCCACCAGCCAGGAGACGCGCGTCGGAAAAGGGGTCAGTATCACCACCACAGAAACGCTGGCGGTGCTCAAGTCTGGGGCGACCATGTTGCGGAAGACCGACGCTGCTCAGACGGTGACCATGAACGGCAAAGTGAGCGAGGCCCGCAGAGCAAGCGTGTGGGACACTTCTCATGGATACACATACGAACAGTCCAACGGACGACGCATCGCGACGCGGCAGACTCGGGCCAAGCTGTCGGCACGCCAATCTGCGGAGTGCGGGGATCCGCTGGCGCTGCTGCAGGGCATGCAGACACAAATGGACATCAAAGCGGTGCGAACGGGTGTGGTTCACGATCGCTCGTGCTATGTTGTCGAATGCGTCGCAAAGTTTGGCGACGGAGACGCGCGCGGCAAAGCGAGTGTGTTCTTCTGCAAGAATACCGGGCTATGCATCCGAGTGGACGGCATCGACCAGGACGGCTCGAAGTACGAGTTGGAACTGTCGGACATCAAGGTGAACCCACCCATTGACGAGTCAACATTCCGCTTGGACATCCCCTCTGACGTGAAGATCCAAGAGATCCCGACGCCTCCGGAGTGATCTGACGCGTTCCTCCCGCCGGAACGCCGCGGCGTCGCGCACGGTGGCGGCGGATGGTGGAGGCCCGCTACTGCACGCCGGCTCGCTTGAGTAGGACCTGCATGAAGCCCGACTTGGCCTCGGCATACCGCTCACGGTCGTGCCCAAAGCGCCCAGCGAGTTCCGACTTGAGCGTGGCATAGGCCGCCGCGGTGTGCGGATCCGCCTGTAGGATGTCCCGAACTGCCAGATGGCGTACCGCGTCCGGGGAGCCTTCGACCAGCATGTGGACATGGTGTGTGCGGGGGTTGCCCTTGACGAAGAAGTGCCGGCCTGAGATTCCGTACTCGCCGGCGTACCAGTAGCCGAGCGTTCGCATAGGCACCACGCACCCGAAGCCGCTCTCGAAATCCTGTAGGAGCGGCATCAGGTCGAGCACAGGCTTGGCGGTAAGCCCCGGTACCGCGGTACTCCCGATGTGCTCGACCCGCAGCACCATGGGCTTGCACTTGTCCCGGATGAGAGCGGCCTCTTCCGCGGCGCCCGCGCTCCATGCCGGGTCGTACGCCAGGAGCTTGACCGCCTCCTGGGTACGCCACAACTCCGGCGGATCGGGCTCGGGACGGGAGTAGAGCATCCGGCGATGGTATCCGACGGCCACCACGCTGACACCGTACTGGCCGCCCGTTCGTGCCCGCAACGCACTGTGCTTCTTCCGGCGCCCGTTCGCCGACCGTGAGACGAGGGGATTGGCTTATACGAATCATGCCTGAACCTCGCGCGTGATCCATTCGCAGGCACAGAGTGTTCTGAAGCGTTGGGCGTCGATCGAGTTCCAGGCGTCGATCGCCGCGGCGTCCAGTTCGTCCTGGTCGGCAAAGAC
>JADLBU010000025.1 GCA_020847535.1 Phycisphaerales bacterium
CTCCGCATTGGCGCGATTGAGAGCAGGCTCGAGGGCAAATTTCGTGTGCCCACCGTGTTCTTCTACCCAGGTATTCGCACTGGAAAGACCCGCCTCAAGTTCTTGGGGTTCTACCACGAGGACGGCAACTACCGCTCTGTACACGTCGGTGGCTAACTGCATCGGTCTGGAGACGCTGGCATGAAGCTCAAGCAACTGTTCGATTCCAAACGCGACATCCACCGCACGATCGAGAAGGTCATTACCTACGGCGCGTCCCAGGCCAATCGGCTGCGCGCTGAGATCTCTGAATACGTGGTCACCGATCACATTGAGGAGCAGTTCGAAGGCCTTCTCTCCAAGATGCAGCTCGCCATGCAGGCGGGTGGGGAGCACGAGATCGGCGTGTGGGTCTCTGGGTTTTACGGATCAGGCAAGAGTTCGTTTACCAAGTACCTGGGCATGGCGCTTGACGACAGGATCAAGGTCGACGGCGAGCCATTCCTGAAGCACCTTCAGGATCGGTTCAAGAAGCCACAGACCAAGGCACTGCTCGCCACGGTCGCCAAGCAGCACTCTGCCGCGGTCATTCTCTTGGACCTGGCGAGCGAAATGCTCGCTGGCGCAACGATGGAGGATGTCTCTACAGTTCTCTATTACAAAGTCCTGCAATGGGCAGGCTACTCGCGCAATCTCAAGGTGGCAGCCTTCGAGCGCAAGCTCCAGAAAGACGGTCGCTACGATGAGTTCCTCAAGACCATCAAGGCTGAGCTTGGTACCGAATGGTCCACGGTTCAGAGCGACCCGCTGGTGATTGACAGCCTCATCCCTGATGTCGCACACCGGATGTACCCGGCCATCTTCAAGACGCCTACGTCTTTCTCAACCGAGACAAGCGAGTTCGTGCAGTTCGAGAACCAGCGTGTCCAGGAGATGATCGATATCGCTCGACAGGCCTCGGGCAAAGAGCACATCATCTTTGTCGTTGACGAGGTCGGGCAGTATGTCGCCTCGCGGCAGAATCTCATCCTCAACCTGGACGGTTTGGCCAAGAACCTCAAGGGTCTTGGCGGCGGCAAGGTCTGGATCATGGGCACCGCTCAGCAAACGCTGACAGAGGACGACCCTCGCGCGGCGCTCAACTCTCCGGAGCTTTACAAGCTCAACGCTCGCTTCCCGATCCAGATTGACCTCGAGTCCAGCGACATCCGCGAGATCTGCTACGAGCGACTGCTGGGCAAGTCGGCGGAGGGCAAGAAGATCCTGGGAAACCTCTTCGATAAGAAGGGGCAATCACTCCGGCACGCCACCAAGCTCCAGGATGCCAAGTACTACGACACCGACTTTGACCAGAAGGCTTTCGTCAACCTCTACCCATTCCTTCCGGCCCACTTCGACATCCTGCTTCATCTCTTGGGTGCGCTGGCCAAGAGCACCGGTGGCATTGGTTTGCGTTCAGCGATCAAGGTGATCCAGGACATTCTGGTCGAGGGCATCGATGGCCAGCCCCCCGTTACGCCGTTGCCGTCCACCCGACTCAACGGCACGCTTGCCGTGAGCTCGGGACTGAAGGCCGTCTCCGGATCGCTCGCCGCAAGCCTGGCCGGCGACCGCGACACCATTCAGACTCTGGTCGAGTTCGTGCCGCCAAACGACTATGACACCGCTCGCACGCGCCTGGTCGATGAGTCTCGGCAGCGCAGCGCTCAGCACACGATCTTCCTCATCGGTCGGTCCAACCCTGACATCGACGACAAGGTTGCTGAGATCTACCGATGCCAGGAGATCAGCCAGCGCTTCCGCAATGACCCTGACCAAGAGGTCAAAGAGTACTGCGCAGGCCAGCTCGACAAAGCCGAACGTATTCGCACGCACGAACTCATGCCCTTGCTCCGAAAGGGGCTACTCGGCGGCTCTTTCATCTTCCGCGGCCAAACGACGGCCGTCACCAGCCTCGACCAGGATCTGACCGCCGCGGCGAACAAGAACCTGGCTTCCGTCGCACAGCAGGTCTTTGACCGCTACAGCGAAGCCCCTGAACGAGCCGACACCGCACTGGCTGAGAAGTTCCTTCGCCTAGGCAATCTCAAGGCTGTGACCTCACAGCTCGACCCGCTGAGCCTGGTCCAGATCGTGGGTGGCCGTGCTCAACGGTCTGGTCATGGTCACGTTCATCCGACAGCTGCGCCGCCGGGGAATGCCGTTGCAGCAAGCCATCTTCGAAGGGTGCATGGTCCGGCTTCGCCCCGTGCTCATGACCGCGACGGTTGCGGCCCTTGGCTTCGTTCCGATGGCCCTCGCCACGGGCGTGGGGGCGGAAGTGCAGCGGCCCCTCGCCACCGTCGTCATCGGCGGCGTCACCAGCAGCACGATCCTCACGCTCTTCCTTCTGCCAATCCTGTACCCGTGGTTCGAGCCCAGGGGCGATGCCGCGGTCGTCGAGCAGGATGATCGGGCCATCTCGGGCGATGGAAGCGCCGAGGCGAGAAACCTCGAACCACACACCCAACCCAACAACGGTCTTGTCGCCGCACCGACCGCTAAGCCGGCGACCGTCTGAAGTATGTTGATCAAAGGAATCTGTCATGAAGTGCAAGTCCGTCATTCCCGGCGTTGTCGCGCTCGTCGCCGCCGTCGGCCTCTCGGGATGCGAGAAGAAGAGCGAGCCCGCGGCCAAGCCGGCCGCCGCGGACAACCAGACAACGGCCGCGGCTGACTGGTGCGCCGAGCACGGCGTCCCGGAGTCGATCTGCACGCGGTGCAACCCCAAACTCATCGCGGAGTTCAAGCAGAAGGGCGACTGGTGCAAGGAGCACAGCCTGCCCGAATCGCAGTGCCTTGAATGCAACCCTGACCTGAAGGAGAAGTTCGAGGCGATGAAGCCCAAAGGGAAGTGAGCCGGGGTGCCGCCACGCGTGGAGGTTGCCGCAGCGATCCCACGGGAGTTCATGAGCTTGGCCTGTACGGACTGCCACAAGCCCGAGGATCTCGTCCATGCGACCAAGGCGTATCGGCGCTCGCTCGTTTGGGTCGTGGCACTGAATTTGGGCATGGGAATCATCGAGATGGCCGGGGGCGTGTTCGGGCTTTCCCAAGCGCTCAAGGCCGACGCCCTTGACTTCCTCGGCGACGGGGTCATTACCCTCTTGGGGATTCTCGCGATTTCACGCGGCCCGCGGTGGCGGGCGCGAGCCGCGATGCTCCAAGGCGCGTTCCTCGGAGTGCTCGCTATCGGCGTGCTGGTCGCTGCAATCTACCGCGCCTTTGAGCAGCGAACGCCAGAAGCAGGGGTCATGGGCATCCTGGGCACCGCAGCGCTCGCCACGAATGTCGCTGCAGCGTTGATCCTCGTGCGGCACCGCAATGGCGATGCGAACGTCCGGGCCGTCTGGCTCTTCAGCCGCAACGACGCGCTCGGGAACATTGCGGTGGTCATTGCCGGGGGACTTGTGTACTGGACTCGAACCGCTTGGCCGGACATCGTCACCGCCGGTCTCATCGCGGGGCTATTCCTGCACTCCGCGATGGAGATCCTGCGGAACGCTCGCCGTGAGCTGCATTCTTTGAGCAGTCCTCTACAGCCATCCCCGCCGCATTGTGTGGAA
>JADLBU010000026.1 GCA_020847535.1 Phycisphaerales bacterium
AGCAGGCCATCGTGGCGCTGCTGACCGAGCCGACCTTCAAGAAGGCGGCGGCGGTCGTCGGCGTGGCCGAGAAGACCATCCACCGCTGGCTCGAGGACCCCGTGTTCGGTGCCGCCTACCGCAAGGCGCGTCGCCAGGCGTTCAATCAGGCCATCGCCGCCACCCAGCGGTACGTGCCCGTGGCCATTCAGGCGCTCACCAAGATCACCATGGACGAGTCGGCTCCCCACTCGGCCCGGGTCTCGGCCGCCAGCGCCATCCTCAAGTTCAGCCGCGACTCGATCGAACTCGACGACCTGGCCGAGCGGATCGGGCACCTCGAGGCCCAGCTCAACGACCGGGCCGGGCCGCCCGGAACGGAGCGTGGCGCATGACGACCGTTTCCGGTCTGCATCGGAGACTGCGGCGGATTGAACGCTGCGGGGGCCTGTCCCCCCTGTGCCCGCGCTGCCGCGGGGAGGGTGACTTCCGCATCGTGCTCGTGCACGCCGCTCTGGACATCGTGGAGCGCCGGGGCTGCGAGCGTTGCGGGAAGACGCGATCGGTACGCCGCGAGGCCATCGGCACGGGAGGTGGCTCATGGCGCTAAAGGCCAGCATCCGCTCGCTCGAGCGACGTGTCGCCAAGGCGTTCCCGCCCGCGGCCTGCGGCTGCCCGTGGTGCATCGTCGTGGGCCGGGACGAGCCCAGGCCGCCGCCCTTCTGCCCCCGCTGCGACAAGCAGCGCGTGGTCATCGTCGTGCACTCGGACACCTTCAACCGCCAGCCGGAGGTGGCAGCATCATGAGCGTGCGAGCGTCCCTGCGGTCGCTGGAGCGCCGCGTGGCTCGGGCCATGCCGGTGGCGGCGTGCCCGTGCCTGAGCGTGGTGCTGCAGGACCCGGCGCTGCCGCTTGAGCCATCGGTGTGCCCGCGCTGCGGCAAGCACCGGCTGGTCATCGTGCTGGAGGACGTGGACGCGACCGCCGCCCGCCAAGGAGGTGCCCGTTGAACGACACTGCTGCGACGACCGAGGTGAAGACCGCCGCGGACGAGGAGTTGAACGCGGCGACCGTCCGCATCTGCGCCAAGCTCGACCTCATAGACGAGAGCTTCACGAACATCGAACGCTGGCTCGGGCTGGAACCGCTCGCGGGACCCCTCCCCGCGCCGGAGGCCCCGGGCGTGGCGGCAACGGCCGCCGACGTTTGACCGACGGGCGTCCGTATCGCGGAGGGACCCACGGGCGGGCGCGACGCGCGGGGCGTAACCGCGGCCAACGTCGGGCAACGGGCGGGGACCGCCGTTGACCACGTCCCCGCGGCCGCGACAGGGTCGTTTACACCGTAAAGACGTAGGCGGGGAATCCCTTGCAGCCCTACAGATCTTGAACATCCACGGCGCGCCAATCGATGCACTGAAGAGACGGCACAACCGGCTCGAACCGCCAGCGTTTGCCATCGACCTCAAGCATGATCGAGTCCGATGCGATGTGCATGCGCAGTTCGGGCCACGTAACGAGGTGCAGACCGATGTTGCGACAAGTCCGCCGGAGGCACGCACCGCGCGGATCAACGCCGAATCGATCCAAATACAAGGTCATCTGATCGGATGATGCAAGAGTCGCCTCGAATGCCGCGGAGAGCCGGTTCTCGGATTCCTTGTCGAACGAAGTGATGATGGTCGAAAACGGGTCGTGGCTGCCGCGGCCGTATTCGGCGCAGATGAACTGGACAAATTCCCTTGCGAGATTGCGAGCCGACACATGGGCCAGATTCGGGTGCATGGGCACCTCCTTATAGGCCCTTCGCGCACAATCATAGGCTATCAATGAACTCATGAGTGACCAACATGAGAATGCAACAGCTCGCCCAGTCCGACTTGCGCGGCTGCATCCAGGCCGGTGGGACGGACGAGCGGGATGTTCCACCCCGCAATCGAGAGCGGACGCCCGGCTGCGTGGCCGCGGGCGACAAGCCACCGTACCCGTCCCAGCTCGCCCTGCGTGACGACCTGGCCGCCGACAAGCGGCATGACGTTCCGCAGCACGGCCGCGCTGGTGCAGATGACGGCGCGAAGCGGGAACGACTCGACCTGCCACCGCAGAAACTGAAGGTCGCGGGCGAGCACGGCTTCGGCCGACGCGGGGTCGGCACCGTGGAGGCCGGACCATACCGGGTCTGTGGCTTCCTGCACGAGATCAAGGTGGGCGCACGTCCCGGCCTGGAGGCTCGCGCCGAACCCATCAACCACTCGGGCGAGCGGGCGGAACCACGAGTACACCGGCTTCTGCGGCCCGAAGTAGCCACGCATGGTTGCGACGGCCCGATCGCATTGATCGGCCGAGAGCGACGCTCGGTCCGAAGCGCCCAGCGAGCGCAACGTCTCGAACCGGCGGGCGGGGCCGTCGAGTTCGACGCCCTTCGGCGTGAGGTATTCCTGTCGCGACGGGTTGATGCCGATGGTGGCGACGGTTGCGTTCGGCAGGTCGCCGAAGAACAACACGGGCAGCGAGCCCGGGACCGTGCCGGTCACGCCCGGCCAGCGGAGTCGTTCGTACAGCCGCTCGCGTTGCCCGTCGTTCATTCCGCGAGCATATACGGCGAGTTGCCGACTGAGAAACACCCCGGGCCTGCCGGGGTGCTGGTCGCCGGGCTGTCGGTGGTCGCTACTTCCCCGCGTACTCGAACATCCCGCGATCGACCTTCTTGAACCGCGACTCGCCGCCCTTGGCGGCCGCTTCGCGGATCATCGCGGCGTACAAGGTCGCGCTGGGCGTCTTGCCGCTCGGGCTCGACCACAGGCCCTGCGTGGCCATCTGCTCGACCAGCTCGGCCGCGCTCATCGGCTTGGCGGACTTGGCGAGCACCTGGGCCGCGGCGTCGAGGGCGCTCAGGCGCTTCGCCTTGGGTTCCTTCGCGGGCTTGGCGGCCGCGGGTTCCTTCGCCTTTCTGCCGCCCTTGCCCCGGGCCTTGCCCGACGTTGGCGCCTGTTGGCCCGCGTCGGGGGCGGGGGCTTCGGGCGTCCCGCTCGCCGGGGCGGTCGTCGGGGCGACGTCGCCCGCGGGCGGGGCCGCGTCGTCGATCCTTGCCCGGACCTCCGCCAGCGCCGCCTTGCGGGCCTTCTCGGTCTTGGCGGCGTCGCCCTTGGCGCTGGCGGGCTTGGGGTTCTTGGTCGCGGGGGTGGAGTTCTTCTTCGCCATGTGCATGCTCCCTCATCGGGGGTGGTCCCGCGTGCGTCCCCGGCGCTTGCCGTGGCCCGTCGCGGTCGTGCACATGAAGCCAGCAAGCCCGCCGCATTGGAAGGCGATGAGCGGGATTCCTGCTGGAATTACTGCTCCATCCGCACGCCGGGCCGGCGCATGACAGGGAAGTCCCTTGCTGTGGCGGCCGCCAACAAGAACGCCAACGTCGCGGGCTCTCGCTCAGCGCGCCCGATACTCTTATCGCTCATGCTGCCCCCGGAAGCCCGGCGGTGCTGGCTTACGCCCGCCGCCGGGCGTTTTCATTGACGGCGGCGCTGCAAGGGGAATCCCGCCTTCGAGTTGTGGGCGGGAGCGAAACCGGAGGATGAGTACGAACGGGATCGCAGCGATCGCCAGATTGATAGTCCGCCGCCAGGCCCGCGAGCCTAAAGCTCTGGTAGGTCGGGAAGTCCTGCCATCTTCCAGTTGGCGAGCAAAATGCCGCGTTCGTCAGCGCTGCAGCGCTGCAGCAGCCGGGCATAGTTTCGAGCTGCCTGTCGCGCGGCGTGCTGATGGTTCACGTTAATGAAGCTGAGTGAAGCCTTGATGGTCCATTCTCCGCTTGCCGTGAAATTGCCTCTCGTTGATTCGAGCAACCCCAATTGTCCTTGGGTAAGCGCAGCGCCGTATTGGTTTCGGTTCTGCACTTCGACCTCCAAGCTCTTGCGGTACCAACTCTCGGCTTGGTTGAAATCTCCTCGTTGCTCGGCGACTCTGCCAAGTTGGTGGTAAGTGGCCGCTGCCCCTTGTTTGTCGCCGAGCCGTTCCTTAATATCGAGGCTTTGTCGATACCAAGCCTCAGCCCGTTCCATTTCGCAACCTATCTGAGCAATGATTCCAAGCTGGTGGTAGACGGCCGCCGCGTCGCGCTCCGCTCCGAGTCTCGCGAACACCGCGATTGCTTTACGATACCAAGCTTCGGCGTCGTCAAGATCTTGCCGTTCCTGTGCAATGTTACCAAGCTGGTGATACGTCCTTGCTGCGTCATGCTGGTTGTCTATCCGTTCGTCGATCGTGAGGCATTTGCGGTACCAGGCTTCGGCTGCGTCGAAGTCTCGACGGAGATAGTCGATGTTGCCGAGTTGGTGGTAGGCGGCCGCTGCGTGCCGATCAGGTCCGACCATTTCGAACACCGCAACGGCCTTGCGGTACCAAGTCTGTGCCTCGTCGAAATCCCGCCGTTCCTGAGCGATGATGCCTAGCTGGAGGAAGGTGCCCGCCATGCCCTGCTTGTCGCCGATCTGTTCACTTATCTTAAGGCTTTGGTAGTACGAGTCCTCGGCTTGGACAAAGTCCCGCCGTTGTCCGGAAATCAAGCCGAGTTGGTGATAGGCGGCCGCCAAATGCCTCTCAGCACCTGGCTTCGTGCAACGAGCGGCCAAGCTGCGGTACCGACACTCAGCTTCATCGAGCTGACCGATGTTCACAGCGAACAATCCCATGGCCTGCTCGATTGCGCAGGCGGAGTCTGACTTCCCGAGGCGGTCGGCCTCCGCGATTGCCAGCTCGAACGAAGCCTTGTGCGTCTCGAATATAAGTGTCTGTCTGTCCAGTTGTTCTGCGGTTGACCCATCACAAAGCCCGGCGAGCACCTCGACCGCCGCCTTTCCCCACGCGTCACGTTGGGCTTGGTCGAGTGAGGCAAGAAAAACCGAGCGTAGGTGACGCCCGAGGGCGGGATGGGGCTCGTACAGGTCGTTCGCCCGCTGCTGGAGGAGCCCCGCCTTCGAGAGGATGCCGAGGAACCGATCGATCGTCGCATGCGTCCACTTCACCCTATCGGTGTTCTGGCCGATGCGGCGCAACGTCTCGGCATGAACCCACTGGTTCAGGAATGCCAGAGCGCCTAGTAGAGGCTTAAGGTTCGCCGGGAGGGCATCCTCGGCAAGCTTCATGGTCGCCGCGAGCCTGAGGTTGAGCCGCGCGGTGTGGGAATCCTCGCTTGGCGTAGTAGGAGCCGTGCGGCGGAGCAGTTCCTCCAGGGTCTGTTTTGCGCCAACCTGTACCACCCTTGGCAAGATCACGCTCATCATGAGCGGGTGCCCGTCGAGTTCGTACAGAAGATCCGTGAGCACGGGATCATCGCGGTCCACAGCGAGGCCCAGGTCCTTGAGGATCTTCTCGCAAAAGTCCCATCGCTCCTCTCCGCGCAGACCGCCGAGGGGGGCGCTCAGTCGGTAGCAGTTCCTCCCCGGGATCCAGTCCTCCCTTGACCGACTCGTGATGATGACTTTGCTCTTTCCGCCGCGGAGAGCTTCCAGCAGGTCCAGCATGGTCTGCTGATCGCTCGCCGACATCCGCGCGGACTCTTCCTCGAAGCCCCGGACGGTCTCGAAGTTGTCCCACACGATGAGCCGGGGAGCCTGTTCCAGCCCCTGGCGGATCAACGCGATGTTCACGTGCCGCTCGGTGACCGGCTTCCCGGCTCCCTTCAAACGCTGGAACTCGCCGAACGCGCCCGGTACGAACCCTTTCCCGTAGATCGCCTCGCCGATGCCGTGCAGCACGCTCTCGGGTGTCTGCGATTGCTCGAAGCTAATCCAGAGGGGCGGAGCGTCCCCCGGGAGCCCGCCAGTCTCGGCAAGCCAGCGAACCAGGCCCCGAGCGAGGGTCGTCTTACCTGCGCCCGCCATGCCCCAGATCAGGATCGCGGCGGGACTGCGCCGCATCGCCCGCTCGATCTCCAGGATCGGGCCGTCGCGGCCGATCAGGCCGTAGGGATTGAGCTTCGCCGCGAATGTCTCCGGGAGGGAGTCCTGCTCCTCCACGCGCATCACCGGCGTATCGGCTGGAGCGGACGCGGCAAGCGTCAGCTTCACCGTCCGCTGCTGGTAGACCACCGGGACGAGCCAGTCGTCGAGGTTGGACTTGCCGCGCGGGCTGACGCGTCCGCGATCCTGCATCATCTGTACACGCCCGGCCCGGACCGCCTGGCTCAGCTCCCGGGCGCGGAACAGCTCTCGATAAAACGCTGGCAGAAAGACCGTGGCCCCGCTGACCCAGAGCGAGTACGACATCGCCACCACGCCCAGCACGCCGCCCTGGATCAGTGCCCCCGCCACCGAAGCGAAGGCATCCTGGGCGCGGTCGTCGATCATCGCCGATTGACACGCGTTGAGCACGACGACCGGGATTTGATGCTCCCGCACGAGCGTGCTGAGAACATCTGCGGCGATTAGGTCAGCCGTGCCGGACTCGTTCTCGAAGACCAGGTATCCCTTGGACCCGGCCCCCGCTCCGAATCGGTGGGGATCGAACTGGGGACCCGCGGCGGTCCCGCCGCCGCCGCTCTGCGAGAGGTTCGCGTACACACCGTGGCCATCAAAGTGCAATACGTGGTAGTGGCCCGGGCGATCCAGCAGGTGCTGCTTGAGCCCGTCCACGGTCGGAGGGCGGAGCACGGTAATTTCGGCCGGGATCGACGGGTCGGCGTGCACCAAGTCGATGAGCGGACGCGAGACCGTGCGGTAGGCGACATCCCTGTCGCCGTCGGGGCGGGCCGTCACCAGCAGGACATGGAGCTTGTCGTGCCGCTTGAGTTCGTCGGGGATCGGCGTTGACGGAGTCTGGAGGTTCAGCGCCCGCGTGATCCGGCAATGGAATGCAAGGTAGCCGCTCGCGCCCAACTGCGTGTCGAGCAACGCTTCCCATGGCCAGGCCGCGATGGTCGGCGAGTCCGTGGAGATCTTCAACTCCACCTGAGGGAATTGCTTCTGCGGACCCATCGCGTCGCGGTACCGATCGCGTCCAGCGCCCGACCCGAACAGCGCGTTGAACGCCGAAGTGCCCCACGCCGCGAGTTCGCCGAGCACGCGGTTCGCCTGAGCGGTGTCCACATCGAACGGCCGCTCCAGGTACCGCTCCAGGTACCACCGGAGGTCACGCGCGCCCTTTGCGTTGGAGCCGATGAGGGAGTCGGGCGGAGCGGGAAGCACCATCGGATCGGTGTCCTGCACGCCGCCATCGTCGATGAGCTGGACCCTGAACGACGCGGGATCAGCATGCGTGCCAGCACCTTGCTCATGCCGAATCACCAACTGCGCCATGTAGCCCCCCATTCATGAGTCCACGTCACGCGGAACCCGACGTGCGCCGACAAGGCGGACTGTAACGTCCGTCCGCACGTGAGGCGGGACGGGGTTCGGCGACGAGTGGGGATTCGCAGCCGAGCCGACCGGCCCGGCGCGTACTTGTCCTTGCCATCCCTCCCGCCCCCGAGGTAACTCGGCTACGAGTTGGTCGCGTAAACGCTCCTGCGGAAGGGGGTTAGGCGCGGCCCGTAGGGAGCGGAGCCATGGAACAGCCTCGTACAAGCACGAGTACCCCGCACGGATATGTGGAATCGGACCTGGACCGGCACCCGGTTCTGTGCCAAGCCCCGCCCCGGCGAAGGCGGCCCAAGCCCAGGACCCGGCGGCCCGCGGAGGTGCTGACCGACGCCGAGGTCAGGGCGCTGCTCGCCGCCTGCGGCGACGACCCCGTGGGCGTCCGGCACCGGGCCCTGCTGGTGATGATGTACCGAGCCGGGCTGCGGATCTCCGAGGCGCTGGCCTTGCGGCCTCACGACGTGGACCTCGCCGCGGGCACCGTCCGCGTCCGGTTCGCCAAGGGCGGGCGGGACCGGGTGGTCGGGATCGACCCCGGGGCCGGGGCGGTGGTCGCGGCGTGGGCGGAGCGCCGGGCGGCCCTGGCGGTACCCGCGGGCTCGCCGCTCTTCTGCTCGCGGTCGGGGAAGGCGCTGACCACGGCGTACATCCGGCGGCTGCTGCCGATCCTGGGCAAGACGGCCGGGATCGCCAAGCGCGTGCACGCTCACGGGCTGCGCCACACCCATGCCGCCCAGCTCCGGTCCGAGGGGGTGGATATCGCCGTCATCAGCCGCCAGCTCGGGCATCGGAGCATATTGACGACCATCCGATACTTGGACCACCTGAACCCGACGGCGGTGATTGAGGTGATGCGTTGCAGAGCCTGGGTGTCCTCTGGCGTCCCCGCGCTTGATCAATTGATGAAATACCGCCCCAATCGACTCTGACGGCGTAGTTGTCTATGGCCGCCAGATCCCGTGCTCATTCACACAACGCCGAGACAGTGCCACTCAGCGCTCCGCAAGACCAATCGCCTGCCGGTGGAGGTTCAAAATGGACAACGCTTCCTTGCTCGCGCTCGCGAAGACACTGCCGGGTGCCACTACTCGCACGGGATGGACAAATTGCCCCGAGGCCGATGATCTCCCGGGAATCGCTGCCCGCACTGGACGGGTAGCTCAAATTCTGGCCGGGCTTGACAGAGGACGGCGACTGTTTGAAGTCGAAGTACTCATCATGCATGGCTCAAGCGACACCCAAATAGCTCGGTACCGAGACCACGGAGTGTTCTTCTGGAGTGGATCAACCATGTGCCCGAGGATACGGGCCTTCCCGTTGAAGGACTGAGCTAGACCAGCTAGAAATCTGCGTCTCGCGGCAACCCTTCCACCTCCCAGCGCCTCCATGACAATGGTAAATCAGAAAGCACTCTTCGAGGTGGCGGGGTTCCACCTGCAGGATCCTGGTGCTTCTGCTACCCTTGGCACGATAACGTGCTCCGAGTCTCCAACCGTCTGTCTCGATAGGCCATGTCTGTCAACATTCACCTCGACCAATTCCTGATGTTCTACAGCCAGTCCGACGCGGGCAATGGCCTTACGCGCGGGCTGGACAGCGACTTGGCGAAGCGGACCTACGTCGGAACGAGGCTTGATCAAAGCCTTACCGACGCGGTGCTTTCAAAGCAATTCCGGGTAGTCATCCTGACCGGCAACGCTGGCGACGGCAAGACCGCGTTCATCCAGAAGGTAGAAGAAGCGGCGGCGGCGCGTGGTGCCACCGTTCAGCGAACCGACACGCTGGGCTCGCGGTTCACGTTGCAGGGGCGGCTGTTCAAGACCCTTTACGATGGCTCCGTAGAGACTGCTGACGCCTCAAACCAGGAGATGCTACGCGAGTTCTTCGCTGAAGTTGCGGGCCTGGGTTCGCCGTCCGTTGAGGTCTGCCTGATCGTGGCGATGAACGAGGGCAAGCTGCGAGATTTCCTCTCGCACGCGACCGGATTCGGTTGGCTCAGTAAGACCTTGCTCGACCACCTTCAGCGTGCCGCAGCACTGCCGCCCGAAGTTGCGCTGGTGAATCTGAATCTCCGCTCGGTGGTGGATGCAGAGGAAGGCGGCACCGACTGCCTGTTTGACCAGATTCTGGACCGGTACGTCGCGGACGAGTTCTGGAGCGAGTGCCGCAACTGCCCGTCCCGTCATCGGTGCCCGGTCAAGTTCAACGTGGACAGCTTCAGGCTTCAGTCCACCGACAACGTCGAGGGAAAGGAACTCGATGCTGTGACTGAACGGAATCGCTCAGCGAAGCAGGCTCGTTCCGCACTCAAGAGCCTGTTCCAGGTTCTCCACTTCCGCAAGCGCATCCATGTCACTGTGCGTGACCTCCGTTCCGTGCTTGCGTTTACGCTCTTCGGCAAGAAGACGTGCCGGGAGCTCGAGTCGGAGATTCAATCGGGACAGACCGACTTCACCGACCGCTACTACTACAACGCCGTATTCAATGCCACGGAGAAGGATCGGATTCTCGGCCTGCTCCGCGAGACGGATGTCGGCATGGCATCCGCGCCCCAGGTAGACAGCAAGCTCAGCTTCACAAAACCCCGGACCAGCGACTTCCGGAGGCTGTTCAGCAGCTTCGATGATCCGAAGCCGGACGAGAGCCGCACCCGAATCGACGAGGATGATCTCCTGCGTCTGTTCAATGCGAAGCCCACGTCGCCCGACCAGCGGACCCCTGCCGCCATCGCGTCGGCACAGAAGTACGTGGTGGCGATGCGTCGGAAGATGTTCTTCGAGGGGAAACGCGATGCCGACGCTGGGCCGCGCCCCTCGTTGGTAGAGGAACTGCTCCCCTACGACAAACTCCGCAACTTTATCGAGTTCATCCGAAGCGGCCAAGACACCAATGGTCAACTGAAGGACGCGATCATCCTGGCGATCAGCCGGAGCGAGAGCATCTTCGACGAGCAACGTGGGCGCGAGAACGTCTGCATCAGGACACGCCATGAGCCAGGGGCGAAGGTCAAAGCCTTCTTCACCTACCCTGCGGATCATTTCGTGGTGAGCCGAGAGGAGCCGGGACCGCAGGCGCAGTTCATCGAGTTCCTTCCATCAAGCATCATTCTGACGCATCACGCCAGGAAGATCAGCCTTTCCATCTCCCTCGATCTCTACGAAATGCTCATGCGCATCCGCGACGGGTACGTCCCCGCCGCCGGTGAGATGCGAGCCTTCTTCCTAAACCTGCTGATGTTCAAGAAGCAGCTGATGTCACTCCCATCGGAGCGGATGCTCCTGACCGAAACCGATTACCAGATCTTTGAGTTGCGGCAAACCCCGACAAACGGCATCGCCCTGAGCAGCGTGTGAACCAATGGCAGGCACCAAGTCCAAAAGTCTGCTTACCCGGCAACAGAAGCTCTTTCGCTTCGATGTAATCTATCCGCTCGACGCCAACAACGTGGATGTCGAAGAGGCGATGAGCCGCTTGTTCGTCTACCTCCGGACCGGCGGTCGCCAGATCACTCGCACGGACAAGGTGTTCTTCACAGACGACGCACCCAAGAGCGGCGATCCCTCCGTCGTGCTCGATGCCGCCCTGGACCAGAACGGCTCGCATTTCACCGGCCTCTCGGACGACACCCGCCGCAAGCTCATGGCAGACTGGTTCGAGTCGCACTTTGCGCTTCTGTCCCGAAAGGGAAAGGTCCGCGGCGGCGAGTACCGGATGTCCGGCCTGCGTCCGCTGCATTTCACCGTCATCAAGCTTTTCAACCCTCGCGTCAAGCGTCAGGACCGCTACCTCAGCGACCTGTTCTACAACGCCTTGAAGGACGATCCAGCGCTCACGACCAACCCTGACTCGCTGTTCAAGCAGTTCTTCGGCCTCGGTGTGCGGACGCACGGCGACAACGACTACCGCGTGGACGAGGATGCGCTGAAGGCCCTCGCCCAGAACCACAAGCTCGATGTCGAGATGCTGTTCCTGCTGCGCCTGCTCGAAGCCTTCGAGACCGACAAGCACAGCACGAAGCCCGACGACCAGGTGCCGAACTTCTCATTCCTCTGCCCCGAGCAGATCGACCTGATGCGGCAGGACCTCAAGCTTCTCTTCCTCTATAAGGATCACATCCCGCGGCGCGAGCTCATCAACTACATGACCACCCTGATGGTCTTTCACGCCGCCCTCTACTTCTTCCAGACGGTGCGAATCACGAACGTCATGGTCTCCAACGGCAAGCTGCCGTCCCCGCGTGGAGAGATGCCCAAGCCCGGCGAGCCACGGAGCCATGCCCCATTCGACCTCGACTTCTTCTGCGACATGACCGGCGGCCACAACGAGAAGGTTGACGCGCTGTCCAAGCAGCGGTTTGTCGAGCACTTCAAAGAGGTCGAGCAGTACTTCAAGTCCGCGTTCACGATGCGTAAGCTTGAGGATTTTGCAGGGCCGTACCTGTCTTCCGACCAGAAGAAGGAACGAGGGCGCGAGTACATTCGCCTCCTGCTCACCGGCTACCTGAAGCACAAGGACCTCGACGGCCACTTCAATCGGGACATTCAGTCCGTGCGGGAGGCGGGCAAGGAAGAGGAAACGGGGCAGTACAACCCCGAGGTCGAGCGCATCATCGAGGTCTGCGGAAAGCGCGGCCTGAACAAGCTGCAAACGTTTGTCGAGATCCTCTACAACTTCCAGTATGGCACCCTTCGCGACCAGCACCGCAAGCTGATCGCCAACCTGTGTGGCGTCGATCAGGATCGTGGCTTCCTGGCGGGCAAGGGCCGTGCGAAGCGGAAGTATGTGCTGGGCAACGAACTGCTCGAGGTGCTCATCCAGATCGCCGTGCTTGAGCAGCGCAAGGCCGACGGTCGCTGGCAGTCGCGCCCGATTCCCATCCGCCAATTCGTGGATTGGCTGCGGGGTCGGTACGGGCTCCTGATCGACACGCTTGGCCCCGGCGCGCCCGAGGGTGAGGAGACCAACCGCGCACTCGCAGCTAACTTCGAGGCCATGAAGACGCGGCTGCGTCAGCTCGGTTTCTTCACGGACTTGTCCGACGCGTCCAACTCCCAGACCATCATCCCCCGTTTTGTCATCGTCGGCGAGCACACCACCGCGCCGACGCATACCGCATGAGAAAGCCCCCGCATGGCCAAGAAGAAGCGAGCACAATCAGATGAGACGGTCATCGAGACTGACGCGACCGAGGGTGATGAGGTCGAGCTTCAGGAGGATGGGCAGGTCGTTGACCTGATTACCGGCGAGCCCGTCAAACTCTCGGAAGTCGAAAAGATCCGTCAAGAGGAGGAACGCAAACTCCTCGAAGAGTTCGGTTACCCGGGAGATAAGAGGAAGGACCTCGTCCGCCTGGATGTGTGGGTCAAGCCCAAGCAGTTGAAGAAGCGCAAGTTCCCGCTCGTGGTGCTGCGCAACGGCAACGGTTCCGCCGGCGCGGCACTGGACAGCCGCGTCTACATCCTGATTGACATTCAGAAGTCGAAGACCAAGCGAGAGGACACAAAGGGCGGCACCGAGGCACTTGCCGAGTTCCTGCGCGACACGCCGCAGGCCGAGTATGCGGTGTGGACGAACGGCACCGACCGCGAGGTCTTCTGGAAGGAGACGGGGCGCATCAAGGTGCGCACGCTCAAGGTCAACGACATGCCTCGCTACGGCAAGGGGCCAGAAGACTGCTTCGCTCCTGGCAAGGCCGCCCTGCGCACCGCGGGCGGACTGTCACTGCGCCAGGCGTTCAAACGCTGTCATGACCACATCCACGCGAACCGGGGAGGCGACAACGTCACGATCTTCTGGGAGTTCTTGAAGGTCGTATTCGCCAAAATCCAGGATGAGCGGAACCTCCAGAAGGACCCTTCCGCCGAGCGACAGTTTCGCATCGCGAGCCTGGAAGAGCGCAACGACGAGAGCAAGGCCGTATCGGTCAAGAAGCGTGTCGAGAGCCTGTATCACGAAGTCCGCGAGCAGTACCCGGAGTTGTTCGGCACGCACGTTGACGAGATCGATCTGCCCCCCGGGGTGGTGTCCTATGTCGTCGCACAGATCGCCGACTACGACTTCCTGAACTCGTCTGTGGACGTGAAGGGGGAAGCCTATGAGGCGATCGTCGGCAAGAACCTAGAGGGCACGCGGGGCGAGTTCTTCACGCCTCGAAATGCGGTGAAGATGGGCATCCGCATGCTCGACCCCTCGCCCGGTGACAAGTGCATCGATCCGGCATGTGGCACGGGCGGTTTCGTGGTGGTCATTCTGAACTACATGGCCGCGAAGATTCGCCGCAAGATGGAAGCGGGAGGGATGGACCCCGACAAGAAGGACCTCAAGGAATACAACCACCGGCTGCGGCTGGCCTCCAGCAGGATTTTCGGGCTCGATATCAACCCGAACCTCGTAAAGGTGGCCCGCATGAACATGGTCATGAACAACGATGGCCAGGGTGGCATCACGCACACGGACTCGTTGGCTCGCCCCGAGGACTGGAAGTTCCCGACGGGCACGATGCAGGTCTACCAAGAGAGCCGCCGATTCAAGCAGGAGAGTATCACCGAGTACTTCCGGCGCGAGGTGCAAGAGGGGTTGTTCGACATCATTGCGACCAATCCTCCCTTCGGGACCAAGATCAAGATCGACTCGGAGCGAGCGCTCTCGCAGTACGAGCTCGCCCGGCGGTGGGTGTATGACGGGTCACGAAGGCTCTGGACCGCCACGCCTACCTTGCAAGCGGGCGTCGCGCCCGAGATTCTCTTCATTGAGCGGTGCGTGCGATTGCTAAAACCCGGTACGGGCCGCATGTGCATGGTCATCCCAGACGGCATTCTTGGCAACCCTGACGACGAATACATTCGCGTGTGGCTGCTCCGCCACTGTCAGGTGCTGGCGCTGGTGGACATGCCGGTTGAGTTGTTCCTGCCGAAAACTGGGGTGCAAACACACTTGGCATTCTTCCGCCGGAAGAGCACCGATGAAATGAACAAGGAGAGCCTGAGCGGAAAGCCGCTGGACTACCCGATTTTCATGGCCGTGGCGAAGTCGATTGGAAAGGACCGACGCGACAATCGACTCTTCCGCCGTGATCCTGACGGTCGTGTGCTCGACCACTTCCGCTCACTTGACGGGC
This sequence comes from Phycisphaerales bacterium, assembly GCA_020847535.1. GTDB lineage: Bacteria > Planctomycetota > Phycisphaerae > Phycisphaerales > UBA1924 > JAEUJB01. The sequence goes on from JADLBU010000026.1 coordinate 14,445, forward strand.
AGGATCTACATGAGAGATGGAGGGGCTCCACCGTCCTCGACTTCTTCCCTGAGGTGGATGAGCATGGCCGAATGGTCGACGATGACCTGCCATTTATCGCAAATGCGTATCACGAGTTCTTGACGAAGCTGCAGAGCGGGGAGGTGGTGCATGACAGGTGAGCACCAGCAGCCCAATCCTTTTGACCAACTGCGTCGCCTTCGGATCGCGAACACCTTTGCGGTGCCGTCAGCCGAGGCCACACAGGGTGATTCAAGGCTAACGGCAGACTTCTACTCAGAGTCAGGCTACAGGGCTCGCAAGGCGCTGATCCGCTCCGGATTCCAGCTTCGATCTCTTCGAGAAGTCGCTGCGACATCCCAGCCGTCAATATTTAAGCGATGCTACGTGGACGATGAGACGCATGGCGTGCCGTACCTCACCGGTGCTGCGCTGGTTGAGGCACGTCCTCCGAAGATTGCTTTCCTATCACGAAGCAGGACGAGCACGCTCCATGAACTCTACGCCGAACCAGGCGTGGTCCTGATTACTGATTCTGGCACTATCGGTCGCGTCGTGTTTGCGACCGAGGATCTGAAGGGCTGGGCGACCACAAACAACGCGATTAGACTACGCCAAACACCTGATGGGTGGCCAATCGAGTACCTGTATGTGTGTCTTCAAAGTGAGCTGGGCCAGTACTTGCTGACTCGAAGCACTTACGGGTCGGTCGTAGACCACATCGAGCCGAACCACGTCGATGCGATTGAACTCCCACTTCTTCCGAGACTGCTTGTTGCCGAACTGTGCGAACTGGTCCGCCAGTGCAACTCATTGCGGGTGAGGGCAAATGCCCTGTTGTCGGAGGTCCATGCAGAGGTGCAGCGGTCGTGCTATCTTCCAGACCTCTCCGCGCTACGCCCACGAAACCGATTGTCAAAGGAGCCGGGTCCAGAGTTATTCTGGGTTCGTTCCGGCGAGCGATTTCCGGACGATGCTGCCTTTGGCGAATATCGCCTCGATGCGTCGTATCACTTGCCCGTAGCGGTGTCGCTAGCGAAGTACATATTGGGACATGAAGGCGGCAGCCGACTCGAGGACGTGGTGAAAGGCGTGCGCAACTCCGCGCTCAGGAAGCGCGTCTATGTCGATGATCCTGCGCTTGGCGTTCCGATGTTGGGTGGCAAGCAGTTGATGCAAAGCCGACCGCACGACGTAAAGCTGCTCTCAAGAGTGCTCACTCGAAACGTGTCCCAGGAGACGGTCCAGGAGGGGTGGACGCTCGTGTCAAGCGGAGGCACGTTGGCGCGGACGCTGTTCGTTCATCGGAACCTCGAGGGCTCAACCGTGTCCCAGGACGTGATGCGAGTAATCCCGGATGCACAAAAGGCATTTCCCGGTTTCATCTACGCGTTCCTGGCGTCCCCGTACGGCCAAGTCCAGCTTCACCAGAGAGGTTACGGCTCCGTCATTCCGCGGTTGCGCGACTTGCAATTCAACAGCATTGCCATCCGCGTGCCCAAGGACAAAGGCGAGGCCATTCATCAGAAAGTCGTGCAGGCCTTTGACGCTCGCGCGGACGCGAAGGCCAAGGAGGATTCGGCGATCAAGGTGTTCATGTCGGCGCTGGCCAATGGTCGCGCGTACGTCGAATCTGAATGGGGCAAGGAGTACTAATGCCAGCCGCGACCGGATCAGGGTTGTACGTTCTCGATGAAGCCACCGTGACGCGCGAATACGTCGCTGCGCTCTCCAGCGATCTGAAGCAGTTCCTGCTGCGCAAGAGCCCGGGCCACTGCCAACGTGTAGATTACCTCCCCCGTCCGGTCATGGAGCAGTTGAGTCGCGTTCTCGCCAGCGATGGCGATCTCCGTGCAGCAAAGGTGGTATGCCGCGTGCTGACCGACCGCTCTGGCACACTGGAAGCCTGGGAGTCGAGCGGCAGCGGCGCGGTCGCGCTGCGCGAGGATGCGACCTATGGCCGCATCAAGGTCTTCTGCGCCCTGTTCCCTGCGGGCCTCCGACTCGCTGAGGAGGATTCCCTCAACGTCGCCACGTTCAAAACAGACGATGCCGAGAGCTTCGACGCCCGCAAGTGCATTTTGGCTCATCTCAACGGCAAGGTCAACCTGCTGCCGACACCAGAGAAGGACATCATGCGGGCGATCCTTGATAGCGAGGTCGTTCGCAGCCGCGATGCGAGGCTCAAACTGCGGTATGTGCTGGCCGTGCTCGGTGAGAAGACGAGGAGCGCCCGGCCGATCGATTGGGAAGTGGCTGGGGCGTACCTCTACGAGGCGGAACTGATCCCGGACTTCGCGCTCGCGCCAGACATCCTCGGCGTGCAACTTGTCCGCAATCTCCAGTGCGTCTCCGTTCTCACCGACGGCGAGAAGAACTTCAACCAGAACCAGCAGCGGCTGGTGGATGAGAAGGGGCTCGACGATGAGGATCGGCGGCGCGAAATCGCCGTGTATCTGGCTGACAAGAACACGCTGCGCCCCGACGAGTGGCTGCCCCCGATCTGTCACGATGAGGCTGTGCGTGAGAAGCTCTCGTTCGACACCTGGAAGTTCGCCGAGGCAACCCGCGGGATCAAAGTCGAACTGAAGCCGCTTCAGGACCCGAAGAAGCCGGACAAGGTGGCCAGCGGCCTTGTCGTGCAGTCCGGGGCGCTCACGAACGACGGCAAGAAGCCCATCCAGATTAAGTGGTCGGTGTCCCCCAAAGACTCGACCGACCTCGGTGGCTTCCGGGTGTTCGTGCTGCGCAAGACGGATGAACAAGGCGACATCGACGTGATCCCGCCGCAGTCGATCACCGCCAAACGGGCATCGTTCATGGTGCCGATGGCTGACAACAACCTGGAACCGGACGAGAAGTGCGTCGCCCGCATCCGCATCCAGGCCGTGAACAAGAGCGGCGCGCCCATCAGCGACGGGCACGACGAGACGGAGGAGTTCTGGATTGAGAACGGCGAGGAGATTTCCACCCCGCCGAGCGAGAAGGGGAGCCGTCTTCGGCACCTCGACGAGTTGATGTTCCGCGTCACCCATAAGACCGGCAAGACCTACGAGGTGCGCAACAAGTCATGGGACATCAAGAGAGACCACGTCTACAGCATTCGCCTCACGAACAACGAGCGCGGTGACCTCATCCTGAACCCGCTCCTGCGGGATGTCGAGCGGCGGATTCTGGAGAACCCCAACTCGCTCGGCATGTACGAAGCCGAGTTGATCAACCGGCGGCGAGCGGAACTGCGCGACTTCAAGCCCGTCCAGCCCACAACGCACGTCAACCAGATCGCCGATGAGTTCTGGAAGGCGCGCGAGGCCTTCTTCAAGGCCGTTCGTGAGCAGGAGGGGAATACCGGCGTCATCGCCATCACCGATTTGCATGCGCACGCCGACGCTGCACAGGTGTACGTGCAGAAGTATCTGGAGCTGCTCAAGGCCCTCCGAGCCAAGATCGAGGCCGCGCCAGGCCCCGGCGGCATCAACACGGTCCTGCACGACTACCGCCTCCTGATGCGCATTGACACTGTGCTCATGAAGGTCGGGCCGGCTGACAGCCCGATGGAAGTCGTCCTCCTTTCCCCAACGCACCCGCTGCGTGTCATGTGGTTGTTCCAGTTTGAGACGTTCGTCCGCTCGTGGATTGACCAGATGGACGGGATGGCCCCGGACACAATCGAGCGACGCATTTCTGAGGACAGCATCGACAAACTCGTTGATCTCAACATCCCGAACACGATCGCGTGGGATCAGGGACGGGTATTCACGAATACCGACAACGTTGACCTGTTTTGGAGCGTTCTGCCGAACGCCAAGGTGCCCGATCTTCGGACAGCCGTCAATGCGGCGCTGTCAGTCCTTGGCTCAGCCGGGCGCGAGGTCGTCATCTCGACGGTGACTCCCGCGCAGATCGCGAGCAAGATCGAGCGCTACCTCTGCCACCATCCGTATGTCCGCTGCCTGAAGTTGAACGTGATCAACCCGGGAGACGGACTGCTGATTCTTGAAGCGGTCGAGCGCCTGCTCGAAGTGCCGCTCTACAAGGACCTCAACTTCGATATCAAGTTCTTTGCGCCCGCGGGCACGAAGGCCCAGTTGATCGGGAATGCGTTTGATGACCTGATGGAGCAACGGGACGACCTGGACTTCTCTCGTGGCAAGACGCTTTCAGACACCGAAGAGCGCCTGCTCCAGCCGAACGCGAATCCACTGTTCCCAAAGCTGGTGTACGCCAAGCACACCATTGCAGACCTGCTGGACGACGCCGAGGGGCGGTTTGAGTCGCACTTGACGTTCCTGATCGACTACTTCGGGACAACCGTGGCCACGCGGACTCACGACCTGTCCAACGGCAGTTCCTCGCTTCACAATCTGCTGGCCGAGTATCGGACCGACTACACACCCGGGAAGACCACCGCGACGTGGTCTCGCCTCATCGCCCCAAACCGGTGCAACGACCTGGCGAGCGATGGCAACACTGGGCGCCTCTTCGAGGCACACGAGACCATTTGCCACCTTGCGGCCTGCTTCTTCGACTGGGGCAAGAGCCTCGACAAGTACACCACTGTTCAACTGGAACTGACCGACGAGCACGGCAAGCACCACCTCAAGATGCTCCGGCAGGTTCACTTCCTGTCGGACTGGGTGTTCACCATTGATCGAAACTTCGGCATCGAGTACTACGACGATCCAGCACGAGGCCCCGAGGCGAGGGAGAGTGGCGGCTACCTGATCGACTACACGCCGGAGTTCCTCGACGCTGTCTCGCACCGTCTCATCATCTCGACGTATCACCAGCAGGAGATCGAGAGCATCCTCCGGTCAGGCTTCGAGCACCTCTTCACCCCCGAAGGTCAAGAACCGCTTGATGTCATCGAGTCTCACACGGTAGCTCGGGTGCTTCAGGTACTCAAGTCGGTGTCGGGCAAGCTCGCCCTGAAGCTCATCAACAACCCCACACAGGCCCAGGAAGTCATCGGGCTGGCCCTGACTCGGCTTGCGCTGGGGCGCGACGATCGGTTGGCTGGGCGCGTGCTGATCCCTGTGGACAGCCACATTGACCTCTTCCACCAGACTCCCCGTGAGATGGAGAATGCGGAGCTCACGCTCAAGCGGACGGACCTCTTGCTCGTCGAGCTGCGGGAGCGGGAACTGCGCATCGAGCTCATCGAGGTGAAGAACCGCAAATACGCGAGCCCGCAGGCGCTCGTCGAACTTCAGACGGAGGTGGCGAAGAAGAACACCAACACGGAGGGGCACTTCCGGGCCCACTTCCTCGGCTCGCCGACCGACCGCCGGTTCGACGCCGACATCAAGAACAAGGAACTAGCGAACATCCTGTACTTCTACTTCGAGCGAGCGCGGCGCTACCGCCTCTTCGAGTTTCCGAATGACGCAGTGCGAACAAAGGGGGCAGAAGACCAGTTCCGCAAGGGCCTCGAGTCAATCCAGGCGGGATCGTGCGATTTGGTGTTCAAGCACGCCGGGTTTATCTTGAATGGAACCTCCGTGGCTGACGTTGAACATCGTTCGGTCCACAACAACGACATTCAGATACATGGCCGAATAGGCATTGCGAAGCTCTTGAACCTCGTTCTCGACACGAGAGACGAGGACCCCGACTCGGGGTTCCATGTGCCTGCCATTCCTCCGGGAGGCAGCCCTGTGCCGCCGGTCAGCCCCGCCGCTCCGGCTGCGCCCTCAGTCGTGCAACCACCGACCGCACGGCCGACTGCAACCGGACCGGCTCCACAGTCACCGGGGGACGAGGTGCCCGCACCCGGCAGCATCGCCACGCCCGTTGCGCCAGGCGCATCGGGGACCACGCCTAGTCCTGCGGTTTTCAGCCCCGGACCAGCGACGGAAATGGACATCTATCTCGGCAAGAACGCGATTACCGGCGTTGCCATGTCCTGGAATCCCTTCAAACAGGTCCCGGCCCGGTTGACCAATCAGCACCTTCTCGTGGTGGGCAAGAGCGGTTCCGGCAAAAGCGAAACGACGAAAGCAATCATCTGGGAGCTTGGGCGGCGAGGCGTGCCGAGCATCATTTTCGATTTCCAAGGCGAGTATGCCTCTGGCGAATTCTTCGACGCTGTCCAACCGCAGGTGTTCAACGCGATGGACGGGCTGCCGGTGAATCCGCTGGAGCTGCCCATCGACCCGCTGACGGGGAAGAAGAAGCCTCCGATTGAGATGGTGTTCAGGCTTGCCGACACTCTCAACAAGGTGTTCGGCGGCTCGGGTGAGATTCAACTTGGCATTCTGCGGGAAGCGATCGAAGAGTGCTACGTTCAACAGGGCATTGTCTCGAGCGATCCCGCAACGTGGGACAAGGCACCCCCCACGCTTGAGATGCTGGCGGCATTGCTTGACCACTGGTCGCATGACCGCGGCGTGCAGGTCCGGAACCTGCTGGTCCGACTCCAGCCTCTCTTCAAGAGCGGGATATTCAAACAGGGCAAGACTAGCTTCACGTTTGACGACCTCTTCCAACGGACGACCGTGTTGCTCATGACTTCCGGGATCAAGGACCTCATGCTAGCAGCAAGCCGGTTCATGCTTGACAAGGTCTACGCCGCCATGCTCACGCGTGGCGTGACACGAGACCTGCGAGTCATGGTCGTCGTGGACGAAGCCCACAAGCTTTGCGGCGATGAGACGATCACGAGCCTCATCAAGGAGGCTCGCAAGTATGGCCTGGGGCTGGTCCTGTCCTCGCAGGAAACACGCGATTTCCACCCCTCCATCTTCGCCAACACGGGAACGCTCATCAGCCTGGCCTTGGAGGATGCAGACGCATCGGTGATGGCGAACCACCTCGGGTTGACCGAGAAGGCAGACCAGAAGGTGGCAAAGCAGATCATCCTCGATCAGGCCAGTGGAGAGGCGCTGATTCGCTCGACGCACTTCAAGCCTTACCAGCAGATCCGCGTTCTCTCCTTTGAAGACCGTCGGCACCAGGCATGAACCAAGCGAGTTCCACCTCGTCGATCGCAACTTTCCAGGCACTTGGCCGCGATCTCTGCGTAGAAAGCGAGGGACTCTGAGGTGCCCGAGGAGGATTCGCCACAACGACGAGAACTAGAGCACATCCTACAGGACCTTCCGGGGATGAGAAGTCCCTATTTGGCAACTCAGGCGACCAGCATCGGGGGTGTTGATCGCTACATCGAGTCGATGGAAGGTGAGCTGCTCAAGGCATTCATGCAGGATGAACGAACGCCGGACTGGACCATCCTGGTTGTGGCTCTCAGCCAGATGTGGGTGTTCAGTCTCTATGAACTGCTTCGGACTTGGCTTCAAATGGCCAGCGAGTTGGTCAGATACGCAGATGATCTCGATAAGCTTACGGGCGATGTACGCCAAGCGGATTGCTCGTGAGCGAGAGCGCATCGAAAAGGTACAGTCACACGTCGGCATACCTGACCGCAGCTACGACGCATGTTTTGCGGCGGTTGAAACTGACCCCGAGTTCGGCAAACAAATCAGGGTGGCGCTTGCCGCCTCCGAGGATGTCTATCGCGAGGTGGAGACGCTGAGAGTGACGATGGCCAAGCACGAAGTTCCAAAGACGAAGGGCATGAGGGCGCAGGGGGCAGGCTACGGCCGTATCGATCTGTCGAGCGGGTCCATTTACTGGATGGTGGTCTTGAAGGATGGCTCCTCGACCATCATCTCCCGGCGCTCTCTGGCCGATCGACTTCGCGGAGACACTGAGTCCGACAATGGGGAGCCGCCGGAACTAGGTTCTTGATAGGGTGCCCGGCTGCCCGTTAACCAGAGAACGGCCGCCCGGCCCCCCCTTGGCGGCCCCGATTCGACGGTTTGAACCCGTTCCGATCAGGGAGTTCTGAGAAAGGCCTCGTAAAGAGGCCTTTTCTCGTTAACGGTCTGGGCCTTTTGCCCACCGCGCGTATCTCTCGGGAATCGTGGCACTTCCTGATAGTCCACGACTTGCCGGGCGCTCTCGAATCCGAGGCATCGCATCGCCGTTTCGGTCGCCACGCCGGGGTTCGGGGCCGAAAGTCTCTCCGCGCTCTCAAACGCCCGGGCGGGTCTGGTTAACGCGCTGCCGGGGTGAACGAGGGGTGAGATTCGGACCCTGCGCCGCTCCCCGACCGTTTCGCGTATTCAGAGGCAGGCGGCCCGCAACGGACGCGGGCCCCATTCCAGCATCAGGTGCGAAGCCGAGCGCCAAGC
>JADLBU010000027.1 GCA_020847535.1 Phycisphaerales bacterium
CGATGCACGCCCAGCCCGTCCCAGACCAGCACGATCCTCCCCCGCACCGTCCGCAGGAGGTCGCGCAGGAACTGGGCGCAGAGTTCCCCGTCGATGTCCTTCTCATACAACCGGAAGAACTGCCCCAACCGCTCGCATGGTGCTCTCGAAGCTGCCCACGAGCATCGCGCTGCGTGAGCTCGAATAGGTCGGCAAGCGCCTTGGATGGACCGTGGGCCCCAGAGCATTCTTTACTTGGAGGATGGCATCAGCCCCGGCAACTCCATCGCTCTCACGGTCGAGTCCGAGCACATCCGGGAGGTCTTCTGCGGCCTGGGTGAACTTCGCAAGTCGGCCGAGCAGGTCGCGGGCGAGGCGATCGACCAGGTGCGCGAGTACCTGGCCGACGGGGTTCCGGTGGGGCGATACCTTGCCGATCAGCTGATGGTGCCGATGGCGATCGCCGCCGAGTGCAGCGCTGGCGAGTCATCCTTTGTTTCTCTTCCTCTCTCCCGCCATGCCTCGACGAACTCGGACATCATCGAACGGTTCCTCGAGCGAAAGGCGTCGGTGGTCCGAGATGGTCGCAGGTGCCGCTGGAGTATTGGTCCGGCATGAGGCTGCCTCCAACCGATTTGCCCCAATATGGCGTTCCGCCCGGCGGGTCGATGCTGTAGACTTGAGACGATGCTGACCCTTTGCACAATGCTCGGGATCGTTCTGCGGGGGGTGTCCGTAGCCTCAGCCCCGCCGCCGGCGGCCGTCGAGACGCAAGCCTTCCCTTCGATCGGACCGCCGGGGTATCTGCTGCCGGAGGATTTCATCCTCGCGGTGGACCAATCGATCCGGTTCTCGTGGCGGCACGCGGAGGTCATCGATCCGTGGCCATCGGGGTCGATGACGCACGCGTTCGTGCGAGCCCTGGGGGAGCAGGCCAACTTCGACTCGATCCCCTCTGCCGATGGTCGAATCGCCGAGGTCGCCACCGCCGCTGCGGGAGTGACGATGGCGGGCGTCACACTCACCAGCGAACTGGCCAAACCCGATGCAGGGGATTTGGCTCGTCTGGAAGAACCCACGGTGCGCATCGAGGCGGGTTCGGCCGTGAGGCTCGTCCGGTGCTCCAAGACGCTGGTGCGCCGGGATGACGATGCCACCCGCGGGCAGCGCTCCGCGATCGCCATCAGCAAGGCGGGGCCCCCGACCGAGATCCGGCCGATGATGGATCCCACCGTCGCGCTCATTGGCAGCGATGTGCCCTTGCGGGTGTTCGCGGGGAGCGCCGCACGCCCCGGCGCGGTGCTGCACGCCCGGCTGATCGCGCCCGCCGCGGGGGCGGTCCTGCCCGAAGCCGTCGAGCAGACGATCCGGGCCAACGAATCCGCGATCGCAATATTGAACGTGTCGCACGCGGGTGTGTGGCTGATCGAGTACGAGACGGTGATGGAATCTCACCCATTGGCGGATCCTGCCGATCCGAAATCGAGGAAGGCGGAAGTGACGTGGTATCAGGCGACCCTGACGTTCGAGGTGCCCACGCCATGAAGTACACCGATGAGGCATCTTCCAACCTTCGGGCGTACATCGGGCTTGCGTGCGCGCTGGGGCTGGCTTCGCCGATCGCCAGGGCACAGCTTTGGACGGAAATAGGACCTGCGCCGATCACCAACGTTCAGTACTCCGGCCGGATCAGCGCGATTGCGCCAAGCCGGGCCAATGCATCGCTCTATTACATCGCCGGCGCCGATGCCGGGGTGTGGCGATCCACCGATGCGGGCGTGACATGGATGCCGGTCACCGATTTCATGCCAACGCTGGCGATCGGCGCGGTCGCGGTGGATCCTACCAATGACCAGGTGATCTACGCGGGCACCGGCGAGGGCAATCACGCCAATCACAGCCGGTACGGGCTGGGGATCTATAAATCGACCGACGGCGGCAACTCGTGGTCGCAACTGGCACAGGCGACGTTCGCGGGCCGGTGTTTCACGAAGATCGTCGTTGATCCTCAGAACACGCAACGGCTGTTCGCATCCATCACCCGCGCGGGCGGCTTCCCGACGCTTACGGCCGCCAAGGGCCATCCGGGTGCCACGGGCCCGACGGGAGTGTTCCGATCGACCGATGGCGGTGTGAGTTGGACGCAACTGGCAGGCGGGCTGCCATCAGTGGATGCAACCGATATCGCCATCAACCCGGCCAACTCGCAGGTCGTGTACGCGGCGATCGGGCACATCTTCGGCAACGCTTCCAACGGGATCTACAAGTCAAGCAACGGCGGCAACACCTGGTCCAAGCTCGCCGGGGGGCTCCCGGGCGGCATGCTTGGCAGGATCAGCATCGCGGTGGCGCCGTCGGATCCCGCGATGCTGTACACGATGATCACCAATCCGGCATCCGCATCGGGGGACAGCGCAACGACGCTGGCGGTGATGCGGTCAATCAACTCCGGTACAAACTGGGCGTCGTTCGGCGCCAACGCGGACCAGGCGACCTACGGCTGGTACCTCTCGACCGTCTCGGTCAGGCCCACAGCCGCGAACACGGTGTTCTTCGGCGGGCTGACCCTGACGCGGCACAACGGCTCATCGTCATCGACGGTCACTCCACCGCACGTGGACCTGCACGCGCTGGAGTGGGATGCCGCGGGTCGTCTGTTGTGCGGGGATGATGGCGGCCTGCACCGTACATCCAACCTCGGCGCCAACTGGACTTCGCTCAACGAGGGGCTGGGAACGATCCAGTTTTACGCGGGTGTCTCGACGAGCCCCTCCTCGGAGTCAACCCTCCTGGGCGGCATGCAGGACAACGGGTCTGCCCTGCGCGACTCCGACGGCTGGGACCATGTCACCGGCGGCGATGGGGGATGGACACAGATCGATCAGCAAAGTCCACTGCGGATGTTTACCGAGTCGCAGGGGACCGGTTCGCTCTACCGATCAACCAACGGCGGCGCGAGCTTCAACTCGAGCGGGTCCGGTCTCTCGGGACGCAACGCCTTCTTGCCGCCGTATGTGATCGATCCTGTCAATCCCGACCGCATGCTCTACGGCACCGAACGGATCTTCCGAAGCACCAACGGCGGAACCTCCTGGTCCGCGATCAGCGCCGATCTCAGCAACGGCCAGGGCGCGATTCGGGCGCTGGCGATCGCACCCTCGAACCCGAACGTGGTCTGGGCCGCGACCAACGATGGCAACGTCCAGCGCTCCAATGACGGCGGATCCACGTTCACCAAGGTAAAGTCAGCGCACCCCGGCTGGCCCCGGGTGACGCGCGAGATCTTCATCGATCCCGTGGACTCATCGAAGGTCTATCTCGCGGGAGCCTACTTCGGCATCGATCAGGTTCAGCGCACCACCGACGGCGGCGCAACCTGGCACTCGCTCGATGGGGACCTGCCGGACATCCCCGTCAACATGATCGCCGCCGATACCCGGACCACAACCGCGACCCTTTACGCCGGCACCGATTCCGGGGTGTATCGATCCATCGACGATGGGAGCACCTGGCGACGGTTCGCCGCCAACATGCCTTACGCCTGCGTAATAGATCTCCGGCTTGACATCGCGCGAGATCGCCTGATTGCCGCCACCCAGGGCCGCGGAGCCTGGTCGGTCTCGTTGACGTGCCACGCCGATTTCGACGGGTCGGGCTTCGTTGACATCGAAGACTACAGCGCCTTCGTTGCCGCCTTCATCGCCGGTGTGGACTGGGCCGACTTCGATCAATCCGGCTTCGTGGACACGGTCGACTTTGACGCTTTCGTTACCGCGTTTGAGGCAGGCTGCTGAGGATCGCTCTCGCCGGTCTGCGTGGCGGCGGGTTCCGTGCTCTCGGGTGCGATGATGTCGCGGGCTTCGGCGAAGAACCAGAGGCATTCGGCATCGTCACGGTATGGGGGCTCCGCCATGATCTCCCTGGCGAGGTTGAAACCCGCTTGCTGCGGTCCGAGGGACGCCATCAGGAGGCCATCGATCTGCTCACCGCCTCTGAGCCAGCGGCCCGCAGGGTGTTCACCGGCGGCCACGCGCCGCGATTAGCGCACATACTGGCCATTCTCGCCCGCGCGCAGGTCGGCCTGGGCTACCAGGCGGAGCGATTCAAGGCGGCCGAAGCAAACCTTGTTGAAGCCTATTCCATAGTCCCCCCGACAAAAAGCACGGCGCTCGCGTGCGAGCAGGGCCTCTGCGACCTCTACACAGCCTGGCACGCAGCAGAGCCCGGCAAGGGTTACGACACCAAGGCCGCGGAGTGGAAGGCGAAGCTGGAATCTCCGTCCACGCCCTCGGAAGACAAGAAGCCATGAGCGGCGCGCCTCTCACATCGCCCGAAGCCGGCTCGTCTGCCACCCAGGTCGCGCCCCTTCACGAGGATCCCGGAACGCGCATCGGGGCGTACAGGCTGCTCCAGCTCATCGGCGAGGGCGGGTTCGGCTCGGTCTTCATGGCCGAGCAGGAGAAACCGGTTCAACGCAAGGTGGCGCTGAAGATCATCAAGTTGGGGATGGATACCCGAGCGGTGAGCCGGTCGCGTTGGTCCCAGCAGCGCAGGATGGGTGTGACGCCCCGGAGCGACCGGGTCTGACGCACCAGCGACCGCAGCATGAAGCCGGATTCGTCGTAGAGCACGATGGTCGCGTTCAGCCGCCGCGCGTTTCTTTGAGGCGCGGCCAATCCTTCTTGCGCCAGCGTTGGATCGCGGTCTCGTCGCGTTCGCGGGCCCGCGCCTCGGGCTTCTGCACGCTGAAGCCCAGCGCGTGCAGGATGCGACCGACGTGGTTGAAGTCGTACCGCACGCCGAAGGTCTTGCCGATCAGATCCCGGACACGCCGGCAGGTCCACAGGTCGCTGTCGTACCCCGCGGCCACGGCGCCCCGCTTGATCGTTGCGACCAGCCGCCGCGTCTGCGACCCGTTCAGGCGAGGCGTGCGTCCCGGCTGCGGCCTGGCCCGCAGCCCCGCGGGGCCTCGCTTCCGCAAAGCCTTCTTCCCCTTGCTGACGCACGATGCGGTCACGCCCACCAGCCGCGCGACCTCATTGGTGCCCTTGCCCTTGCCCAGCAGCTCCGCCGCCCGCAGCCGCCGCGCCTCCGGCTCCGCCGAAGATCCTTTGGTCCGCATACCCCTGTATAGGCACAGTCGGCCGAATATCTTTTATTGCGCGGATGTCAATCAATTACAGAATATTGCTCGTCGAAGCCCAGGGCGAAGTGCCTGTCTCGGATGACAAGTTCATCGGTGTTGCCTGATCTCTCAACCCCCAGCACTCCCCTCACCACCCGGCAAAGTCATCGACCACGGATCAAGATACCGATCGATGTCACCCTTTGCAATCTTCGATCCATCAATGGCTTGCATTCCTACGACGGTTTCGTATGCGAGCTGGCGGACGGTTTTGCCTTGTTTGAAGGCCTCTTTGGCGAGCGCGGCGGATTTGTCGTAGCCGATGACGGGGACGAGGCTGGTGCACATCGCGAGGCTGCCTTCGATGAGGCCTTTGCAGCGGTCGATGTCGGGCTTGAGGTCTTTGAGTAGGTTCTGGTCGAACATGTCGCTGGCGCGTGAGAGCAAATGGATGGAGTCGAGGAGGGAGTGGGCCATCATGGGCATGGCGACGTTGAGGTCGAGGATCGAGCCGACTCCGCCGAAGGCGCCGGCGGTGATCGCGGCATCGTGGCCGACGACCTGGCAGCAGACCATGAGGAGCGATTCGCAGATGACGGGGTTGACCTTGCCGGGCATGATGGAGGAGCCGGGCTGGACGGCGGGGACGATGAGTTCCCCGATGCCGCAGCGGGGGCCGGAGCCCATCCATCGGATGTCGTTGGCGAGCTTGGAGAGGGAGACGGCGATCGTCTTGAGGTGGCCGGAGGCTTCGACATAGGCGTCTTTTGCGTGCTGGGCTTCGAAGTGGTTGGCGGCCTCGCGGAAGTGGATGCCGGTCTGGCTGGTGAGATCGGCGGCGATCATCTTGCCGAAGTCTTCGTGGCAGTTGATGCCGGTTCCGACGGCGGTGCCGCCGATCGCGAGTTCGCCGAGGGTGTGGAGTGCGCGGTGGAGGCGCTCTTCGGCGTGGCGCATCTGGGAGGCGTAGCCGGAGAACTCCTGGCCGAGGCGGATGGGGGTTGCATCCTGAAGGTGAGTCCGGCCGATCTTGACGATGGTGTCCCAGCCCTTGGCGTGTGATTCGAGGCGTTCGGCGAGCCGCTGGATTGCGGGGAGGAGCTGGGTGTGGATGGCGATCGCGGCGGCGACGTGCATCGCGGTGGGGAAGGTGTCGTTGGAGGACTGGGACATGTTGACGTGGTCGTTGGGGTGGATGCCACCCTGCTTGATCCACTCGGGGTCTTTGGAGCGGCCGATGGGCTGGTGTTTGCGGACGCAGACGAGGTTGGCGATCACCTCGTTGACGTTCATGTTGGTGGAGGTTCCGGAGCCGGTCTGGTAGATGTCGATGGGGAAGTGCTTGGGGAGACCGCCGAGCGCGGGGAGGCCGTCCTGGATTTCGCGGCAGGCTTCGACGATGGCGTTGGTGCGATCGCGATCAAGGCGGTTGAGGGAGTTGTTGACTCGAGCGGCGGCGGCCTTGAGGATCGCGTAGGCCTTGATGATACCTTCGGGGACTGGGCGACCGGAGACGGGGAAGTTGAGGACTGCGCGCTGGGTGGAGGCGCCGTAGAGGCAGTCTGCGGGGACGGGCATTTCGCCCATGGTGTCTTTTTCGAGGCGCGTTTGGGCGGTGGGGGTAGTGGTCATAGCCAAGTGTAGAGAAGGCACTGGGCATCGGGCACTGGGCACTGGTGGAAAACCACAAGGCAGGGCACGGTATTCTGATGGGGTATCGGTGAACGCATGAAGGGGATGGCAATGCGAGCGATGCTGAAGTTGGGTGTGGTTGTCGGGGCAGTGTGCGTAGGAGTGTTCGCGTGTTTGGCGAGCGGTTGGCAGGAGGTGAAGGCTGTGGGACATCCTGAGGGCTGGATGGATGAGAAGTGGCGGCCGCAGTTTCATTTCACTCCTGAGAAGAACTGGATGAACGATCCGAACGGGCTGGTGTTCTTTGAGGGGGAGTGGCACTTGTTCTATCAGTACAACCCGCATGGGATCGGGTGGGGGCACATGAGTTGGGGGCATGCGGTGAGTCGGGACCTGGTGCGGTGGGGGCACTTGCCGGTGGCGATCCCGGAGGAGAACGGGGTAATGGCGTTTTCCGGGAGTGCGGTGGTGGATTGGAAAAACACCGGCCGGTTTGGGAAGGACGGCGGTGGTGGGGCGCCGCCGCTGGTGGCGATCTATACGGGGCATCGGGTGGATGGGAGCAACCAGAGCCAGTTCATCGCATCGAGCACGGATCGCGGGCGCACGTGGGAGCGGTTTGCTGGCAATCCGGTGCTGGATGAGAAGCTGGCGAACTTCCGTGATCCGAAGGTGTGCTGGGATGAGAAGCGCGGGCGTTGGGTGATGGTGGTGGCGGTGTGCGAGGAGCGAAAGGTTCGGTTTTACAAGTCGAGCGATCTGAAGAAGTGGGAGTTGATGAGCGAGTTCGGGCCGGCGGGATCGGTGGAGGGGGTGTGGGAGTGTCCGGATCTGTTTGAGCTGGCGGTGGAGGGTGAGAAGCCGCGGACGGGGGGAGGAATCGCGCGCAAGTGGGTGCTGGTGGTGAGCGTGAGCGGAGGCGGGCCGACGGGTGGGAACGGGGTGCAGTACTTCGTGGGCGAGTTCGATGGGGAGCGATTTGTTGCGGATGATGCGGGCGGGCCGGGCAGCGAGCGGGGGAAGGTGCTGTGGGTGGATCAGGGGGCGGACTTTTATGCGCCGCAGTCGTGGTCGGATGTGCCGGAGGCGGATGGGAGAAGAGTGGCGATCGCGTGGATGGTGAACGGGCGATACGCGGGTGCGGTGCCGACGAGCCCGTGGCGGAGCGCGATGACGCTGCCGCGGGAATTGACGCTGCGGAAGACGGATCGCGGTGTGGTGCGGCTGTTTCAGGAGCCGGTGAAGGAGCTGGAGGCGCTGCGTGGGGAGAAGATTGAGATCAAGAAGGGGGCGATCGAGGGGGTGAATATGCAGCTCTTTGATAAGAGTGTGAAGGGGGAGCTGCTGGAGATCGCGGCGAAATTTCGGGCGGGGGGAGTGGGTGCGGAGAAGTTCGGGATCAATGTGCGGGTGGGGGCGAACGGTGAGAAGACGGTGATCGGGTATGACACGGCGAGCGGAAAGATGTTCATCGACCGGAGGAAGGCGGGCGAGGTGGGGTTCCATCAGGAGTTCGGGAGCGTGCATGAGGCGGCGATCGAGATGCGTGATGGGATGCTGAGCATGCGGGTGTTTGTGGATCGGTCATCGGTCGAGGTGTTTGCGAACGATGGCGAGGCGGCGATGACGGAGCTGATCCTGCCGGATCCGGGGAGCATCGGTGTTGAGGTGTGGGGTGAATCGTTTGGGACGCTGGTGGAGGGGATGGAGGTTTGGAGGTTGAAGTCGGTGTGGAGGTAGGAGTCTGGGGCCGCGGATTGGCGCGGATGAACGCGGATTCGGAATGAGAAAGGGCCAGAGGGCCACATTGCCACATGGCCAAAGAAGGCAAGAGCGCTGAAGGGTGGGTGGGCCACATCACGCATCAGGGGCCGGCGACGGTGCGCAAGCTGCTGGTGGAGGCCTCGTGACAGGGGGTGCGGCACTCACCCACGCTCCGAGCGATGTTCGAGCGGATCAGGGGCGGTCGGAAGGAGCAGACGGGCCGGGCGCTGGTGGCGGTGGCCCGTCACCTGGCGGAGGTGATGGTGGCGATGCTCAAGAGCGGCGAGGCGTGGCGTGAGAAGGAGACTCAGCGGCCCCCGCCGGGGCCGGAGGCTGCCGTGGCGGCGTGATCAAGAACGCCATCGAGCGGCCGAAGTCGGGAACCAAGCGGGATCAAGGGTTGGACCTCGTGGTTGCCATGGCCTGTCCGAAGGCCGAGCCTGCTGAATGAGGCCGATTCGGATTGAATGATGTGGCGCGTCCGAGCGACGACGCCGGATAGATGGTTGGAACGATCCCGTGTTCTTCCCGCTGGCGACTTGACAGAGGCCTGCTCATAGATGGCAACCAACGTACGCCGCTTTCAGCGGCGGGGAAGTGGGCGTTTCATTCTGAGATGGCGCGGAACGACTCGATGACGCGTGCGCGGGATTTCGCGTGGCCGGCGATCGGGTGGTGGGGGTAGTTGAGGTTGGCGAGCGCGAGCGGGGGGAGTGTCCAGGGCTCGTGGATTGATTTGTTGTCGAGGTGCGCGAGTTCGGGGATGAAGCGGCGGATGAGGAGGGGGATGTTGCGGGCGGCGAGCGAATCGGAGAGTTCGCGGAGGGTGCGGAGGATGAGATCGACTTTGACGGGCGCCCAGTCGTGATCGAGCCATTGGGCGGGGGAGAGGAGAAAGACGGCGAGCACCGGATCGGCGGGTTTGGCGCAGGCGGCGTAGAGGGCGGTGTTGTCGGCCGTGCGGAGGTCCGCGCGGAACCAGATGAGGTTGGTCAAAGGGCTTCTCAGACGAAGAGGGTGGCGAGCAGGAACAGGATGGGGAGCGTGGGGAGAGTGAGGGTGGCGAGCACAGCGCGCCAGGCGGAGATCTTGTGGATGTGGGCGAGCAAGACGGTGGTGTTGATGATCCACCAGACGATGCCCGGCCAGATGGTGTAGACACCCAGGCAGGGGATGGCGCCGACGACGAGCGGGCCGGCGGAGAAGCACATGGCGAGCGTGGAGTGGGCGAGGGTTTTGGCGGGCCCGGTGATCATGAGGAGTCCGTGGATGCTCAGGAGCCAGAAGATGGTGGCTGCGGCGATGATTGCGGTTGTGATGCCGGCGCCCGTGGCCAGCTCGATGATGACGGAGATGCCGGGTCCGGAGGCGCCGTAGTTCACGACCAAGACGAACAGGGCGATGGCGCCGATGCCGGTGAGCGCGGTGAGGATGACGGTCTGGATGAGGAAGGACCAGGCGCGGCGGACGGGGAGTTGAGGGAGGGTGGCATCGATGAGTCGGATGGGGCTGAAGCAAGACATGTAGACGGTGCGGATCCAGGGGGTGAGGGAGAGGGATCTGGCTTCAAGCCAGGGGTTCTTCTCGCCCTTGGTCTGGTCCTCGCGGATTCCCTCGGTGGGGAGGAGGACCATGTCATCCATGCGGATGGTCTTGTGGCATCCGACGCAGTCGAACTCGGGGGGGATGAGATGGCCGGTGCGGGGCTCGGTGCCGTAGTAGGACTGGTCGCAGTGCGGGCAGCGGAACTGGACGCTGTTGGGGTTGAAGGTGAAATCGGAGATGCGGAAGGGAGCGCCGCACTCGGGGCAGGTGCTGTTGCGGATGTTCCAGAGGGTGTAGTTGCAGGTTGGGCAGTGCATGGGGGCTGGCGAACGGCGAACGGGGAGTAGGGAGCGGGGAGCGGGGGGTGGGGTAGTGGTGTAGGGCTTCAGGTCCAGGAAGCTACTTCAGCGCGGACGGAGCGGCGATACATCCAGATGAGGATGAAGGTGGGGTAGGCCCAGTACCAGAGGATGCTGATGCAGGCGCTGAAGATCGCCATCATGGGGGCCATGCCGGCGATCATGGGGGCGGCGGGGTTGGGTGAGCCGCCGGGTCCGGTGGTCATGGTGGCCATGGTGGACATCTGATCGCGCTGCATGAGTCCCGTGAAGATCGCCAGAAGGATCGCGGCGAGCATTTTGAGGATGCTCCAGTAGATCGCCCAGGTTCGTCCCCACTTTCGGCGCATGCAGATGCCCGAGCCGGCGGCGATCAGGAGACCGGCGATCGCGGCGAGCAGGAAGTTGCAGATTGAGAGCGGGATCGCCCACTTGCCCATGCTGCTGAACATGGCGGTGACGCTGCCGAAGGGATCGGGGCCGGCGGTGGTTGGCGCGGTGGAGGATGAGTGCGTGGTGGTGGTTGCGGCCTTGCCCATCTGGCTGAAGAGGAGCATGCTGGCGGCGTTGACGAGGGAGAGGAGGACACCCCCGACGCCGAAGACGATGGAGATGACGCCCAGGGGTGTGGGCCAGGAGGCGGGGCGTGCGTGACGGATGGGACCGGGCGTGGTGGGAGGGGTGATGCGCGGCGGGGGCGCGGTGACCGCGGGGTCGTCGAGGGAGATGGGTGTTGAATACTGGGGCTGCTGCTCCACGAAGCAATGGTAAGCGATTGCGCGGGGGAGCGCGTGTGTTTATCGCAGGCCGTATTCCCTGAGCTTGCGGTAAAGCGTTCGTTCGCCGATGCCCAGGAGCTTGGCGGCGTGTTCGCGGTTGCCGGCGGTGAGGCGGAGGGTTTCGCGGATGGCGCGTTTTTCGATCTGCTCGAGGCTGGTGCCGGCGAGCGAGGCGCCGGGATCGGCGGATTCGGGGAGCGTCGCATCGTCGGCGGTGTGGACATCCTCGGGGATGTGGGCGGCATCGAGGATGGGGGCAGCGCCGCCGGGTCCGCCGGTGCGGAGGTTGCCGTGGGCTTCGCCCATCGCGGTGACGACCATGTTCTGCACGACGTTGAGGAGCTGGCGGACATTGCCGGGCCAGGAGTAGCTGGTGAGGCGCATCATCGCGGCGTCGGTGATGTCGAGGGGGGGCGTGCCGGGGGACATCTGGTCGACGAAGCGGGTGATCGCGTGGCGGACGATGCGGGGGATGTCCTCGCGGCGATCCCGCAGGGGCGGGAGCGCGATGGTGGCGCCGTTGATGCGGAAGAAGAGATCGCCGCGAAAGCGGTTCTGGGCGACCATGGCCTTGAGGTCTTTGTTGGTGGCGCTGACGAAGCGAACATTGGTCTTGCGAGGCTCGTTGCTGCCGAGTCGGACGACCTCGCCTGTCTCGAGGACGCGCAGGAGCTTGGCCTGCATGGTCAGGGGCATGTCGCCGATCTCATCGAGGAAGAGGGTGCCGTGGTTGGCGTACTCGAAGACACCCTCGCGGTCGCGCTCCGCGCCAGTGAAGGCGCCGCGGACGTGACCGAAGAGCTGGTCCTCGAGGAGGTTCTCAGCCTCGGCAGCGCAGTTGATCGCCACGAAGCGGGCCTTGGAGCGGGGGCTGTTGCGGTGGATCGCCTGGGCGATCAGCTCCTTGCCCGTGCCGCTCTCGCCGGTGATGAGGACGGGGAGGCTGCTGGCGGCGACCGTCTTGACGGAGCGGAGGATTCGGCGCATGGGCTCGGAGCCTGCGACGATTCCCTCGAAGCCCTCGTGCTGGATGAGCTGTCCCCCATCGGCGAGGTCATCGGCCTCGTGGCGGAGGAGGACGGTCTCGGCAGCGCGGTTGACGAGGCTGCGGAAGACCTCGAGTTCGAGGGGCTTCTCGATGAAGTCGTAGGCGCCGTGCTTGAAGGCTGCGCGGGCGGTGGGGACATCGCCGTGGGCGGTCACCATGATGGTTTCGGTGTGGGGCTGGAGCCGGCGAGCGGCATCGAGAACCTTCATGCCTGCGTCGGAGCCATCGGCGGCGACCCCGTGCTTTCCGGCGGAGCCGGGCATACGGAGGTCGGTGACGATGATGTCGAAGGAGCCGTGCTTGAGCTCATCCAGGGCGAGGTCGATGTCGGAGACGATGGTGCAGATGTGGCCGGGCTTGCGGAGTGCATCGGCCATGACCTCGGCGTGGTCGGGCTCATCCTCGACGATGAGAACCTGGGCGGTGAGGGGGGGGTGTCCATCGGGGGTCTTGGATGCCATGCGGGGGGATGGTAGTGGAGTGGGGAGTAGGCAGTAGGCAGTAGGGAGTAGGCAGGGGGGGGGGTGGGCGGTGAGGGGGTGTTATTCGAGTCCCTTGCAGAATGCGCGGTGGATCGCGTAGGCACGGGCCGGAGGCGCTGTGTCACGAGATGAGGCAGGGTTCTGCCGTAGTTTCTAACCTTCCACATCATCGCCGCACTCGCGGCGGACCTGGGCGATCAGCTCGGAGACGTGCTCGAAGCTCTTGACGGCCGCGCGGAGGCGCGGCTCGATGGGCTCGATGACCTGGCGCTGAAAGTCCTGGGCGGCCTTGTCATCCCACTGGGTCTTGGCGCGGTCGAAGCGCTGGACGAGCGTCTTGTAGGCATCGACGAGGTTGGCTTTGGCGACTTGGGCGCTCATTGGGAATTGGGCAGTGGGGAGTAGGCAGGAGGCAATGGGGAAAGGCAAAGAGAAATCATAAAACCAGGCCGGTGCTCCAGGCGTCGTGGTTGTTGGGATCCAGGATGGCCTTGATGATGCCGCGATGGAGGACGATGAGGGAGCCTTCGGTGAGGTTGAGGATGGGGGCGAGCGCTGGGATCTGGGCGAGCAGCTCGGCGAGCGTGCAGGTGCGGAGTCCGCCGGAGGTTTCGGGGTATTCGAGGGGGCCGATGTACCAGCCGGAATCCTTGGATGACTCGTCACCGGCGGGTGGCAGGCGGACAAGGAAGACGGCATCGTCCTTGGTGGCTCGCCAGGCGAGTGTGATGAGCTGGTCGGGTGTGGGCGGCGGGCCGTTGAGGGCGAGCCGCGAGATCGCCTCGGCATCCTTCTCATCGGGTGTCCCGGCCTGCCATTCCAATCGCGGCAGTTCCATCTCGAACTCGGGGCGAGCGAGCCGCTGGGCATCGGTGGGGGTGTGGTTGCGCAGGGGACCGTAGCGATCACCGGGGTGGGCGAGCGCCCGCTCCAGCTGGTTGTTGCGGGCCGTGGAATCGGTGGATTCGGCGGTTGTAGTTGCGGGCACCTCGGTGGGTGGCGCGGCCATTTTGAAGTAGTCTTCGAGGGCGGCGAGCATCTTGTCGAGGCGTGCGATCGCCGCGGGGATCTCGCGGTGCAGGACTTCGTTGAGGGGAGCGCAGCCGCCCTTGAAGATGGTGGCCTCGCGTTCCCATGCGGGGGCCCACTTGCGGACGCGATCGCGTTTCTGCATGGCGCGTTCGAGCTTGTCCTTGGCGCGTTTGAGGGCCTTGCGCTCGAGCACGGTGTCGGCCGGGTTGGGCATCGCGGCGAGCTCCTTGCGGCGGATCTCGGCCTTGGCGGTCTCGACACCCTCCTCGCGACGGCGGACCTCGTGCTTCCAGTGGGCGGGGCGCTCGAGCGTGAGCCACTGGCCGACGCGCTGGACATCGGCATCGACGGAGGTGATGGTCAGGGCGGCATCCCGGGCGAACTCGAGGAGTGCGTTCTTGATATCCCGGAGGACTTCGATGTTCTGGATGCGGGCGGTTTCGGACATGCCTGGGATTGTATCGAAAGGCGAAATGCGGCCGCGGATTTCGCGGATGGACGCGGATCTGAGGGGGGAGAGGAAACGGTGGGATACTCTGTTGGCGCATGGCACAGAGGTACGCCCTGATCGTCGGCGCCGGTCTTGCCGGTTCGCTGCTTGCCGTTTCGCTGGCCCGTGATGGGTGGAGGGTGACGGTGTGCGAGCGTCGCGGGGATCCTCGGCGCAAGGGGTATGTCGGTGGGCGATCCATCAATCTGGCGGTGTCGGCGCGCGGGATCGCCGGGTTGGCATCGGTCGGGCTTGATAGGGAGATCCTTGCCGGTCACGCGATACCGATGCCCGGTCGCATGATACATGGGAAGGATGGCTCGACGGTCTTTCAGCCATACAGCAAGAACCCGCGGGATGCGATCAACTCGTTCAGCCGCGGTGGGCTGAACCTGGCGCTGATCGAGGCGGCTGCTCGCGAGAAGGGTGTCGAGCTGATCTTCGACTGCCCCTGCATCGATGTCGATTTCGCGGCGCCGGCGGGTGTATTCGGTTCGCCGAATGGTGCGACCCGACGGATCCCGGCCGATCTGGTGATCGGGGCCGATGGGGCGTACTCGGTGGTCCGGCTCGCGATGCAGAAGACGGATCGCTTTGAGTATTCGCAGGCGTATTTGGGGCACGGGTATAAGGAGCTGCGGATTCCCGCGATCGCGGAGAACCGCACAGCGGCACAGCCGCAGAGCCGCACAGCAGGAGACGGCTTTGCGATGGCGGCCCATGCGCTGCATATCTGGCCTCGTGGAGGTGCGATGATGATCGCCCTGCCCAACACCGATGGAAGCTTCACCAACACGCTCTTCTGGCCGTGGGAGGGGGAGCACTCGTTCGCCGCGCTCGAGTGTGAGTTTCAGAAGCGCCGGGAGCGGGATCCGCTCGCCAAGCCGAGCGAGGACGAGCGTCAGCGCGTGTGGGAGTTTTTCACGCAGCAGTACGGGGATGCGGTGGGGATGATGCCCACGCTGGTGGATGATTTCTTCGCGAACCCGACGGGATCGCTGATGACGGTCAAGTGCTCCCCGTGGGAGCGGGGCGGGCGGGTGGTGTTGCTGGGGGATGCAGCGCACGCGATCGTTCCGTTTTATGGGCAGGGGATGAACGCGGCGTTCGAGGATGTGGTGTGCCTGTCGCGGCTATTGCGGGAGCGTGGAGATCAGGCCGAGACGCTGCGGCTGTATCAGGATGAGCGCAAGCCCAACGCCGATGCGATCGCCGACATGGCCCTCGAGAACTTCATCGAGATGCGCGACAGCGTCGGCTCACCGGCGTTCCGCTATCGTAAGAAGCTCGAGCAGGCGGTGCACGACATGTTCGAGGATCGCGTATCACCGCAGTACAACCTGGTGAGCTTCTCGACGGTGCCGTATGTGGAGGCCCGGCAGCGCGGGGCGGAGTTGGCGAGGATCGTGGATCGGCTGGCGGGCTTGATTCCGGCGGAATCGGGGATCGATGATGCAGCGTGGCGGGAGCGGGTTCGGCACGAAGCGGGGCTCCTGCTCGCCGGTGCACCGGGCAGCCGCATACCGCGAACGGATGAGGCCGCGGGGCTGATCGACATTACACCCAAGATCTCCGATCGCCTCAAGGTTTGGCCGGGTGACACACCGCCATCGCGGCAGGTTCTGTGCGACATCGATGCGGGGGCGAACATCACGCTCAGCACGCTGCACGCGACGGTACACCTGGGGGCGCACGCCGATGGTCCCAATCACTACGGAAAGGGTGCGCCGGGGATCGACCGCATGCCGCTGTCGCACTACTTCGGGGAATGCCAGGTGCTGGAGGCACGCGCCAAGCGCGGTGCGCGGATCGGGATCGCCGATGTACACGAGATCGACAAGGTGCGGTGTTCGATCGTCCTGATCCGTACGGGGACGTTTCCCGACAGCGAGAAGTGGACCGAGGATTTCGCGGGTTTGTCGGTCGAGCTGGTTGATGAGTTGGCGCGGCGCGGCGTGCGCACGGTGGGGATCGATACGCCCAGCGTGGATCTGTACTCATCGAAGGATCTGGAAGCGCACCAGGCGTTCCTGCGGAACGGGATGGCGATCATCGAGGGGTTGGTGCTGGCGCATGTGGTGGCCGGAGCTGAGCGGCGATATCGGTTGATCGCGTTGCCGCTGCCGCTGGAGGGCTTTGACGCGAGCCCGGTGCGTGCGGTGTTGCAGATGGTGGATTAGGATGGGGTCCGGGAAGTGCTGAAGCGCGGATACGGGGGAAGACCGTTGAAAACGGGCTGGAGGAAAGAGACGCTGGCGAAGATGGCAGCATGACCCCTGACCATGGCTGAAGCCGTGGCCTACGAGCGGGCATGGCCGTTGAAACAGCCTGAAAGGCCATGTGCGCTGGCGGCGATCGACAATGAGATCGGCGCACGCACCGCGCTGTGCTGCGATGTGACCGTAACTGCCGTGGCGCGGGCGGCAATTGAGCCGCCGCTACTCGTGCTCTGAAAGCGCATCCTCGCCTTGGGGCTCATCGCCGGCGGGCGCTTCATCCTCGGCGGCTTCTTCCGGCTTGGGATTGCGGGCGATCTCGCGGGTGTAGGGATCGTCGGGGACGACATCGTTGGTGAGGATGACCTCGGTGCGCTGGTTCTGGCGATCCTGTTCCCGGTCGTAGGTGCGGGCGACGATGCGGTCGCTGTCTCCGCATGCGACCACGCGCATCTGGCGCCAGGGGACACCCTGAACGGCGAGGGCCTGGGCGACGGCCATGCCGCGTTCGTAGCTGAGCTTGCGCGAGCGGTCTTCGTTGCGCATGGATTCGGAGGGTGTGGTGTGTCCGCGGACTTCGACGACGAAGCGGAGCTGGCCGACCTTGGCGGCGATGTCGGCGATCTTCTGGCGTGCGGTGCCGCTGAGGATGGCGGAGTTGTCATCGAAGGGGATCTTGCCGCCGATGGCGGTGTAGGCGGTGGGCTTGATCGCCTCGCTCTGGGGGCCCTTCTTGCTGGGGCCTTCATCGATGGTGCTGCCGGTTTCTTTTTCCCGGAGCCGGCGGACCAGGGGCTGCTCCTTGGGATCGGTCGAGTTGGGATCGACGGGGTTATTGAAGGCCTCGCGGATGCCGAGTGCGAAGTCGAGCATCTCGGCGCTGGAGGTGGAATCGTCCTTGGAGTCGGCGGGTACACCGCCGGTGGACTTGCTGGCCTTGGGACCCATGTTGAGGGCGAGCAGGATGACGAACAGGCCCATCATGAGGGCGGTGTTGTCGGCGAACGAGACCATCCACTCGGGGACGCCTTCGTGCTCCTCGTGGCTCCCGCCGCCGTGGCCTCCGCCGTGGGATTTGCCGTGGCCTTTCTCTTCTTCACCGTGCTCTTTGTCGTGGTCGGACATGGGGGGTGCTCAGGAGGGCGAACGGCGAGCGGGGAAAGACGGGAGAGGAACGTTGAATCAGGCGGCGATCTTGAGTTTCTCGCGGCCCATGGGCGGGACGAAGGCCATCATGCGGTCGAGTGTGACGCGCGGGTTGTCGCCGGCCTGGATGGACAGGATGCCCTGGAGCATCATCTCCTTGGTGAGGATCTCCTCGGCGGAGCGGAGGGCGAGCTTGTCGCCGATGGGGCCGGCGACCGCGTTGGCGAGCACGGTTCCGTACATGGTGGCGACGACGGCCAGCGCGAGCATCTTTCCCATGGCGCCGACATCACCGCCGCCGAGCTGGCCGAACATGCCGATCTGACCGATCAGCGTTCCGACCAGCCCCCAGGCGGGGCCGTAGACCTTGATGAGGTCGAAGAACTTCTTGCCGGCCTTGTGGCGATCCTGCATCGCCAGGACTTCCATGCGGAGAGTGGATTCGATCGCTGAGGGATCCACACCGTCAACGGCCATCTTGAGTCCGGAGGAGAGGAACTTGTCGTCGATCCTGGAGATCTCGGCCTCGAGGGCGAGGATGCCATCGCGGCGGGCCTTCTCGCTGAAGGTGTTGATGATCTTGATGACCTCGGCGGGGCTCTTGCCCTTGTGGAGGAGGAATCGCTTCATGTACGCGGGCAGGGAGAGGACCTTGTCGAGGGGGAGAGCCATGAAGACGACGCTGATCGAGCCACCGATAACGGTGAAGACGCCTTCCATGGAGAAGAACATCATCAGATCGCCGTGGGATGAGTGCCAGGCGACGATGCTCAGACACACGACGCCGATGAGCGTGCCGATCAGGCTGGATTTATCCACGGGTCTGGCCTCGGTGACGGAAGGGTGTCGCCCCATCCGCACGCGCGTCGGGGTCCGTTCCTCTATCGGTGAAGCGGGGATCGTGCGTGGGTCCGATGGCGGGAGAGGCCGGCGCGGGTGGTGATGCGTGGGATGCCTGTTGCGCCTGGCGCAGCCGTGCAGCGCCGCCGGGGATGCGGGCGGGTCCTAGAACAACCGCGGCCGGGAGCAGTCCCGGCCGCGGTGCGCGTTGCTGGATGGTCCGATCTGGCCGGCGGTTACCGGACGCCCTCACGGAGCGGGCTGGTGATCATGGCGCCGGCTTGAGCGTGTAGGTATCGGCGGGGATGGTCGCGTTGGGGGTGATGCGATCGAACGTGATCTCCATGCTGCCGTTGGCGGCCGAGGCAATCACGACTTTCATGGGCATCATGACGCCGGAGATGTCCTTGTAGTCTTCGTACTTGACGGTGATGGGGAGGCGGCCCAGGCCGGGGATGAGCATGCTGGTTTCCTCCTTGAGGGGGAGGGCCAAGGCCGGGTCGAGGTACTGGACGGTGGTCTTGTCGGGCTTGGTGGTGCGTCCGCGGATGACGATGACATCCTTGCCGTCGAGCTTGGAGCGTTCGACGACTTCGACGGTGTCGAAGAGCTTGGTGAAGTCGGTGATGACGAACTGGGCGCCGGCGCGACGGGCCTCGGCGAGGCGATCCCCGGTGAGTTCGGTGAGGTTCTCACCGACCGAGTGCGTCCAGGCGTGCTTGCCATCGTCGGAGGACCGGATGAAGCCGAAGAGGCCGAAATCCAGGTCCTGGAAGGTGCGTCCATCGGCGTTGGCGACCCCGCGGACGGTGCCCTCGACGCCCTGGTTGGTCATGCGGACCTTGCCGACGGCCTCGATGTCGTTCATGCCGCGGACCTTCTCGGGGTCGGCGCTTTTCCTGCGCAGCTCGCTGAGCTGCTCGATGGTGGGGAGGTTGCTGGTCTCGCCCGGCGCGGTGCGCGGGAGCTTGAGCTCATTATCGTTCTGGTACCAGGTCATGGACTCGACCTTGCCCTGGGCATCCCGGTTGAAGGAGCAGGCCATGGCGGCCGGGGCGGCGGCGACCTTCCACTTGCCGGCCTCATCGGGCCAGATGAGCTCGAAGGCCATCTGCTGGGGGACATCGACGGCGAGCTTGCCGTTCTTGATGATGACCTTCCACTCCTGGTTGGCGGGGCTGAAGTGGTAGGTGCCGGTGAATTCGCGGAGCTGGTCGAGTGTGAACGGTCCGGGCTTGTCGGCGGCGATCGGCTTGCCATCGGGGCCCAGGCGCGGGAGCGTGAACTCCAGGCCGGACTGGAACATGGTGAGCGACTCGACCTCTCCCTTGTCGTTCTTGTTGAAGCGAGTCTTGATCTGGTCGGTCATCGCGAACACCCACTTGCCCTCGGCATCGGGCCACTTGAGCTCGAAGTTCATCTGGCCGGGGACATCGAGATGGAGCATGCCATCCTTGATGTTCGCGGAGAGGTCGATGCCCATCTGGTCGAAGTGGTACTTGCCGACGTAGGCCTGGAGCTGTGCCTCGGTCAGGACGCCTTCGTTCGTCGGTGCCGGCGGGAAGAAGGTTTCCCAGACCATGTTGAGGGACTCACCCTGGAGGGATGAGTGGGTCAGGCTGCCCAGAAGAACAAAGCCGAGGCGCTCATCGGGGAGCATGGCGAGCATGCAGAAGAAGCCGTCGATGTTGCCGCCGTGGTGGACGACGGGCTTGCCGTTCCAGGATTGCAGCATCCATCCCAGGCCGTATGAGGCATCGGGGCTGCCCATCGATATCTGCGGGGACCACATCTGGTCGATCATCTGCTCGCTGACCAGGCGCTTGCCCTGGAACTGGCCCTTGGCGAGCAGCATGCGGAGCCAGTTGGACATGTCGCTGACCGACGAGTTGATCGCCCCCGCGCCGTCGCAGGTGATCAGGCGCATGGGCAACACCGAGTTCTGCTTGGAATCCTCATCCCACTTGTAGCCGGTGGCGTGCTGGGGGTGCTTGAGCATGTCGTTGATGCTGGTGTCGCTGTCGTTCATGCCCAGCGGGGTGAAGATGCGGGTCTTGATGAGCGAGGGCCAGTCGGAGCCGGCGACATTGCCGGCGGCCATGCCGGCGACCATGAACATGGTGTTGTTGTACTGCCAGGATTCACGGAACTTGGCGGTGGGCTCGGCGAACGCCAGCCGCTCCATCATCTGCTGCTTGCTGGCCTTGCCGCTGGCCCAGAGCATGTCGGTGCGCGGCAAGCCGGTGCGGTGGCAGCACAGATCCCGGAGCGTGACGGCCGCATCGGCATCCTTGTCGTAGAGCTTGAAGCCCGGGACGTGCTTGGAGACGGGGTCATCCCAGGAGAGCTTGCCCTCATCGGCGAGCATCGAGACCAGCATGCTGGTGAAGGCCTTGGTCTGGGAGCCGATCGCAAAGAGGGTGTGCTCATCGACGGGGAGGTTCTTCTCGATGTTGCGCTGGCCGAAGCCGCGAGCGAGCACAACCTGATCGTCCTTGACGATCCCCAGGGCCATGCCGGGGAGGTGGTTCTCCGCGCGGCGCTTCTCAAGCTTCTCGGACAGCTCGGCGAGCCGCTTGGAGAGCTCCGCATCGCTGGTCTTGATTCCCTGGCTTGCGACGAACGCGGCGGCCGGCTGGACCGTGGCAGCGGGAAGCCCCGCCCACGCCGGAGTCAGGGCCATCACCCCGACTAGGCTCGCGACCAAGTACGCACGCTTCGACAGACGCTTGATCATGGGGTCCTCCGTTGATTCAGCCGAAGCAATGATAACAACGGAACCGTTGAGACACGGCGGGGTGGTCATGCACGACGACGAAGATCCACCCGTGGTTCCTATCCCCGTTCCGATGACGGAGAGCTGGCCGGCTCGACACGTAAGATGCAGGTCGGGGCGCACTCATGGCGGACCGCCTTTGGCCGCCGCCTCGTATTCCGCCAGGCGATTATCCATCGAGGTCCGTTCGGCGCCGCCCTTTGGAAGATTTGAGATCGCGAGGCGCTGGGTCTCCACCGCCGCGGCCGAGTCGCCGGTTCGGTGCTGGACACGCGCGAGGGTGTCGAGCAGTGCCCAGAGCCTGACGCTGCGTGCGACGCGGCCCCGCTGGCTTGCGGCGGTCGCCCACTCCAATGCCCGAGCGAGGTCGCGCGGTCGGGCCAAGTCGCTCTCCAGTATCACGGAGGCGGCACGGTGGAGCAGCTCGGCATCCGCATCACCTGCGATCAGTGCGAGCACCGATTCGAGCCGATCGATTGCCGCGGCTTCCGCTTCTCCTTCGTGCGCGTCCCCGGCAACCTTCGCAAGTACCACCAGCTCTGCGGCAAGCGCTGCGCACGGACCGATGGTCGCATCGTAGTTCGCCACAACCCGCTTCTGGAGCGCGAGCGCCTCGTCTATGCGATTCTGGGCGAGCAGGCAGTCGACAAGAACGATCAGGAGGCGAGCGACCCTTTCGCTGTCGGGTCCGAATTTCTTCTCCCGGTAGACGAGGACCTGGCGCAGGCGATCTTCGGCCTCTCCGAAGCGTCCCATGACGGTGAGCCGGCGCCCGAGGCCACCGATGACATTCATGGTCTGAAGGTGATCAGGCCCAAGCGTCTGGGTGTAGATGTCAAGTGCCCCGTTGAGCAACGCCAGCGCCTCCTGGTCGTCCGGTATCCGGATCGAGAGGTTGTGCATCAGCAACGCGACGCGTGGGTGACGGTCGCCCAGCTCCCTGCTCCGCAGTTCGATCGCCAGGCGGTAGTACGGGATGCTGTCCGAGGGTCGGTTCATCGAAGCGCAGTACCACGCCATACGCTCGGCATCGGCCGCTCGCGACCCGACTTGCTCGGGCGGGTGTTGCTTCATCGCTTCGATGGCCTCGGACATGAGCTCGCGGCTCTTGGCCTCGTGCCGCGGGCTCTTCGAGAGAGCGACGCCGTACTTCCATTTCAGCTCGGCCTGGTGCCGCGGGTCGCCCTGGCCCGAATGCGCCAGCAGCGAGAGAGCCGCCTCCCCGTCAGCGTCCGCGTTCACCCACTCGAACAGATCGGAGTGCGCCGAGCTGCGAAGCAGAAGCAAGCGGCCCTGCAACTCGCGATGGTCCCCGCCCGACGCACGAAGGCTCGCCAGCGCAAGATTCACCTCGTCGATTGCCTCGCGGAATCGGCCGAGCCCGACGAATGCCGACGCGATCGTCTCCCGGACGGCGGCGGCGGAGAGCGGATCGTTCTTGAAACGGCTCTCCACGCCGCTCGAAGCGGTCATGAACATCTCGACGGGGTCGCCCGTCGATGCCGACGACCACGGGTTGCCGGACGCGAGCACTTCGGTGAAGTACCCGAGGATGTTGTCGGCCCGCTGGCGCTGGTCCTTCTCCCGATTGGCGTGCTCGGTCGCGCGGTCGGCGGCGCGGCGGGCCTGGATCATGCCGTAGGTCGTCCCCAGGGCGCCCAGAATGAGCGTGACCCCCGCTACCGATGCGACCACGACCGACCGGTGGTGACGCCGGACGAATGTCCGGATCCGGTACGCCCGGCTCGGCGGCGCCGCGAGCACCGCCTCGCCAGACAGGTACAGCCGGACGTCCATCGCCAGCCCGGTGGCCGTCTCGTACCGCCGCGAGCGGTCTTTCTCCAGCGCCTTCATCACGATCCAGTCCAGTTCGCCGCGGACAATCGACCCGAGCTTCGCGGGATCGGTGTGCCGGTGCGCCGCCACGCTCGCGAGCGTGTCGGTGTTGCGGCTGAGCCGCGTGCTGGGCTTGGGCGGCTCAACTTCACGGATGATCCGCTGGATCTCCGCGTACGCCGCCGATCGCAACTGCCCGCCGCTGAACGGCGTCGTGCCCGTCAGGAGCTCGTAAAGCAGCACACCGAGGCTGTACACATCCGTCCGCGTGTCGATATCCAGCGAGCCCTCCGCCTGCTCGGGGCTCATGTACTCAGGCGTGCCGATCAACTGGCGGTGCTCGGTGAAGAGCGTCTTCTCCGTCAGCTTGGCCGCCGTCGCCTTGGCGACTCCAAAGTCGATCACCTTCGCGTGCGGGCGGCCGTCCTGCGTGCATACCAGCACGTTGCTGGGCTTGATGTCCCTGTGGATGATCCCCTTGTTGTGCGCGTGCTGCACCGCGCGGCAGACCTCCTCGAATAACTCCAGACGCTGCGGTATCGCAAGCTTGTGGCGGTCGCAGTACGCGACGATCGGCTCGCCCTTGACCAGCTCCATCGCGAAGTACGGCCGCCCTGTCTCCGTTGCCCCCGCGTCAAACACCTTGGCGATGTTGGGATGGTCCAACACTGCCAGCGCCTGGCGTTCCTGCTCGAACCGAGCGACGACCTGCCGGGTATCCATGCCGAGCTTGATGATCTTCAACGCCACCTTCCGCGCGACCGGCTTCTCCTGCTCGGCCATGAACACCGACCCGAACCCGCCCTCGCCGATCTGTTGCAGAAGCTTGTACGGACCGATCTTCGTCCCGGGCGCTTCCCGCAGCGGCGCATCGCCGGTCTTGGCGGAGCTGCTCGTCCCCGGTGCGTCGAGTGTCTCGCCGGCTGCGTCCGAATCACTCCGTCCTACCATCGCCGCGTTCCCGACGTCTACCCCGGCTTGTGAAGAGTCCCCCGTCGGCGACGACAGAAACCCCGACTCATCCTCGGCGGCCGCGAGCATCGCCTCGATCCGCCGGCGCAGCGCGGGGTTGCTCCCGCACTCACGGTCGAGCAGCGCTGCACGCTGGTCGCGCGGGGTCGCCAGCGCACGGTCGAACAGCTTCCGCAGATCCTCGTGAGCGTGTTCCGCCATGAGACCCTCCCAAGCACCCATTCACACCCGCCCGGTCTCGATCGCCTCCTTCAGCCAGCCGCGGGCAAACGCCCACGACCGCTTCACAGTGGGGGGAGAGATGCCCAGCGCCGCGGCGGTTTGCTCGGTGCTCAGCCCGGCGAAGTAGCGAAGCCGGATGACCGATGCCGCCTCCGCATCCACGCTCTCCAAGCGTGCAATCGCCTCGTCGAGGATCAGGAATCCCGCCGATTCCGACTCCGACTCGGTGTCCGGGAGCGATGCAAGGTTGATCGCGGCTCGCCGAGCCTCCGGTCCGCCCCTGAACGCGGCAGACCTCGTACGGGCGTGATCGACCAGGATTCGCCGCATCGCCTCGGCCGCCGCGGCGTAGTAGTGGGCCCTTCCCGTCCAGGGGATTTCTCTCGGGCCCGCGAGCCGCAGGAACGCCTCATGCACCAGTGCAGTTGCCGAAAGGGTGTGCCCGCGTCCGCCTGCTCGCTCGCCCGTCAGGTGCCGCTGTGCCGACCGACGGAGCTGTTCGTAGACGAGCGGGACCAGATCCCGCACCGCCGCGGCGTCGCCCGCCGATACCGCGGCCATGGGAAGCGTCGCATCGCTGGTGGTGGCAGGCGGTTCGGCCATCGGTGCATGGTAACTCCGAGCGGCCATGTGTTGCCCGGCGCGCGGCGGAGGCTGGATCCCCCAAAGCTCCCAGAACGCCCCACAAGGGGCTCCAAACGCTCTTTTGTGTCCTTCGGCCGAGCCTCCTTCGCCGGCCCTGCCGCCTATCCTTATCCCCCTATGGCCAAGACCCGCGAGATCAAGAAGCGCATCAAGGCGGTCGGCAACATTCGCCGCATCACCAAGACGATGCAGATGATCGCCACCAGCAAGTTCGCCAAGGCCCAGCAGGCGGCGACGGCGAGCAAGCCCTACACGCAAGCGTTGTTCGACCTGGTGAGCGAGCTCTCGGCGGGTGTGGAGGATGTCTCGCATCCGCTGGTGACCGGGGCCGGCAAGGCGGCGGCGAACGCCAAGGACCTGACGCTGATCATCACGAGCGATCGCGGGCTGTGCGGGCCGTACAACGGATCGATCCTGCGGGCGGCGATGGCGTTTGCACGCGCCAACCCCGAGGCCCGTGCGGGTCATATCGAGCTGGTGGGCAAGAAGGGCGCGGGATTCCTGAAGTTCAACCAGATCGCGATCTCGACGCATCACCAGCAGTTCGGGGACAAACCCACGTACGACAAGGTCGAGGCCCTGGCGCAGGATTACATCGACCGCTTCAGCACCGGTCAGATCAGGTCGGTTCGGGTGATCTACATGAAGTACCTCTCGGTGGCTCGCCAGGCGCCCGAGGTGCTCCAGCTGCTTCCCTTCAAGCCCGAAGCCAAGCTGCAAGCCAAGCCGGAAGCGGGGGCGGAGGCCAAGGCGCAGGGCAGCGGATCCAAGGGTTACAAGCCGGTCTACGAGTTCAGCCCGGATGCGGCGGAACTGCTGAATTCGCTGCTTCCCGCGGCGGTGAAGGCGACCCTGTTCCAGGCGTTCAATGACGCGGTGGTGTCCGAGCACGTCGCCCGCATGGTGGCGATGAAGTCCGCGACCGACAACGCCGGGAAGGCCGGCAAGCGGTACACCCGGATCTTCAACCGTGCCCGCCAGTCGCAGATCACGACGGAACTGACGGAGATCATCTCCGGAGCGGCAGCGCTGGCGTAAGTTCGCCGGGCGATACGCGCAAAAATCACGCCTGTCGGTTGGTGTTCGTCCGGCATTGCCCGGTGAACTGTGCTATTCTCCGCACAGCGTGATCGGCGAGTGTTCGCCGACGAACGCGGGTCATTCTCATTCCGGAGTCACACCCATGGCTGGCAGCTTTAACAAGGTCATTTTGCTCGGCAACCTCACGCGGGATCCCGAATTGCGGCATACATCAGGGAACCAGGCGGTTGCCAACATCGGGATCGCCGTCAACCGCCGCTGGCGAACACCGGAGGGAGAGCAGCGTGAGGAGACGACGTTCGTCGATTGCGAGGCGTGGGGACGGACGGCGGAGGTGATCTGCCAGTACCTCACCAAGGGCCGGCCGGTCTTCATCGAGGGCCGCCTGAAGCTGGACCAGTGGGAGAAGGAAGGCCAGAAGTTCTCGAAGCTGCGGGTCGTGATCGAGAACTTCCAATTTGTGGACAGCGGGCAGGGCCGGGGTGAAGGTGGGGGAGGTGGGGGAAGTGGAGAAAATGCGGGCGGCAATTATGCGCGAAGTGGGGTTGGAGGCGGGGGCCGGGGAAATTACAATGCCGGCCGAAGCGGGGGCTCTGGTGGGAGCGCTGGTGGCGCGAGTGGAGGTGGGGGTGGTGGAGGCGGCGGGGGCCAATCGGGTGGTGAGCCGACTGGCGGTGGAGGGATGGGAGAGGATGACATCCCGTTCTGATGTCTTTCTCGGATGGCGTGTTCGGGTCGGCATGAAGCCAACGACAACCTGAGATTCAGCGGCCAGTTCGTTGAGTGAGCGGGCGGGCCGTACATCGGTGAGAGAGTTCCTCCCGGCCGTGCGTGGCGCGGGAGGGGGGCCACATCGACCGTCAGCGGCGCTGCGTCCCACGACGTCGCCGTTCTGGGCTCGGTGTGGAAAAACCGGAGCGGAGGAGGAGGTCCTATGCGAGTTCATGGGTTGAGTGTGTCTGTCTGCGCGATGGGCCTGTGCGCTCTGCCCGCGGGGGTCGCCCGTGCCGACATCATCTACCAGGACCTTGGCGGGATCGCGATCACAGACAAATACGCCGATGTCCCGATCGACATGGACCTGGATGGCAGCCCCGATGTGTTCGCACGCTATTACGCCGACTGCCCGATGCCTGACCACGAATATTCGGATGTCTTCTTCGGCACCGCGGTGGATCGGGCCTTTATCGCGCTGCAGCCCAACAACTTCTTCGCCAAGGGATTCGGCGCGGGCAGCACGGTGGGCGGCTCGATGAACTTCAAGGCGACCGGGGATCTGCTCTCGGCCTCGGATGAGGTGTGCGATGGGGATTACACGTACATGTTCGGCGACTGGCTGGGCGTGACGACCAAGTACCTGGCGATCAAGGTCACGCTTCCCGATGGGGACCACTACGGATGGATCAAGGTGCAGAACCAGACCGGCTCGCATCTGAGCTTCCGTGTGCTCGAGAGCGGGTACGAGACGATCCCCGGCAAGCCGATCCTGACCGGGGATCGAGGGGCCTGCCCTGGGATCCTGGGCCAGCCCAAGCCGGTGACGATCGTGGAGGGGCACCAGATTGCGACCTCGGTCGTGACGACGGGCCATGTCACGGGTTTCCAGTGGTTCAAGGATGGCCAGCCGCTGGTGGATGACGGCCGGATCACGGGCGCGAACAAGCGAGTGCTCACGATCAAGGATGCAGCGATTGCCGACAGCTCGCACTACAACGTCGCGGTGACGGGTGCCTGCGGGGATGTGGTCAGCGATGAGGCGGCGGTGTGGGTGGATGCGGATTGCCGCGACATGCCGGGGTCGGAGCTGCTGCTGGACGGTGTGACCGGGTACGCGAGCGTCGAGGACAGCGCCGACCTGCACATGTTCACGCGCGGAACGATCGAGTTCTGGATGCACCCGGACTGGAACAACACCGCGCCGATGGTGATCAGCAAGGGCGGGCCCGACTGGTGCAGCAACCACTCGTGGTCGGTGGAGTACGACGGAGCAGCGCTCTTCCCGGCGCCCCTGTGCATCCCGGAGTTCACGCTTACATCTCCATCGGGATGCAAGGTCGCGTACCTGGCGATCCCCGTGGGCGAGCCGGACCAGTGGGTGCATATCGCGGCGACCATCGACACGAATGTGGGTGTGATGAGGGCGTACGTGAACGGGGCGCTGAAGGCCGAGACGACGACCACGACAGATGGCAAGCCGATCAAGGGCCTGGCGGTCGCGTACACGCCCGCGCCGATGACGATCGGACGTGCCCTCAACGACAACGAGGCGCTGCCGACACCGTTCGCCGGGATGATCGATGAGGTGCGCGTATGGACGACAGCGCGCACGCCCGAGCAGATCGCAGCCAGCTACGACCAGACGGTCTCGGGCGGCACGCCCGGGCTGATGGCCTGCTACCGCTTCGATGTGGATGAGAACCCGGGTTGGGATGCCTCGGGTCGGGGCCACCAGGGCACGCTGCACGGCGGGGCGACGGCGATCCCGTCGGCGGTGTGCTGCGCGGCGGACTTCGACGGCTCTGGGTTCGCGGATGCGGAGGACTACACCGCGTTCGTGCTCTCGTTCGAGGCCGGGCAGTCGCGGTCGGACTTCGACCGCTCGGGGTTCGTCGATTTCGACGACTTCGCGGGGTTTGTGCAGGCGTTCGAGGCGGGGTGCTGAGGAGAAGAAGGCACTGGGCATCGGGCATCAGGCATTGGTGAAAGGCACTGAAGAAGGGATCCGGCCGGGTGGCCGGATCCTTTTTCATGGGGAGCGATGGGTCGCCGTCGGATGGGGGGCGGCATATCGTCTCCTCCCCCCAGTTCGGGGGACGAATCCAGTTGGGGTCGCGTGCCGCGGTGCGGCGAACGGCTCCTAACTCTCTTGCCCGATGGCCGATTGGCCTGATGGGCGGAAAGGACAGCGTCAGAGATGGCCCGTAACCTCAAGCTGCTGCTCACCGAGAACGTCGAAGCCCTTGGCATCGTCGGGGATGTGGTCAACGTCCGCACGGGCTATGCCCGCAACTTCCTGCTGCCGCGCAGCCTGGCGACCGAGCCGAGCGAAGAGAAGATCAAGGCGCTGGCGACCAAGCGTGCCGAGGCCGAGCGGATGGTCGCGGAGATGCGCAAGCAGCGCGAGGCGCTGAGCGAGAAGCTGGTCGGCGTCGAGGTGCACCTCACCCGCTCGTGCAACGACCAGGGGATCCTGTACGGCGCGATCACGCAGCACGACATCGCCGATGCGCTGGGTGCGATGGGCCACGCGGTCAAGCCGCGCGATGTGCGCCTGGGCCAGGTGATCAAGCGCATCGACACGTACGATGTGCATATCAAGCTCGACAGCGACCTGGATGCCACGATCAAGCTGTGGGTGGTCGCCGATCGCAAGCTCGACCTGACGCGCGGCGGTGCTGAGCCGACGCCCGATGCCGAGGCCGCCCCGACCGAGGGCGAAGCGCCCGCCGATCAGAAGGGCGAGCCCAAGTCCGCTCGCGAGGGCAAGGCCGACGCCAAGCCGGAAGCCAAGGCCAAGCCGGCCAAGGGTGAGGGCAAGGCCGAGAAGTCCGACAAGGGCGGTGGCGGGGAGCCCAAGGCCGAGGGTGAGGCCAAGCCTGAAAAGAAGAAGAGCGAGAAGAAGGAAAAGAAGTCCGAGGGCAAATCCGACGAAGCCAAGCCCGCGGACAAGGGCGGCAGCAAGTGGGCCAAGCCCGTCGAGCAGTCGTTTGACTTCGGGATGCGCCCGGGCCGTGATCGCAAGCGTTGATCACGCGTTTGGAAATGTGAGTTATACGGATCCCGCCTGACTTTCGCGCGCTGTTCGGCGCTCGTTAGTTGCGCCAGGGCGTCAGAGCTGTGACAATGCGGTCGGCAAGGAGGCTGACCATGGATGTGCGCGAGCGACGGGACGGGGATCGGGCTGAGCTGCAACGGC
>JADLBU010000028.1 GCA_020847535.1 Phycisphaerales bacterium
ATACGGGCTCCAGCCCTGCGCAGCACGTCGATGCGCGAACGGGGCCCGGCTCGGGATCTCCGCACTATTACGTAGAATCAGCCTCTTCGGGCCCGTGGCGGAACGGCAGACGCAGCGGACTTAAAATTCGCGATCCCTCATCGGGATGTGTGGGTTCAAATCCCACCGGGGCCACTTGGTTTTTGCGGTCTTTGCCGTGTTTGGCAGCGGTTTTCTGTTCACCGCGAAAGTGGCCGTTCCGTCTCCCAGGATCGCCCTCAGAATCCTCCGGGCCACCCAATTCCGCCGAGCCAGACGCCGAGCTTTTCGTGCCGTTATCTGAGCCGTTCCTGCCGGCGAACGTCGGCGATAGATCCGGCAGAGCCGACAGGGCCCGGGCTTCATCCTCCCGATTGCTGTGGCTGTAGCGGTCCATCGTGAGCGTGATGGTCGAATGCCGGGCGAGAGCCTGGGCCGTCTTGGGGTGCACGCCGCCGTTGGCGAGGTTGGTGATGAACGTGTGACGAAGGGCGTGGAAGTCCACGACGCGGCCCTGGTCGTCCCGAGCGGGAATCCCCGCGGCCTCCAGGTCCACCCGAAGGACACGAGCGAGCTCCTCACGGCGAGGGAAGTGGAACACCGGCTGGTCGAGGTCCCGCTCCTGCAGGAACTCGCGAAGCATCGCAGCCGTCGACTGGAGCAGCGGAAGCGTGTCGTCGCGGCGGTGCTTGGAGTAGGCGGCGAGCACGGTCACCGTGGCGACGTCGAAGTTCAGATCAAACGACCGCGGCGTGAGACTCCGAATCTCCCCGGCCCGGAGCCCCGTTTCGACGGCCAGGCGGTAGAGAACGGAACGCTCAGGACCCGTGAGCCTCCAACAGATGACGCCGTCCTTGTCCTTGCCAAAAAGCTCGCGGCCGTCACGTGTCTTGGTGATGAGCTTCCGGAGTTCCTCCTCGGAGAGGGCCCGCCTCTGGTAACGGCGGTCCGTGAGGACGTTCAAGATGTCCAGGTGCGAGACGGGCGAGAAGGTGGCCCTGCGGTCTTTCACCATCCAACGACAGAACGACTTCACCGTGGTGAGGTAGTAGTTGAACGTCTGGGCGCTGATGCCGGGCTTGGTCGTCCCGTCGTCCAACTCCTCGCTCTCGCGGAGGTCACTCAGAAACGTCTGCACGCGGCTTGCGGAAATGTCGTCGAAGTACTTGAAGCCGCACTCGCGGAAGACCCGTTCGAGCCGGTTGCGGGAGAGGCGAAGGTGTTTCGCGGTGTTGCCCTTGGCCGCCATCGCGTTGATGTAGTCGCTCAAGTGCTCGGCGAGCGGCTTGCTGACGGCGACACGCTCGCCCTTGATAAGGCCGATGCCCATGAATTGCTTCACGAGCTTTTTCGAGAGCCCCGTCACGAACGACTGGAGCGACGGGTCCACCTGGCCGCCCGAAGCACGGCTAAAGGCCACGAGCTTGTCGATGTTGCGGCCGAGCTCCTCGGTCGCGACCTTGGACGTGAAGCCGGCGGTGCGGCGGGTATCGCCGCGGTGGTCCCGCCACTCGATGTACCACTTCTTCGTCGCCGTGGAACGTCCGTTCTTGGTGAAACTGGATCTGAAAACGCGCATCGCGTAGCCCCTTCGTGGTCAAGCCTGGAATGCTTGACATTGATTCCGTGTCAGACAACGGTATCATTCGGTATGTGCATCCGGCCGTGGTTGAGCGCTCAGCGTCCCGTTGGGCTTCCCGGGTTCCACTTGTCGCGCGGGGGACAGCCGGCGTTGATCCACGCCGCGATTACCCAGACGGACCAGCGGACGCACCGCCCGAACCGGATCGGCTCAGGGATGAGCCCCGAACTCACCAAGCGGAAGAACTTGGCTCGGCTGATCCCCAGCAACTTGGCCAGTTGGCACGGCGTCAACAGCCACGGCTCACCCTCGGGAGATAGCCCGGTGGTGAGACCGCGGGGTGGAATGGGCGGAGGGACCACGCCACCGGTTACGGGTTTGGAAACGATAATTGGTTGTGCGCGCATGGACAGCTCGAATGCTGTCCTGATTTCGTCTCGCCGTGGAAAACCTGGGGCAGACGCGGTTAGGAAAACCATCACTTTCCGGGCGAGGGGAGCTCGTGGATTCCCGGCAAGTCGTTCACAAGCGGCGTGCCAGCAATGCACGACGCTTGAGTTGCGGTGGGCCTCGGTCGTGTCGGCGGCACGACGCCCTCATCCGCGGCCCTCTCCAACTCGGAGAGGTCTAAACGACGCCCGTGGCATCAAGCGGTCCGTTCCCAAGGACACTTGCGATGCGTCGAGTTGTGACCCGTGCCTAACGGGCCTGCGCTGCCGAGCGCGTACACCGGAAATACGCCAGAGTTGCGGCTTCGGATCCCCTGGTTCCACCCACGAACTACGAATTCTGTCACCCTGAAGCGGCAGAGACCTGATGATCCTCTGGGAGACCCACGGCTGTCGGAATTTCCGATGATGTGGTAGGAGCCGTCGAGGGACATTGTTCCCGATCGTCACTGAAACGCACAACGTGTGCTCGACGTGACTCAGACAGGGCAGCGCATCCGGTAAACCTGGCCACCAACCAGGCTAAGGGCTTGGGAGTACCAACCCAAGACGCGCTGCGCCCGTAGAGCCGGATGCCACGAGAGTGGCTCGTCCGGTTCGACGGAGGCTCACAGGACTAACCCCTCCCGGGAACGGGAGAGCAATCCCTGTGTTCTATCCGATGGCGCCCGCGCTCCCAGGAGCGGGGCGACGCGGAAACGCCCTCGGCACCCTGTGCCGCGGGCCGTGACTGTCGTAGTGGTGCGAATCCAACCGCGGGGGTCCGGGCCTTCGGGCTCGTTCAACCGCGGCCGGCGTGGGGAGTTCGGATGTGGCGACATATCCGACCGGGGCACATCGACCTCGGCGTTCCGAGCAAATCTCGGACGGCGAAAAGCTCAACCATGAACGGCCCGAAAGGGCTTGCCGGAAAGCGAACCCGGAGACGGAGCCGAACGGGTAAGCGTTGACGCTGAGTGGGTACAGGGGAGCCTCTGGTTCCTGCCCCTGGAAATCACATCCCGAAGGGGACGTGGAAACTACGCCGCGGCGGAAGCCCGGACGTACGGCGTCCAATGCGAAGAGGGTCACACCTCTGAACCGACGTGACCGAGTTCGTGACGACAGCCGCTAACGCGGGAAGGTCTGCCGGCGCCGGAGTGGTATCCGGTGCTCGGAGTGAGAACTGCGAGCGTTTGAAACCCGACAGACCGGGAGAGTGGCCTGAGTAGAAGGGAACGGGAGTTCCGCGAAGGCGCTGCAAGGCAGTGGCGTCTCGTATGGGTGCTACGGGTGGTGCCGGGCACATGGACCATCAACGAAAGGGCCGACGGGTCTTGCCTGTCTGAATGCACGTGCCGGCAACGGGCTCCGCCCGATGCCGGCCCTGGGAAGGAAGCAACGCGGTCAAAGGGGATGAACCCGGGAGGGCCATCCCCTTTGGCGGCGTCCTGACGATGGCGCGCCCGTGTGCTCGTAGCACCAGGCGACCATCGAGGTTTTTCGAAAGCGCTACTGCGGAGGTCGCAACCTGTTGCGACCACTGTCCAATCCGGCTGACGCAACTGCAACTGGGGAACCAGTCGGCGGATGTGCTGAGTAGCGGGAAAGGAGGTTCTCGCGAGCACCCGGCGGAGCGAGAACCGGCCAGCTGGCCGACCGCTCGCCGGAATGCTCTTGAAGGTACAGGCTTTGTCGGTTGTGCCGCTCCTGCTTCGCTGCGGGTCAAACAACCGACTTCCTTCCCCACGGGGCTCTTGGCGGATATGCCCGGTCGTGGTACATGGCCGGCGTGTACCGGTATGAATGCACGAGCCCGCGAGGGTTTATCCAGCAGCTGGCCGTCGCGTACGTGTCGAACGGCTACTACTTCTATGTCGTCGGCCTGGTCCCGGAAGGCAAGCGGCCGGAGCTGGTCGACGCCAAGCTCATCCAGCGGTACGGAATCGATCAATCGAAGTGGAGCCGGGCCCGCCGCAAGCGCCGGGGGCAAGCGAGCGTCCAGTACCTGCGCCTTGGTCGGCGGTTCGTCCTGCTGGCCACACACGGCGAGCACACGTTCTTTGAGCAGGAGGGCGACCGCGTTCGCGATGTGCGCCGTGTGCCCCTCAAACTCTTCGGGTACGCGGTCGGGTGCTCCGGGGGCCGTGTCCAGGTGCGCATCGAGCGCGAGCTATTCCACAGCATTCGGGCGCACCTGTTGGAGCTGGCGCCCCACCGCTCCTGCCGTGCGCTCAGCGATGAACTGCGACGCCTGGACTTCGAGCCGTACGGCCCGGTCCGCCGGCAGCTCGTGCAACTTGTCCGGTCCATCAACCGTGTGAGGCGTGCCGCAGGGTACGACCGGGTGCCCTTGGACGTCCTGCCCGTTAGACGCCGAATCGTGCGTGCCCTTGCTCCGCACCAGTCAGACCGCGCCCTCCAACCCAGCGGCGGGGCTCCGGGGTTTCAATACGATCAAGTCGATGGGCTGGGGGGCGCTACAGACGGTCAGCAACGATGACTTGCGGGCGATGGGCCCGGGGCGAGGGGGTTGCGGGAGGGGCGCTTGGAGGGCCCCAACTGTCGGACACCATCGCGTAAGCATCCTCCAGTGCTGGTAGCTGCGCCGCCGACACGGGACGCCCCGCCAGAATCCTGCGGTTGAACTCGGCAAGCCATGTCTGGGACTCGCGGTCGATGTTGTCCATGGGTTTATCCTCGCACAACGAGGACCGGCGGTGCAAGGGCCGAGGACGCCGGTTTTCGCATTAGTACACCGCGAAGAACGCGGCGGACCGCTCGTGGTTTCGGCCCCGACGATCGTAGAGCTTCGTCGTGGACGGGTCGGCGTGGCCGACATCGCGCTGCACGTCTTCTAGGTTTGCGCCGTTTTCAAGTGCCGTGGTGATGAACGTGGCCCGCATCGAGTGCGCGCTGTATCCCCGGAAGATCCCAATGGCCCGTGCGTACCGGCGGAGGATGCGGTCGACCGTGCATGGATGCATCGCTCTCGCTGGTCGTGGATCGCATCGTCGCCGCGGGAGCGGGCGGAACAGCGGGCCGTCGAGGTCGTCTCCATGTCCAGCGGCCGCGAGGTAGTCACTGATCCTCTGTGCAGTCTGCGAGTTGATGGTCACACCGAGCGTGCCATCGCCCTTGACAACGAATCGCAACTCCGGATACCCGGCGTTGGTGGCCAAGTCACGGACTGCGAGAGCGGCGATCTCCGCCCGCCGGGCGCCCACCTGAAGACCAACCGAGAGGACCGCCCGGTCGCGAAGGCCGCGCAGCGTGCCGGGGTCGGGCGCATCAAGCAGGCGGCGTGCCTCCCTCTGCGAGAACGCGCGGGTCGTGCCGCGCCTGCGATCGACTTTGGGTCGCTTGATCTCCCGAACGGGATTGATGTGAACAACTTCTGCGTCCACGAGGTAGCTGAACAACGACGAGAGAGCCGAGAGGCGCCGCCGGATGGTCCGCGGTCGCGCCTTCGCCTCTCGCATCTGCTTGACCCACTCGACGACCGCTGCTCGCTTCACC
This sequence comes from Phycisphaerales bacterium, assembly GCA_020847535.1. Taxonomy (GTDB): domain Bacteria; phylum Planctomycetota; class Phycisphaerae; order Phycisphaerales; family UBA1924; genus JAEUJB01. The sequence goes on from JADLBU010000028.1 coordinate 5,548, forward strand.
AGCCGGAAGGCTTCAACAGTCTTGATCCCCAGAGCGCGCGCAAAGTGGCTGACGTCTCGCCTATACGCGGCCGCAGTGTGTGGTGAACTCTGCTCATCGAGCCATACCAGCTCCGCGGGTCTGGCGTTCAGCAGCTCAACCGAAGGAGCCGTGTAGTGCGGAGCACCCGGAGATGGGGCCGAAGGTATGGGTAACGTGGCGCTATCGGACATACGTCAGATAAACCGGATTATCGAGCGTTCGTCAAGAATGAAAAACGCGGCGGCCACTCGGCCGCCGCGCTGTTCACGAAACGGCGGTTTACCGGCCGCCGAGGAGGAACGGCCCGCCGGGGCCGAACTGCGGCATCTCCCGCTTGGCCGATTCCAGCGCATGCATGAGATCGTCCCGCCGGATCGGGTGCATGTACCCATCGTGCTTGCAGACCACCCGCTGTCCGTAGGCCGCCGGGTTGTAGCTCGCGACCAGGCGGTCCGCCTCTGCCCAGAAGTCGAGCGCGGCGCGGCTGCTGCGGCGAGCCATGCGGCTGTGTGCCACACCCTGCTCGATCATCCGGCTCATCGCCGGGAGGGCGCAGAGGAACATGTCGATCGTCATGGAGGACTCGGCATTGCCCGGGTCCGCCCGCCAGGACTTGAGCAGTTCACCGGGACGGGAGCAGTCGGGTCCGATGGCGGTAAAGCTGATGTCCTCGGTGACCTCGACTACTTGTTCAGAGAGATCCGTCTCACTGGAGCGGGCCGACTCCTCGTAGTTACTCCTCTCGCTCTTCGAACGCTCGATCGAGGAGCTGGAACTGTTCTCCCACCGGTTCTCGTCAACCCGTTCGTTGGAGGAGTTCCAACGCCCCGTAGTGGTGCGCTCGCTGTCCACGACTTTGTCGTAGCCCAAGAAGTCCTTTCCATGTTTGTCGCGGACGGCATCCTCCCTGGAGTATCCATTCGTGTACGTGGCTCGCGTGCCGTTGGTCGCTGTACGCGTTGTTGATTCGCGGTCCGAAGAGTCCTTACTCCAAGCCGAGGATCGGTTGCTCTCGTTGGAGGAGTGATGCTGGGATGTATCGCGGACTGTGCGTTTGGTGTGCACGTTTACGACGGCGCGGAGATCCTGGGTCGATCGGATGTAGGCGTTGTTCTGCTCCACTTGGTAGTGAGACTTGTCGCCGCCGATCCCGAAAGGGATGAACGTGGACACCACCATGTACAGGTCATCTGGGGGGAAGGCCCGCTCGAACCGGACTTCGAACGAGAGCGAGCGCCAGCGCTCGTGCTGGTCGTAGTACCACAGGTCCACGGTCTTGTCGTCGCGGATGGTCTTCCACAGCCGCTCGAAGAGCGGTGAGGTCTGGCTGGAGCTGCGGATTGCCTGCAGGAACACCAGGATCGCTTCGTCGGTGTGGTCGCCGACGCCCGCCAGTTTAACGATGTGGCGGTCGATCATGGTGCCCACCAGGTTGGCCTCGCCGGCCCAGGGCACAGACAGGGTGTTCTCGATCTGTTCCGCGTACGCGTCTTTCAGTTGTCGCATGATGAGTCTCCTAAATGCTGCGTCCGATCTTCTTCCACTGCCTCAGCTCAGCCTCAAGGCGGTCGTATTCCTGCTGCACGTGCTCGAGTTGGACGTACTCGCCGCGTGACTTCAGGTCGTTCGCGGCTCCGTCCAATGCGGCCAGCCGGCGCTCGAGCGTCGCCATGGCCGACTGCCACCTCCTTTCTGCCGCGCGTTCAGCCTCCCAGTCCCGCGGGGCGGGCGCGTGGGCGTAGTACACCGGGGTTCGAGGCATTCGCGCTAGCGCTTCACGCCGCTCGCGTTCCTCCCGTTCCCTTTCCTCCCACTCGCGAGCCCGGCGTCGGTTCTCTTCCTCCGCGCGGGCTCTGGCTTCGATGATCAGAGGGTCAGACACGCGTGCGCGAGCGAGGAGCGATTGAACGAAGGCGGCCATCCCCGGATCGCGTTCGCTGTTCTCGGCTAGCCACTGTTCGATCTGGGGTGCACAAGGCCGGGGCCCCGCCGCGCACAAAGCAAGTGCCCTGATCTGATCCGCCTGCCAGACAAGATGGTTGTACGCGGTGCCGTGATTTCGTACGGCACGAACGTACCGGCGCGGGTAGACAAACCGGTATGCCCGGCTGGGCCGCCAGTCGTCGGAGCAAGTCGTCAGATTGTGGTCAAGGGTTCGCTTTATCTTGAGACTGCCGCGATCCACAATGCGGACGAGACGGTCTCGCAGGTCTTCCTGCCAACGCCTGACGTACTCCTCGGCGGCCGGGCACGGCACTTCCCGGCGCTCGTGAGCGGCCGGCCGCAGTTTCCGGATCTTGTCTATCCCGCGAAGGACTTCGGCCACCACGATGGCGATCGCGTATGACGCCGGGAGCACGCTCAACAGCGCTCCGCCGGCGCCCCACAGGAGTACAAGTCCGCCAATCACGAGCCCATTGACACCGACGTACTTCCACGCATCGCGCGAAATGAAAAAGACGGCCGCGACAAACCGCACTTCAGTCTGAGGCGCCGGCGGCGGGACAAGCGGGGACCATTGCAATGGGTCGACGCCGGCATCTGTGTGAATGCTGCTCATCGGGTCTCCCTATAGCTGGTGTGCGGCCTCTTCCCACCGCTCCAGTTCCGCAAGGAGGCGGGACCGCTCCCGCTGAACGTGTTCGAGCTGGAGGTACTCGCCGCGGGACCTGAGATCCGCGACGGCATCGCCCAACGCGGCCACCCGGCCCGCGAGCGTGGCCATCGCGAGCCGCCACCTCCATTCCGCGGCGCGTTCCGACTCCCAATCCTGTTGAACGGGTACGTACCGGACCTCGTGTTGTCTGGCCCGCAACTCGCGTTGGGCCTCCGCGCGCCGCTCTATCTCCTTTCGCTCTTTCTCAGCCAGCGCGAGCCGCTGCTCGCGCTTCCAACGGAAATGGTCCTCCTTGCGACGGGCGACGTCGGCGACGAGTCGGGGGTCGGACTCACGGGCGATGAGCAGCAGTGAGTAAACGAACAACGCCAGTTCGGGATGGCCTGCCGCGTGCTGGTCGAGCCATTGCTCCAGCCGCGGTGCACACGGCCGGCGTCTCGACGAAGCCCAGTCGCGAAACGTCCTCAGCTCGCCGGCCTCCCACACGACACGGTTGTACGAGCAGCGGAACTCCTCCTGGGCACGCAGGTAGCGCCCGCGGTAAACGAAGCGGTGAACCCCGGATGGGGCCCGCGTTTCCGGCAGTTCCTTCAGGCCGTGGTCGAAGGCGTCCAGCCTGTGAGTCCCACCGTGCCGCATCGCATACAGCAGGCGCTCGCGGCCCGAGCTGTTCCACCGCATTGCGAACTCGCCGGGCGTCTCGTGCTGGGGTCGAGCCGTCCCATACGAAAAGCGCCGAATCCTGCGTACGCCGCGGGGGAGGTGGTCCACGATTATGTAGGCCCCGTACGCGGCCGGGAGGGTGCTCAGCGCAATCCCGATCGGGCCACAGAAAGCGAGTGCCGCGGCCACGAGCGCGGTGTACCCGAGCTCCTTGTACACGTAGCCCGGGATGAACAGGACGGCCGCGGCCAGCCTAACCTCGGGCTTCGGCGGACGTGGAACAACAGGCGACCAGTTGAGAACGTCGGTGTCGGGGCTCGTGTCGACCGCGCTCATCTTCACGCCCCCTGTTCGAACTCGTGGTAGTGCCGGTCGGCGCTCTTGGTCTTCCACTGACGGCCCGCCTGGAAGATGTACGACCCGACGCGGCCGGTCTGGGCGGGGTCGTCGTGCCATCCGCCCTTCTTGAGCTCCGTGAAGCGGATAGCGGGTATGAGCGGGGCGTACGAGTATGAAACTGATGACGAGCCCTCCCCGGTGATGGGCTCGCTGCGGAAGCCCCGAATCTCGCTCGCAAAGACCCGCTCAGCCCATTCGTTAGTCACGGGATCCCCTTGCGCGAGGAACACCTTCGTCTGGAGGTTGCCGAGCAGGCTGTGGGTCGCGTGCTCGCCGACTTCGGCGTAGAGGTTCGGGAGGTTCTGCGTCAGGTACACGGTTGCGACCATGGCGCTGCGGGCGGCCTGCTGGAAGAGGGCGTCCTGGTAGGTGACGAAGTACTGACACTCGTCGGCGCCGAGGAACGCCGGGCACCAGGTCGTGTCGCCGGCATCGATGGCCGCGGCCCGGCGCTCGGCCGCCCGCTGCCAGATCGTCTTGTACAGCGTCTGAGCCATGCGACCAACGTTGTGGTACAGCTTGACCGGGATGTTCAGAACAATGACCTTCGGCCGACCGGTCACCGGGTCCGGTTCCAACGACCGCTCGGGCATAGCGGCCTCGTCGGACCGGCCGCACAGGAGCTCGCGCAGCGGGCTGCGGAGCAGACCATCGACCTTGGAGGTGAACGTCGCTGTGATCGAGGTCCGGGTTTCTTCGGCCAGCGATGGAAGATGCCGTAACCAGTAATCGGCTGTGAGTTGCCAGTCGCGGAAACGCGGCTCCGTCAGCTTCGCTCGACCCAGGTCGGCCAGTTGGAGCAGCGCGCAGCAGCGCCCACCTCGGAACCTCGTGGAGTTTACGTCCTGCAGCGATACAGGCGCGGAACGCACGATGTCAAGGATGTCGTCGAGTCGCACCTGAGCGTTGCCGCTGGTCAGAATCGACGCCATGACCGAAAGCTCCACGGCATTGCGGATGAGCTCCATGTAGGCGTCGATCCAGAACTGGTCGGTCCGGGCCTCCGACCCGTACGGAGTGGTTCCCGCGTGGAGGACGTCAACGACATTGGACGTGAGCCCACCACCACGCTCGTACTCGTACTGGAGGACATTGAGGGCAAGGGCGCGGTAGGGACCTAGGAGATCTTTCGGCCATCGGGCCGATGGATGCGGGTCGTCGGGCTGAACGAACACCAGGTCCTCCCGCGGGTCCCTGCCGGTGTTGCGGAAGTAGGTGTTGGCGATCGTCCAGGGGTCCTCAGGTTTGGCCGTGAGGAGCAGGCCGCCGAAGCGGTTGCGGAGCATGCTTCCGAACACGAGGCTCGCGGGGCCCGTGGACTTGCCGCTGCCCGTTGCACCGAGGACTCCTGTGCCTTCCACCGCATCGGCGATGCGCCACCATTCCCCTTCACCGAACTCGAAGAGCTTCTGTCTCAGTATGAGCGTGCGAGGGTCCATGATGTACGTCATTCCGTAGTGGAACGGGAGCGGTTGCGGCGAGCGGATGAACGCATCGACGTGTGTAGAGCAGCAACCAGCAGCCTTTGTGATCCGCGCTCGGACACGTAGGGGAGATGCTGGACTTCCGCGCACGACGTGACACCGGAAGAAACCCGGCGACGCTGAAAGATTTTCTTCGGGTGTGACCTCGGGTACCAGGGAGACGACCATGTGCGCCGAGCGACCGTCATGGACGCGCATGGACGATGCCCCCAAGATTCTTCGTTTTGGCCCCGTTTTTCTGACTAGAACCTCCGCCGCGGCTCCCCGTACACGACGACGGAGGTTCCCATGCTGCGTATTCGAGAATCGACCAACCCCGCGGGCGTCCTGCGCTACTTCCTCGAGTCGTTGACTCAGGAAGAGTTCAAGGAACTGAAGGTGGTGAAGGAGCCCGGCTACTGGGTCGGCGCGCTCGCCGAGCGGCTCGGGCTGGCGGGCACGGTCAGTCGCGAATCCTTCGCCGCGATGCTCACCAACATCCACCCACAGACCGGCGACACGCTCACTCCCCGCACCAAGGAGGGCCGCCGCTGCTGCTACGAGTTTGAGGTGAGCACGCCCAAGAGCCTGTCTGTGCTGTACCACCTGACCAACGACAGCCGCCTGCTCGGAGCATTCGCCGACGCTCTCAAAGAGCTCGTCGCCGCGGTGCAGGACCATGCGCACACGCGCGTCCGGCGCGACGGCGCGGACGAGGACCGTTTGACGCAGGAGGTGGCCGGGGCGGTCTTCATCCATCGGACAGGGCGCCCCGTCAACGGGATCGCGGAGCCCCAGCTCCACGCGCACCCGCTCTTCATGAACGCCACGTGGGACCCGGTGGAGCAACGCCTCAAGGCCGTTCAGTTTGGCCAGGCCTGGGGGTGGGCGTCGGTCCTTGAGTCGCTCTACATGTCGAGCCTCGCCGAGAAAGTAATGGAACTCGGGTACTCGGTCAGCACCAAAGGACGATTCTGGGAGATCGACGGGGTTCCGGAATCGGTCATCGAGAAGTTCTCGTCGCGCACGAAGGTCATCAACGGCGTGGCCGCGGAGCGTGGGATCGATGATCCCCGCGATCTGGACGGGCTCGGCGCCCGCACGCGGGAGCGGAAAGTCCCCGAGAACACGCTGGGCAACCTCAAGGCCATCTGGGCCGCCCGTCTGACGCACGACGAGCAGCAGCAGTTGTTCCGTCTTAAGGAGGACGCCGAGCTGAGGTCCAACCGCGTAACGGAAACTCTGGACGCAGACCGGCACCACGACTCCTCGCTGTCTCTCGACACCGGTGCGGTTCGTGAACAGCCGGCCGCGCGTCGCATCAACGGGCAGGCCACGCATCGCGAAACCCTGCGTGCCGAGCCGGGGGATGATCGGACGGCCGCCGCGGACGGGAAACAGCGCCGTCGTCCGCTGAACTTGCGCGAGCAGCACGCGCTGAGCGAAGCCATCCGCGAGGCCGCGGGCAAGGTCTACGAGCGCAAGGCGGTGGTCCCCGAGAAGTTCCTGCTGGACCACGGGCTACGCGCGGTGCCGGGGAGGCTCTCGCTCAACCAGGTGCGCGAAGAGATGAAGGCGCAAGGGATCATTACGCGGGTCATTGACAATCAGGCGAGGTGTACAACGCGCGAGGCCGTGGCCGAAGAGCAGTTGCTCGTCAAGCTCGCGGTCGCCGGCAAGGGCCGGTACGGGCGCTCCTCAACATCCGACTGGCGCGCGCCCGCTGGCATGACTCCCGAGCAGAAAGAGGCTCTGGGCACGGTGCTCAGCTCGCCGGACCTCGTCACGATCGTGAAGGGCCGGGCCGGCACCGGCAAGACGCACCTGACCAAGGCCACCGTTCAGCAGATCGTTGACCGGCTCGGGCGGCCGGTGTGCATGCTGGCGCCCACGGCACAGGCGGGGCGGGGCGTGCTGCGAAGCGAGGGACACCGGCGGGCGGACACGGTCGCCAAGTTCCTAAACAGCCCGGAGATGCAGGCACGCGTGAGCAACGGCGTGATCTGGGTCGACGAAGCGGGTCTGATGAGCATGAAGGACACCATCGGCGTGCTCCAGAAGGCCGCCGCGCTCGGCTGCCGGGTCGTGCTCTCGGGGGACAGCACGCACCAGAACCGTTCGGTCGCGCGCGGCAGCCCGATCGACAGCCTGCAGGAGCACGCCGGGGTCCGCACCGTGAACGTCGAGGGCGTGCAGCGCCAGAAGGGTGCGTACAAGGAGGTGGTCGAGCGGCTGAACCGGCGCGATCTCGCAGGTGCCCTCAGAGGCCTCGACGAGATGAACGCTTTGCGCAGCGTGCCGAGGCCCGAACTGTTCGCCACGGTCGCGGCCGACTACGTCGCCTGCCGCAACGACGGCAAGACAGTATCGCTCGTTGCGCCGACCCACGCCGAGGGACGCGAGGTCACGCTCGAGATCCGCCGGATGCTGCGGGAAGCTGGCCAGCTCAAGGGGGGCACGGTGCACGACACGCTACAGTCCAAGCAGCTCACCGAGTTCGAGCGCAAGGACTCCAAGTCGTACACGGCCGGCGACGTCGTGTGCTTCCACCGGAACCTCGGCAGCCCGACCCGGGGGTACTTCAAGGCGCGGAGCGTCTGGACGGTCATCGGCGTGGACCCGCTCGGCAACGTGCTCGCGACCTCCGGCGGCCTGCCGCAGGCGCTGCCCCTGAAGTCCGCGTCGGGATTCGACGTATACCGGAAGGTCTCACTCGAGTTCGCGGTGGGAGACACGGTACGCTTCACGAACTCGGGCACGCTCCACTCGAAGCTGGACCCCGCGCTCAAGCTCGTCCTCCCAAGCCGGCAGGAGCCGGTCCATAAGGTTGACCGTGGCGAGGTCCGCATCGTGACCAGAATCGGACGCGGGGGAGCGCTGATCCTCGACAACGGGCTGGTGGTCCCGAGGTCCTTCGGCCACATCACGCACGGCTACTGCCTCACCTCGCACGCGGCCCAAGGCGTTACCGCGGACATCGCGCTTGGGATCATGTCGACGATGTCGGGGCTAGCGGCGTCGTTCCGGCAGTTCTACGTGACCGTGACTCGCGGCCGCGAAGCGGTCCGGCTCTATACCGACGATCGCGAGTTGGTGGTCTCGGCGGTCGCTCGGAAGGACCAGCCGGACAGCGCCCTGAGCCTGGTCAAGGACGGCGTGGAACGACCGGAGCAGGAAGGACTTCAGCAGGAAGGCATCCGGCAGCAGCAGCAGCGGATGGCGGAGGAGGCCCACCGGGCGGAAGAGGCGGCCCGTGAACGCGACCAGTCGCGGGGGAGGGCGCTGTGAACACCGACCGTCCCTCCGTCTTCGGCGCCGCCGGTGGCGGGGCCCCGGATCCCGGCCGCCGTGGCGATCTCTGGAACCCGACCCTCACCATCAGGTTCGAAGACGGGCCGTGCACCACCTTCGTCTACGCCCACCTGATCTGGATGAACTTCTACCCGTCCAAGGGCATCATCCTGCACTTTGCCTCGCACACCGTCTGGGTGGTCGGCCGAAACCTGATGGGGCTCTACGACGAGCTGAGTCAGCTACGTCGGCGGGAGATCGTGGTGGTGAGCGAGGAGCACGACCTCGGCGAGGCGGACGCGGTCATCGTCCACCGGGTCGGCGTGCGTCAGGAGACGCCCGGACAGCCGCGGAGCGCGGACTTCCCAGAACAAGCGCGGGGTGCTTAGGGGAGATGCCTGCTCCTTAAACCAAGAACAAAACACCGTCCCCCTCTTTGTCCATGAAAGGCCGGACCGACCGAGGTCAGTCCGACCAGCGAGAAACATGTCAGGGGCTCAACCGCTTGAAGACCACGCAGTACTCGTGCTTGATGGGCACATCCTCCATCGCGGCGTACCCGAAACTGTCCGACCGGCAGTTGTGCTGGGCCTTGATGATGACGGACCGGAGCTCACCGAGGTCCGGCTCCAACCTCAGAACATCCCGAACAATGGGCGTGTAGGAGCCCTTCCGCCGGACATCCCCGACCGGCACCGCCAGCCGTCCACCCGGGACCAGGGCGGCGGCACACCTTCGCAGGCACCTGGCGAGCACCGCCCGGAACTCCGGGTAGGTCTCGATGGTGCTCAGGTCCGCAGGGTCGTCGCTGTACCGGATGATGTTCCAGTACGGCGGGTGAATCCACACGAAGTCGTGCCGCCCGGGAAGGTCGGTCGTGGCGAGGTCGTACCCGTGCCGCAGGTCGCTCCCCCAGTACTCGATAGGTTCCGGCAGGAATTGGTTCAGACCCGCGATGACATCCCGCGTGGTGCCCGACCCCATCATCGGGTCTGCAACGGACCGTGCCCCGTACCGCAGAACAAGTTCCTTGAACAGCCGCCCGTCACAGTTCCCGCGGTACCGCGCGTCGCCCCAGAGTGAACACCGTTCGGGATAGGAAACAAGCGAGGTCATGCCCTTGTCTTGCCTGTAGAACGGGGCGAGGTCGAGTCGAGTCTTTTCTGTAGTCGTCATGATTGCACCTGTAGAAAAGCCGGCCCCGCTTCGGGGCCGGCGAGTTGGCTAGTAGTCTTCCGGCAGCATGATCGTGGTCGAGGACCTGTCCCGCTCGGTGATAATCCAGAACTTCGTGCCCTGTCGGTCGTGGTACACGGACAACAAGCGCCCGCCCTCGTTCATGGCGACTTCGTTTGCGTGCTCGTCCGAAGCGCAGACGTCGCCCCAGTCACCGGATTCGTGTCGCTCCAGGGCGATCATCGCATCAAGGAGGTTGAGGTTATCGAGGGCGGCCACCGTGAACGCGGTCGTCCCGAGTGTTACCTTGTGGTTCATGTTGTCATCTCCATCTCAATGGCCGCCGCCCTTGGAACAGCTTTCCGGGCGGCGGCGGGTTTGTTCGGTCGCAGACCGTTCCCGAACAAACCCGACCCGCCTTGGAAAGCGCATCCGACTGCTCGGGCAAAGCCCGAGGCCGCTTGGTGAGGCCGTCCGGTCCGGCGAATGAACGGAGCGCGGCACGGGCAAGGGGCGTGACGCCGACGCCCGGCTGTCCCCTGGAGGCGGCGCGACCGTTGCGCCGTCGCCGACACGAGCCGGACGGCGGCCGACGGTGCACTGGCCGCGAAGCGGCGTTCTGCGGTTCGCCGTGCTCACTCCGGCGGCGGAGCATCGACCTCGGCGTCCTCGCCGATGGCCGCAAGGATGGAACTCGCCGTCTTCTGGATGCGGTCCAGAGAGCGCGAGAGCGTGTCCTTGTCCCCGTTGTAGATCTGGATGTAGTCGGAGGCCGCTGTGCCGGTCTCCAGGCCGATGGCAGCGCTGACCACGAACGCCACGGCCTCGGCCTCGGTCTCGCGGACCGTCGTGCTGAAGTCCTTGCGGTCATCACCGCGGTGGAGGAGCTCGTGGGCGAGCTCGTGGACGATGACGGCGAACTCCTCGGCCGCTGACAAGTCGGGCCGGACTGCGATGCGTCCGCCGGTGGAAACTCCGTCGGCCCCGAAGGGCACGTCGGCACGGTCGAGCGTGATGCCGCAGGCCGCGACGTGGGCCTGGAGCCGCGTGGTGTAGACGCTCGGGTCGCCCTGGACGCGGGCCGGCTCGGGGAGCGGCTCGCCGTCGGTCTGGGCGACGTCGAACACGTGGACGACTCGGAAGCGGAGGACGGTCCGAGGCTCTTCGCCGGTCTGCTCGCCGGCCACTTCTTCGGCGCGCGCACGCAGACGCATCGGGGCGAAGATCGCGATGCCGTGCTCGCCCTTGCGGACAAAGCGGCCGAGGTCACGCCAGGCGTTGAACCCCGCGACGCGGGTCGCTTCGGGCCGCTGGGAGAGGATGAGGAGAATGTTGCCGAACGAGTAGCGGTGGAACCGTGCCATGACGGCGAGGTACTGCGTCAGGCTCTCGCTGCGTCCTTGCTCCAGAGCGGTCGCGAGTCGGGCGAGAGCGTCGTCGGTCATCTTGCGGGCGTCTTCTGCTTTCATGGTGAGTCCTCCTGTTTCTGGTTTGCGGGGGTCCTTCACCCAGACAGGACCCCCCGAACCGGAAACCGAGGACGCCGCGGCCGGGAGCAAGCCGCGAGGACGGAGCGCACGCGGAGCGTGCACGGACCGTGACAGGTCCTCCTGGCGCGGGCCGTGCCTGCGCGGAGGACGAGAGCCATGGGCGGCGGCGCCGCGGACGGGCGCGCACCATGAAGGCGAAGAGTCGCCCGTGATGCACACACGCTCTTCGACGCGGGTGCCGAGCAGGACGGGAGTAGAAGCCAACGCAACGGAAGGGGGTGGATGGACTCGCGCTGCACGTCGTACGTTCGTCTCAACCTTGAGCAGAACCTCGAATGAGCGCGAGTCGCGGGTCACCTGGCCGGCCTGCGGCGCTTGGGTCGCAAGGGCTTGCCCGAACGCCCCGCCTTGCCGTTCGCCGGCGGGTCCGGGTCGAACGGTGGTTCCTCGACGACCTTCGGACCGTCGTCGTGAGACGCCCAGCCCTTCGGCGTGGGAATCACCCGGGCCGCCTCCGCTTCGATGGACGCGGAGTCGATTCCGAGCAGTTCACAGACGCGGCGGGCATCGGCGGCCTGCTCGGTGGTGTGGTGCGTGTCCGAGCCGCCGAGCCGGCGGACCCAGACCTGCACGACCTCCTGGAGCGCGGCGACGAGCGGAACCTCGGCCTTGCGGTCGATGAGCTCCTCGTACCGCTTCCACGGACCGTCGTCGTGGTCACGGTCGGCCCGCGTGCTGGTGCCGAAGGCCAGGACGAGGGCGAGCGGATTGAACCTCTTGGCGGCCGAATCGGTCCGGGTGCCAAACTTGCCGGCGGTCGCCAACAGGTCCTGCTCGGACATCGAACGGAGTTGCTCGCCGACCTTCTGCACCAGGAACGCGTCGCGGCGCTTCTGGAGTCGGGCCCTCCGCTCGGCGAGCGGCATCGGCACCGGCTTGCCATCGGCCCCGCGCGGGCGCTCCGGCTTCCTGCCGTTGAGCGCCCGGTTGGCGGACGCCTCCAGAGCCACGTGCATGAGTCGGCCCGCCTTCGGACCGTCAACCTGCATCACCGGTGTCGCCCCCTCGGCCGTCGGCTTGACGAACTTGGGGTTGTACACCAGCGTGAGCCGGTCGCCGAACTTTTCGAGGAGCCGCGGTTGCAGCCGGTCGTAGCCGAGCTGCACCAGGCGGAGGCCGGGGTGCGAGCCGCGAAGCTCGGTCTCCCGTCGCTCCACGAACGCGAGGCGCTTGCGGTCGTAGCACGCCGGGTCGAGGCAGCGGTCGGTTTTCGACACGCGGCCATCGACCGGCGCATCCTCCGGCGCGAACAGCATCGGGTGCTGGCCGGACCGCTTGGGACAGTTGAGACAGGAGCCCGCCTTGGGGTCGATGGTCTCATCGTCCAGCGGCCACGGCATCGAGCGGAGGGATTGCAGGCCGCCGTCGATGATGCGTCGAAGCTCCTCGACGGTGGGGAACCCCCGGTCGAAAATCGCCCGGAACGACTCCTCGGCCAGAGATTCCTGCGTCTCCTCCGGCAACCGCGCGATGAGCTCCAGGTGCGCCACGGAAAGCCGAGACGCTTCCGTCTCCGGCTTGAGGATTTCGTCCCGCCAGAGCTTGGAGAGCTTCGACAGTGACGCGCGCCGCGCGATGTACGCCGGGCTCTTGCCGAGTCGGGCGGCGACGGCACGGAGGTCGTAGCCGCGGTCGAACGCCTGCTGGATGGTGGCGGCCTCCTCCAGCGGGTGCAGCCCTTCTCGCTGGAGATTCTCGGCGATGGTGACCGACAGCGCCGATTCGTCGTCCAGCGTGCGAACGACCGCGGGCATTTCCTTGAGGCCCGCGAGCTTCGCGGCCCGCCAGCGACGCTCGCCGGCACGGATCTCAAACCATCCGTCCTTCTCGGCGTGCGGCCGGACGACGATGGGCTGGAGGACTCCGTCCTTCGCAAGCGACCTGGCGAGCGATTCGACCGAGGCCTGCGTGATGGGCCGGCGCCGGTTGTCGGGCGTCGGCACCAGCCGGTCAACGAACAGCATGCGGATGAGGGCGGGAACGCGTCTGCTCTTCTTCGCAACCTTCATGGACACACTCCTTGCGAGCGCGCACGATGACCCAGCGGCACCGCCGGGTTGGACAGCACCGTGGCTCAGTTGGGGACGAACCTGATCGATGCGGCGGCGCGGAGCGCCGTCGCGACGGGAACCTTGGAACGTACGACATTGCAGCGGGACGGGGGCCTCCGCCGGCGTCTCGCCGCAATGCAATAGCCTTCTACCCGGACCAACGATGTAACGGCATGTGTCGTCGAGCCTGCCATACACGCGCTGGCGAATCAACACGCCAGTGGCTCTATGCGAACACCTGCCCGCCGGGCAGATGGGCACCAAAGCACGCACACTCCAGGAAGTACGGGACCGTGATACGCTTTTGGCGCAGCGTCTCGTCGTCCGGTGAACGGTCTCGTAGACCCTTCACGGCGGACGACAACCGCGTTCCCGGCCGTCCGGGAGGAGACGAGGCATGGTCGGCGCCGGTCGTGCGCGCATCTCACGGCAACACTCTGTGGCCGCATTGGTTGCGACGAAGAACCGGCACAGCCTGCTGTGCGAGCGCAGCCTCCCCAGCATCCGCGAGCAGTCGCACCAGCCGGACGTGGTTGTTCTGGTCAATGACGGTGACGATTGGTCATCGGATGAGCGGGGCCGCATCGGCTCGACGCTTCACGGGCTCGACACGCACCTGACGGCAAACTCCCGTACCCCCGGCGCAGGTGGGGCGTGGAACAGCGGCCTCGCTGCGCTCACCGGGCGTGGCTTCACGGGTTTCGTCGCATTCCTGGACGACGATGACGAATGGGATCCCGACCACGTTTGCTCCAACCTGCACGCGGCGCACAGCCTGGGCGCGAACATCGTTGTCAGCGGCCTGCGGATGTGCGGGCCCGCCGGTGACATTCCTCGTCCGCTGCCCGAACGCCTGGTGGACCGCGACTTTCTGACCGGCAACCCCGGCTGGCAAGGGTCGAACACGTTTGTCGACTTTGCGTTGCTGTCGGCGGTCGGCGGGTTCCGCGAGTCGCTCGCGAGTCTTCACGACCGCGACCTGGCCGTCCGGCTGCTCAGGCATCCGAGTGCCCGGCCCTGCCTCGTGCCTCGATGGACCGCCACGTGGTGGGCCGACCGGCCCGGTCGGCTCTCTGATCGCCGCGGCGACGCCAAGCTCCGCGGCCTCCGGACCTTTTGGGACGTCTACTCGGGGGAGATGTCAGAGGGTGAGCGTCGGGCCTACCTGAAGCGAGCTGAGGAGTTGTTTGGATTCACGTCAGACGAGGTCGTCGGTCGCTGCGGCGTGACGCCTGGGAGGGAGCATTCATGAACGCGCCGCAGAACAGCTTCGCGGTGATGCCCGACCTGGCCGCACGGATGCCGCGTATCCCGCCGAACCGGGTGTGGGTGTGGCGTGTGCTGTACGCGCTGCGGGCGATGTGGCGACACATCAGAGTCACGCGCCCCGTCACTGCGCTCCTGGGCCCGCAGTACCGGCGCAGCCGGGACCTTCTTGAGATCGACATCACCTACCTCTGCAACCTCCATTGCGACAACTGCAACCGTTCGGTGTCACAGGCCCGGGACACCATGCACATGCCCCTGGAGTCGGTAGTCGCGTTCGTCGATGAGTGGGTCCGCCGCGGGAAGCGCTGGCGACGGATCCGCGTCCTGGGCGGCGAGCCCACGCTGCACCCGGAGTTCCAGTCCATCGTCCGCGAGCTGCTCCGCTACCGGGAGTGGCATCCGGCGTGCATCGTCGAGGTCGTCTCCAATGGGTACGGACCCCGTGTGATTCGCGAGCTGGAGGCGCTGCCGCCCGACGTCATGGTGGACAACACCGCGAAGACCGGACCGATGCAGCCGCACTTTGGCCCGTTCAACCTCGCGCCGGTGGATGACCCTCGGTACCTGCTCACCGACTATCGCAACGCATGCTCGATTGCCCGGGACTGCGGGATGGGGCTGACGCCCATGGGCTACTACCCATGTGCCGTGGCGGGCGGCATCGACCGCATCGCCGGCGCCGGGCTCGGGGCGCTATCGCTGCCCGACGACGGCGATGACATGACCACGGCGGTTGAAAGTCTGTGCCGCCTGTGCGGCCGCTTCCGCGACGGACACTTTGTGCCCCGCGTGCTCCGGCCACGTCTCGAAGAGGAGCGGGTCTCGCGGTCGTGGCGGGCGCTGTACGAGCGGTGGCACGCGGCCAAGGCCGAGGGCCGCCAGCCGGTCGCCATGACGGTCAACGGCCGGCCGGTCGACTCCGCGAAGCCCGGAGGCGCCGCGTGATCCCTCGTAAGCCCCGCGACGCCATCGAACTCACGCCGCGCGAACTCGTGGTCCTGGCGGAACCGCCGGCCACGTTCCGGCCACGTGTCCTCGTCGCGACCGCCGTGCATTCCGCCACGCTCGACACGCAACGCAACGCGCTTAGCATCGCGGGACAACGCATGGACGCGGAGGACCTCGGCGCCGTGCTCCTGCTAGACACCCACGGCCCCGGACCGTTCACACCGCCGGTCCCGCCGGCGCTTCGAGGGCGGGTCTGGGTGCTGCGGGCCAACTGCGGTTCGCCCGCACGCGCACGCAACACGATGCTTGAGTTCGTGGAGCGACAGGTCCCCAGCTGCCACTGGGTCGCACGGCTGGACTGGGACGATCGGTTTGCCGAGGTCGATTCGCTGTCGGCCGCGGTCGCCGCCGGTGAGAATGCCGGAGCCCGGTTCGTCGTCGGGGGCAATCGCGTCGTTTCTCGGGACGGGGGCTTGCTCCGCGTGAATCCGGCGGGCGGATGGATGCGGGACCCCGAGGCCGTGCGCGAGCGGCTGCGCGGGATGGCGACCGGGGAGGCTCCGAACGAGCTGCCGTCCTGCAACCTGGTCCTGAACGCCCGCGCCGGGTACAGGTATCCCGACACTGCGAGCGCCGAGGACCACTGGCTGGTCGCGGACCTGCTCTTGAATCACGCCCGCGAGGGCGCCATCGCGGATGCGGTGCTCTTCGCGGACTACACGCTCGACGGCGAGCGCACCACCCGTGCGCGGTCCGCCGGGCGGCATCGAGCGTCGCGACAGGAACTCCTGGCAGCGGCCGACACGTGGTTGTCAGTGGCGGGCCTGCCGGGTCGGGTGCTCGGGCTCGGTCAGGAGGGCATCGTCCGCGAGCACGCGGGAACCGTCTTCAAGCACTTCTATCCGGGGATACTCAGTTCGGAGAAGGTGGACTGGCTCCGGCGTGCGCTCCGCGACGACTCAGGGTTGGTGCCGGCGGCGACATTCGAGCCGGTCAACGACCACTCCTGGCTCGCGACCTACCCGTGGAACCCGACGGCGCCGTTCGTCACGCCAGACGAGCGGGCGGTTGCGGACTTCCTCAAGGGCTCCCTCCGCTGCGGCATCGTGTGCGGCAACGTCAAACGCTCCAACTTCAGGGTCGGGCCCGATGGCCGGCTGCTGTACATCGACATCGGCAACTGGGTCGTGCCAATGGACGTGTCGGTCCTCCGCGACAGCGCCGCGCGCCTGTATTCGATCGGCGTGCTGGGCGCTTCCGACGACGAGCTCCTGAGGCGCCCGGCCGACCACACCGGACCGGTGGTCTGGGACCGCCTGCCGGGGTTCACGGTGTTCTTCCGCGCCGTGGTGGCCGAGCAACTCTCGGGACGCTGGCAAGCGCACTTGCAACGCAACGAACCCGCGGCGGCGTCTCCACGCCGGCATGATGTGTCGCTGCTGATCAAGGCCTGCGCGATGGATGCGCCCTACCTAGAGGAACAGGTGCGGCACATCGTGGGCCAGCTCGTCGGTCCCGGGGACTTCGCGGAGCGGCTGCTCCTGATTGATCCGCATCCGGGCCCATTCATCCGCCCACACAACGATGGGTCGCTCGACGCGGTGCACGCGGCGGCTTCTCGGCTGGTGTCCGACGGCCTTCTCGATCGTGTCCGGCAATCGCCGGCCGACGCGGACTCGGTCTCGCGCATCAACGAACGGTGGTTCGGTGCAGCGAGCGTCGGTTCGCACAGCATCGAGGGCATCCCGGTCACCCCCCAGGTGTGGGCGTTTGACCAGGTCGCCACCAGGTACGTCCTGCAGTGCGACGCGGATGTTCTCATCGGGAGGCTGGACTATCGGCACGACTATCTCCAGGAAATGGTCGCGGCATGCTCGGCCGCCGAAGCGGTCGGCGTTGCCTTCAACATCCCGCACGACCCGGCGTCGGGACCCCGGCCGTACGAGGCGCCGGCCGGTGGGCACAAGCCCGAGGTGCGGTGCGGCCTCCTGGATCTTCAGCGGCTCCGCTCGCTCCTGCCGTTACCCAACCGGCTCCGCGACGGGATACTCGAACAGCCGTGGTACCGCGCCCTGCACGCGTCGCAGCGTCAGCACGGCCTGCGGACGCTCCGCGGCGGGGACCCGAGGACGTTCTACCTCCACCCGCCCAACAGCCTCAAGGTGAATGCGGACGCCGTGTGGCAGATTCGCGACCTTGTCGAACAGGGGCGAGTCCCGGCCTCGCACCATGGTCGTTGGGACGTGGAACCCGAGACCGCCGAGTGGGCGTATCCCCGGCGCTCGGAGGCGGTGGTCATCCTGGCACGCGGTCGGAACACGCCGCCGGCGAAGGTCGACAGGTTCGCAGCGGGGCTGGCCATGCAGACGGACCAGAGCTTCGGGGTCATCGCCATCGACGACGCGTCGGACCAATCGTTCTCGGCGGACCTGCATCGTCGGCTTGGATTCCTGGGCAATCGTCTCACGCTGGTCCGCCATCGCCAGCCGCGTGGCCGCATGGCCAACAACGTGCTGGCGGTGCGGGAGCTTTGCGCCGACCCGCGGTCGCTGGTGGTCACCGTCGATCTCGACGACGCGCTCGTCGAGCCGGAAACCGCCGCTCGCCTCCGGCTGCTTCACGAGCGAGGGCACGACCTGGTGCTGGCGGCACCATTCCGTCCGGACGCCCCGACGAAGGTGTACCAACCGGAGTTCGGCAGGGCGCGCGAGGCATTCGGGGGCGACGTCTGGATCCATTTGCGGGCGGTGCGGAAGGCGCTCTTTGACCTGCTACCCGACGACCTCCTGAAACTGAACGGCGCGTGGCTGGACATGTGCGATGACTACGCGGTTATGGTCCCTCTGAGCGAGGTCGCCCGGAATCCGGTCTACGTGGGCGAGTACTGGTACTGGCACGAGAGGACCACCGGCAAGACCGAGGAGGAACTCCGCGCACGGGAGGACGTGATTGAACGTCTCCTCGCCCGGCCGCCGCTTCCCCGCGTGACCTAACCGGCTGCCGGTGTACCCGGTTCGCTCGACCGGGATCGCGGCCACGCCGCGTAGAATCGGCTTCTGGCCGATGACGGCGGACCACGCCTCATCGGCCACGGAGGGTGGGCTTTCTTCCTGGAATCTACCAGTGAACGCTCAGTAATCCTCGGGAAGCAGGACCGTCGTGACGGACCGGTCGGCCTCGGTGATGACCCAGAACTTCACGCCATGGGCGTCCCGGTACGCCGACACAATGCGGCTGCCTTCCTTGACCGACAGGTCGTTCGCGGTCCAGTCCGAGGCGTCCACCTCGCCCCAGTCGCCGGACGCGTGCCGCGCCAGCGCCGCCGGCACGTCCGCCGGGTGCAGCTGGTCCAGCGCGTTGGGTGTGATGACGGTGCGGCCGAGCGGTAGTTTCGCGGTCATAGTCCTCTTGAAGAAGACCAGGTGAGTGAGCGGTCTCCTAAGGAAACCTACCGGTCCTGACCGTCGCGGGAACGCTCGCGCTCCGCGAAGATCCACGTGTGCGCTGCATCCAGCGCCTTGGAGGCCGAGAGAAGGTCGTCGGCGCC
This sequence comes from Phycisphaerales bacterium, assembly GCA_020847535.1. GTDB lineage: Bacteria > Planctomycetota > Phycisphaerae > Phycisphaerales > UBA1924 > JAEUJB01. The sequence goes on from JADLBU010000028.1 coordinate 24,543, forward strand.
GAAGCTGCCGCTCTCCTTCCAGTCGTCCCCGTCCTTGTACGTGCGGCTGATGGTGACGTTGTGCATAGGGCCCGCCGAGGTTTGGTTGAGCCAGACCGCGGCCTTGATGGACCCGTACCTGACGACATGCACCGGCTTGTTGACGGTCTTCTGCTGCGAGGTTGATTGGGGCATAGCCACCTCCTGAACCTTGAATGCGGAGACCTCTGCTCACCCGGTCGTCGCGGGTATGTCACAGGGGTCACGGCAGTGTCAAGGCAAATGGAGACAGGGCGACTACATCAGCGTGTGGACGCCGTGAACCGCCGAACCGCGCCCACGGGGTCAACACCGCACGCCGCGGCCCAGTCGCAGAACTCGGCCAGGTCCACGCGGCGGTTGCCGGTCTCGCAGTTGTAGATCCAGCTCTGGGGCTTGCCGAGCTTGGCGCCAAGGGCGCGTTGCGTCAGCTCCGCCTCTTCCCGGAGGGCCAGGAGCAGCTTGGGGACCCGGCGGTAGCGGTGCGCGTGCTGGGACTTGGTCGCCATCTGATACATTTTCAGTGTCAGGACGCTTGACACGAGTTCAGTGTCAGATACGCTGAACTTGCCATGCCTCAGGCCCCCGGCATCCCGCGACCCTCCGGCTCAAGCGGGGCCCTTCGCTGCGCTGCCCGTGGGAGACCTCTCCGGCCGGAACTTCGGCCTGCTCATCGCCTACCTAATCCCGGGATTCCTAGTCCTCCTGGGGTTGAGCACCGTCTCGGAGCCGGTGGATCTCTGGCTCCGCGGCGTGGGCACGGGCGGCCCCAGCGTCGGCAGCGCCCTCTACGTGCTTATCGCCTCGGTTGCCTGCGGGATGACGGCCAGCGTCATCCGGTGGGCGGTGCTGGACACGCTCCATCACGCCACGGGCGTCGTGCGGCCGCGGCTCGACGAGTCGCGGCTGGCGGACCGGCTCGAGGCTTTCGACTACCTCGTCGAGTGCCACTACCGCTACTACCAGTTCTACGGGAACACGCTCGTCGCCACCCTCGTGGCCTATGCCGCCTGGAGCGGCGGCCCGTCCGGCTCGGTGTCGCCCGGCGGGCTGGCGACGGTTCTCGCCCTGACAGCCGTCTTCGTCGCGGGCTCCCGCGACGCCCTGCGGAAGTACTACGCCGGGAGCGCGTTGCTGCTCGGCACGCTCGAACAGGAGATTCCCCATGACCAACGGCAAGCACCACCACAAGTCCACCACCCAGCAGACCAAGCCGCCGACGGATGCGGCGCGGACGATGGCCAAGGCCGGCACGACGGCTGAGGCCAACCGGCCGGCGCCTGCGGTACGGGCGTCCGAAGCCCGCCGCGAACCCGTCACCACTCCAGTGCATGTCCAGTGAACTCGACCCCAGCGAGACATCCCGAGCGCGAACAGCTCGTGACCGTGGATGACCTGCGCGAAGCGCTCCGGGCGGCCGAGCGTCCGGAGTGCCTGCACGCCAGCGATGTGCTCGACTGCTTCATCGCTCAAGAGCGAGCGGCGATGACTCATCAACTCCTCGGCGCGGGCGTCCCGGCGACGCTCGCGCTGAGGATTTCAGGACGCATGGCGAGGACGGCGCGTGCCTCCGCCCTGGCGGTGGTGACCGCCTACTGGCGTGAGCTGCTCCCCGCTACCCCTCCGACTCCTTCCCGCACCGGATGAGCCCGGCAAGCAGCGCATCGGCCAGGCGGGCCTCAAAGCGCTCACGCTCGATGGCCCGCCCCCTGGCGTTGGACGGGAGTTTCATCGGGCCAAGGCGGGCCGCCTCGTGCTCCACAGCGGGCATGGCGAAGGCCACAGCGCGGAGAATCGCCCGGGCGACGTGGCTGGCGGAGAGACGAGCGCCCGTGGTCCGACGGTACAACTCGATGAGGCGCGTGAACGCCTCGTCGGTCTCGGGCGTGAGCACCAGTTCCCTCTTGATGAACCGGAGCGCCGCCGTTGGCGGGCGGGAGACCGTCGCCCATCGGGCGTCGGTCGCGGGTCCGTCCTGGTTCGACACGGGCGGCGGCGCAGGTACGGCGCCCGGTTCCTTCGCGGGCTGTGCCTTGGGCACGACGGGCGCCGCCGCGACCGCGCTCGCCGCGGTTTGCATGTCGAACAGCCGCGCGATCGGGCTGGAGGTGGGCTGTGCGGGAAGTTGCTTGGCCATGGCCGCCTCACCCGTTCACGACGAGTTGTTCGAGCTCGCGTCCCAGCGGCTCCAGCAGGTGCGAGATGACGCCGTAGTCGCACGGGCCGAGCTCGCCACTGAGGAACGCCTCACGGTTGTGGACACGGTGCTCCAGCTCGACGGAGAGACGGAGGTACTGCTGGGCCACGGGCATCGACTCGAACTTCGGTAACTGGAACAGCGTCTTCCCGCGGAGCGAGGCCTCGGGCAGGATGACCGCCTGCGAGATGAGCGTGTCAAACCGGCGCCCCGGGAGCGCCTCGGCCACCGTCGTCTCGACTTGCGCTCTCAAGCGCGTCGCCCGCCCGTCGACGGCATTGAACACGACGCCCAAGACTTCAAGATCCGGGTTGCTGAGGCGACGCGCATCCGCGATGTCGCGGAACGCGTCGGTGAGGCCCGCCAGCGACAGCGGGTGCGCGAACGCCGAGAGCAGGAACCACTCCGCCGATGAGTAGGCCGCCACGGTCGTGATGAACCCCGCGGAGTGACCGGTGTCTAGGAACACATAGTCGTACTGCTGGCGTGCCTCCGCGATAACCCGGTCGAGGATCCGGGTGCGGGCCGCGAACTTGGAGAGCAGCGTCTCGATCTCCAGGAGCTGCTGCCGCGACGGCACCAGGTGCACGCCCTGCGGCATGTGGTCGCGGATCGCCAGCGACGCGACCGTCTCGTCGGTCGTGAGCAGCTCGAGCGAGCCGGCGAAGCTGTCCACCGGAACCCCGAGCAGCTTGGTCGAACCGGCGCCAGGGTCCAGGTCGATGATCAGGCTCCGCTTGCCGCGGAGCCCGAGCGCCGCCGCGAGGTGCGTCGCGTTGGTGCTCTTGCCCACCCCGCCCTTCTGATTGCCGACGGCGATGACCGCGCCGCCTCTCTGTGCTTGCGTCATGTGTTCCTCCCGTGTGTAGATTGCTGGCCCGCGGGCACGCCGGCAGGCGGGACTACCCGCCCGCGGGTCGGCCCGCACTCCGGAGTAAGCCACACGACGAACCCGTGCACAAGCAGCAATCTGCACCCGCGGCTCCGGTGGCTGCCGGCCTTCACGACCGCCGGCCCGCCGGCACACCGGAGCGCCGGATCGCGGGCCGGCGGGAACGCACGCCCGCATTCTGGAGATCAATCCTCTTGCCGGGTTCGCCGGGGTGTGCGAGACCTGGTCGCGATCGCCTGTGCGCGTGGTTCGTGGGTGAACGCCGCGCGGGAGTGCTAAACGGGAATGACGGCCCTGGCACGGGCCCTGAAACGAAACGAGCGACCGTGGAAGGTCGCTCGCTGTGACAGTCGACGGGACGCAAGTGACGGCGTCCGGGCGACGGGTGAATCTCGCAACTCCACCCTACCCCGGATTTCCTCCATCGCACAACCCCGAATCGACGCACGCGCAGACGTGTGCCCCCGGCTTCCCGCACAAACAGGGTTTGGATATGGAAACAACTGCCACGAAGCCCGACGGTGGGTTCGTCTACGTCTCCGTACCGGGTCTATTGGCCGCGTGGTGGGCCTACAAGCGACGATCGCTCCAGTACCGCGACTTCCGGGTGTGGCTCGCGTGTCACGAGCTCCTGGTTGAACGTCGGCGCTCTGGGAAGCCGCGCGAGTGGAACTTCAAGATCGCTGAACTCCGCCGCTTCGTCGGCGGGGTAGGGGGCCAGCACCTCCGCGCATCGGTCCGGCGGCTGGAGCGGGTCGGACTGCTGCGCTGGGATTCCCGGCGCCCGTGGGTCCCGACCTGCCTGACCGAGGTCCCCATGGACGAAGCCGGCGAGTTCGGCGACTTCCTCGCCGGCGTGACCAATCACCGGCGCAAGCTCCCATTCCCACGCCGCCTGCTCGTGATGCTGGTCCGCCAGTCCAAGCCCGTCCTCATGGCCACCGCGCTCGGTCACCTGCTGCGGTGCATGTACTACCGCCGTGGCGAGTGCCACGGCCGCGGCCTGTGCAAGGCGTCATGGGTCGCCCGCGTGTTCGAGGTCAGCCTCCGGAACGTGAAGGCCGCGAGGGCGGAGCTGCTGCGGCTCGGCGTGATGGTGTCCTGCTTCGCTCCCCAGCGCGTGCTGGATCGGCACGGCGCCGCGTTCCTGTTCAACTTCCACTGGGACACCGAGGCACCACCCGGGGACATCGTTTCCACAACCGCAACACCACTCCCAGAGAGAACCGGAATCTCTTCCTTCGGAAGATCTGAGAACCAGAAACTCGGAAGCGCCCGGACCACTGACGTTCGCAAGCGAACGACGAAGAAACCCACCTGGACGCACATTGTCGGCGGAGACCTTCAGGACCCGTCGCGATTGCAAGCGCTGTACGAGGCGGCCGCGGTCGCCGGTATCGTCCGCGTATCCGAATCGAGCCAGCTCTTCGTCTTCGCCGCGGCGATCCACGCGAAGCGGGTCGGCACGCGAAACAAGTGCGGGCTGTTCGCCACGGTCGTGCGACGTGGGTTGCCTGTCATCTCCCAGGCGGACGAGGACGCGGCCCGGGTCTGGCTGAACCGGTGGCGATACCGCGAAGAAGCCGTATTTTTACCGTCCATGCACGCCGGCTACTCGCCGGCTACACTGTCGGCCAATGGTGAAGGCCCCCAGACATCCTCCCGTTCGGAAGACGGCCCGCGAGCCGGCGGGTTCTTGGTTCGGGCTGCGTTTCGGGGAGCGGGGCACCCACACCAGCCGCACCGTGATGCTGGCCGAACTGTCCGAGCTGATGAAGTTCACCGACCCGACGTGCGGCCCCGACGACTATCGGAGGTCGATTGTCGACGACAACCTCCTGGGCAAGCGAACGGTCGCAACGCGGAAGCTCACGTACCAGCGTCTGAGCGAACTCTACGGGCTGGACCCGGGCATCCCGCTGTTCCGCGTGCTCCGGCGTTTGTGGAATGCTGACCACACCGGTCGTCCACTGCTCGCGTTCGTGGTCGCGTTCGCGCGGGATCCGCTCCTGCGGATGACGGCGGATGTGGTGTTGACGGTGCAGCTCGGGCAAGCCGTGTCCACCGCCGACATCGACGCCGGACTCGAAACCCGGCTCGGCCGTCGGCTCAACCCCTCGGTCCGCCACAAGGTCGCGCGTAACGCGGGTTCGAGCTGGACGCAGTCGGGCCACCTGCACGGGCGAGCCCGCAAGCGTCGGGCGAAGGCCTCGGCCTCACCGAGCGCCGCGTGCCTGGCGCTTCTTGTGGCCTACTCCACCGGCCTCCGCGGCCGGGCGCTCTTCACTTCAGACTGGGCGCGGCTGCTCGACACCAGCTATTCGGAGTTGGTTCAGCTGGTGCAAGCCGCGAACCGGGCAGGGCTCCTCAACTTCCGTCAAGTCGGCGATGTCGTGGAGATTCAGTTCCCGACTCTGCTTCGTCCGTATGAGGAGGCGCTCTGCCATGGCTGAGATGGACCTCCTCCTGGCGGCGTACGAGTCGCACGTCACGACCCCTTGGCGCGACGGCCTGTCCGGGTCTGAGCGCGTGTGGTTCCTGGTGTACTCACCGACGAACGAACGACGGCTGCGCCGGCGGCTGGATGAGTTCGCCATCGCGACCCGCGATGCGGGGCTCGGCTGGAAGCACCTGGATATGACCGACTGGTTCGCCCAGTGGCTCGCTTCCCAGCGGCACGCCGACGGGTTCTACAAGAGGCCCGACGGCCTGCCCGAGAAGCGTTTCGTTGAATCGGTTGCGGCACGTCTCCGCGCCGGCCTGGAATCGGCGACCGACCGCGACGTGGTCGCCGTCACCGGCGTCGGCGGGCTCTTCGGTCTGACGCCGCTCAACTCCGTGCTGAAACTCGTGGACGCCTCCATCAAGGGGCGTCTGCTCGTCTGCTTCCCGGGCACGTACGAACGGGATTTCCATCGGTACCGACTCCTGGGGGCGGGCGAAGGTTGGAGCTACCTCGCCGCCCCGATCCTGGCCCAGCGCGAGGTGAACTCATGACGTCCGCCCTGAAGAACTACGAGCTGTTCATCAAGGACCCGCGCAGCAGCAAGCTGCCCAACGAGGGCGTGGCCAAGGTTCGCGGCGCCACCGAGGCCCGCGTCGTCGGCGAAGAGCTCGGCATGTTCGTGTGCGAGGGCCAGTACGCCAAGGGGCTGGAGATGGTGCTCCAGACCTTCCTCAACAACGTCGAGAAGGAACAGCAGCCGGCCGTCTGGATCAGCGGATTCTACGGCAGTGGCAAGTCTCACCTGGTGAAGGTGCTCCGCTACCTGTGGACCAACGAGGACCTGGCGGACGGGCGTACACCGCGCGACATCACCAACCTCCCGTCAGAGGTCAAGGACCTCCTGAAGGAGCTCGACACCGCCGGCAAGCAGAAGGGCGGTGTGTTCGCCGCGGCCGGCATCCTGGAGTCCACACCCGCCGAGCAACTGCCGCGCGGAATCGTGGCCATCGTGTACGAGGCGCTCGGCCTGCCCACCGACATCGCCACTGCGGAGTTCGTCCTCTGGATGCGGCGAAAAGGGCTGGAGGCGAAGGTCAAGAAGGACATCGAAGCCGCGGGATTCAACTACGAGGAGGAACTCGACGCCTTCCGCGTCTCCTCCGACATCGCCGAATCCATCTCACGGCACGACTCGACACTGGGCAAGTCCGCGGACGAGGTGCTCACCAAACTCAATGCCCAGTTCCCGAAGGATGTGGCGGTCGACATCGACCGCATGGTCAAGTCCATCACCCAGGCGGTGTCGGAGCGGTTCGGCGGCAAGATTCCGTGCACGCTGCTCGTCGTCGACGAAGCACAGCAGAGCCTCGGCATCGACGCCGATCGAACGTTCATGTTCGAGAAGTGCGTGGAGGCGCTGTCGAGCCGCTTCAAGGGCCGGGTCATCGTCGTGGCCACGGGACAGTCGATGCTCAGCGCCGGCACCGCGAACCTCCCGAAACTCCAGGACCGCTTCACCCGCCTGCTGCACCTCCAGGACAACGACATCGAAGCGGTCATCCGCAAGGTCGTGCTCCAGAAGCGCCCCGACAAGAAACTCCCCATTCAGCAGCTCGTGAACTCCTCGGAAGGGGAGATCACCCGCCAGCTGCAGGGCACCCGCATCGAAGCCACGCCGAGCGACAAGGACCGGTACGTCGATGACTACCCGCTGCTGCCGGTGCGTCAGCGCTTCTGGGAACGGTCGTTGCGGAACATCGACACCGGCCTCACCGGGCAGCTTCGAACTCAACTCCGTATCACCCACGACGCGGTGGCGAAGGTGGCCGATGCACCCGTCGGCACCGTCATCGCCGCCGACGCCCTGTTCGACCAGCTCGCAGATGGCCTGGTCGAAAAGGGCGTGCTCGACGGCACGCGGCACAACATGATCCAGCGTCTGCTCACCAGCAAGGACGCCGACGAGAAGCTGGCCGGCAGGCTCTACGCCCTCATCTACATGATCGGGAAGATCAACCACGAGACCCGCGACAAGCCCGGGGACCTGGGCATCCGCGCCACGCCCGGCGTGCTCGCGGACCTGCTGGTCGAGGATCTCAAGGTGGGAGGCACGGCGCTCCGTGAGCGCATCCCCAAGCTCCTGGCCGCTCACGAGGCCAAGGGCGCGCTCCTGCGTGTTGGTGAGGAGTACCGCCTCCAGACGCCCGAGTCGGGCGCCTGGGAACAGCACTACCGGCAACGCCTCTCGTCGCTGCTCAACAACGACGGCGAGATCGGCTACCTCCGCGGCGAACTGCTGCGTCGTGAAGTCGGGGCCATGATCGACGATGTGCCGCTCATGCACGGCAAGTCGAAGATCCGCCGCCGGCTCGAAACCTCGTTCACGGAGACCCCGCCCGCGTCGGACCAGGGCGTTCCCGTCTGGGTGCGGACCGAGTGGGATGTGCCCGTCAAGAGCGCGATGACCGAGGCGCACGCCGCCGGCGTCAACAGCCCGCGTGTCACCGTGTTCATCCACAAGGCGGGGAAGCAGGATGAACTCAAGCAGCTCTTGGCCGAGGCCAAGGCCGCCGAGCTGACCCTGCAGGAACGCAGCGCCCCGGCGACGGCCGCGGGCATCGAGGCCCGCGACGCCATCGCCAGCCGCAAGACGCTCGCCGAGCAACACGCCCGCGAGCTCCTCCTCCAGCACATCCTCAAGGATGCCAAGGTCATCCTCGCCGGAAGCGAAGAGTTCAACGGCATCACGTTGACGGACAAGGTCCGGGCGGCGTGCGAGGCCGCGCTCGCACGGCTGTACCCCCAGTTCGGCATCGGTGACTCCGACAAATGGGAAGAGGTCTTCAAGCAGGCCAAGGGCGGTTCCGGCTCGCCGCTGCAACTGGTCAACTACAACGGCGACCCCGAGAAACACCCCGTGTGCCGGGCCGTGCTCGATGAGGTTGGCGCCGGCAAGAAGGGCTCCGAGCTCGTCAAGAAGTTCACGGCCCCTCCGCACGGGTGGTCCAACAACGCCGTCAACGCGGCGGTCATGGTCCTCCTGGGCGCCGGCCTGCTCCGCGCTTCCCGCAACGGGCAGCCGATCCTGCGTCAAGCCCTCGAACAGTCCACCATCGGGCCGACCGAGTTCCGCGTGGACCATCCCCCCATCGCCGCCGGCGACAAGGTCAAGCTGCGGGCCCTGTTCCAGAAGGCCGGCGTCAAGTGCCAGAGCAACGACGATGTCGAAATCAAGGCTGGCGAGTTCCTGGTCGCCGTCCTCGCGCTCGCCAAGGGCGGCGGTGGCGATGCCCCGCTCCCCGAGCCCCCCAACACCAACCACATCAAGGCGCTCCAGTCATCCTTCGGGAACGAGCAGCTCTCCGAGATTCTCGCCCAATACGCAACGATCGACGCCGACATCTCCACCTGGTCCAAGCGGGCAACGCTTGCAACCCAGCGTCTGCCCCGCTGGGACTCCCTCCTCACCATGCTCTCGCACGCCGAGAAGGAAGAACTGCCGGAGGGCTTCGATGTCCGCCGGCAGGTCGATGCGATTCTCGAACATCGCCAGCTTTTGGACCCGACCGATCCTGTGCCGCCGCTCGCGAGCACGCTGGGCTCGGCCCTCCGCAAGAAGCTGACCGGTCTCGCCAAGCAGGCCGCGGCCGTGCACGAGCAGCACGCCGAGGGAATCGCCTCCGACGACGCCTGGAAGACGCTGGGTACCAAAGACCGTGGTGCCCGTGACGCCATCGCAAGCCACAACCGCCTCGCCCCGCCGGAGGATGTCGATGTCGGCTCAGAAGAGAAACTCGTCGAATCGCTCGGCTCCCGCAACCTCCAGAGCTGGTCCGAGTTGATCGCGGCCATCCCCGGTCGATTCGAGTCGGCCCGCCAGCAGGCGGCGAGGGCGCTGGAGCCGAAGGCCCAGGCCGTCAAGCTGCCCTCCGCCACCATCAAGTCCAAGGAAGACCTCACCTCCTGGCTCAAGGCCGCGGAGGATGCCATCTCGTCCAAGCTCACCGAAGGCCCCGTCATCATCTGACCCGCGCTGCCCCGACCTGACCTCACCATGCCCGCACTCCCCTCCGATCTCCGTCGAGTCCTCGAGAACGCCGTGGTCGCGGCACGCGATGAGGCCACGGGCGCCGCGGCCGCGGCGCTCAAGCGCCTCGCCGTCGGCGTCAAGGAGTTTCCGAACTACCTCGCCGCCGATGAGCGCGTGCGGCGCCAGAAACTCCGTGCCGCGGCCCGACAACTCGGCGATCCGTGGAACGCCGACAAGCAGGCCTTCACCACGCTCAACAAGCTGACGCACGAGGTTGCCTACGAGCACTGGCACCGCATGCTCTTCGCCCGCTTCCTGGCGGAGAACAACCTGCTCATCCATCTGGAGCACGGCGTGCACGTGGACCTGTCCACCGTCGCCGAACTCGCGCAGGAGGAGGCGACCAAGTCCGGCACGAAGGCGGACACCTGGGCCATGGCCGGCCGTTTCGCCGCGGCCATGCTGCCGCAGATCTTCCGCCCTGACGACCCGGCGCTCGCGGTGCAACTCGCGCCGGAGCATCAGCAGGCCCTGGAGAAGATCCTCGAATCGCTGCCGCCCTCGGTCTTCACGGCCGATGACTCGCTCGGCTGGGTCTATCAGTTCTGGCAGTCCGCTGAAAAGGACCGCGTCAACGCCGGCGTCAAGGGTGGAGACAAGATCACGGGCGAAACACTCCCCGCCGTGACGCAGCTCTTCACCGAGCACTACATGGTGCTCTTCCTACTCCACAACACCATCGGCGCGTGGCACGCCGGAAAGTTGCTCGCAACGCCCGCAGGGCAGAAGATGGCGGCAGAGTGCACGACCGAAGCTGAACTTCGCGAGTTCGTCGCGTTGCCTGGGCACTCCTTCGGCTATCTCCGCTTTGTTTCAGACGACACGAGTCTCGCCAAATGGCGGCCCGCCGCCGGCGCGTTCCCCGATTGGCCCAAGGCCGCGAGGGACCTGAAGGTGCTCGATCCCTGCTGCGGCAGCGGTCACTTCCTCGTCGCTGCGCTCGAACTGCTCGCACGCCTGCGCATGGCTGAGGAACACCTCAACGCCAAGGACGCCGCGCTCGCCGTTATCCAGGACAACCTTTTCGGCCTCGAACTCGACGCCCGCTGCACGCAGATTGCCGCATTCAACGTCGCGCAGGCTGCATGGAAACTCGCAGGCGAGCATTTCGCCATTCCCGAACTGCATATCGCCTGCGCCGGCCTCGCGCCCTCGACCACCGAGGAGCAGTGGCTCAAGCTCGCCGACTCAGCCCCGCTCCACAGCAAGGGCCCCATCAAGGTCGGCCTGCACGCTTTGTACAAGTACTTCAAGGATGCCCCGACACTCGGCTCACTTATCGAAGCCGGGGGAATCAGTGCCGTGGGCGCCGCGGACTACGAGACGCTCCGCCCCTTCTTGGCCGCTGCCTTGGGTGCAGAGAAGGATGCCGACGCCCATGAGCGAGCGGTGACCGCCCAAGGCATCGCGAAGGCGGCCGAGATCCTTGCGGGCCCCGACGGAGATGGTCGCGGCTACACATTGGTCATCACGAATGTGCCCTACCTCGGACGCGGCGGCCAGGACGAGATTCTCAAGTCGTTCGCCGAGCATGAGTACCCGGATTCTAAAGCTGACTTGGCGACTGTCTTTGTCTCGCGGATTCTGCGTTGGTTGGGTGCGGGCGGTACGGCGGCCGTCGTTACTCCACAGAGCTGGCACTTCTTCACCACCTACCGCAAGCTCCGCGAGCGACTGTTGAAGGAACGGACATGGAACATGGTGGCCCGACTGGGTCCGGGTGCCTTCGAGACCATCGGCGGGCACGTTGTCAATGTGGCCCTTACCACGCTGGGAAGTAACCGACCCACCAAAGAGGCACGCCTTGCTGGCGTTGATGTCACTGCCGCCCGCGCGCCATCTGAGAAGGCTGCGGTTTTGCGCGGTGAGGTGGTGGGGGCTTCGGCCTCCGACGCGGAGCAACTCGCCATCGAGAGCGCCCAGAATGCCGAGCCACTCGACGACGATTCGGGCGCATCAGCAAATGGAGCCGTGCAGTTGGTGCTGCAAGCGGACCAACTCCGGAACCCGGATGCACGCATTCGGTTTTCGCAATCCACGACAGTCGCCCTGCTCTCCGAACGTGCGGACAGTTTCAAGGGCATGTCCACAGGCGACCTTAGCAGGTTTATCCAGACATTCTGGGAGCGGTGGAGCATAAACGATGGCTGGGTGCCGTACCAAGGTGGATCGGAGGTGACCCAAGCGTTCGGCGGCCGGGAGCGCATACTCCTCTGGGAAGAGGGGCGGGGCGTCATGGTCGGACTGCCATCATGCTTCGTAAAGGGGACCAAAGCATGGGGCAAGGCCGGCATTACGATCAACCAGACGACGCTCCGTCCAACGCTATACCTCGGTGAGCTGTTCGATGAGAACGCGGCGGCCGTTGTTCCGTTTGATGGCGGCGACGTGGCCGCCATTTGGCTCGCTGTCCAGTCCGACGAGTATCAAGCACACGTCTCCGCGATCGACACGGCACTCAAGACTACCAACAAGACGCTGGTCAAAGTGCCCTTCGACCTCGCCCGCTGGCAGAAGGTCGCGGCGGAGAAGTACCCGCACGGCCTTCCCGAGCCGCAGTCCGATGACCCCACGCAGTGGCTCTTCCACGGGCATCCCGCCGGCCGCGTGCCGTTGACGACGGACCCCAATCCGCACCTCGCCACCGTCCTGCAAGTCGCGGTCGCCCGAGTCGTTGGCTACAAGTGGCCCGCCGAGTTGGATGACAAAATGCGCCTCGCGCCGGAGGCCCGCGCGTGGGCCGAGCGGGTCAAAGAGCTAGAGAGTCACGCCGACGACGACGGCGTGGTCCCGCTGGTAAACATCAACAAGGAACGGCCCGGCCACGAGCGCGTCCGCGCACTGCTCGAAGCCGCGTTCGGATCCAAGTGGACGCCCGGCCTGCTTAACGACCTTCTCGCCGCGGCCGGCGCGCCCGGAGAGTCTCTCGATGACTGGCTCCGTGGGGGCGACTTCTGGGCACAGCACTGCTCCGTCTTCGACCAGCGACCCTTCGTCTGGCAGATCTGGGACGGCAAGAAGGACGGCTTCAACATCCTCGTCCACTATCACCGCCTCGCCGCGGATGATGGGCAGGGGCACAAGCTCCTGACCAAGATCACCTACACGTACCTGGGCGACTGGATCGCCCAGCAGCAGGCCGCGGCGAAGCGCGGCGAGGCCGGCGCGGACCTGCGACTCAAAGCCGCGCAGGATCTGCAGAAGAAGCTCGAAGCCATTCTCGCCGGCGAGCCGCCGTACGACATCTTCGTCCGCTGGAAGCCCCTGCACGAGCAGCCCATCGGCTGGAACCCCGACATCAACGACGGCGTCCGCGTAAACGTCCGCCCGTTTGTCATCGCCGGCGTGCTCCGCGGCAAGGTGAACGTGAAGTGGACCAAGGACCGCGGCAAGGAACCCGAGAGCATCCGTCCGAAAGTCCAGTTCCCCTGGTTCTGGTCCTGCCCGGAGGATGACCCGCCGACGGACTTCATGGGCGGCGACAAGTTCACAGGAGAGCGGCTGAACGACCTGCACTACACGGGGCAAGCAAAGGAATCGGCCAGACGGTCGATCGGGGGCGCGGCATGAGCTCCCGATGCCCAGTATCCCCGAAGCTGATGCGCGACTTCTTCCTGAAGCGCCTTTGTACTGCGCACGCCCGTTTTCAGAGCGGGCTCCTGCTCAACGAAGAGCCGCTGATGAGCCATGTGTGCGCCGAGTCGCAGGTGCTCGGGACTTTTCTACACCTCGGGGCGTCCATTCAAATGCACAGCCACCCGGCGATCATGCACCGCAAGGGCATCGACGGGACCGACAAGTTTGGCTGTGACCTCGCGTGGACAGTTCGGGTGTTCGGGGCTCGAATGGCGGGCGGAACACTCTGGCGGAAGACGGCTTTCTTTCAGCTCAAGCGGCTCTTCTACACCGCGAAGGGCAAGAGACCCTCCGTCTCGGTCGAACACAAGCAGTTGCATGACGCCCACAGGCCCGGGTTCTGGGAAAGGGCCTTCGTCGTCGCCGTGGACCACGACTCTGCCAAGGCACTGGTGTCCGATTGTGCATCCATCGCGGTGAAGAAGAATGTCTCAGGGAAGACAACGATTGACTGCACAACTGCTTCTTGGATGAAGCTCGACGATTGGCTCCAGGCTTGGTTTGAATGCTCCGTTGGAGTTCGCGAGACCGAGTCAAAGGAAGCTCGGCTCGAAGCGACGAGGGAGAATCCGGAAGAGTTGCAGTCGCCCCATATCCGAGTTTGGGTGGATACTCGAATAGAGATGGTTGACCGAGGAGGTCAGGGATGAGCCAAACCCTTACCGAGTCGGCGCCCTTCGATTATGCGGCCATGACCAAGGCCGCGGCCGGAGTCATTGTCAACAGACTTGAGGCGATGGCGCAACCGTCCGCCTGGGAACTGCTCCATACAGTCGAACTCAACCTTGGGGTAAAGGCTCGGTGGGTTCTCTCGGACGCCCTTCGCTGGATCGCGGTCGACGCCTCGCAGAAGGGAGCAGTGCGGGACTATGCGAGGTCTCTGCTCGAAAGCAGCGATCTTGCCGATGTATTGCGTGGTCAGCAGCGTCCGAGCAAGGAAATCGATTCAAGCATCGACCAGCTGTTGAGAGCGAGCTCGGCCTATCGCACGAGCGCCGCCTTCCAGGAAATGGTCGGCTTCATGGCCAACTTCCGGGACTACGCACCCTTCAACAACATGCTCGTCCGAATCCAGAACCCGACCTGCTCGTTTTACGCGTCGGAACGGGATTGGGAGAACCGGTTCGGACGGCAGCTGAAAGAGGACGCAAGGCCATTGCTGATTCTGGCGCCGATGCACCCGGTGATGCTCGTGTACGACCTCGATCAGACGGAAGGGCCGGAACTCCCGGCCGAGCTTGAAAGCTTCGCCTCTTTCAAAGGCGAGTTCGACCTGGAAAAGCTCAGCCGGCTGGTGTCGAACGCGGCAGCGCGCGATCACGTTCGCATCGACTTCAAGACGCTCTCTTCGACGAACGCCGGTTTCGCCACCATTGCCGGCCGCCGCGACAGCTTGAAGATGCGGATCGCCATCCATGACAAGCTCGACGCGCCGAGCCGCTTCGGTGTCGTGTGCCACGAACTTGCGCACATCTACCTGGGCCATCTCGGCGGTGACCGTGACGGCTGGTGGCCGGCGAGAGGCGGTTTGAGCCAGAAGGCGATGGAGGTCGAGGCGGAGGCGACGGCGTACATCGTGGCACGGCGCGTTGGGCTGTCGGGATCGAGCCCTCAATACGTGTCTCGCCACTTGAGCGACGCCAAGGTGCTCCAGAACGTTTCCGTCGACCTCGTGGCCAAGGTCGCGGGCCGGATTGAGGAAATGGCCTCGCGCACGATGCACCCGCGACAGCGGCCCGCCGCGGCAGAGCGGAGGGGCCCGTGACCCAACCGACCACACGTGAAGTCAGTGGGACCGTGCTCGCCGCGCTCGCGGATGCCATCCGCGCAGCGGCCGCGTTCGACAAGAACGACCAAGTCGCACCTGCGGTCGTGCTCTGGCCGGACGAGGAAAGGGGCTGGATTGATCTCCTGCCGAAACTGCGGGAGGTCATGCCCGAACTGCTCACTCTCGGGGTTTTCGACGCGGCAACCAAGACAGGTCCCTCGATCTGGGTCAAGACGATGCTGGGAAGGGGAGAGGACGGAGCCGCGTTGCACCCGCTGGCCTCGTGGCCCAAGGGAGCGACGCCAGTCCTGTACATGCCCGGCATCAGCCGCCAGCACATCCGCGCCATCGAGGAATGTCCCCGGGACCTCAAGCCGCTCTGCGAGCTGCAGTTTCGCGGAGCGATGTGGACGCAGGTGAGCGGAAAGGACTGGACGCCTCGGGCGTTTCTGCAAAGCTCCGATGGAGGTCTGGGGCTGAATCTGGCCGGCGACTCCGCGACGTTGGGAGCGATGCGACAGTCGCTGGAGAAACTCGCGGATGTGCCGCTTGTGCAGCTGCAGGGTCGGCCGCTTGATGCCGGCGACTTCCACGAGCTTCTGGCACCGGACCCATCACGCACCGTGCTCGAATGGCTCAGCGATGCCGCGGCGTTTCGGGTGAGAGCCGGCGCGGGCTGGGCCGCGTTCCGGACGGTCTGCAAAGACAAGTTTGGATTCGATCCCGAGAAGATGGATGCCACGAAGGCCGGCCAACTCCTCGCGGAGCGTCAAGGCCCTTGGTCGGGCGTGTGGAGCCGCTTCGAGGAGAGCCCGACGCTCTACCCGGGCGTGCGGGATGTGCTCCGGCGCAGCAAGCCCGCCGGCGGCGACTCGCTCTTCGGTTCAGGTCTCAGTGTGTACCCACAGGACAACGAGGCCGGAGAGGGTGAGCTACGGACCGAGCTGCTGGGGGTCGGCAAGCTGAGCGAAGCCGCGGCCCGGGCTAAGGTGCTGGAACTGGAGCCGCGACACGCTCCGCGCCGCTCTCTGGTGTGGGCGAAGCTTGGTGAGGCACCGCTAGCAACCGCGCTCTGGCACCTGTCGGAAATGGCCCGGCTCGCCGCCGTTGGCTTGGGAGGGGCGGACCGAGATCACGCCGCGGCGCTCTACGCAGAGTCTGGCTGGCGTGTGGACGATGCCGCGATTCAGGCGTTGGCCTCGGCAAAGTCGGCCGCGGACCTGACCGCTGTAGGCGCTGCGGTGCGAGCGGTGTACGGGCCGTGGCTTGAGAAGGCGGCGGAGAACTTCCAGAAGCTGGTGGCGGCGAAGCCGTTGCCTTCAGCAGGTGAGCGCCGGGCGCCAGACGACGATGCTGGCACCTGCATCGTGTTTGCCGACGGGCTGCGCATGGACCTGGGACAGCGGCTCGCGGCCGAGCTGGCGAAGCGGGGATTGACCGTGAGTGTGACGTGGCAGTGGTCGACAGTGCCGACCGTGACAGCAACGGCGAAGCCGGCGGCATCGCCGATGGTTTCGAAGCTCAGCACGTCAACCCGATCGGATGACTTCGTTCCACAGCTCACGGACGGTCTGAAGAACCTGACGTCCGAGCGATTCCGGTCCGCGTTGCGAGAACTGGACGTGGATGTTCTGGGAGCGGGCGAGCACGGGAAACAGGGTGAGTCGAGAGCCTGGGTGGAAGTCGGCACGATTGACCATCGCGGGCACGGCGAAGGAGTGCGATTGGCTTCGATGCTCGGAGACGAAGTCCGCTTGGTCGCAGATCGCGTGGCGGACCTCGTCGCCGCTGGGTGGACAACCGTCCGGGTCGTGACCGATCACGGGTGGCTCCTGCTCCCCGGCGGCCTTCCCAAGGTGACGTTGCCCAAGTATCTCGTGGAAACAAACTGGCGGCGGTGCGCGAGCGTGAAGGAGAACGCGAGCCCGGAATGCCAGCAACACGGCTGGCACTGGAATCCCACCATCTCGATCGCACTGGCGCCCGGAATCTCCTGCTTCCGCGAGGGGGCTGAATACGCACATGGCGGGCTGAGCGTTCAGGAGATGGTGACGCCAGTTGTCACGGTCACGACCGGCGGCAACGGCCCAGCTGCACAATCAAAGGCTTCGGTGGCATCGATCGTCTGGAATCAGCTGACGGGCCGGGTGCAGGTCGCTGGAGCCGGCGGTGCCGCCGTGGACTTGCGGACCGAAGCGGCCGATCCCAAGACCACCTTGCTGGACTCAGAGAAGCCGCGGCCCATTGACGCCAATGGCCAGGCGAAGATCTACGCACGCGACGAGGCCGAAGGGCTGGCCGCGGAAGTCGTCGTGCTCGATGCGGATGGAAACGTGATTGCCCGTCGTCGCACGCGGGTTGGTATGGAGTAGCTCTTATGGAACTTGATCATCTTGACCAACTCGCCGCCAAGGCATTCGAGGGCTTCATCGTCCGGAAGGACTTGGTCCGCAAGTTCAAGGGGCAATACCCGGTCCCGACATACGTGACCGAGTTCCTGCTCGGCCGGTACTGCGCGACGGTGAACGAGGACGAGATCCGCGACGGCCTGGAGATTGTCCAACGGCAGCTGGGCGACCGCACCGTGCGTGCGGGCGAGGAGGAGCTCTTCAAGGCGAAAGCAAAGGACAAGGGCTCGGTCCGTGTCATCGACATCGTTAAGGCACGCCTGGACACGAAGAGCGACCAGTACTTGGTCGAACTCCCGAGCCTGCGAATCAACGACGCGAGGATCACGGATGCGCTCGTGCACGAGCACGACCGCATGCTCACCGGCGGCTTCTACGCAGAGGTAAACCTGGTGTACGACCCGCTGATTGCTGACGAGAGCAGCGGCCGGCCATTCGGGGTTGAAAGTCTGAAGGAGATCCAACTCTCCAAGCGGGACTGTCTGGAGATCCTCTGCAAGGGGCGGGAGCTCTTCACGACAGAGGAGTGGAAACAACTCCTCATCCGGAGTGTCGGCTTCGAACCGGCGAGTCTGACACCGCGGGCCCAGGACGTGCTGCTCCTTCGCATGATCCCGTTCGTAGAGCGGAACTACAACACCGTGGAGCTCGGCCCGCGTGGTACCGGCAAGAGCCACCTCTTCCAGCAGATCTCTCCGTACTCACACCTAGTGTCGGGCGGCAAGGCGACCGTTGCTCGCATGTTCGTGAACAACGCCAATGGGCAACGGGGCTTGGTCTGCCAGTACGACGTGGTCTGCTTCGACGAGGTTTCGGGCGTCTCCTTCGATCAGAAGGACGGCGTGAACATCATGAAGGGGTACATGGAGTCGGGCGAGTTCAGCCGCGGCAAGGAGAGCATTCGGGCCGACGGTGGCGTCGTGATGGTCGGCAACTTCGACGTCGACGTGCAGCACCAGCAGCGGGTCGGCCACCTGTTTGGCCCCATGCCTCCCGAGATGCGTGACGACACGGCTCTCATGGACCGGATCCACGCGTACATCCCCGGGTGGGACTTCCCGAAGATCCAACCGAAGCAGCACCTGACCGATCACTTTGGGTTGGTGAGCGATTTCCTCTCGGAATGCTGGCACCGCCTCCGGGACCAGGGTCGCGTCAACAAACTCCAGGGCCGTGTGCACTTCGGCGGTGCCCTCAGCGGGCGGGACTCGAACGGGGTGAACAAGAGCGTCAGCGGCCTGATGAAGCTGCTGTTCCCAAATCCCGACATGGCCATCGACGATGCGGATCTGGAGTGGGCGGTCAAACTGGCCATGGAGGCTCGCCGCCGCGTAAAGGAGCAGCAGAAGCGCATTGGCTCGGCGGAGTTCAGGAACACTCAGTTCAGCTTCACGGTGGGCGACTCAGGCGTCGAGCGATTCGTGAGCACGCCGGAGCTCCAGAGCGAGGATTCGATCTCCACGGACCCGCTGCCGCCCGGTCAGGTCTGGGCGATCGGGCCGGGGGGCCAGGACGAGAACGTGGGGCTCTTCAGGATTGATGTCACGGCGGGACAGGGGTCGGGCGTCCGTATCCTCAATCAACCCCCGCCCGGGCCGTTCAGGGAGAGCGTCAAGTACGCGGAGCAGAACCTCTACGCTCGCGGCAAGACGCTCGTCGGTGATCGCGACCCGCGCGAGCACGAGTTCTCCGTCCAACTCAGAGCGTTCGATGCAGCGAAGGCGGGAACGGGCCTCGGGGTTCCCGCGCTGCTCGCGCTGTGCAGCGCTCTCCTCGAAAAGAACCTCAAGGGAGGGTTGGTTGTTGTCGGTGCGCTCAACCTCGGTGGTTCGGTCGACCCCATCCACAACGCCGTGAGCGTGGCGGAGGTCGCCGCGGCGAAGGGTGCAACGGCGCTCTTGATGCCCATCTCGGCGAGGAAACAGCTTTTCGAGCTCCCTGACGAGATCGCGACCAAGCTGGACATTCAGTTCTACGCGGATGCGAGAGAGGCTTTGTTGAAAGCACTGCTCGACTGACAAGGGAGATGCAGTTGAAAAGACGCGCCCAACCCGGGATGTACCGCCGGCCAGTTCAAGTCGAGGCGCCGCCCCCCGCCACACGCGACGCGTTTTTGTCTCACCGAAGCGTCGACAAGGACACCGTTCGACGGCTCGCCGCGGACATCGAGTCAGCAGCGGGCCCGGGCCGCCGTCTGAAGGCGTGGCTGGACGAGGCCGAGATTCGACCGGGGCAGAGCATCCCTGCGGAGGTGAATCGCGGGCTGGAGAACAGCAAGTTCATCGCATTGATCATGACCCCCGCGTACTTCGACCCGAACTCGTCGGGGTGGACCGACGCGGAATGGCACGCCGCCCTCCACACTGATCCGGACAACCGGCGCGGCCGGATCATCCCGGTTCTGGCGGCAGATTGCCCATACATCCCCATGCTCCTTCGCCACCTTCTGGCGATCGACATCAGGGGCAACAACTACAACCGCGGGCTCGATCAGTTGCTGAGCATCCTCCGGGGGGACCAGCAGCCTCGCCCTGTGGCGTACCGGGGCCAACTCATTCGCAGTTCGGGACGCGTTGACAGGGCCACGCTTGTGGCGGAACGCGCTGTGCCCGATGGCGATCCCGATGCGGTCGTCGAGCGTCTGTCATGCAACCTACTTCCCATTGAGCGACCGCCGGCGTACTTGTACTCCGCGCCGCTGCGAGCTGACCTCGTGACTCGCCGAGCCGACGGCACCACACGCTTGCCGCTGAAAGCCGAACTCAGAGAGCGGATCAGGCAAGCACAGCTGACTGCCGGCGTAGATCGCCCTTGGACGCCGGCATTTCGGCTCGTCTCCGATCGGGTCTACAGCTTCCACGAAATGGGATCGGACGAATCTGCCCTCTCTGCAATCGTCGACACCGACCGCGCGGACGATCCACCGTCCGATCTTCGCGACTGTTTGCAGACTGAGGAACAGCGCAAACTGGTGATCTCGTTGCTGAACATGAGCCTGTCGCGGCATCTGCGCCGGTGTGGGCTGCTTGCGGATGACACCAAGGCGTCGAATCGGTTCTTTTTTCCTCCCAAAGACGGCCAGCAGAATCAGGTTCACTGGCGGCCGTTCAAGAAGACGGTCATTCGCACTGTCGCCAAGCCCTACGTGGAGGATGGGCGCACGGCCTTTTGGCTGCACCAGGCGGCGTACATCAAGGTCGTGTTCCTCGGGCAACGGTTATTCGTGCAGATCACGCCAACATGGCTGCTCACCGAGGATGGCGCCCGCGTAAAGGGCGGACCAGAAGTCGGGCGCGTCGTCATTCAATGGACGGGCCGGGAGCGAAACCTGAGCGTGCTCTACCACGTGCGGTTCTGGACCGGGGTGTTGCGAAACGGACGACAAGGGCCGATCTCGATCTGGGTCGGAGACCAGAGCGCGGAGGTAGCAACCGTGCCTGCGTTTGTGGAGTTGCAGCACGGTATTCGGCATGACCAGAAGGACCTCCTGCAAGCTCTGGACGAACTGGCGCCGGCGATTGCGAGCATGGAGGACGAGGCGGAGGTTCAGACGCGGACCACCTCCGAAGAGCCTGTGGAAACCTCACCCACGGAGCCCGAGGCTGCCACTGAGGAGGAATCCGATGACCCGTGAATCCTTTAGCGGACCGCGAATTACACGCAGACCACTATTCGAGTCAGGATTGATCGCGGAGCCGTTGATCGCCTTTGGCGGTCAACGCAACCACATCGATCCGAAGGTGGGCTTGGGCTTGTACGGACCTTATAGCCTCAAGGGTCAATCCCAGCCCGTCTTGACGAGCATCACAGTCGGGTGCGTCGGACCACCAGCCATGCTCGGCGACGCGCAGCGCTGGCTCGCCGCCTGTGGGTCTCCATTGATGAACGATGGGTCTGAACCATTTCTCAATCCGCACTTTCCGGGCATGAACGCGGGCATGCCCTTCCAGTGCGAGCTGAATTTCGGGCAGACGTGGCAGGAGGCCGTGGCCGACAAGGACCTCGCCGCCGCGCTGCGCGAAGTGAACTTCTATGAGCGCATTCGCCGTGTCATTGATCTCTACGTCGCCGCGATGCAGGTGTTGATGGAGCGCGAGCCTCGGCCGCAGGTTGTCCTCTACTGCATTCCGGAGGAAGTCATCGCGCTCTGCACGGTGAAGATCACCCAGGCCGGCGAAATCAAGCGCCGGCGCGTGTCAAGCGCCGAGCAGGCCGCGATCAAGGAGGTCAAAGCCGGACAATCGTTCCTCTTCACGTCGATGGACCCGACGCTTGGCATCGAGGACGACATGGGCGGGCATGAAAATCTGCGCCGGGGCCTCAAGGCCGAGGGGATGAGATTCGATGTGCCGACGCAGTTGGTGTGGCCAAGGACACTGCGGCTCATTGACGATCCCGAGAATCGGGACGCTCAGGACGTGGCAACGAGGGCCTGGAACTTCACGACGGCCCTGTATCACAAGGCGGGCGGCGTGCCGTGGAGGCTAGCCGAGATCGAGCCAGGAACGTGCTTCGTCGGCGTGTCGTTCTACCGCGAGCTCGAGGAGAAGAACCCGAAGATTCGAACGGCGATGGCGCAGGCTTTCACGTCGTCGGGTGACGGATATGTCCTCCGAGGCTCCTCCTTTGAGTGGGACGAGGAACGAGACGGACGGTCCCCACACCTGGATGCAAAGGCCGCAGCAGGTTTGATGCAGGATGTCATCGACCTCTACAAAAGACAGAACCGTGGGAGTCTGCCGAACCGCGTCGTTGTTCACAAGACGTCGCGTTTTGGGGACGAAGAGCTTTCCGGTTTCGAGTCGGCCGTCACCAGCGTGCCTCAGCACGACTTTGTTGCGTTGGGGTGGCGTGGCATCCAGTTGTACCGCCCCGGCCTTTACCCACCGCTACGCGGTACCTATGTGAAGATCAACAACTCAGACCTGCTGCTCTACTCGGTCGGGTACGTCCCGTTCCTGCGTACCTACGCCGGCGCTCGTGTCCCGCACCCCCTGGAGATCGTCGAACACCACGGGAATAGCCCCTGGACAGTGGTGTTGGAAGAGCTGATGGGCCTGACCAAGATGAACTGGAACACGGCGGCGTTCGCCTGCAGCGAGCCGATTACGGTGGCGTTTTCTCGAAAGGTTGGGCAAATCTTGGCCGAGCTTGGCCCACGAAAGCCAATGCGGCCAGAGTACCGCTTTTACATGTGATCCCGACGGCAGCTCGTTTCACCAACCGGTCTCGGTGAGTATTTCAGTATCGGTGCGGGGCACGAATCCGCGAACGACGGCCCGCCGTATCCGCTCCCGCAGCGGCCCCTCAATGGACGCAGCGGCGCACGCCGGGTCGCAGAACCAGACGCCCTGAACCACCGTCCAGAACAGGCAGGCGATCCCGATGGGCAGGTCAGATTCGGCCAGCCCGACCGATCCGGGCTCGCGGAGTATGCGTCGGACTACGGCCTGCATCTCGTCTGGCATCAACCAGGGTGTGTACGAACTCAAGATGATGAAGGTAGGGCCACCTCCCTGCGCTCGCTTGATCTTGCCCACGATTGCTGACCGCAGCCGGTTCGCGTCTCGGTCTGGCTGTGCAGGCGTGATCCAAGGTTGCCCGGTACGAATCATCTGATCGTTTCGGACCTGTACCTCGCGTGCGTCCTGAAGCTGCCGACACTCCACGGCCCACCGAGCGGGCGGGACTTCAACAAAGAACTCTGGCTTGCGCTCGTGCGGAGCGGCAGTGGGCAACGTCACGGCCTCGCGTCCAAACTCCACGGCGAACGCCGCCGCAGCCAGCAGTTCATCGCACACTGATGGTCCACCAGCACGAAGTCGCGCAGTCACGTCGCTTCGATCTCGCTCCGTCATCTTGGGCCATAGGACATCAAGCCCCGTCTCCATTCGGGCCTGAACCTCGGGCGCGAACGCACCGCCAGGACTCATCAAATCCAGCATCGGCCACCAGTAGGCCGTCGGGTAGCCGAACGCCGGGTCTTGCGGTTCTGCGAGCGCCCGTGCGCGCAGGTCCCCCCGCCATGCCGCATCAAAGACGGCCGCAAGGCGCGGCTTGTCGGCTAGGGCAGCATCGCATCTGTTGAGATAGTCGGCGCGACTCATGGTGTGCTCACGATTCGGCTCCCGGTTCAGCGGGCGCGCCGTCTTTGGGCTTGGCCCGCAGCATCGACACCGACAGCAGGACATGCAGCACCCGTTCACTTGCCGTCTTCATGAACTCGGCGGTGGTCCAAAGACCGTGGCATACCTCGTTGCGAATGTTCAGGCCCTTGTTGTGGGCCAGCGTGGACAGCAGGTACATCCGCAGGTTCTCGCCCAGAATCCGCTTCACGTCCGCGTCGCGCTCCAGGGCATCTTGAAGGTTCTTTGACTGCATGACCCCCTTTCCACTCTGGAAGGGTTTCACAGTGGGCTTGCCCGCGTGGTGGGCGATGTTGACCACGGCCCGCTCAATCTGCGGCACCAGAACGTGAATGGACTGGATGAAGTCGCCCAGGATGTGCGCCTCGACTGCACGGCGGATCAGCGGGATTCGATCCTGAGTGAACAGGGGAGACAAGCGAACGAAGTCAATGACGTGCGCCGTGGTCAGGCCGTTGCCGAATAGGTGATCGAACCCCCAGCCGATCCAAGGCGCAGACAACTGGATGTGTCGGGATGTCTCATGGACCATCTTTCCGTCCGGGTCGCCAGACTCGTCGCCGATGTCCGCCTTGATGTGGCTCTCGTCGATGATCTTCGGCGTGAACATCGCTTGCAGCGGGAACTTCTTCGCGCGGTCGGCCACCTCTTCGGCCAAGTCCTGCTGATCCGGGATGAAGTTCACCGCCAGCCGCGACAGCGCCACCTCCATGCTGCCGCCCTCGGTGAGCATCGCGCAGAACTTGTCTACGTCTGCCTTCTTCACCTCGTGCTTCACGGTGATTGGCGCAAGCTGCTTGACCGCATCGGGAGCCATTTTCTGCGCATCGAACTGAACGCGCTCCGCTTCCTCCTTCAGCCCGGCCTCGGCGTAGGTTTCCCGCGCCGTCTCCAGGAACATGACGCCAGTCATCGCGTCGCCCATCTTTGCTCGGCGCTCGAATGCCTGCCCGATGGCCCGAAGGATACGAACCCGATCTTCGGGCTTGCCCTTTCGCAGGTAGTAAGCCGCAAGCCGAACGCCGATGCTCTGCGGACTGTGCGGATCAACATCCCATTGACCGCCGGGGGTGGTCATCTCTCCGAACTTCTTCTCCATGCGATCAACGATGCTGCGCTCCAGGTCTTCGGACAGTTCCGGTCCCTTCTCCGGCGGCAGCAGGTTGTCGAACAGGTAGCAGTAGGTGCCGAGCTTGTCATCACTGGCGGTACGGTCAACGTAGTCGATGGTCGCGTCAACGGTCTGCGCGATACGCGCCTTGTCTTTGACGCTCAGCGCGAGCGTGAGCGCCCGCCCGACGCTCTCGTGAGTGTCGCCCCAGGATGATCCGTCGTCCAACTTCGCGGCGGCAACGTAGTTGTCGATGGCGAGCCGGGCGAACTCAATGCCGGGCTTGCCCTTCGTGACAAACTTTGTGGTGTCCCACACAAGGTCGGCGTACCGAGCCTTCAACACGGGATGCTTGGCATCGCGGGCGCGGGTTGACCAGTATTCGATGACTTCCGCATCCGCCCTCTTCAGGTCTGGGCGGCACCGCATTCCGTCGCCATCGCCCACGGTCATCATCGGCTGGAAGTAGGTCTGCCACGGCCCGCCGTTTGCCTCGTGTGTGCTGAAGTCAAACGCCGCCCACTCAGCCCATGCTGCTTGCTGCACCTCGGGCGTAAGCACCTTCCAATCTGGAACTGCTTTGTCTACAGCGTGCTGAACGTCCATCACCTCAAACGTGTCAGTGCGGGCGTCGAACTCGGCTAAGACGGCGGTGATCTCGGGTGGGGGTGTCAGCGGCATGCAGGTTGTTCCTGACCGGTTGGCGTGCGCGTGGGGGGTTCACACCTCGGAAATGGCCTGCACCAGGGCCCGGCTGCGCTTGAGGTTCTTGGGAATGGCCTTCAGAACGTCCTCTAATCCCCAGAGACGAGCGTCGATGTGCTTGCCCATTTTGCACTCTCCGAAGGCCCGCTTCGCATCCGAGCCGATGATGCCAGTCGTCCAGAACTCAGCCCGGATATCTGGACGAGCGCCCCTTGTGCTTCGCGCCTTGACGAGCGATGGCACGGTCTCTGTAAAGAACTTCTTGACCTCAGAACCCGGCACCTCAATGTCCTTGCGATGGGCCTTGCACTCGATGGCGCGGAATTCCGTCTCGCCGTACCGCATGCCGAGCACGTCCACGTCGCGGGTGGTCTGGTCGAAGGGCACATCAACCCCGAGCCGGACGTCCTCCCATCCGTCGGCCTTGGCCGTGAGGGCGGCTGTCGACTCCAGGGCCACACCCTTGATGTCCACGATCAGCGGATGACTGTGCAGCCGCGCGAGCTTTTCTGCGAGATCGTTGTCACCAGTTCCAGAACTGATCGGTGTCCCCGCATCGACGTGCACGAGAACGGCCTCCATGGCCGCGAGTGCATCCAAGGCATCATTGCCGAAGAAGTCACGGAGATTGACGACCAGCATCCCCTCCTTCTTCGCAAATTCGAACGCGGAAGGAGCAAAGTCGTACGCCCCTATCACAGCGAGGAGTGGGAATGCGAGCTTTCGGGCCCGGCGGGCCCGCTCCAACCGGTTCTTGAATCCTGAAACATCTTCCTCAAAACAGTGGCGTGCGTACACATCGAACATGACCGGTGTTGGGCAGGGGTCACGTCCCGTTCGGAATATGACCATCGGCCGTGCCCATGAGTATGCGTAGCCGCAAAACGGAACGTCATTGAACGGTAGAACGCCGGCCTGCGAGTCAGCCACATTCAAGCTGTTCCAACTGATCAGGTTGTGGCGTCGGTAGTGCTCGCCCAGAATGCGGGTGATCTGGGTCTCTGCCGCACGCTTTGCCGCCGCCTTGTGCGCGGGGCCGATCGTGGCAGCGTGAGTCGAGGTCTCCTGAACGACCCTAGAGAGGGAAGTCCCTGGCGCGTCGTGCCGAAACCCGACCTCCGTCAGCGCCGCCATTTCCCTCTGGATGGTCGGGACTCTCGCAGTTGCCGGGGCGTTTAGCAGAGAGGCAGACAACTTGGCGACCTCGTACTCCAAGAGCACCGGACGTTTGGTCGCAGCTTCCAGGCAGCGAGCCAACCCAGGCCTGGCACTCTCGAGGTGTGCACCAACGGCGTTGAAGAACTGTGGAGATCCGACAAACTCGCGGCGTGCGAAGAGTCGCTCGTTGTGCGGCAGCGCGAGGTTCTGGGATCTCCAAATGCGTTTGCCGTCTTCCGCCCCGCGGCTCATCCGCTGGCGGGCTTGGGCCGGAGACAGCCCCTTTTTGACCATCCGAGCCAGAAGGGTGGACGAGGTCAATACTTCGCGGTGGCCGATGGTGCCAGCAATGTCCACGCGAGGGAAACCTCCTGTCACACTGCGATAAGTATATCAATCCCAATACACTGCGATGAAGGCGTTTTTTCAAAAACATCCGAGTTCGCTCGGAAAACCCCATCGCTTGTTCTCGAACGATGCCGAGAAAGAGTGTCACACTGGCAAGGGGGTTTGGGCGACGCGCGGGTTGGCATCAGACCCTGTGAGAGACCGCACTCTCATGAGACCCCGGCCAGGATTCCGATGGGTGGCAAGCGCCCTAATGACACGTCGCTCTGGCTGGGTCCAGCAGTGTGCGGCTGCCCCCGGGGCTTCGGAGGAGAAGTCTCTTGGCCTGACGGCGCGATTGGTCACCCGCGAGCAAGCGTCAGGATTGCTGCCCTTCGCCCAGCGCTCAGCGTGGTCCAAGCTATGACGAGATCTCCGAGCTCCGCGTCTTGGACGCCGAGCAGGACGCCGAGCCGCCTCCAGTCCTTCTTTCGGACGGCCTCCAGAATCGCGGTATCTCCCGTAGAATCAGCCTCTTCGGGCCCGTGGCGGAACGGCAGACGCAGCGGACTTAAAAGCATCATTGACGCCGGCCGTTTTGGGCTCGCAGTGCAAGTTGCTGTTTTTCAAGTAGTTGCGCTGTCGAACGCAGCGGACCAGGAAACCGCTGCAACCTGACCTGTTCCTGCGTTGTATGTGCCGAAAGCGACCGGTATCGCGGGGAAGGGGCCAAACTGAACCTCGCTTGGATTTGGAGATCAGGATCTGCGCAGTCGCAGCGCGTTGCCAACCACCGACACGGAACTCAGGCTCATCGCCGCCGCGGCGAAGAGGGGTGAGAGCAGGACGCCGAAGACCGGGTACAGCACTCCAGCCGCGATGGGCACGCCCAGCGCGTTGTAGATCAGCGCGAACACGAGGTTCTGCTTCATGTTCGCCACCGTCGCCCGCGAGAGTTGGCGTGCCCGGGCGATGCCGCGGAGGTCGCCCTTCACAAGCGTGACATGCCCGCTGTTCATCGCGACATCGGTGCCGGTTCCCATCGCGATTCCGACGTCGGCACGGGCGAGTGCCGGCGCGTCGTTGATGCCGTCGCCCGCCATCGCGACGCGCCGGCCCTTGGCCTGGAGTGCCGCCACAAGCTCGACCTTGTCTTGCGGGCGCACTTCGCCGTGGACTTCGTCGATCCCCAGCTGGCTGGCCACGGCCTGTGCCGTGGTAAGCCCATCCCCGGTGGCCATGACAATGCGGATGCCCTCGTCGTGGAGTAGGCGGATCGCTTCGGGCGTTGATTCCTTGATCGGATCAGCCGCCGCGACCAGGCCCGCGGAGCGGGCTTCCACGGCGACGAACACCACCGAGGCGCCTTGGGCCCGACGCTCTTCGGCCGCGCTCCGGAGCGGCGCGATATCCACGTTCAACTCCTCCATGTGCGGAGTGTTGCCGAGCGCGATCGGCTTACCGTCCACTCGACCGCGAACGCCGATTCCAGTCCCCGACTCGAACTCCTCGGCCTTGCTCAACCGAAGGCCCCGCCGCTTGGCCTCGGTAACAAAGGCCTCGGCGAGCGGATGCTCGCTGGCCTGGTCCAGACTGGCGGTGAGGCGCAGCACCTCGTCTTCAGTGAAACCGGGGGCCGCCACGACGCTGTGGAACTCGGGCTTGCCCACAGTGAGGGTGCCGGTCTTGTCCACGATCAGCGTGTCGATGGTGCGCAGCGACTCGATCGCCTCCGCATCCCGGAAGAGAATGCCCGAAGTCGCGCCGCGCCCGGTGGCCACCATGATCGACATGGGCGTGGCCAGCCCCAGCGCGCAGGGGCAAGCGATGATGAGGACCGCCACGGCGTTGAGAAGCGCGTAGGTCCATCGCGGTTCAGGGCCGAAAAGGCCCCACGCGACAAGCGTGATGACGGCAATCGCGAGCACGGCCAGCACGAACCAGTACGACACCACGTCCGCCATGCGCTGCATGGGGGCACGTGAACGCTGCGCCTGGGCCACCATCTGCACGATCTGCGAGAGCACTGTCTGGGCGCCCACCTTTTCCGCCCGCATCACGAGGCTGCCACCCCCGTTGATGGTCGCCCCAATGACACGGTCGCCGGCCTGCTTCTCGACCGGCACAGGTTCCCCGGTGAGCATGGACTCGTCCACGCTGGAGCGGCCGTCCGTGACGACCCCGTCCACCGGGACCTTCTCGCCCGGCCGTACGCGGAGCAGGTCGCCGATGTGCACGTGGGTGAGCGGCACATCGTCCTCTCCGCCGTTGTCACGCATGCGGCGTGCGGTCTTTGGCGCGAGGCCCAGCAGGGACTTGATCGCGGCGGAGGTCTGCGAGCGAGCTCGTAACTCCAGGATCTGTCCCAGCAGCGTCAGCGAAACAATAACGGCCGCCGCCTCGTAGTAGACGCCGATGCGCCCGTGCGCCTCGAACCCCTTCGGGAACAGTCCGGGGGCGAGCGTCGCCGCGAGGCTGTAGACGAACGCCGCGGCCACGCCGGTTCCGATCAGCGTCCACATGTTGGGGCTACGACGGCGGATCGAATCGGCCCAACGCACGAAGAACGGCCACCCGGCCCAGAAGCCGATCGGGATGGTCAGGACCAATTCCGTCCAAGTGCGAGCGGTGGCCGAGAGGCCGGGGATGTAGTGCCCGGCCATCGCGAGAGCGGTGACGATGATCGTGAGCGGCAGCGTCCACCAGAAGCGGCGCGCGAAGCTGACGAGTTCCGGGTCCGGCCCCTCCTCGGGCGTGGGCATGAGCGGCTCCAGGCTCATGCCGCAGATCGGACAGTTGCCCGGAGTCGGCTGACGAATCTGCGGGTGCATCGGACACGTGAACACTGCCTCCGCGGTCGGGACGGCGACGACTGGATGCTCGTGCGGCGAGTCGGGCGCTCGTGAAGCATGACTGTGGCAACAGGGCGGAGACTCGCCCTTGGTCGCCTTGCTGCTGGTCGGCACATCGGCTGCGTGATGATGGTCATGGTTCATGGCGGTCCCTGCGTTGTCTGCTCCAACTCGCGTTGCGGGAGTGCCTTGCGGGCCGCTTCAGCCGCGTTCGCCCGACGGATTACTTCGTCACGTTGCCAGCGCTTGTAGCGTGCGTCCTCCGCGACCAGCCCAGATGACCAACCTACGAAGAGAAAGACCGCGGGGAATGCGAACTGATCGTGGTTGAGCGACCCACCAACCGCCCATCGCAGAGCCAGGTATCCCAGGTAGAGCACGGCGCACGCTGTCCCAGCCGACAGGCCGCCACGAAGCCCGAACCACACCGCCGCGCGGAAGATCAATGGCAAATAGAGGGCGGAGAGGGCGGTGTGAAGCCAATGCCAGGCGTGCGCCGCCGAGGGAACCACGAAGTGGGAGACGGTTATGATCGTGGCCCACAGCACAGTCTGCTGCAAATGGTACCGGCGCTCTTCATCCATGATGTTGTCCCCCGTGTGAATCGCGAGGACGGCCGGTTGATTGATCGGCGTGGGGCGGGACGCCGCGAACAGCGGGAAGGTGTCCACGCTCAGCCTTCTCCAACGTCAGGAGCATTCCGAACCCCGGGTCTTTGGACGCCGAGGCTCGCCAGGCGTCCCAGTGGCGTCGCATGTCCGCGCGCAGGTGGGCCACAATGTCGCCCAAGAGCACCACATGACATCGTCGATCCTGATGCCCAGGGGGCAGGGTCCCGAACGCGACAAGGCGAACCCCGTGACCGTGCCGCGTGTGGGCCCTGCCGTGGCGGAGCAGCTCATGCACGATGCCGTCGATGTCACTGTGCCGGCAGCAGCCGAACCGCTGAAGGGCCGCGGTGAGCACGTCGTGCCTGGTGGCGGCATCGTTGAGTTCCGCCCGCCCCTCCTTGACCTCACCGATGATCATGTCGGGCACGCCGCCAGTGATCCCGAGCAACGCGTTCGCTTCGCTCTCGGCCGGGTGGTGCATGGCCTCGCCCGGGCCCGATGCCTCGCCGAACCGGAACGCCAGGACATCCAGGTCGGTCAGACACTCTTGTCCGCCTCCACGGGCAGCACGGACGACAGGGAACTCCGTCACGGTGAGGTAGCCGTGCAGTCTCAAGAAGGCCTGCACAAGCGCGACCGCATTGTCCATCACCCACGCTCCTTCCGTGTTGTCCGCAGGACCTTGACCAGTTCGAGCACCGCCAGCGGGATGCACGAAACGGCCATGAGCGGGATGCACTCCTCCCACCCCATCGTCGAGGTCTTCATGAGCGAGGAGAGCGTCTGGTTGTGGTGGGTCCAGAGCTGCAGGGCGAACGACGCGGCAACAACCACCAGCAGCATCGCATTGTCGCGCCAGCCCATCCGCCAGATCGGTACGGTCTCGCTGCGCGCTCCGAATGAGCGGAGCAGTTCGGCGAATACCAGCGCGGCGAAGGCGTGGGTGCGGGCCGATGTCTCGTCGTGGTACTTGAGGCCGTAGAGGTACACGCCCAGCGCGACACCCGCGGTCAGGAACGCGGTCAGGATCATCGTGCCCACGAATGCGCGGTCTATGAACGCCGCGTTGCGGGGGCGAGGGGAGCGTTCCATCACGCCCGGTGGGGCGGGGTCGGCGGCCAGGAAGAGCGCGGGGAGACCATCGGTCACGAGGTTGATCCAAAGGATCTGGATGGGCAAGAGCGGGGTCGGCAATTCGGCCACGAGGGCCGCGCCCATGTAGAGCAGTTCGGCGGCGTTGCCCCCGAGCAGGAACTGCATCGACTTCTTGATGTTGTCGTAGACGCCGCGGCCTTCCTCGACAGCGGCGACGATCGACGCGAAGTTGTCGTCGGTGATGACCATGTCGGAGGCCTGGCGGGCGACCTCGGTCCCTGAAGCGCCCATCGCGATACCCACATCGGCGCCCTTGAGGGCCGGGGCGTCGTTCACGCCGTCGCCGGTCATCGCGACCACCGCGCCCTGTTCCCGCCACGCCCGCACGATCCGGAGCTTGTCGGCGGCGGTGACACGGGCGTACACGGCCGTTCGCGCCACACGCCCCGGCAGAGCCGCATCATCAATCGCCGCGAGCTCGGCCCCGGAGAGCGCCGCGTCGGATTCGCTCGCGATCCCCAGGTCCCGCGCGATGGCGAGGGCGGTCTTGGTCTGGTCACCGGTGATCATCACCACGCGGATGCCCGCCGCCTTGCACTTGGCGACGGCCTCGCGGGCCTCGGCACGCGGCGGGTCGAGCAGGCCGACGAGGCCCACGAACGTCAGGTCACGTTCGAGCGACGCGGGGCTGGGATCGGCGACCGTGGCTGCGACTTCGCTCTGCGGCAGGCTCCTCGCCGCGCAGGCCAGCACACGCAGGCCCTTGGAGGCCAGGTCCGCGTTGGCCGCATCGATCGCAGTGCGGTCCGCATCGGTCATGCACCGCGAGCCATCTGCCTCCGCAAGGTGCGTACACAGCGCCAGCACACTCTCGGGCGAACCGTTGACAAGCACATCCGCACCTGCATCCGCCTTCCGCACCACGGCCGCACGCTTGCGGTCCGAGTCGAACGGCGCTTCGGCCAGCCGCGGCGAGCCCTCATCCAGTGTCTCGCGTGTCAGCCCGACCTTGGCCGCCGCGATGAGCATGGCCGCCTCGGTCGGGTCACCGCTCGCCTCCCAGCGCCCCTTGTCCTCCATAACCGTCGCGTTGTTCACGCCCGCGAGGTTGCGTGCCAGCCGCATCGCCGCGGCCTGCACCCCGGCGCTCAACTCGCTCCCGGCAACCGTGACCGATCCCTCCGGCGCGTACCCCTCGCCCGACACGTCCAGTGTCGTGAGCACCACGTCCCCCTCACACACCGGCACCACCAGCGCCCGCGCCGTCATCTGCCCCACGGTGAGCGTCCCGGTCTTGTCGGTGCAGATCACGCTCGTCGCGCCCAGCGTCTCGACCGCGGGCAGGTGGCGGATCAGGGCCCGCCGCCGGGCCATGCGCCGCACGCCCAGCGCCAGGGCCACGGTCACAATCGCGGGCAGTCCCTCGGGCACGGCGGCGACGGCCATGCTCACGGCGGTCATGAAGAGCGAGAGCAGCGGCTCCCCGCGCATGAGCCCCAACCCGAAGAGGCCTGCGACGATGACCAGCGCCGCGACCACGAGCAATCGTCCGACACGGGCCAGACGGGCTTGGAGAGGCGTCGGCCCATCCGTCGCGGCGGCAGCGATCAGCGTGGCGATGCGTCCTACCTCGGTCCGCATCCCCGTGGCGACCACGATCGCGCGGGCCGTGCCCGTGGCGATGGCGGTGCCCGCATAGACCATGCAACTCCGCTCGGCCAGCGGCGTGTCTACCGGGAGCGGTGGGGCCACGGCGCCGGCATCCTTCTCGGCGGGTTCGCTCTCGCCCGTGAGCGACTTCTCGATGGCCGCGAGCGAAGCCGACTCGATGAGCCGCGCATCGGCGGCCACCAGGTCGCCGGCTTCCAGCACCAGCACATCACCGGGCACAATGACGGCTGCGGGAAGGACGGTCACCACACCGCCGCGCACCACGCGGGCCTTGGGCGCGGTCATGCCGCGCAGGGCCGCGATGGAGCGCTCGGCGCTGTGCTCCTGCGAGGCGCCGATGACGGCGTTGATGACGATGATCGCGGCGATCGCTCCGGCATCGACCCACTCGCCCAGCACCGCCGAGACGCCGGCGGCGACGATCAGCAGCCACACCAGGACCGCGGCAAACTGCGAGCCGAACGCCGCCCACCACGTCCGCCCCTCCCGCGCGGTGAGTGTGTTGGGCCCGACCTTCTGCAACCGCGCCGTGGCTTCGGCCGCGGACAACCCGGCCCGCGCATCGGAGACCTGCATGCGGATCGCATTGTCCGCGCTCAGCCCGTGCCATGCCGGGCCCGGTGAAGTGGTATCACCAGTTGCGGGGTGCGGATGTTGGTGCTTCGTGTTCATGTTCGATGGACCGAGTCATTTCATGTCCCGCTTCCACTTCCACTCCTCCACAGCAGAGAACACGCACGGCACGATGAAGAGCGTGATCAAACTGATCGCCATGCCGCCCATCGACGGGATCGCCATCGGCTGCATGACGTCGGAGCCGCGCCCGGTGGCCCAGAAGATGGGCATGAGGCCCAGGACCGTCGTGGCGATGGTCATGAGGCACGGGCGGATGCGCTTGAGCCCCGCGTCGATGACGGCCTCACGGATCTCCGCGACGGACTTGAACTGGCGGTCTTTGAAGACGCCCTCGAGATAGGTTCCGATCACCACGCCGTCGTCGTCCACCACGCCGAAGAGCACGAGGAATCCGACCCATACGGCCACCGAGAGATTCACGCCCCAGAGCGCAAGCATGATGAAGCCGCCCGAGGCCGAGACCAGCACGCCGAAGAAGATCACCGGGGCGATCCACCAGCGCTTAAAGCCCAGGTAGAGCATCACGAACATGATGCCCAGGGTGATCGGGACCAGTACCTGCATCCGCTTGGTGGCCCGGACCTGGTTCTCGCACTGGCCCGACCACTCCCAGTAGTACCCGGGCGGGAGCGTGAGGCGGCCGTCCTTGAGCGCCTGTTGCAGGACACGTTCGGCATCTTGGACCACGGAGACTTCGTCGCGGTCGCGTGTGTTCATGGTGACGTAGCCGACGAGCAGACCACGCTCGCCCTTGATCTCCTGAGGGCCCAGCACGGTCGAGATGTCGTCGAGCTGGGCAAGCGGCACCTGCGCCC
>JADLBU010000029.1 GCA_020847535.1 Phycisphaerales bacterium
AGCGGCCTTCGATCCTACTTGCGCTCAACGCAACGCCGGCCGGACATCGTCAGCGCCTACTTCCGTGAAGAGCACGTTCGTTACGCCGCCGCGTGAGATGTCAAAACAATACAGACCGGGGTAGGAAGCTTGCGCCGGGCATAGCGAGGCCCCGAGACCTGGGTGCCGGTTTCGTCGTAGGAGTACTGGCCAGGCATGCCGCGCTGGTGCAGCACGGTGAGCGCGGGGCTGCCATTGATGATCCCACCATCAAATCGGACGCGACGGTTGATTGACATTCCGCGCTTCCCTCCCCATTAGCACAACAGTATGCTACCGAGTAGCTTGCAGGCTTG
Organism: Phycisphaerales bacterium; assembly: GCA_020847535.1. GTDB lineage: Bacteria > Planctomycetota > Phycisphaerae > Phycisphaerales > UBA1924 > JAEUJB01. The sequence goes on from JADLBU010000029.1 coordinate 336, forward strand.
GAGTAGCTCATGAAGACTCGAGCAATGATTGGATCTGTCGGTACGCTTCTTGCGGTTGGAACTGCCGCGGGTCAGTCCTTCAACATCGATTTCGGACCGATCGACAACCAGACGCCGGGTGCGTCATATGGGGGGGGGCCACCCAAAGCGGTCCTTGGAACGCAGTCAACAAGCTACTCATTGATCTCGTTGCAACGGACGGCTCACTTACCGCGGTGCGGATTGGTAGCAATCGCATGACAACTGGATTCGCCCCCTTTGACGGAGCCTCAGATGAGGAGGCGGCGTTGATGGAGGACTTCGGGTTCGGAAATGCGATGGACACGGGTGCCAACTATCAGGTGATTGGCCTTGAACCAGGGTGGTACGACTTCTACATCTACGCGTGGGCAGGCATGTCGCCCGGATACACAGAAAGCATTGTCACACTAGGTGTGCTTGGCGACGTCCACACGCACTTCACTTCGGTGTGGCCGGGCAAGCATGTGGAAGGGGAAACCTACGGCAAGCTCACCATCGAGGTTACCGAGCCGAACAGCAACATCGGCATGGGCCTGGTTCCCCTCGGCGGCGAACTCGACCCTGTCTCCGTCATCAACGGCCTCCAGATCGTCCAGATCCCCGCGCCGGCGGCGGGGCTGCCGCTCCTGGTCGGATGCGCCTTGATGCGCCGGCGACGATCGTGAGCGAGCCTTGATAGAAAAACACCCGGCCGATGCGGCCGGGTGCGTTGTGTTCTGACTTCGCTTTCATTGACGGCTTACGTCGATCCAGCGCCCGCGCCCACAGGCTTATCCCCATCCGTTTTCCCACCCCCACCGCTCGCCGGCGCTGCCGGCGTCGCAGCGGGCGCCTCGGCGGGCTTGCTGTCGAAGAACAGGTGCTCCTCGAGCTTGCCATCGGCGCCCGTGCGGCGCGTCACGATGATCTTCGCCGGTGACTTGATGTCGCCGGTCAGGAGCATCTCCGAGAGCGGATCCTCGACGTAGGTTCCGATCGAGCGACGGAGCGGGCGAGCGCCGTAGTCGGGGTTGTACCCCTTCTCGATCAGGAAGTCCTTGGCCGGCTGGTCCAGCTCGAGGACGTAGCCCTGATGCGTGAGGCGCTTGGAGACCTTGCCCACCTCGTAATCGACGATGCGGGTGAGGTCTTCCTTGGTCAATGGGCGGAAGACGATGATGTCATCGAGTCGGTTGATGAACTCGGGCCGGAAGAACCGCTCGACTTCCTTCATCAGGATCGACTTGATGTTGTCGAAGTCGCTGGATTCGGTCCGCTTGCCGAAGCCGAAGCCCGCGCCGCCCCTGATCAGGTCAGCACCGATGTTGCTGGTCATGATCAGGACGGTGTTCTTGAAGTCGACGTTGCGGCCGAAGGAGTCGGTCAGGCGACCCTCCTCCATGATCTGGAGGAGCATGTTGAAGACATCGGGGTGGGCCTTCTCGACCTCATCCAGCAGCACCACCGAGTACGGCCGGCGGCGTATGCGCTCGGTGAGCTGGCCGCCTTCCTCGTACCCGACGTAGCCGGGAGGAGCGCCGACGAGGCGAGAAACGTTGTGCTTCTCCATGTACTCGGACATGTCCAGGTGCACGAGGGCTTCCTCGTCTCCGAACATGAACTCGGCCAGTGCCTTGGAGAGCAGCGTCTTGCCGACGCCCGAGGGGCCGATGAAGATGAAGCTGCCCATCGGCCGCTTGGGATCCTTCAATCCCGCGCGTGCACGGCGGATCGCCTTGGAGATGGCCTTGATCGCCTCCTCCTGGCTGATCACCTTCTTGTGCAGCTCCTTCTCGAGGTCCAGCAGGCGCTGGGCCTCTTCCTTCTCCAGGCGCTTGAGCGGGACGCCGGTCATCTTGCTGACGACCTCGGCGACCACGTCCTCATCGACGACGCCGTCGATTTCCTGGGCCTTGGTTCGCCACTGCTTCTGGATCTCTTCCTTCTTCTTGCGGAGCTGCTCGGCCTTGTCGCGCAGCTCGGCGGCTCGCTCGTAGTCCGCGGCCTTGACGGCCTCATCCTTCTCGACGCTCAGGCGCTCGATGTCGGCCTCGATCTCGGCGAGGTCCGGCGGCTTGGTCATCGTGCGGATGCGCACGCGAGCGCCGGCCTCGTCGATGACGTCGATCGACTTGTCGGGCTGCACGCGGCCGGTGATGTAGCGGCCGGAGAGATCGACCGCGGCCTTGATCGCCTCGTCGGTGATCCGCACCCGGTGGTGCTGCTCGTAGCGGTCGCGAAGGCCCTTGATGATCTCGACGGTCTGCTCGTTGCTGGGCGGATCGACCGTGATCGCCTGGAATCGCCGGGCCAGCGCGGCATCCTTCTCGATGTACTTGCGGTACTCGTCGAAGGTCGTCGCGCCGATGCACTGGATCTCACCGCGAGCCAGCGCGGGCTTGAGGACGTTGGAGGCGTCGATCGCGCCCTCAGCGCCGCCGGCGCCGACGAGCGTGTGCAGCTCATCGATGAAGAGAACCACATTCTTGGCGCGGCGAACCTCGTTCATGACGGCCTTGATGCGCTCCTCGAACTGTCCGCGATACTTCGTGCCGGCGACCATCATCGCCAGATCGAGCACGACCAGCCGCTTGTCGTGCAGGATCTCGGGGACCTCCCCGTTGATGATGCGCTGGGCAAGCCCCTCGACGATCGCGGTCTTGCCGACGCCGGCCTCGCCGAGGAGGACGGGGTTGTTCTTGGTACGGCGGCAGAGGACCTGCACGACGCGCTCGATCTCGGTCTGGCGACCGATCACGGGGTCGAGCTGATTTTCCTTGGCCAGTTCGGTCAGGTCACGGCCGAAGCTGTCGAGGGCGGGAGTCTTACTCTTGCCCTTGGCGGCAGCGCCGGTGGATGAACCCAGCGCGCCCGCGGGGCCTGCACCGGCGGCTTCACCACCGCCGCCCGCGGAAGCGGCATCCTCGTTGCCCTGCCCGGCACCCAGGAGATTCAGGACCTCCTCGCGGACCTCCTCGAGCTTGAGGGAAAGGTTCATCAGCACCTGGGCGGCGACCCCGTCGTGCTCGCGCAGCAGGCCGAGCAGCAGGTGCTCGGTGCCGACGTAGTTGTGATTGAGGTTGCGGGCCTCTTCGATCGCGTACTCGATGACCTTCTTGGCCCGGGGGGTCTGGGGCAGCTTGCCCATCGTGACCATCTCGGGCCCAGCCTTGACGAGCTTCTCGACCTCGAGGCGGACCTTGCGCAGGTCCACATCCAGGTTCTTGAGGACGTTGGCCCCGACGCCGGAGCCCTCCTTGACGAGTCCGAGCAGGATGTGCTCGGTCCCGATGTACTCGTGGTTGAAGCGCTGTGCCTCCTGATTTGCCAGGGCCATCACCTTGCGGGCTCGATCGGTGAAGCGTTCGAACATCTCGTGCCTCCCACTGCTTTCTCGGACCTCACGGATCCGTATGAGTGGTTCGACTCGGAGCACCCCGACGGTTCGGGGCCATACCCAAATTCAGTCCGCTCACGGCGAATTATCGACGCGCAAGGACTGCCGAACTCCCCCATCCAGGCATCGACCGCCAGCAACCCGGCGATCCTAGGTTCCCATCACCCGGTCATTACCGGACGTTGGATACCCGGTTGCACATGGGGGGTGCACCAGGGTCCAGATACATCGGTAGCACGAGGCGTGCCGATTGCGCGGAAACGAGAATCCGCCTCCGGATGGCCGTTGAGACGGGCGCATGAAGGAAGCGTGACCGCCGGGGATGCGGTTGGGAGATCCTGACTGCCCATCTGGCAGCCGATATTCGGGATCAGGACGGGTGCTGTTTACTTGGAAGCCGAGATCGACCGTGGCGACTGCAGGGCACTGGCATCGGCGATGATCTGGAGCGGGATGATCCGCTCATCGGTGGCGCTGCTGGTGCGGTCCCGGATGGTGACCTTCAGGGAGTAGGCTCCGACGCTCAGGGTCGCTGGGAGGTCGATGGTGTTGACAAGGTAGAAGTCTCGGCGCTGGGTGCGGCTGGCATCGGTGACGGTCTGGGCGGGACGGTACCACTGCTGGCGACCATCGGCATCGTGGATCAGCTCGAGCTCCTGGGAGACCTCGACGACCCACTGAGCGCCATCGACTGTCTGAGCGTCCGATGAGCCTGGGCTGCGCGAGGCGAACTGATCGAGCTCGACGTAGACGATCGCCCGGTGTGCCCGTCCGGCCAGGAAAGCGCTGTTCACGAAGGGCTCGAAGCGGCCGAAAGAATCGACGCGTCGGCAGAGACCCGCGTACGCGATCCGGATGCCGGCATCCTTCGAGAGCAGGCGGGCGGCATCCTCCAGGACATCTGCGGTCTTGACGGGATCCCCGGTGATCCCCGGTCCGCGGGTAAGTCCTGTGAAGACATCCCGGGCAGCGCTGGCGATCCGTTGCTCGGTGGGGGAGAGGATGAGGTTCTTGTCGGGCGCTGCGTGCGTTTCGGTCGCGGCATCGAAGGCGGCGAGCGCGAGGGTTGCGGCGAGCGGGTTGCCGGCGGCGATCGCACGCTGGGCGAGCATGGTGCGGAGTTCGGCGGATTTGGCTGTGATCTGGGTGTTGATGTCGGTCGCGGGCTGTTCATCCGCCTGAGCCGGTGCGTCAGCCTCTGGCGCTGGTCCGCTCGCAGCCGGACCGACTTGGGCGATCGCCTCGATGTTCGCGGGTGTGTTGGCCCCGATGTCGCCCTCGGGCCCCACCGTCCTGCGGGTGGGCGTCGGTTCCTGCGCGAAGGACTCGATGATGTTCGAGGAATCTGCGGCGTTGGCGGTTGCGTTCGGATCTGCCGCGTGCTCAAGATCTGTCGGTCGCGGCGGTCGGGTGTCGATCTCGCCCGGTTCGCCGGTCGAACTGGCCGTGTTCGTGCAGGCAGCCAGGAAGGTGCTCGCCGCCCCGATCCCCAGCAGCAGAACCCGTGCATACCCGCTCGCCTCGACCAACGTGCGACAGCTACCAACCATGATGCGAGCCTCCTGCTCATCTTCCGACCGGCGGGTGATCCATCGCCCGGTGTCCATGACAATCCCACTGGAGTTTGTGGACTTCAGTGTTTATCGGTTGTTCGGGTCAGAGACGTTGTTTTTCGCCTATGTATCGAGGCCGAGCGGGTTCAACGCTTGGCCGATGCCCGTACGCGAGCAAACCGCAGTGACAGGCACTCAAGCGTCCGCTGCGGTTCCCCGAGCCCCGACTTCTGCCGGGAATCCGCCTCAATGCACGCGCCCAAAAGCCGGGCGGCAAGCGCGGGGGAGGTCCGGCGACCGGCATCGAGGATGACTTCCTTGCTCTCACCCCAGAGCTTCAGAGCGCCGGCGAGTTGGAAGGGGTTGGCGCCGGCCTTGAGCCCCACGCTGGCGCCGTAGAGCTTGCGGGCAAGATCCGTGCAGGCCCAGGTGACCAGGGTCGCCGGCTGGCGCGAGACCTCGACGACCTGCCGCACGTGACCGAGGACTGTCGGTGCATCCGCCGAGAGGAGCACGCGCTGAAGATCCCAGGCCTCCTCCTCGCGCGTGAAGCCCACGGATTGGGCAACCATCGCCGCGGTGATCGCACTCTTCCCTGCATTGATCGCTAGCTTGGCAAGCTCCCCATCGATGCGGCCCAGATCGCAGCCCAGCCGCTCGATGAGAACCTGCGCGGCATCGGGCTTGAGCTCGGCCTTGTGAGCGCTGCTCGCCCGCTCGATCGCCCAGCTCGCCGCCTCGTGATCCCTCAGCTCATCGCACGAGATGATCGCCCCCACCTTCTCCACCGCCTCATCGAGCTTGCCCTTGTGCCAGGTCGAGGCCCGCAGCACCAGCGTCGCGCCGTCGGGTGGAGACTGGGCGTATCGCAGCATCAGCCCGCGCGGCGATGTGTCGATCGCCGGGCCGGTTCGCCGGCCGCTCGCCGCGGGTTTGGCGTGGGGGGCGGGCGCTTCATCCTCATCATCGCCGGCCTTCAGCAGCTTGTCGGCGTTGTCCACGATGACCAGCTTGTGCCCGGCCATGAGCCCGAACGTGCGGCACTCATCCAGGACATCGGCGACCCGGGCCGAATCGCCATCGAACTGAAAGGTGTCGAAGGCCCCATGAGCCTTGGCGAGCGCTTCGCGGATCTCGTTGGTGCGCAGCCAGCGGAGGAAGGCATCGGGGCCTTTGAGGATGATGATGCGGAGGTCGGCGAAGAGCTTGCCGGAAGACTTGGGAGAGGATGGGGCGGCTCGCTTGGCCATGTGGTGGGGAGTATAGAAGTCACGGCTAACCGTGCTACCGGATCAACCGTGCCACAAGAGTTGGCCGTGCCACCGGGGAGCGGAGGAACCGCACCCCGGTGGCACGGTTAGGTGCATATTACCGGGTCAATGGATGCAGGTTACAAATCAAACGCGTCGATGACCGTTCCGATTTGCTGCGGGCCTCTTTGGGCTGACAGTGCCGTGGATCGCGCTCGACATGCTCGGGGTCGCGGACAGGTGGCATCGAGCCGGCCGGGATGTCGACAGAATGTCGAGCTGACTCCTCGCGGGTGGCATCGTTGCAAGTCTTGGTGCGATTCACGCGTTGGCGGTACTTCTCTTCATCCGCCGGCCGAGCCAGAGCCTGGCGTGGGTTTCCTGGCTTCAGATCGCGTGCTCATTGTGGATGGGCAGGCTCGTCGTATTCGGCGCTCCAGGGGCATGACCCTGCGAAGTGCAAGAGGAAACACGAAAAACAAACAACCCCGCGGCGCTTGACCGACGGGGTCGTTGGACTCTCTCCGTCCACGAAGCGGAGAGTGATCGGGAGTGGTTGACTTACCGTCGGATCGCCAAGCGGCGAGCATCGAGGAACTCGACCTGCCGGCGGCATTCCCGGCGGAGAAGATCGAGAGCCTGGCGCAGCCTGCGCTTGCTTGCCGCGTACGAGTGCTCACCAGCGCCGGCGGCATCCAGGCGTTGGCGATTGGCCGAGTGCTCGGCGAGCAGGCGCTTGGCGTAGTCCCGGCGAACGGCCTTGATGTTCCTGACAGCGCAGGCGTTGATCTGATCGGCAAGTTCGGGATCGTGCTTCATCTCGCGGAGGGCGGCGACGGCGATCCGTGCTGCGGGGCTCGCACCGGCCTCAGCGATCTCAAGCAGGATCGAATCGGCGTGCGGGCCGCTCTCCGGCATCGCTCGCCGCGAAGGAGCCTGGATCGCGGTCTCGCGGCGTGCGGTCCTCACCTCGCCCTGAGAGGAGGTTCCCAGCACGCCCGCGAGCACGCGGAAGAGAAGTTCAACAAGCGGGCGGCGGCTGGATTGAGAGAGGGTGGTGGTGAGAGCGGGCACGGTCAGTCTCCTGGAAGCGGCCTGTTGGACATTCGGGGAACGCACCATCCAACCCTCCGCTCACGCCCGTGCATTCCCGATCTCTTACTCCCTTCGGGTTGACCCCCACTGAACCCGATCTCTCTTACCCACCTTGCCGCCAACCGGCTTGGTGCTGAGTTGTCGGGTGTGGTTCCGGGGTGTTGCACGCCTCTGGAAGCAAATCTGGGCAAGCTGGTCGCCCGGTGACCAGGGTGGTTACCCTCCTCCCATGCTGGTGCTGAGCGTCATCCAGGGTCCCGACAAGGGTCGGCGGTTCCAGTTGCCCGACAACGAGCCGCAGCTTATCGGTCGTTCCAGCGAGGCCCTGCCGATGGAGGACACCACGGTCTCGCGCCGGCACGCGGAGCTGACACCCGACGATGGGATCTGGTGGATCCGGGATCTCTCGAGCCAGAACGGGACCTACGTCAACGGTGTGGCGATCAAGGAGCGGACGCGGCTGCGGCCGGGTGATCAGATCCGTACGGGTTCGACGCTGTTTGTCTTCGGGATCACCGACAGCTCGGATCCGGACATCGTGCGGCTCCTGGGTCCCAACCAGATCGATGCATCGGTGGACCGGGCCATCCCCAGCAACGACGACTCGGTGATCCTGTCGGAGCCCGAGCCGCGTGCGGCGGCGGTCGATCATCTGCGCGTCATTTACCAACTGACTTCGCTGGTCTCGCAGGCGACCGATCGCCAGCAGCTCCTCAAGGGTGTGATGGAAGTTGTCTTCGAGGAGTTCGAGCCCGAGCGCGGGTTCATCCTGATGGCCCAGCCGCCGCTTGAGGCCGGGGCAGCGCCCGGAGCTCCCGAGCCGCAGATCGTGCCGGCGGTGGTGAAGTACCTGGTGGCGCCTCGTGATCCCGATGAGGCCCGCATCAACGTGAGCCGGACGATCGTGCTGCACGCGATCAAGAAGAGCGAAGGTGTCCTCTCGACCAACGCGATGAACGATCCGCGGTTCAAGGCGGGGGACAGCGTGCAGCGGTTCCATATCCGGTCGGCGATCTGCGCGCCGATCCGTTCCCGGGACAAGGTGTTCGGAGCGATCTATATCGACAGCACGCTGGCGAACTACACGTTCACGGCCGAGCAGCTCAACCTGATGAACGCGATCGGCCAGCACACGGGGCTGGCGCTCGCCAACGCCGAGCTGTACTCGGAGAAGCTGCGCTCAGAGAGGCTGGCGGCGATGGGCGAGGCGGTTGCGGGCCTGTCGCACTCGGTCAAGAACATCCTGCAAGGGCTCAGCGGCGGGGCGGATGTGGTGGAGCTGGGACTCAAGAAGGACAACCTGGGGATCGCCAAGCAGGGGTGGGGGATCCTCCGGCGGAACGTGGACCGGATCGTGACGCTGACGGGGAACATGCTCGCGTACTCGCGCCAGCGGCGCGTCGAGATCCAGCTCGCCAAGGTTGGCCCGATCCTGGATGATGTGGCGCAGCTGATGCAGTCGCAGGCGGCGGCCCGCAACGCGGCGTTCATCGTGGATGTGGACCTGGAGATGCCGCCGATCCCGATCGATCCGGAGCTGATCCACCAGGCGCTGATGAACCTGGCGGGCAACGCGATCGAGGCCGTGGATCCCGAATCTGGCGCGGTGACGGTGCGGGCCCTTTTCCACCCGGCGAGCGGGAGCGCTTCCGGCGGCGGGCACACCAAGGGTGCCCCGTTCGAAGGCGGCGCCTACGCGGAGATCGCCGTCATCGACAACGGCCCGGGGATTCCGGCGGACCGCTTGCCGTGGCTCTTCGAGCCGTTTAACACGACCAAGGGCCTGCGCGGCACCGGGCTGGGGCTCGCGGTCACCAAGCGGATCGTGCAGGAGCACGGGGGGCGCATCGAGATCGAGTCCCACACGGAGAAGGGTCCGCATCGCGGGACAACGGTAAAGATCCTGCTGCCTGCGGATACCGAGAGCGCGATCGATCCATCAGCGACCGCCGCGTGACGGCCGGCGGTGTTGTCAATATGCTGTCGGTACGGGTCCGGAGGCTTGTGGCAAGCGGGAGCCGGTGATCAGGGGATTGTGGAGGCATGCAATGGCGATCAATGCCGATGGGACGCTGAGCGGAGATGGTCGCGAGGGCGCCGATGCACCGTGGGCTCACACCGATGTTCCCGGCGCGGTCGCCGGGTTCCTCGCGTGGCACCACATGATCCCGTGGAACTGCCTGCGTGACACGTGGAAGAAGCTCCGCAGCCCCACCACGGGGCAGGGGAACGCGCTTGCAGCGCTGGATCCGAACTGGGATGTGTTGTACTGGTACATGTACCTGCTCGCCGTGCCCGATCCGGCGGACAAGATCAAGAAGATGAAAAAGAGTCAGCTCACGACGGGGGATCAGGATGTCATCTTCACCAAGCTGGTGTGGAACGGCTGGAACATCGTGGAGGGGCCGGCGGGACAGTTCCGGACCGACGATCCCGCGGAGGATTACGACCTCTTCAGGGTCGGGCTGAGTTCCCACGAACGCCAGCGGGCGGTTGAAACCCAGCTCCTGTTCGACGCGATGGTGTCGTACGTGCCGCCGTCGGAATCGCGGGTTCTGCAGGGCGCCATCGACCGTACGCGGAGGTATCGCGGCGGCGATCCGATCATGCTCAAGAAGGAGATGTGGACGCCGGAGGGGTTCACATTCAAGAAGGGCGCGACGGCGGCGACCCTGCACACGCGATGGACCAAGGCGATGGCGTGAAGCTGTGCAGCCGGTTCATGCCCGTGGGGGTGGGGGTGGGGGTGGGGGTTTGCGGGCCTTGACCAGCAGCTTGTTGAGATCGGAAAGCTCGCGCCTGGAGAGGTGGCCGAGCTGTCCCCGGTGCAGGTCGAGCAGCGGCTTGTCGAGCCTGGCGAGCAGATCGATGCCCTTGCGGGTGATGCGGACGTAGACGACGCGGCGATCGTTCTCGCAGCGGCAGCGTTCGGCGAGCCCGAGCTGCTCGATGCGATCGACGACGCGTGTGACATCGGGGACCTGTGCAACCATCTGGTCGCCGATCTCCGAGCACGCCCGCCGGCCGGGGGGCTTGGCGCCGATGGTGGCGCCGCGGAGGATGCGGAGGGCGTTGTAGGTGGCGACCGAGAGTCCGTGGTCCCGGAAGAAGCGCTCGAACTCGACGTTGAGGCAGGCGGCGGTGCGGATGAGGTTGAGGTAGGCCTCCTGCTCGGGAAGGTCGAAGGGGTTGCGCTTGCCGATCTCCTGTTGAAGGCTTGGGGCGGTATCCGCACCGGCGGCGCGGCCGGAGGGAGCTGTGCGAGTGCGCTGGGTGGGGGTCATGCAACCTCCCGCGCCTGCTGAGACTGTTGGAACGACATCCGCATCTACGGGCGAGTGTACCACGAGGCCGGTGCACCAGCCCGGGCAAACGGAAAGGGATCCGGCGATCAGCGCCGGATCCCTGGTGAGTCGTGTGGGCCTTGTCGGCGGTGGTTCGTGGTCAGCAGCCCAGCTCAAAGGCATGCACGAACTCGACAAAATCGTCGAGATCGACGAAGCCCGATTCGTCGAAATCGGCATCGTCGGTGCCGGCCTCGAATGAGTAGACAAAGGTGACGAAGTCGTCGAGATCGACGAATCCGGAGTGGTCGAAGTCCGCGGAGCAGTCATCCCACGAGTAGATGACGCATATGTCGTCAAGCGAAATGAAGGGCTGGATGACGGTGCCGGTGGAGTCGGGGGTGAGCACCAGTGTGACGCGAGAGACCTGCTCGCCGGCATCGATGAAGCCGACGAACTGCGCCCCCATGTCCGGGTTCAGGGGGATGGTCCAGGTCGTCACGTTGTCGCTGAATCTGAGGAACATCTGCCCGCCGGTGACGGTGTTGCCTTCACCCGTGATGAACATCCCGAAGCCCTGGATGGAAGGGTTGAAGGTGATGTCGTACTCGTAATCGACGCCGGAGAAGGCGAGCGGGGCCACCAGCGAGAGGCGATTCTGCAGGTCGAACCACGGTGGCGTGGAGGTGTCCCAGCCGTTGGCGGGGCTCTCGTTGTTGTTGAGGACGATGCCGCCGGACGCTGGGATGACGGGGTTGAAAGCGACCGATGCGCCCGGGAAGCCGATCAGTGGCGTCCCGGCCGCGCTCGAGGCTCCCGGAGGACAGACCGTGTTGGGAGGCAGCTGATTGAAGTCATAACAGGAGATTCCGTTGGCGCTGAGAGGGCCGGCCATCCCGAGCCACGACGCATGGGCGGCGCTGGCGTTGGGTGTCGCGCCGTTCGGAGCGACCGACGGATCAAAGCCGACGAAGAAGTAGACCTGGGCAGACGCAGCGCCGGCGGTCAGGCCGAGGAGCACAGCTGCGGAGACGGCGATTCGGATGTTCATGGGGATCTCCGGGTTGATGGGATCGGTCCGCCCGCGGTACGCCGCGTCCGGCGCGATTCCCATGCGACAAGTGCGTCCCGGAGGGTGCAAGCTTGCACCAGCGTGAGCAAATAACGCCCGTCATGCCGCGCGGGCGAGGCGAGAGCCGTCATTGCAAGCGGGCTGCTCAGCAGCCCTTCTCGAAGGCGAGCACGAAGGCGTGGTAGTCGTCGAGATCGACGAACCCAGAGCCGTCGAAGTCGGCATCATCGGTGCCGGCCTCGAAGGCGTGGACGAAGGCGGCGAAGTCTTCGAGATCGACGAATCCCGAGCCGTCGAAATCGGCCGGGCAGCCAGGGCCATGGGCCCAGACCACGCAGATGTCATCCAGCGAGATGAAGGGCTGGATGACCGTGCCGCTGGTGTCGGGCGTGAGCATCAGCGTCACGCGTGTGATCGCCTGGCCCGGATCGATGAACCCCACGAACTGACCGCCGATATTCGGATCCATCGGGATCATCCAGCTTGCGCTCGAGTCGGTGAAGGTCAGGAACATCTGCCCGCCGGTGACCGTGTTTCCCTCCCCGGTGACGAACATGCCGAACGCCTGGATGGGCGGGTTGAAGGTGAGGTCGTAGGCGTAATTGACGGTGGAGCTCTGGAATGGCACGACCAGCGAAAGGCGGTTCTGGAGGTCGAACCACGGCGCGGTGGTGGTGTCCCAGCCGTTGGCGACGCTCTCGGTGTTGCCGGTGAGGATGACGCCGCCGGTCGCCGGGATCACCGGGTTGAATGCGACGATGCCTCCGGGGAAGCCGATGAGAGTCGTGCCTGCGGCGTTGAAAGGGCCGGGTGGGCAGGCGGTGTTTACGGGCATCTGGTTGAAGTCGTAGCAGACGACCCCGATAGCGCTGAGGGGGGTGGCGGCCGCGAGCCAGGCGGCATGGGCGCTCGCGGCGTTTGGCATCGGTCCGTTGGGCGGGACGAGGTAGTCATAGCCGTGGAAGGGCTGCATCTGGGCGAGTGCGGGCGCTGCGAGGCCCGCGGCGAGTACGACGGCGAACCCGGTGCTGCATCGAATGGTCATGGCGATGGCCCCCTTGCGCTGTGGTGACTGCGCGCAACGCTCGCGATCGGCTGATCGTCGATCGTGGCTGCGCAAGGCATGAACGCAGGGGTGCGCGGATAGTCACGGCAAAATCACGGATTATCGGCCCCCGTGAATGGCCGGACCCGGTGTCTGGGCTCAGCAGCCGGCCTCGAAATAGTCAACGAAGGCGTCGAAGTCGTCGAGATCGACGAAGCCCGAGCCGTCGATGTCGGCGTTCAGCGTGCCAGCCTCGAAGGCCTCGATGAAGGCATCGTAGTCGTCGGTGTCGGCGAACCCGGTGAGGTCGAAGTCCGCGGGGCAAGCGCCGGCGATCGCAAAGTCGGCATCGCTGGCGTCGAAGCCGGTGTTGCCGCTTGCATCCCTGGCGATCACCTTGATGCGCGCGTGGTGGGTGTAGTAGTTGGGGATGGTCCAGGTGTGGCTGCCATCGTCCGCCGTGGCGGAGGCGAGTGTGATGGGGTAGGTGTCCCCGCCGTCGAGCGAGAGGAGGAGGTCCACGTTCGAGACCGAGACATCGTCATCGGTGATCCACCGGATGTCCAGATTCGTGTCGGGCGTGTAGGTATCCCCTCCGTTGGGAGTGCGGAGATAGGCGACCGGGTTGGCGCCGCCCCTGTTGGCGGGCACGTGCATCATAATGCAGTGGAAGACGCCGGCGGAGGTGACGACGGGCTGTCCGTTGACGGCGATACAGGTCTTGGCGGGATTGGCGGTCTGCCAGGCGTTGAGCGCCTGGGCGTTGTAACCGGCGTTGTCCATCGTGGAGTTGGTGTAGCTGGGAACGATGATCAGGTCGTTGCAGATCACGACGTTGGTGTAGGTGTAGTGAACGTTGCTGACCTCGCGTGCGGGCACGCGATTGACGGTGTACCCCTGGTTCGCCATGTAGATCGCCGCGTTGTCGCAGATGCCGTCGACCGTGGTCATGTCTCCGCCGGTCACGGGCCAGTCGCTGATCATGACCTTGTTGTCCGCGTACACCTGCATCCACATGTCCAGGTGCTGGGTGGAGTCGAGCGAATTGGGGAAGGGGTCGAAGAAGTGGGTGTCGACGGCCTGGTTGGCGAGCCACTTGTCGTGGATCTGGAGCTCGGTGAGCCCGGTGTTTTCGTTGTTGATGAGGCGCGTGCAGTAGCTCTTGTCCAGGGCGTTGAGGTGGTAGTTGCCGCCTCCGTGGACCAGACCGACGTCGTAGACCTCTTCCTTGCGCTGCCCGCCGAGCCAGACGTTCAGAGCATCGTCGAGGGGGCGCGGGCGGTTGTACGTGTGATCGACGATGGCGCGCACGTTGCCCTCGTAGATGTACCTGGGGCCGTAGTCGCGGATCCAGACGGTGTCGGTTGTCTTGATATAGAACTTCACGCGTGTCATGTTGACCTCAGCGTTGGTCATCGATGTGGTCGCCGAGGTCTGCTCCGAGGCGGTATCCACGACCATGTACACGTTGGCGTTGCCGATGGTGGTGACCAGCTTGGCCATCTCGTTGAGCGTGGGGGTGAAGGACTCCCACGACATAAAGATGCCATCCATGGGCTCGTACTCGGCCGCGCACTCGACTGGGCCGGTCGGCGGGGCGGCGCGCTTGGAGCCCATCTGGTTGCTGAAGTAGTTCGGGTTCTGCTGGAGGAAGACTTTCTCTGCATCGGAGAGGCCGCGCGGGACGATCGTCCCCTCGGGGAGGCGCGACACGGGGGGCTGGGGGCCGTCGAGGCCGCCCGCGCCGAGCAGAACCGTGCCGCCCGCGATCCCCAGGGCCATCGCCGCGGCCATTCCTGCAATCCCGGCGATCCGCGCTGTCACACACAACCTGCCCGTGCTCGCCCTGGTGCCCATGTTGCAACTCCGATGGCCGAATGGCCCGCCTGAACGCGTGAACAGACTTTATCGAAACAACGGGACCGACCGCTGAGCCGTCCCGTTCTGAATGCGCTGGTTATCGAACCATCGGCCAGTCAGCAGCCTGCGACAAACCGCTCGACGAACAGGAAGAAGTCCTCGAAATCAACGAAGCCAGAGCCGTCGAAGTCGGCCAGCGGAAGCCCGGCCTCGAAGTCATACACGAACGCCACGTAGTCATCCAGATCGACGAAATCGGACCTGTCGTAGTCGGCCCAGCAGAAGAACTGGACCGTGTTGATAAAGCCCCAGGCGCCGTTGTCCCTGACCATATCGAGCTCATCCCCATCGGACCAGTAGGTGAACATCCCGAACTCGGAGGTGAAGAGCCAGAACCCGTGCTTGAGGTCGTAGTCGAGCTCGGCCATCCCCTCGGGATGACCGACCTGCGGGTAGAAGCCCATCTCTTCTCCGTCGAGGTCGAAGTGGTACAGCCCGGCGGGGGAATCGGCGCCGGCGACGAGGAGCTCGCCGCTGTGGTGGTTGCGCGACATCTGCATCGGCCGATCGATGCTCGAGACGCCGTCGGAATCGATCAGGCGGCCGAGGAACTGACCTTCCAGCGTGTAGCGATCGATCGCCTCGTGGGTCGCGTTAGTGATCAACAGCTCGTTCAACTCGGGCGAGTACATGATGTCGGTCGGATTGGTCGCTGCGAAGCTCCCGACGGGCTGGCCGGTCACATCGAACATCAGGATCCTGTCACCCGGTGCCGAGAGATTGGTGCCGGAGTGAGCCACGTAGATCGTGTGGTTCTGCTTGACGAACTCCATCCCGCGGATCTGGTCCACGGGGCCGGTCAAGACCTCGCCGTAGTACGGGGGTGGGTAGAAGATGTCGGCCGCGAACCGGTAGATCTTGCGGTTGCTGGTGTCCGTCACCCAGATCTGCCGCACGACATTGATCGCCTCGGAGGGTGTGCCCCCGGTGATTCCGTAGTGGCTGAACGGGAGGAAGTCCTCGTCGACGATGTGCCCGATGACCGAACTGCAGAGCGCCACCTTCGCCAAGGTCTTGTTGGGAACCAGAAGGTTATAAGGCTCGTGATTCCGCGGGTCGGAAGCCAACGCCGCGGCGGACAATACCGATACCCCGACCACGCACCAAGTCTTGGCCAGTTCCATGCACGACCTCCGGGGGGGTGGCACCATGGCCACTCGCTTACCCAAGTTGAACATACCGCGCCTGGTGGGCCGTGGCCACGGAAAGTGCGCGAGATCGGCCCGGAGCCCCTGAAAGGGGAGCATTTACCCAGTGTTTTCACTGGTTCAGCGCGTACAAAGCCGACGCATGGGCGTCGGCGGGGGGTTGCATGACCGGCTGTTCGGGCGGGTCAGAAGGCCGGGTTGGCCTGGGCTTCGGTGGATGGGGCACCAGTGTCGATCTGAGCCGGCGACTGGGCGGCGGGCGCCGGCGGCGGCACGGGAATGCCAGATGATGCCGGCGCGGTGGCGGGCTTGCTTGCCTTCTTGGCTGCCGGCTTGGCCGCCGGTTTGGCGCGACGAGCGATCTTCTTGGCGGCCCTCTTCGCAGGCTTCCGGCCCAAGGACCTCTTCGCACCCTTCTTCACGGGCTTGCGGGCGGCCTTCTTCGAGCTTTTCTTGGCGGCTTTTTTGGATTTTTTCTTGGCCATAGCGTGGACCTCCTCGAGCGTCGCGGGCACTTTGTACCAGACGGTCCGCGCGCCCGCAACTGTTCGCCACTCACACGCGCCGGATCAAGCGCGGCGACTCACGAATCACATCAATGGCTGTCGATTCACGAGATTGTCAGCGTGGGACGTGCCCTGCCTTGCCGCATCGATGCCAGCGCCACCTGGCTTTCGAGGCTCTGCACAAGGGTGCGCAGCGCATCGTGCAAGGGGGTTCCGGGGGCGAAATTCGCGGCCGGATCCCCGCGATCACTGTTCTGCCGCAGGGCCGGGGTGATCGGCACCGCCCCCAGGAAGGGCACACCCAGCCGCTGGGCCATCATCTCCGCGCCGCCGCGGCCGAAGATGTCGTACTCGGTTCCGTGCTCGCAGACGAAGTGGCTCATGTTCTCCACAACGCCCAGAACCGTGATTCCCAACTGCTGGAACATGCGCGTGGCGCGCACGGCATCGTCCTGGGCGACCTTCTGCGGAGTGCAGACAACGACCGCGCCGCTCAGTTGCAGGAGCTGCGCCATCGTCAATGGGACATCCCCGGTTCCGGGGGGGAGGTCGATGATGAGGTAGTCGAGCTCCCCCCAGCTGGTCTGCTCGGCGAGCTGCTTGAACGCCCCGTGGGCCATGGGTCCGCGCCAGATCAGCGGTTTTTCCGCATCCACGAGCTTGCCGATCGTCATCGACTTGATGCCGTGGGAGACAAAGGGTTGGAGCTTGCCTTCGTAGATCACTGGATCCAGCCCCGCAAGGCCCAGGAGCGTGGGAAGGCTGGGCCCGTAGATGTCACCATCCATCAGGCCGACCATGTGCCCCTGGCGTGCCAAGCCGATCGCCAGGTTGACGGCGATCGTGCTTTTGCCGACGCCTCCCTTGCCCGCGCCGACGGCGATGATGTGCCGGACGCCTGCGAGCGGGCGAGCCGCGGCCTGCGGAGTCGGCGCGGAAGCCTTCGACGCCGGCACGGAGTCGGCGAGCCCTCCGATGGGGCGGTGGCCGGGGGCGCCGGCCGTCGAAGGCGAGGCTGGTGCAGGATTGCTCGCAGGGATGGTCGCGGGGGCGGCGGCTGAAGCGGGGGCCGAGGCGCTTGTGGCGCCGCCCTGACGCACGGTGTGGATCACCGACCCGTGGTCATCGACAAACTCGACGATCACCGAGTCGATCGAGCCGCCGGCATCGCCAGCGGCCCTGGTGATGGCCGAGCATGCCGAGCGGGCGATCGCACCCAGCCCTCCGATGGCGATCCCGGGGACGTGCAGCTTGACGCTGACGAACGTGTCGCAGATCGCCGTCCATTGAAACCCGCCCGAGGAAACGACATCTTCCCCGCTGGGAATGAGCACGGTCTTGAGGGCAGCACGCACGGCATCCTTGGTCAGCGACATGCGATCAATCTCCGAACATTGCGGCTGGAACCGGGTGATTCATCAGCGCATCGAACCGATGGTAGAAGCACGGATCGGACAGCGGCATCCCCGCCGGTGCCGCGATGTCGCAATCGATCTCCGCCGGCGACGTTTGTCTTGCACGGGGGATGTGGATGTGAACAAGCCCATATTGGGCTAGGGAGTAACGGACATGACGATGATTCCAAGCCGGAAAGCCGGTCTGCGGGCGATCTCGGCAGCGCTGGTCTTTGTGCTCGCGGGGCAGGCACACGCGCAGAACGCTGGCCAACCTGCCGGCAAGCCCGACGATGCGGTACTCAAGGGTCCGGAGGTGCGCGACAACAGCGTGCCCGGGCAGCGTGGGAAATTCGGAGGTGGCGGCGGCGGGGCAGGCGCCAAGGGCCGTGATCAGCAGCTCCCGCCTCGCGTGATGATGCAGGCGCTCGCCGTCCTGCGGCAGGAATCAACGCCCGCAGAGGCTCGCCTGAGCTCCGAGCAGGAACAGAAGCTCCGTTCGGTCCAGGATGAGCTGAAGGATCAGACGCGCCGGTTCGTCGAAGAGAACCGGGATGAGATCGTGAAGCTGCGTTCCCAGCTTGGCGTCGAGAATCGCCGCCGCGTGGATGAGCGCCTTCGCGGGCTGCCCGGACTTGGTGGCCAGGATCGCCAGCGCGGCAAGTCCGACAAACCACTCGGCAGGCCCGATCGCAAGCCCGATGCCGGGGGCGAAGATGCGATGCAGGATGGCATGCAAGAAGCATCGCCGGCACAGGAGCAGTCGGCGATGACTCGGCTGCGCGAGATCGCGGAGAGAGCGCCCGATGCCAAGGCCGCCCAGACCAAGGCATGGGCGGTCTTGAGCGATGCACAGAAGTCGATCGTGCAGAAGGAGATTGAACGTCTGCGCAAGGACATGGGTCAGCAGCGCAAAGGCCAGCCCAAGCCCGGCGAAGCGCCGGCTCCGGGCCGCACCGATGGGCCCGTGATCCCGCCCGGGGCGATCGGCCCTGACGGCAAGGTGGATCTCTCGAAGCTGCCCGAGCCGATGCGTCAGCGGCTGGAGAACCTCTCTCCGCAGGAGCGGGAGAAGGCGATCAAGCGTCTGCTGGAGCGCGGCGGCAAGCCTGGTGGTGGGGGCGGCGGCGACAAGGGTGGCGGTGCGGGGAAGAAGCGTCCACCGGGTGGCAAGGAG
Source organism: Phycisphaerales bacterium (assembly GCA_020847535.1). Lineage (GTDB taxonomy): Bacteria > Planctomycetota > Phycisphaerae > Phycisphaerales > UBA1924 > JAEUJB01. Next base: position 19,177 of record JADLBU010000029.1, read on the forward strand.
GGCCAGAAGCCTCCGCCGTCGATGGATGATGTTGATGTGCCGGCTCCGGATCAATCGCAACGGAAGTGAGGTTTCTGTTGCAACCGCGCGGAGGCTTTCGACTCATTGAATCCGTTGCGCGTGCGAACCAGATGCTTTGCAAAGGCCCGCAATCAGCGGGTCTTTGCATTGGCACGCCGAGCTCCTTACTAGGGAATTCGCCTCTACATACAAGGGATTCACGCATATGCGGCATAGGATGCCCGGGGATTTCTTGTGAAGAAGTTGTCGCTTCAGGCTTCTTTTTTCAGAAGTGGCAACGATTATCCGATAACTGGGTTTACCTCCTCAAGATCTCTCTCTCCTCCAGCGGGGCGCTGACGAAATATGAGGCGCCCTGCTTCTTTCTTCGGGATGCGTGTGTGATGACCGGTCGAGCCGGCCCACAGGGCGGTGCTCGGCGGGCACGTGTCGCGCAAACGGCGAACTGATGAACCGCTCCTACGCTCAGCGGTGATGCACGCAAGCGGCGATTCCAACGACATGCAGGCGGCTGGCGCACACGGATTATCCCTTGCGCCGGGCTGGGCGAGCGATGCCCGGATGATCCGGGAACGGATCCCCGGGCCCGTCCTGGTCACCGGCGCGGCCGGGTTCATCGGCTCTCATGTCGCCGAGCGGCTGCTCTCCGCCGGGGTTGATGTCGCCGGGATTGACAACTTCGATCCGATGTATGACGCCGGGATCAAACGTCGGTTGTCTCGCCGCCTTGAGGCAATCCCCGGCACATCCGGGGCCGGCGCGCTGCGGATGTGGGAAGGGGATCTTAACGATCATCGGGGGCTTGCGGACTTTCTCAATGTCGCCCGGGTTCGCGGGGCGATCCACCTGGCGGCCAAGGCGGGAGTGCGACCCAGCATCGCCGATCCGGTGGGCTACGTGAACGCGAACATCGCGGCGACCTCAGCGCTCATGGCGCAGGCCCAGCGCTTGGGGTGGGACCGGTTCGTCATGGCATCATCGAGCTCGGTGTACGGTAACGCTCTGACCGTCCCCTTCTCCGAGGAGCAGGATGTCTCCGCGCCGATCAGCCCGTACGCGGCGACCAAACGGGCCTGCGAACTGCTGGCGCACACGCACTGGCACCTGACGAAGATGCCGACGGCGTGCCTGCGGTTCTTCACGGTGTACGGGCCCCGTCAGAGGCCCGACCTTGCGATCCAGCAGTTCATGGTGCGGATCGCCCGCGGCGAAGGGCTGACGCTCTTCGGTGAGGGAACCAGCCGGGATTACACGTATATCGATGACATCGTGGAAGGTGTGCTGGCGTCCTACATCCAGATCCCGGCGTTTGGTTATCGGATCTGGAACCTGGGTGGTGAGAACCCCGTCTCATTGGATGACATGGTGGGAACGATCATGCAGGTCGTGGGGCGAAAGGTCGAGATCCAGCGACGCGGGATGCAGCCGGGGGATGTGATGCGGACTTGGGCGGATCTAAGACGGGTGAAGTCCGAACTCGGATACGGTCCGCGGACCACGTTCGCCGATGGAGTGCGTCGGCAGTGGGAATGGAACCTCGAAGAAGGGCTTGCCAAGGCATGAACCGGAGCAATCGATCGATCGGGGCGGGGCGTGCGGCGGTCGGGATGCTCGCGAGCCTGCTCGCCGCGGCCGGAGTGTGCGCACAACCGACATCGCCCCCGCAGCCCACGGCCAAGGACAAGCCGGCGCAGATTGAAACGCACCCCGAGATCAACGCCGGCTTCGCGCTGGGGCAGCGAGTCTCGTTCATCCGAGGGCAGGTCGAGATCGTGCCGGTGGTGGTGATCGTGCCCGACGATGCGACCTCGTACATCGAGGCGATCGCCCGCTGGACGCCCAAGGCGCGCTTCCCCGTGTTGATCGATGATGGCACCCGGCAGGCAACCGAGGACATTGCCAGGTTCGTGCGAGCACTCAAGCCGGCCAAGGTGGTGCGCTGGGAAGTCGGCGCAGACTTCAAGCCGGCCGAGGGGGAACCTGCCGCGCTGCCCGCGGGAATTCCCGAGCATCACCCCAAGCAGCTTGCAGCGCTCGCGGACCGGGCGATCGCGCGGGCATGGGGCTTCGACAAATCGTCCGCGGAGACTGTGGCGTTTGTCGGACACCTCAAGGCCATGAATCTGACGCCGCCGGGAATCGTGCTGTGCAACGCCGAGGACCAGGCGTGGACGGCGGGGCTGGCGCTCGCGGCTGGGCACGGCCAGCCGATCGCGTGGATCAAGGCTCCACAAGCCCCCGGTGGCACGATGTCCAAGGCGCAGGCCGATGCGCTGGTGAAATCAGCGCAGGAGGCCGCCAAGGCGACCGGGCTGAAGTGGGAGGAGATGGGTGATGACATCGATGCGGTGTCGCTGTGCCTGAACGTGCCGGCGAAGTTTCCGTTCGTGGAAGGCGGGAAGGGAGGGATGGCCTCGACGACCGATGTTGTCGGGCGCAAGCCGTTCAGCGAGGCGGGTGAGCAGGCGCCGCGCTGGGCCTTCAGCAGCGTGATTTTCGGGACCAGGGCTCGCGGGGCGTACAGCGCCATGTGCTCGCTGTTCCTGACCCCTGCCAAGGCGTGGATCTTTGATGGGTACGGGGACTCCGGGGGGTTCAAGACATTCGACGGGACCGAGGCGGGCAAGCTCCTGACCGAGCGGGGCAAGCTGGAGGTTGTGGTGGATGATGCGCCGCATCAGGATGAGGCGGCGTGGCGTGCCCGCAGCGCGAAGGCGATCGATGCCTCGCTGGTGATGGTCAACAGCAGCGGGAACGCGGATTTCTTCGATCTCAAGCCGGGTCGCATGAAGCCCGCGGACATCCCGATCCTGGGTGTGCCGGCGGCGATCTCCATGGTCCACTCGTGGTCGGCGGCCGATGTCAGCGCCCGTGGGACGGTCGCCGGGCGGTGGTTCGATCACGGGGCGTTCGCGTACTTCGGCTCGATGGAAGAGCCGTTCCTGCAGGCATTCGTGCCGACGCCGTTCCTGGCCGCGCGGCTGTCGAGCCGGTTTGCGTGGGCGGCGGCGGTCCGCATCGAGGGTGGTCACATCTGGAAGCTGGTGTGTTTCGGGGATCCGCTGTGGACGCTTGCGCCGACGGGGCCTCGGCGCGAGCTGGAGCCCGATGGCAAGTTCGCGCTCCAGGGCGCGGTGGATCTTCACGCGGGCCTGCGCGAGCTTCTGAAGGCCGGCAAGCTCGCCGAGGCCGCGCAGACGCTTGTGCTCCTGGGCCGGGATGAGGATGTCACGCGGCTGGTGGATTCGACGCTCAAGGACAAGCCGGCGCTCGCGGATGCCGAGTTCTGCGCTGCCGCGCTGCCGAGCACGTTCCGCGCCGGGCGCCCGGACCTGCTCATCGAGTGCTACGCGCGCTTCGGGGAGAACATGGCCCCCAATGAGTACTTCCAGGACTGCCTGTGGCTCTCCTGCCGGCCCGGCACGCCGGGCGCGCCCAAGGGAAAGCGGGTGATTGAAATCCTCGAAAAGAACATCCGCGCCGACAACAAGGAGCGCGATGGCGGGGAAGTCGGAATCTCCCGGGCGATCATCAAGTAGTCCTGGCGAGTCTCGTGAAAAACAGGCCCTCCAGGGGTTCCCGAAGGGCCTGTGATCCACCCGTCTCTCCTGACGGTGTGCGGCTACTTCTTTTCCTTGAACGCCTTGACGATCTCGAGCTCGCGTTCCTTGGTGAGGTGTGGAGACATCGGGCTGCCGGGACCGCCCATGGGCTCGCCGGGCGTCGGCGGGAGGACACTCTTGCGGACATCCTCGGGGAGCGAGCTGACCCACTCCATGGTCGCCCTGGCGGTCTCGGAGCAGGGGCGGAACTTCAGGCCGTTCTTGACCGCCTTTGCGACGCTGACGTTGTGGAAGCCGGATGTCTCGCCGGTGGGGGGGATGTAGAGCGGGAAGGCGCCATTGGGGACGTTCTGCTCGGAGAGGAACGAGAGCGGGATCCAGTTGAAGCTGGTATCGGTCTTGAGGCCCTCGCGCGTGCCTTCGAGGAAGGCCTTCATCGTGAGCTGCATCTCGGGGCCGGTCGCGTTGAACGCGCCCGTGATCTGGTTCTCGATCAGGTGGATGCACCACTCCGCCAGGTCCCGGACATCGATGATCTGGATCGGATCGGTGGGATCGCCGGGGACGACCATCTCGCCACCCTGCGAGACCCGGTTGGGCCAATAGCTGTAGCGGCGCGTGTTGTCGCGCTGACCGACGATGAACCCCGGCCGAACCAGGATCGCCCTGCCGGGGCAGGCGGCCTCGACGGCCTGCTCGCAGGCGACCTTGCCGCCGCCGTAGTTCTCGTACTGGGCCCCGAACTCCTCGGAGGTTGGGTCGGAGAGGGTCGCCAATTCGGCGGTCTCGTCTGCACCGGGCTGGTCGTTGCGCTTGTAGACGGAGATGGTCGAGATGAAGAGGTAATGGCCGATGTTGGGGCTGAGCAGCTCCGCGGATGCCTTGGCCATGCGCGGGAAGAAGGCCGAGGTGTCGATCACCGCATCCCACTTCTTGCCCTCGAGCTGCGAGAGGCCCTTGGGGCTCTCGGCGGGCTTTTCGCGCTTCTGTCCATCCGGCGCTGCCGGGGTTCGCGGATCGTCGATCCAGGCATCGGCGGTCTTGTTGGGATCACGGTTGCCGTAAAGCACTTCCACCCCCTCGGGGACGGTGCTGGGTCTGCTCCGCTCCTTACGGAAGGTTTCCATGCGTCCGCGATTGAAGAGGGTGACCTTGTGTCCTCGGGCGAGCGCTGCCTCGGTGCAGGCCGGACCGACGAACCCGGTGCCGCCGAGGATGAGAATCTTGAGCGGGGCGCCGCTGGCGGTCGGGCGCGGGCGGGCCAGGGCAGCGCGGGGCAATCCGGCGAGGATCGCCGTTCCCGCGCCCGCGGCGAGCGCACCGGCGGAGATTGCGGAGGTCTGGAGGAACGATCGTCGTGAGGTCGTCATGGGGGGCAATCCTTGCGAGGTGCGGAGCCTGGGACCGATTCCCACTCGGTCCTCCTATGCACTCCGGGTAGATGGTACGAATCGGACTGTGGCGGACAAGTCGGCTTGAAAGAAGCGGGAAAGCGAAGCATTGCGGGCATGGAGACAAGGCGCTCAACCGTGGGAGCGCCTGTTGTAGGGATGCGCTCCCGCCGGCGATCCGTCAGTACCCCAGTGGGAAGCCCGCGGACCGCGAGCATGTATACTCCCGGCCGCCCCGTTGGTTCCCGCACCTGGTGATCGCGGCCCAGGGTGAGGGTGTGTGTGAGGTTCGCCGTGGGCGATGGAGGTATCGGTGAGCACGGTTTCCCCGAACCCACCCACCCTTGACGGCAAGACCCAGTCTTCGGCGATCCATCGCGGGATCGGCCGCCTGGTCGATTTCCGGCCCGGCGAGGGCCGGACGATCCTGCTCTCGGGCCTGTATTTCTTCTTCATCCTGCTCAGCTACTACCTGCTCCGGCCGGTTCGCGAGGCGATGGGGATCCAGGGCGGGGCCGACAAGCTGCCGTGGGTGATGACCGGGACGCTGCTAGCGATGGCGGCGGTTAACCCGTTGTTTTCGTGGCTGGTGTCGAAGTACCCGCGCCGAATCTTCATCCCGACGACGTACCACTTCTTCGCGGTGAACATGCTGATCTTCTTCGGGCTGTTCCACATGATGCCCGAGAGCTGGCACAAGAACCTGGGGTACGCCTTCTACATCTGGCTGAGCGTGTTCAACCTCTTTGTTGTGTCGGTCTTCTGGGGTTTCAGCGCCGATCTGTACTCGCGCGAGCAGGCCAAGCGGCTCTTCGGCGTGATCGCGATCGGCGGGACGGTGGGGGCGATCACGGGAGCGGCGGTGACCGGTGCGCTGGTCAACGGCTTTGATATCGAGCGGTTCGGCCTGGGGCCGTACCTCATCAAGGTGCCGGTGCCGGCGATGCTCCTGGTGGCGATCGTGCCGCTGGAGATGGCGGTGTTGTGCGTGACGGTTCTGGTTCGCCGCGGTGGGTTTGCAAAGCGAGTCGGGGCGAGTGGCACGGATGCTTCCCCGCCCAAGCCCGAGCCCGGCCCGGGCATGTGGAAGGGCCTGGAGGCGATCGCCGCCTCGCGATACCTCAAGGTGATCGCCATCTACATGCTGCTCTTCAGCGTGTCATCGACCTTCCTGTACATCGAGCAGGGACGCATCGTCGAGGCGGCGTTCCCGGACAGGGCGCAGCGGACGGCGGCGTTCGCCGACATCGACCTGTGGGCCAATCTCCTGACGCTGGCGACGCAGCTGCTCTTCACGGGGCGGATCATCGGAATCGTCGGTATCGGCGGAGCGCTGTGCATCCTGCCGCTGCTCACGCTGATCGGGTTCGCGGTGCTCTGGCAGAACCCGACGCTGACGGTGCTGATGTGGTTCCAGGTGATTCGTCGCGGGGTGCACTACGCGGTTGATCGGCCCGCTCGCGAAGTGCTGTACACGGTCCTGGGGCCGGATGAGAAGTACAAGACCAAGAGCTTCATCGATACGTTCGTGTATCGCGCGGGTGACATGATCGGCGGCTGGGCGCCGGTGTGGTGGGCGAGCGGAACGGCAAAGGCGATGGGGGCTGCGGTGGGGCTGGCGATCGGATGGATCGCCGTGCCCGTATCGATCGCGTGGCTGGGCGTGGCGCTCGTGCTGGGGAAGATGCAGGGGAGGCAGAAGGGCGCTGAGCAGTCGGGGAGCCGTCCGCAGGCGCACTGATATCGAGAGGGCACTGGGGACTGGGCATTGGGCACTGGTGGAAGGCAAAGACGCCAGTGCATCTGGTTTTCCACCAGTGCCCAGTGCCTGATGCCCAGTGCCTTCTCGATGTGCCTACAGCCCCGACTTGCCCTTATCAATGACCTTGCCATCACGGAAGGTGACGGTGATCTCGCCGGCGTTGTCCTTCTTCCAGATGTAGACCTTGTCCTTGCCGGTGCCGCTGGTGGTGCTGGTGAGGCCGCCGCTGCCGATCGAGACACCCGAGATCACCTGCTCCTCACCCTTGCCGCCCATGATCTTCTCGACCTCCCGCTCGGTCATGCCGGTGGTGATCGCGTTGTAGTTCTCCATCGTGATCTTGTTCTCGCAGGCGACCAGGAGGAAGGCAGAGGCGAGCAGGGCGAAGGGGGTGGCGCGGCGGATATTCATCGGTGGCTCCTTGCCTCAAGAGCATACCGGATCCGGAGGTGGATGGGCGATGGCAGGGCGCGGAGCGATATCCCGCGGCGATCACCGATTTCACTACGCGGCAGGCGTTGCGTGGTTCGGCGGGCGTAAAGAGGGTTCACGGAACAATCGCCCGGCGGGGATCGTTCGTACCTGCATGATCCTCACATGGGGGCATTATGGAGTTTCATCATGCATGCATTCGTTGGTTCCCGCCGTGGGTTCGGTCTGCTTGAACTGGGCATTCTCCTGGGATTCTCCTGCTGGCAGTCGTGGTTCTGCTGCCGGCGCTGGGCGGCTTGCGTCGCCACGGCCATGAGCGGCCGATGAATGATGCTTCGCAGCTTCGCGGGGTGATGCAGGCCCTGGTCGTGTGTGCCCAGAACAACCGCGAGGACTACCCGTTTCCGGGGAACATGGACATTGACAACACGACGATCACGGAAGTCGGAACGGCCAAGAACCACTCGGCGAACGTCTGGTCGATCCTGATCTACAACGGCTTCCTGCCGGTGGACCTGATGGTGAGCCCCGCGGAGGCGAACGAGCGGATCTCGCCGTTCACCAACTACCAGTTCTCCAACCCGCCCAAGGCGGTGGATCCCGTCAAGGCGCTGTGGGATCCGACCTTCTCCGTAGATTTCACCAAGGGCCAGGGTGGCACGAGCTACGCCCACACGATGCCGACCGCCAACCGGCTTCCGCGATGGAAGAACACGTTCAATGCGATGGAGGTCGTGGTCGCCAATCGCGGTCCGCGTGTGAAGGGGGTGACCGTCTCCGGCTCATCGGTGAAGGTGGATGCGGATCCGGACTCGCTGACGTACCTCATCCACGGCGGGCGCACGACCTGGGAGGGCAACTTCGGTTTCAACGACAACCACGTTGAGTTCAATACGGACTACACGTGGAGCGGGATGGATCCCAAGCCGACGTACCTCACGACCGCCGGTTCCCGGCAGATCGACATCCCGTTTTTCGATGAGCCCGACGATGCGGAAGGGTCCAGCGCGTTTCTGGGTGTATTCACCACCGCCGGGGATGCGGCCAAGGACTTCACGGCAATCTGGGACTGATCGCCGCCGCGCAACGCAGGGCATCGGCGCCGGGTCGGGTGCGTTGAAGGTCGGGTGATGGGTTCCCTCAGCCGGAGGTCGGCGGGTCACAAGCTCTACTGCTCATCGGCCTCATCATCCCCATCGTCATCGATGTCATCACCCATCCCGCCGGCCTCCATATCCGCGAAGAAGGCATCGGCATCGATGTCATCGTCGGAATCGTCATCGGCGGGTTCGGCATCCTCCGGCGCGGGCGCTGATTCGGCGAGCTTCTTGCTCGCGCGGCCGCCGGCCTTCTCTTTCTTCTTGCGGCGCGGGGTGACAACTTCTGGCTCCGCAACATCGGCCTCGGGGACATCGGGCCTGTCTGCATCGTCATCGAACTCGCTGAAGAGTTCCTCAGCGCGGGCGGCGGCCGCGGCCGGATCGGCCTTCATGCGCACGCCGGCGGCGGCGACCGGGCCCTCTCCCGGATCGGCGCGGACGGATCGGGGCTTCACGTTGAGCCTGATCGGGACTTCGGAGAAGGGCAGCTCTTCCCGGAAGCGGTTGAGGAGGAATCGCTGGTAGTTGGGCGTGAAGAGCAGGGGCTTGTTGACCACCATCGAGATGGTCGGGGGGTTGGTGCCGGTCTGGGCGACGTAGTAGACCTTGGCCTGTGAGCCGACCTTGTCGGTGGGGCCGCTGGTCTCGAGGATGCGGGCGATCAGGCGGTTGAGCTTGCCGGTCGTGACGCGGGAAGAGGCCTGGGCGTGCAGATCGAAGGCCAGGTCGACCGTTTCCTTCACGTTCAGCCCGGTTTGGCCGGACATGAACGCGATCGGGGCGTACCAGAGGCCCTGCAGCTCCCTGCGGATGTACGCCTCGTACTTGGCGACAGTGACGGGCTTGTTGTCGGGGCCGCGCTTGCCCTCGGCCAGGTCCCACTTGTTGACGACGATGATCGCCGGCTTGAAGGCCTTCTGCGCGAGCATCGCGACCTGCTCATCGACCTGGCTGATCTTCACCGTGGCATCGATCAGCACCATGATGACATCGGCGCGTTCGACCGAGAGCTGGAGGCGGTCGTAGGCGTACCACTCGACCTGGTTGGCGAAGCTCTTCTTGCGGCGCAGCCCCGCGGTGTCGATCGCGACCAGCACCTTGCCGTCGTACTCGAAGCGGACATCCACCGAGTCGCGGGTGGTGCCGGCGATCTCGCTGACGATCATGCGCGGCTCGCCGGCGAGCGTGTTGACCAGGGTGCTCTTGCCGGCGTTGCGCTTGCCGATGATGCCCAGCTTGAGCTCGGGGAGTGCATCCTTGGGGTCGATCGCATGGCCCTCGGTCTGGCCGCGTTTCTTCTGGGTGTGCTGGATGAACGAGAGCTTTTCGTAGAGCTGATCCACGAACTCGCGACGCATGTAGTTGTTCTTGGCCGAGACGATCCACGGCTCCCCGAAACCCAGTGCCGAAAGCTCGAGCGCATGAGGCTCCCAGCGCTGGCTGTCGGTCTTGGTGGCGACGAGCTGGATGGGGGGAGGGGGAGGCGAGGCCTGCTTCTCCTCCTTCTTGTCTTCCTTTTGGGGCTTCTCTTTCTTGGCCCTGTCATTCTTTGCCTTGGCGTTCTTGGCGCTGGGTTTCTTTGATTCCTTCTTCCGGCCCAGAGAGCGCTCTCGGAGCTTGCGGGCGATCTCTTCATCCAAAGCCGTGATACCGGCCTGGGCATCAACAGCGAACAGGATGAGGTCTGAATCCTGGGTCGCCTGGGAGATCTGGAACTCGATGTCCCCGGCGAGCGAGGTCAGATCCTCCCCGACATCATCGAAGCGCTCACCCTCGGCGACATAAGCCCCGAAGCCGCCGGTATCGACCAGTTCGGCGATGATCGGCTTGCCCTTGTTGTCGGGCGGATCGAGATGAACGATCGTCGTCACGCGGTCACGGGTGACGCCGGGCGTGGGGTCCACGATGGACACCTTCGCCCTGGCGAGCATGTTCATAAGGGAAGACTTGCCGGTGTTTGGCCGGCCGACGATTGCGATGCGGGGGATGGGCACCCGGCATGATAGACGGTATGTTTTTGTATGGGTGTCTTGCCCGTATTGCTGTGGCCGTGGGGAGGCGGTGGGGGAACCAAGGGTGGTGGATTTCGCGGCGGTGGAGGCGGGGGGTTGGGCGAGGTCGGAGACCCCTCGGTGACGGGGCCGAACAGGAGCAGGTTTTCATTGAAGGCGACCGAGATCGAGAGGTCGAGGCCGCCGCCCCCGCACACGCTCACCGCCACGCTGTCAAACTCGTAGGAGAAGAGGCTTGGATCCTCGAGTGTCGGCTTGCGTGGTGTGGGTCTGAGGGAGACGCAGTACCCGACGGTGACACCGGCCCCGCCTCCGATGGAAACTTCCAAGGTGATCGACCAACCGCTCGCCGGCGGATCGGGCGCGAACGAGACCTGGACTCCGATCTCCGCCTCGGCGATCGCGCCGACGCCGACGGATGACGACTTGCAGAAGCACGCGCCCTGGTGAAGCATGCCGGACAGGCCCTGATACGACGATCCCCCGATCGCCAGCCCAGCCTCCACCTTCAGGCCGATGCCGAAGGTCACTTTGCCGAGGCTGTTGGTGACCCACGACAAGATGGGGTAGGAAGAGTTTCTAGGAACAATGGAGTTGGTGAGCGACCATGCCGTGTTGGCGCTGATCTGCCCGCTTCTGGCCGGGATGACCACATCGCTCATCAACCTCGCCTGAGTGTTGGGATGCGAAAAGCAACTCACCGCATCCGTGAGAAAGTCCACGGCGTACTTGTGGCGCTTGAGTTCCTCCCTTGCCCGCCGCTCAAGCCTCTCCTCGAAGTCTTCGTATCCTTTCCCCTTGGAGATCAGATCCTGGAGGAAGTTGAGCATGGCGCTGCCGATCGGCGTCGCCGAGATCGGGGTCTTCCGGATCTTCTCAGCGAGCGCCTTGGCCCCGGCGATCGCCTTCTCGGGATCGGGCGGGTCGGGCAGGTCGTCCTTCAGCGTGTCGATCGCCGACCGGAACTTCTTCTGCGCGTTCTTGAGTCCCTCACCTGGGCGCGGACGGTCCATGGTCGTCCCCCTGTCACGCGGACATGCTCCACCGGATTCGGGCCCGATGTGCGTTGCGGGCCATTCCAAGCTATCGATGGGCACCCGACATAGCAACGGCTGTGTTACTCTGGCAGTGCAATCCGTGGCGTTGGCCATACTTATTTCCTGACCAGTGTCCTTGTTTTTTCTAACTACTGCAATATTTACACCCGTGGCTTGATGATCTACGCAGGACGGCGTCCATGAGTTGGATGATCCGCAGATCGCATGACCATCGGAATGATCCAAGCCTCCATCTCCCAGACGGGCTCCGGCGAGCCGGCTTCGGCGAACCGGGGGAGCGGGGTGGGGTTTGCGCTGACGGGGTTGGACGCGGTCGATTGGGAGGCGTTTTCGCGGCGGCTGAGGCGTTACGGGGTCGCCCTCTGCGGGCGGGAGGACGAGGCCGAAGACTTGGCGCAGCAAGCCCTTGCAGCGCTGTTCGCCAAGGCCCCCCACCGCGCCGATCACATCGGGTATGCACGACAGACGCTGACGCGGCTCTGGCTGGATCGCCAGCGATCACTGCGGCGGCGAGTCGCTCGGTGGTGGAAGCTCGCGAGCGGGGCGGGCATTGGGATGACGGTGGATCGGTCCTCGCTCGAACACCACGAGCAGGTCGAGGCCCTTCACCGGGCAATCGATCGCCTGCCGCCCAGGCAGCAGGCGGTGGTCACGATGCGGCTCGTGGAGGGGCTGGAATACGAGGCGATCGCAGATGCGATCGGGTGTGAAGTTTCGGCCGTGCGGGCGAGCCTGCACCTGGCCCGCGGCAAGCTGAGGGCAGCGCTTGGGGAGAAGGTCGGAGAGTGAGAATCGTCGAGTGGGTGACTCAAGCCATGGATCATCATCAGCGCCACAATCTCACGCAGGACACGACGGTCAAGCTCGCCGGCCGTGAGCCCGGCGCATGGACACGGGCCGAGCTTGAGCTTCTCCACGATCGAGAGCTGGATGGCGATAAGTCCCGGGCACTGGAAGAATCGCTGGTGGTCGATGCCGAGCTGCGTGCCTGCATGTCCCGCGTGAGGGAGGTTGATTCGCTCGCCGTGCAGGCGCTGCTGTCGCGATCGGGTCGCCGGAGCACGGGAGCGATGGGCGGGCTGCGGTTGGCGGGTCTTGCGATCGCGGCGTTCGCACTCGGTGTCGGCGCGTGGATCTGGACACGGCCGGATCCCGGTGTTCCGCGGGATGCGATGGATCGCATCGCGGTTGAGACTGCTACGCCCGAACGTGTGCCCGAGCCTGCTCGCGTGCCGGCCCAGCTGCATTCATCGGTGAAAGTCGTGTTCGTGCTTGCGCTGGGTGATGAGCCGAACTCTGCGGTCGATGAGTCCGATGCGGACGATCAATCGGTGGATGGCGGGGATCCGATGCAGGTTGCAGCGGATGCCGCGGCGGACACGCCGGCGGCAGCGCGCGTGCCGGTGTCCGCCAGCGCGACGGTCGCATCGTTCGAGAAGTCGCTGGCCCGTGGCGATGTCGTGGGCGGCGCTGAGCTGATCGCCGCTGCCGATGAATCATCGCGTGATGAGATCTACGAGCGGCTCGCGGCGGTGCTCCTCTCGGCGAACACGGCATCGCAGGTGCTCGACCGGCTGCCGGGGGATGTGGCGATCGACCTGTGCCGGACGTGGCTGAAATCCGGCGCCCAGCGGCCGCTGGCGATCAAGCACCTGAGCCGGCGTGCGCAGGATGGCGCTCTGCGTGATCGGGTGCATATCGCGCTGCACGACCTGCTGGAGGAGAAACCCGAGCTTCGCCCGTGGATGGTGAGCTACGCGAACTGGGCGGTGACGACGCCGCCTCCGACCAAGGCGCACGACGGTGCGTGGATGGATGGGTGGTTCAAGCTGGACGTTGAGCTGGCCGACACTTCGGCAGGCGGCAACCACGTGCGGGGTGGTCAACGCATAAAGGCCTGATTGGATCAATCCGAGTGGATCTGAGTAAAGGAGTTTCGCAATGAAGCGTGCGAGAACTGCATTGAGCGCATTGGCGATGCTCGCGTGCATGGGCGCGGCATCGACGGTGGCGTGGGCGCAGGGGGCGGCGGCCGGTTCCAGCCCCGTGGAACGCGAACGAGAGCGATACGCTCAGCCGCAGCCACAACCGCCATCTCAGCCCGGTTCGGGTGCGGAGGGTGACCGACCCCGGCGCGCTCGCGGGGGTGCTTTCGCGGGCGAAGGCCGAGGCGGTCCCGACCAGCCTCCGACGCCCGGTCGGCCCGGCGCGGACAACCCGCCCGGCGGTCCTGAGGGCAATCGCGATCCGCTGATGGCTGAACCCGGGAGTCGAATGCTGCGGATGCTCGATCTGCGTGAGCTGTCGGGGCTCATTCCGCCCGAGCACGGGCAGCAGCCCCCGGCGTTGTGGCGGCGGTGGGGCGGACAGGAGGGCGGCCGAAGCCCTTTCACGGAAGCCCCGACGCCGCCGGAGGGCGGGGAGTCGGGGCGACCGCCGGTCGTGGCCCTGGTCAGGAGTCTGGCCGAGGCCCTGAGCCTGAGCGTGCAGCCGGTCGGAGAGGGGGTCATCCTGGTGGGTGGGGCCGAAGAGAATCAGGTCCGCCTCGGGCAGATGCTCGGCCAGGTCCGGAACCTCTACGCCGAGCGGATCAATCTGGACCTTTCGGTGATCAGCGTCCCGGCCGGGTCGGCCCCGGAGGTGGGCACGCCGGTCAGTGGCGGGAAGGTCCTGGTTCATTCCCACCAGACGCTCGTGCGCCACGCCCCAACGCCGGTCGCGGTCACCGAGGAGATCACGTACATCGAGGGATGGCAGCCGATCGTCGCGGACAACGCGGTCGGGTACCAGCCGGGCCTGGGCTCGCTGACCAAGGGCCTGACATGCGAGGTGACGATCGGGGCGGACGAGCAGGGAAATGGCGCGACCAGCGGCGGGATGCCGATCGCCATCCGAGGGGCGATATCCGACGCGAGCATCACCGACAAGGTGATCGAGCTTTCCGCGGCCAGCGGCAAGACCTCCCTCCCGATCGGCCTGCCCCGGCGCCAGCACCGAACGATCAACGCAAGCGCCCGCGTGGCGAGCGAGGCGACGGTGATCGCCGTGGTGCCCGGATTTGACGGAGACCAGGTGCTCGTGATCGCCGCCGCGGCCAGAGAGGTCGAGACCTCCGGCGGATCGTGAGAAGGCATCAAGCAAAAACAAACCGGCCGTGCTCACGGGAGCGCGGCCGGTCTTCGCTTCAGTGGTGATTTTCTCGATCAGCCGCCGCCGCCATCCCCGGGCCGGCGGGTGGGGATCTTGACCGGGCCGGCGGGTGTGTTGCGAGTGGTGGTTCCGTCGTCTTCCTGGGCGGGCTCCTCGGCTTCGGGCTTGGGAGCATCGGCGGGCCGGGAAGGATCATCGGACGATGCCGTCTCGGTCGGAGCCAGGCCGCCGCTGGCCAGCGTTGCATCCAACATCACGCCGGGCTTGTCCCAATCGCTGGCGCGGGGCTTGACGCCATCGGCCGCGGGAATCCCGGTGAAGACGACTTTGTCGCCGGTTTTGGCCGCAGCCCAGTTGAGGATATAGGCTCCCTCTGGATCCTGGATCGCCAGCGTGACCATGCCGGCATCTCCGGAAGCCATCACGCGAACGATGCGGACCGCCTCGATCTTGCCGGTCGCCTCTTCCCACTCACCGCTGCCGGTGAGCGTGGAGAGAGCGCCGCTCGCCGTCGGGTCGAGCAGGCCCTGCATCTTGCCGGAATCACCCCGGACAATGGCATCGGCCAGCGAGAGCACACCGCGAGCAAGCTCCTCGCTCACGGGAGCCTTCTCCTGCGGGAATTGCACCCGGGCATCGACCTTCATCGCCTGCCGCAGGGAATCGATGAGCACCGGATCGGGCTCCTTGGGCGGCGGCGGAGGCGGTGGTGGGGGCGGCGGCGGGGCAGGCGGCTTGCTGCACGCCGTCACGCCAAGGCCGACGGCGATGAGCGCCACAGGCGCGAGGACCGCGGCGGAGGTCAGGCCACCGGCGATCGCGGCGAGCACCGTCCTACCGGTGTGGGTGCGGGAGTTTCTGTTACGGCTCGTCATGGGTGATCACCTTGATGTTCTTGTCGATCCTTCGCATGAGCCCCGCGAGCGTCTTGCCCGGCGCGACTTCGTGATACTCACCCCTCGCCGATGTTGAAAGCCACTGGCACGACTGCGACCAGCGTACCGGGCTCGTGAGCTGCTCCACAAGCCGCTGGCGGATCGCCACCGGATCGGCCGTATGGGGCGCGGCGGTGACGTTCGAGAGAACGGTGGTCTTGGGGGCGTTGATCGCCGTCTTGGCAAGCGCAGCCGAGAGACGCTCGGCGGCAGGCTGCATGAGATCGGAATGAAACGCGCCGGCAACCGGGAGCGAAGTTGCCCGCAGCCCCATCTGGCTTGCGACCGCGGCCGCTCGCTCGCAGGCTGTCTTGTGGCCTGAGAGGACGATCTGGCCGGGGGCGTTGAAATTGGCGCACACCAGGACATCCCCCTCACGGGCCTTGGTGCAGATCTCCTGGGCCTGGGCCTCATCGGCCCCGATCAGGGCGACCATTCCGCCCGCGGAGGCCTCGGCGGCATCCTGCATCGCCCGTCCGCGGAGGGCGACCAGCTCCAGTCCATCGGCAAAGGAGATCGAGTCGGCGAGCACAAGGGCGGTGTATTCACCCAGCGAGAGCCCGGCGGTCGCGGTGAGTGGTGCTTCTCCGTTGCCGTAGTTCAGGCTGGCGAGCAGCCCCTTCCAGCAGGCGATCGAGGTCACGAAGATCGCCGGTTGAGAGACATCGGTCTGGTTGAGCCGCTCGGCCGGGCCTGTCAAGCACAGCTCGGTCAGGGGGGCTCCAAGGCGGGATCCGAGGATCCGGTCGGCCTGCTCGAAGATCCTCTTGGCTTCCGGAGCGGCATCGAACCAGGCCTTGCCCATCCCGGCAAACTGGGCGCCTTGGCCGGGGCAGAGAATGACCAGCGGTGAACTCATTGCTCAATGATATCCGACCCGGAAGCTGGCCCTTTGTTCTGCCGTGGCGCCGGATGAGGAGCCATAATCACGCCTTGCGGCGATCACCCAACATCCTGTGGTTCGCGTGGCTGGCGACCCTTCCGATGCTCGCGGGGGCCACGTTGCCTGGCTGCGGACTGTTCTCAGGGGGGGAGCGCGGGGCCGAGGATGGCACAGGCGCTCCAACGATGTTCGAGCCCGTGGAGTCCCGGATCGACGCCGTGACGGGGCTGACGCTGATCGTTCCGGTGCGTGTGATCGGAGGCGCCGACGAGTCCGAGGACTTTGTCGCCACCTCGCTGGAGTCGGTGCGGCTGGATGATGGCAGGAAGCTCACATGCGCCCTGCGCTGGATCTCGGTCGGTCCGGAAGATTCCTCATCCCGTTTCGGCTCCCCGATTGACTCGCGCTGGCTGCCGCCGACGGGCAAGTGGCGCACATCCGACACGCCGCCGAAAGATCCGGGCCTGACGATGCTGGTGCTCGCCGTGGATCTCCCCGAAGACAGCGCGGGGCACGACCTCTTGATCGGTCGCCGGCGAGTCCGGATGAACTGGCTGCCCTCGCCGGTGGTGCTTGGCACGGACCGCAGCGGAGCGCTGGAGCCGGCGATCCCGGCGACGCTGCGGGATGCGTCTTCCCTCATCGATCTGACGCGAGCCGAGCGGTTGAGTCCCGTTCGCCGCTGGCGATACCGGATGTTGACGACGGGCCTGCATCCGGCCGCGCAGGCGCCGGTGCCGGCGGGTGAGCCGCGGCGGTTTGCCGATGCCGTGCTCGAAGCGCTGGCGGTGCAGCAGGAGGCTCGCTGGGCAGTGGCGATCGCGAGCCTGGGTCGATCCGACGCGGAGCTGGCGCGGCGGCTGGCCGAACGTCTCTGTGCAGTGGCGCGGTTCGATGAGGATGTGGTCGCGCCCGTGTGGCCGCTTGAGCAGGCGGAGCTGGATGCATTGCTCGCCGATCTGCTGGATCCGGCGGCGAGTCCGGAGGTGCGGATTGAACGATGCACGCTGTGGCTGAACTCCCAGCCCGCAGCACACGCATGGGTGATCGACGACTCGGCGGAGCGCGATGGCGCTTCGCGCCAGCCGATCGCTCGCATCGGGCTGGTCAACCTGCTCAACAGCCCGACGCTGGCATCGGCGATCTGGGTCGATGGGGCGGATCGGCGCATCGGCGGCCAGCCGGAACTGGTCCCGGTGCGACCGCTTTCGGCGTTCGAGTGGTTGATGCCGGTTGCTCCCGAGGCGCTCGTTCGAGTTCGGCGCGGACCGGATGAAGTCGAATCGTCGGCGGTGATGGAGGTGCAGGCCGGCGAGTTCGAAAGCAAGGTGCGTGTGGATGCATCGGTGACGCCGGCTGCGCCGCCGTCGCTGGTCCTGGGGCCGCTGAGGGCCGATCACACGCTGCAGTCGTTCCTCTCGGGGCAATCGACCGGGCCGGGAGACCGGGCATGGTCGACGACGTCCGCGCTCTATCGCCAGCGCGCCGATGGATCGCAAAGCCCAGCCGCGGCCGAGGGTGAACAGTGGATCCTCTTCATCCAGTGCGCGAGGCCAGGGCCGCAGGAGAGCGATGAGCCCGGGATCGTGACCGATTCCATACGCGTGCACATAGGCGCCATGTCACAGCCGCGCCTCTTGCTGCGCATCGAGGAGACCGGCACGACGGTCCGCGAAGATAATCAGGGCGCCCTGGGTCTGGATGCCTCCGTCCGCGTCGTGCGCGAGGCCGAGCGGTGGCTGGTGCTCCTGACCATCCCGCCGGGCTGCATGGAGCAGGATGGGACGATGCGGATCGGGCTGGAACGGATCGATGCCCGGGGTGTGCGGACAGCCTGGCCAAGGTCGATGCTGCCGTGGCACGAGACATCCGCGCGGGCGGTGATCGATGTCGCGGCGTGGGATCGCTAAAGATGGAGCCGAACATGGCTGAGAACCAGGTCACGATTGCGGACTTCCAGAAACTGATCCGGGATCGCTATTACAAGACCGACTCGGCCCGCGGCACGGCGGGTACGTTCATGTGGTTCATCGAAGAAGTCGGAGAATTGTCCACCGCCCTCCAGAACAACCTGCCCGGCAAAGCGCCGACCCCGGCCGAGCGGGCCAACCTTGAAGAGGAGTTCGCCGATGTGCTCGCGTGGATGTGTACGCTGGCGAACATCCACGGCGTGGACATCAGCAAGGCGCTGGTGAAGTACACCGACCCCGAACGGGTCAAGGGTGTGAAGGACTGACGCGCCGGGCATGGATCGTGCGGGGATTTCCTCCAAAAAAGCACAACCGCGACGCAACGGGGCGCCCCGCGGTCAGATAACCCCATGCCGGGATGTCTCCGGCTGGGGAGTGCCAAATCATGCAACGTTCCGGAAAGTCGAACCGGGCACATCGTGCTCCGGCATTGATCGAATCGCTCGAGCCGCGAATCGCTCTGAGCATCGCCCCGGCCGATGTGGCCCTGGCGAGCCCGGATGAGTCTGGCGCCCAGTGCATCTGGGAACTGGTCGATGACTCATGGCGACAGGTCCGGCTCTCGGACATCCCCGGCGCGCCCGACGGCATTGACGAGGCGATCGCGTGGATCGACCCCGACGATGGCCAGACGTTCGCCGCGGGGATCAGCGGGGATGGGCTGCTGCTGTTCACGCGGAACGAGGAGGGGATCTGGGGCGTCCGCAACATCCAGGAATCGATCGGCGGCGCTGACTGGATCATGCAGAGCCTGCATTACCTCCAGGGCGCGGATGGCGCGTTCCACCTCGTGGGGCTCTCGGGTTCGGGGCACCTCCTGCGCTACACGCTCGCCAACGGCTCGGATCGCTGGACGTTCACCGACATCACGCGGCGAGACCTGGAAGCCAACGGAGAGCCGACGCCTGAGTTGGTCGGAGGCATCTCGGTCTACTCGACCGTGTGGGGCGGGTTGAACGTGATCGGGCTTGATCAATCGGGTCGCGTGTGGGGTACGTGGTGGGCGCCCGGGATGCCGCACTGGGCGTGTACGGATCTGTCGGCAGCGACAGGCACGGATGTGCGGCTGAGCGGCGGCCTGACCACGTACGTGACATCGTGGCACAACGTCACGATCGCCGGTGTGGATTCATCGGGTGATCTGCGGGCGATCTGGTGGGTGCCCGAGTTCTCCGGCAACTGGGCGCAGACGAACATGACCGATGAGTTCGGCGGCGCCGCCTTCGAGACCGGCAACGTGATGAGCTTCATGAGCGCCTGGGGCGGGCTCAATATCGGCGGTGTCGACGAGGCAACTGGCGAGGTGCTCGTCTACTGGTGGGCGCCGGGGATGACAAGCTGGGGCCTGGTGTCATTGCACCAACTCGTGGGCGTCGAGGCGGGCGACATCGGGCAGGTCACATCCCTCGACGGCATCGGCGGCCGTGATGGCAGCCTCAACGTGATCGCCACCGTGAACGACGATGGGGATCTGGCCCTGGTGCGGGCGCACTGGACGGTCGAGTCCAATCAGTGGCAGGGCGAGGACATCTCGGCGGTGGCGATCCGAGGTGAAGAGCTCTGGGGCGTCGAGGATGGCTACGGCTACGACTATTCGTACTCGTACGACCATCTCTACGAGGACTCGTTCGACAGCTACATGCAGGACCAGTTGCTCGCCCAGCAGATCGAGCAGTACTTCGCGGCGATGTACGCCGCGTACGCGGCCTACTACGCCGGCAGCTACAGCGGCGACTGGTTCGATGACTCGTTCTGGTTTGATCGCGGATACCAAGGCGAATACGAAGCGCCCGAAGACGATGACGGGTACGGCTACTCCGGGGATGTCTCGTTCGCCAACTCCTACCAGTCTTCGAGCAGCATCTCCTCTGGTTCGCTGCTGTCGCAGATGAGCTACAACAGCTACTTCAACATGACGGACAGCCCCTGGTAGTGCGGCCGCCGAAGGAGAGAGAACGAGGGATAGAGCCCGCGCCTACTCGGCGAGCCACCAGCGGCGCCGGGGATGCGCGGGCTTGTTTCTCTCCATCCCCGCGCGGATCGCCGCGATCGCGACCTCGGGATCGTCGGTGACGGTGAGGAGCTCGGCGTCCCCGGGGCTGATGGTCCCTTGCTCGGCGAGCCCGTTGATGAAATCGATGAGCGGCTTCCAGTATTCAACGCCCATCAACACGATCGGGAAGTTCCTGATCTTCTGCGTCTGGATGAGAGTGAGTGTTTCGAAGACTTCATCCAGCGTGCCGAAGCCTCCGGGGAGCACGACGAAGGCGTAGGAGTACTTGACGAGCATCACCTTGCGCACGAAGAAGTACCGGAATTCGACGAACTTGTCGACGTAGGGGTTGGGCTTCTGCTCCATCGGGAGGATGATGTTGCAGCCGATGGATGCCCCGCGATGCTCGCGCGCGCCGCGATTGGCGGCCTCCATGATGCCCGGTCCTCCGCCGGTCATGACGGTCAAGCCAAGGTTGGCGATCCGTCCACCCATGTCGCGCGCCATGCCGTAGAAGCGGTGCTCTTCCTTGAAGCGCGCCGATCCGAAGACGGTGACGCACGGGCCGACGAAGTGCAGCGCCCGGAATCCCCTGACGAACTCGAGAAAAATCCGGATAGCGCGCTGCAGTTCCGAGAGGCGGCTCAGCGGCCCTTCCAGGAACCGGCGTGTTTCGGCGGTGGAGGGGCTCTTTCCCCACCAGCCCTGCTCCCCCGCGATCGGTCCGGTGCGCGGGCCGGAGATCAACGTCTGCCCGGTGGGTGGTGGAACATCGACCGATGGGGTGTGTTGCTCAGGCATGTGGAGTCAAGGGTACTAGGGGAAATACGGAGTCGAATGGCTCTGATAGCGCTTCAATCACAAAGCTCGCTCGATCGTGGCTCCAAGAGTTGCAGGTTGGGACTCTGGGCTTGTACACTGATGCCGCTCCCTTCGCGTGTTTCTCGTGCTCGCGATCTGTTAGCGAAGGAATGCACACAGCATGAAACCCGGCCCGAGTTCAGAGTCCGTGGGTGGGACCGTCGGTGCGTTGTCGTTGTTGTCCGATCCCGCTGCGCGGATTCTGTGGGAAGCCCTCACCCAGGATACTCCGGCCGAGATCCTCCTCCTCTCTCCCCAGGGCAAGATCGTTCAGGCCAACCCCCAGGCCGAGGGTTTCCTTGGCGCTGATCGCGGCGCCCTCGCAGGCACGCAGTATCGGGATCTCTACCCGGACGCCGTCGCTTCGGAGCGCCTGGCGTACATCTCCGAGGTCGCGCGCACCGGACGCCGGATTGTCCTCGAAGGCGTCGTGAAAGGTGCCTGGCGCCAGACCACATTGCGGCAAATCAGCCTGCCGGATGTGCATGTATTGCTGATCAATCGCCCCTCCGCAATCTCCGCGGGCGATGCGGGCCACCCGCGCGAGCCGGTCGAGCCATCGATCCGCGGAGAACGCATCCGCGCCAAGCACGATGACCTCGGAGAGCTGGCGGCACTGACGGTGCGCGAGCGCGAGATCCTGGCCCTCATCGGCCGTGGACTCTCCACCGTCGAGATCGCCGAGCACCTGGGACGCAGTGTCAAGACCATCGAGTGGCACAGGGTCTCCCTTGGGAACAAGCTGGGTATCACCAATCGCGTCGAGCTGGCGCACATCGCCCTTCGCGCCGGGCTTGCCCAGATTGAAACCCCCGGCGCTTCGAGTCGAGTCTCCAAGCCGTCGCGCCAGACATCCAAGCCGAGCGTCCGCGCTGACTGAAACAGACCTTCCTCTGCAAAACTAGTGCGCACACGGGTTCGGTGCTGCTCGCTCTGGGGTCATTTTGCTCTATTTCCAGGAGGGGTTGTTCCCACTCATTTCCCCGGGATCCAACGCGACTCTGTCCGTGACCTCGCCGGGAAAAGAGCTTGCGGCCCGAACCGGAAGGGGGTAGCATATTGAGAATCAATTCTCAGTAGCAACTCGCCTGGATAGCCGCCGTGACACCCCTCATTCCATCTTTCAGGACGGCAACCCTCTGCCGGGGCGCACGCTGGCTGGGTGTTCTGTTGGCGATCGCCTTGCTGCTGGGAGTCCCTGCGGCATCGGTGATCCACAGCACATCCCACCGGCATCCCGTGCCGGTGCTGGCGGCATCGCCGGCCGGATCGTTCCACGAGGGCGAATCGCACGATCACGATGGCGGTCACGAGCACTCGCGCGATCCGTCGCCGGTTGACCACGATTCCTGCCCGACGTGCCTTGAACTTCTGATCGCCAAATCGATGGGCATCGGGCTCGGTGCTCCGACCGGTATCGTGACCGCCAACGCAGTCCACACCGCAGCGCAGCCGGCGCCCGCGATCATCGATTTCGAGCGGCGACATTCGGTCGCCTGCCCGCGCGGACCGCCATCAGCGCGCAGCTGATCCCACTTCTCATCTCATGCCGTGATTCGGTTGGACTCGACCGCGCCTTGCCATCACGTGGCCGGGCGGGAATCCGTCGAATCCTCAACGTCAGCTTCTTCAAACCCGACCCGCCGTTCGCGGCGGCTCCCGCGCGCTCGGACCGGGAGCCCCCGCGGAGGATCGCCATGAATCGTCGAGCTTTCACGCTCATCGAGCTGCTGGTGGTGATCGCGGTCATCGCCCTGCTCATCGGGATACTCCTGCCGGTGCTGGGCAAGGCGCGACAGGCGTCCAAGGCCGCCCGCTGCCTGGCGCAGATCGGCCAGCGCGAGCTCGCGCACACCATCTACATCAACACCTACAAGGAGTACTTCATCGATGATGGATGGAGTCGTACAGATGCAACGTATGGCAATGACAAGCCTGGGCGTAGTGCTGGGATCCCTCGGATCACCGGCCATCGCACAGCACGCCGGAGACATCTTTCTGGAGCTTGACTATCAGGACAGGATCCGCACCGCCCTGTTCGATGACCGGAACGGCGAGGTGGTGCATAACACCCGCGTGTTCGCAGGCGAGTTCGAGGACAATTTCACCAACGAGCCCGGCATGGATTCCGATGTCGGCGCCTTTCCATTCCCAAGCGGCATCGGCTTCAACATCCGAAAGGCTCTGCGTATGTGAGATGGCTCCGATTTCGACCAGATCCCGACCGAGCGCATTCGCATCCGCCTCGGAAACCTCGGGCCCGTCGATACGCCCCTGACCGATCAGACGGTCGCCGGGTTCTCGATGGCGGTCTCTTCCGATGGAACCTTCCACCACCATCCCGGGTTCACGCTGCTCGCCCCCGCCGGCACTGGCATCTACCTGATCGAGCTGGAGCTCTGGAGCACCAGCAGCCAGATCCTCCTCTCCATCCCCTACTGGATCGTCTTCAACCAGAACGATTCCGAGGAGAACCACACCGCGGCGATCGCATGGGCGGAGGAGAACCTGTTCTGCCACAGCGACTTTGACGGCACGGGGTTCGTCGATACCGATGACTTCGATGCGTTCGTGCATGCGTTCGAGGCGGGGTGCTGAGCCTTCCTGCGGCCGGCATGCAAGGCCGGTTCTGGTTTATCATTCCGACCCGCACGCCCGGGGCCCTTCGGCCCCGGGCGTGCGGGTTGAGAGATTCACGGAGAATGGAATGGGTGTGCAACGTTCAGATGGGCCTGCGCTCTCGATCCGGGGGCTGCGGTTTGCGTATCCCGATGCCGTTGAGAGCGGCTCGGCCAACGGCCAGCGCTGGACGGTCAATGTCCCATCGCTCGATGTCGCCGCCGGCGAACAGGTTCTCCTCACCGCCGGCTCCGGACGCGGCAAGAGCACGCTCCTCCAACTGATCGCCGGCCTGATCGACCCCGCCGAGGGCTCCGTCTCGATCGCCGGAACCAACGTGCATTCCCTGCACGGCCCTGCCCGGGATCGATTCCGCGGTCAGGCGATCGGGATGATCTTCCAGACCTTCAATCTCCTCCACGGCTTCTCCGCGATCGAGAACGTGATGGCGGCCCTGATGTTCTCCGCGATCCCCCCGCGCGAGCATCGCCAGCGAGCGGCGGATCTGCTCAAGCATCTGGGGATCGATCGCATCGATGCCGATCCCGATCGCCTGAGCGTCGGCCAGCAACAGCGAGTCGCCGTCGCCCGGGCGGTCGTCTGCGATCCGGCCCTGGTGCTCGCTGATGAGCCGACCGCGAGCCTGGATCCGCAGAACGCGGCGACGGCGATCGAGTTGATCCGGACGGTCTGCAGGGAGAAGAACGCTGCGCTGGTTTGTGTGAGCCACGATCCGGGCATGGCGGAGCGATTCGAGCGGCGGGAATCGCTCGAGGCGCTCGCAGGGCACGCATGAAGCGGCTCACTCCTACGCTCTGCGCATCGGAAGCCCCAACCAACTGGGGGACACCGGCAAGTGGGGCCAGGAGCGCGAGATGTCCGATGGCGGCAAGCAGGCGTTGTGGGGCGGTCGATTTAAGGGTCAGTCCGATCCCCTCTTCCGGCGATTCAACGATTCGCTGCCGTTCGACTACCGGCTGCTGATGGAGGACATCGCCGGTTCGATCGCGTGGGCCAAGGCGATCCGGCGGGCGGGTGTGCTGGATGATGCCGAGCTGGCGCAGCTGCTCGCCGCCCTTGCGGAACTGGCGATCCTTGCTCAGCAGAACCCCGCTGCCCCGCTGGGATCGGGCGAGGAAGACATCCACTCATGGGTTGAGACCCAGCTCATTAAACGCACGGGCAATCTCGGCAAGAAGCTGCACACCGGCCGCAGCCGCAACGACCAGGTCGCCACAGACCTGCGCCTCTGGACCCGCAGCCAGATCGATGCTCGCCAGGCCGAGCTTCTTGATCTCCAGCGCTCATTGGTCGAACTTGCCCAGCGCCACAAGGACTGCATCATCCCTGGCTACACGCACCTGCAGCGCGCCCAGCCCGTCATGCTCGCCCACTGGTGCCTGGCCTACGTCGAGATGCTCCGCCGCGACCACGACCGGCTCGCCGATGCCCGCAGGCGCGTCAACGTCTGCCCGCTGGGTTCCGGAGCGCTCGCGGGGACGGCGTACCAGGTCGATCGCACGATGCTGGCAAGCGATCTGGGCTTCGATCGCCCCACCGACAACAGCCTCGATGCCGTCAGTGATCGCGATTTCGTCGCCGAGACGCTCGCAGCGCTGGCGCTGACCGGTGTACACCTCTCCCGGCTCGCCGAGGACATGATCATCTACTGCACGCAGGAGTTCGGGTTCCTGGAGCTCTCCGATGCCGTCTCCAGCGGCAGCTCCCTGATGCCCCAGAAGAAGAACCCCGATTCGCTCGAGCTCATCCGCGGCAAATGCGGCCGGCTCATCGGTGCGCAGAACACCCTGCTCGTGACGCTCAAGGGCCTCCCGCTCGCGTACAACAAGGACATGCAGGAGGACAAGGAACCCCTGTTCGATGCGATGGAGAACGCCGCGCTTGCGATCCGCATGGCGGGCATCGTGCTTCGCAACACGCGCATCCGCGAGGATGTCACCCTGAAAGCGGCTCGCGGCGGATATTCCAACGCGACGGATCTGGCGGACTATCTGGTGGCCCGCGGCGTGCCCTTCCGCGAATCCCACGACATCGTCGGCAAGGCCGTGCGTCACGCGATCGCCGCCGGCAAGCCGCTCGAAGAGCTTCCATTGGATGAACTTCGCACGTTCTCACCTCTGATCGCCGACGATGTCTACGCCGCCCTTTCGATCGATTCGTGCCTCTCAAAGCGTCAGATCCACGGCGGTACCGGCCGCGCTTCGGTCCACAATGCGCTGCATGCCGCGGCGAACAGGCTTGGCCTCTAGTCCGATGCCGATGAGCAGATTGCGGTTTTTGCCTGATTCATCGGCCGATCGCAAGCCCCGCGCGGCATCGATATGATTCGGCCGTGACTGAAACGCGAACCACGATCGGAACCCCCCGCACCGCCGCTCAATGGCGGACCGGCCCCGCTCCGTTGGCCGGCGCTGCCGCGGGGAGCATGCCATCGTGGACCCATCGCCACCTGCTGGGCCTCCAGGGGATGGATGCAGCCTCGCTGCGGGCGATCCTGGGCTTTGCGGCCAAGATCCCGCTGGTGACCGGCGGCGGCGCTGCCGAGATCCCGCGCCGTGATGACCTTCGCGGCCGAACGGTTGCCACCCTGTTCTTCGAGGATTCGACGCGAACCCGCACCAGCTTCACGATCGCCGCCCAGCGCCTGAGCGCTGACGTCGTCGATCTCTCCGGCGGCACCACCAGCATCAACAAGGGCGAGACGATCGTTGACACGGCCCTGAACGTCGAGGCGATGGGCATCGATGGCATCATCGTCCGCGCCCGCCAGTCCGGCGCTGCCGCGATGGTCGCCGCTCGCGTCGGCTGCCCCGTCATCAACGCCGGCGATGGCCGGCACGAGCATCCCACGCAGGGTCTCCTGGACATCCTCACGATCGCCGAAGCCCACGGACGCGGTGGGGGTGGAAGTGGAGATGGGTTCGACCTCACCGGCCTCAAGATCGCCATCGTCGGAGATGTCGCCAGCTCACGCGTTGCCCGCTCGGGGATCGCCGGGCTTACCGCCCTCGGCGCAACCGTGATCGCGATCGGCCCGCCGGGCATGGTCTCACACGCCCACCGGGCGCTTGCATCCACAGTCCCGGGATCCGGCACGTGCGAGGTCTCCGCCGATCTGGATGCAGTACTTCCCGAGGTCGATGCGGTGATGATGCTGCGGATCCAGTTCGAGCGAGGTGGCGAGAGCGGGGGAGCGGGCAGCGCTGTGGCAGGTGTTCCGGCTGCCAAGAAAACGGCCCTGATCGCGTCCGTCCGGGATTATCGGCACGGCTACGCGATGACCGCCGACCGTGCCGCCCGCATGAAGCCCGGGGCGATCGTGATGCACCCCGGCCCCATGAATCGCGGGCTGGAGATCGATGGGGAAGTGGCCGATGGATCCAGGTCGGTGATCCTGACGCAGGTTTCCAACGGTGTGCGGGTGCGGATGGCAGCGCTTGCCCTGTGCCACGCGGCGGCCAAGGCGCGGTAGCTAGAACGCGATAATCAAGGCACGGTAATCGAGTTCCGATAGTCGAGCAGCATGTCTTCAGCCTCTTCCCTCACGCACGCCCTCTCCTTCGACATCGAAGACTGGTTCCACATCGTCGAGGTCAAGGCGGTGGAGGATCCCTCCCTCTGGCCCAAGCTCTCGGCCGAGTCGTCGCTGGTCGAGCGCTATACCGACCTCATCCTCAAGATCTGCGATGACCACAAGACCAAGGCGACCTTCTTCATGCTCGGCTGGATCGCCGATCGCCATCCCGCCCTGGTCAAACGCATCCACGATGCCGGCCACGAACTCGGCACCCACTCGTTCTGGCACCGCAAGGTCTACGAACTATCCCCCGATGTCTTCAGCCAGGACATCGCCGGTTCGCTCGCGGCGATCCGATCGGCGGTCGGCAGCAACATCCCCATCCACGGCTTCCGTGCGCCCTCCTTCTCGATCACGCAGGGGACCGAGTGGGCCTTCGACGTGCTCATGGATCACGGCATCACGTACGATGCCAGCCTCTTCCCCGCCGCTCGCGGACACGGCGGCTACGCCTGCGAGCCGGGGATGCACACGCTGACGACACCCAAGGGCCGCACGCTCCCCGAGCTGCCCATGAGCATCGCCCGCGTTGGGGTTGGGCCATTGCGCAAGAAGATGTGTTACTGCGGTGGCGGCTACATGCGCCTCCTGCCGCTCTCCTTGATCGAGCAGGGTGTCGAACAGGAAGCCGCCGCCGGGCGCCCGACGGTCATCTACCTGCATCCGCGCGACTTCGCCCCCGATTGCCCGAAGGTGAAGATGCCCCCGCACAGGTATTTCAAGTGCTACGTGGGAACGGGGACGACCGAAGGCAAGCTCCGCGGGCTGCTGGGTAAGTACCGCTGGGGTACCTGTGCCGAAGTGCTTGAACGCGATACCACGCTGGGTTCAGCTCCCGCCGGTGCCGCAATCGCGTAATGACGACCGACCGTCCACGCTGATTCGGAAAAGGCAAGGACTCACCACAGAGGCACAGAAGGCACAGAGAAAAGAAGAAGAGTTGAAGACTGCTGTGCCTTCGACTCGTCCACCTCTTTTCTTGTCTTTTCTTCTCTGTGCTCTCCGTGCCTCGGTTGTGAGTGCCTTTCCGTTCGCAGCTACTTGGCAGGCACCAGCCGCACGACCTTGTCCGGCCCATTCAGCGCCACATAGATCGCCCCATCCGGCCCGCATACCACATCGCGCACGCGCCCCGCTTGATACAGCAGTTCCTCGCGCTCCGTGACTTTGCCATCCTTGATCCGCAGGCGCTGCACCGTCTCCGCCGCAAGCCCGCCCGCGAACAGGTCTCCCTTCCAATCGGGGAAGACCCCGCCGCTACAGGTCGTCAATCCGCACGCCGCGATCGAGGGGAGCCAGACGTAGACTGGCATCGCAATCGCATCGGGGCTCACCATCTCATCATCGGAGGCAAGCGAAGCCTGGGTCTTGCCCGCGAACTCCGGCCACGGCACGTTCCACGGCCGGCCATCGTAATTGACGCCGAAGGTCACGACCGGCCAGCCGTAGTTGCGCCCCTTGCGAACCAGGTTCAGCTCATCCCCGCCGCGCGGCCCGTGCTCGGTGTCGTAGAGGTTGCCATCAAGCCCGAAGACCAGCCCCTGCGGATTACGGTGGCCGTAGGACCAGATGCTCTTGTAGACATTGCCTGTGTTCGCCGCGAACGGGTTGTCGTTGGGGATCGCCCCGTCATCCTTGACGCGATGCACCTTGCCGTGGGGCCGGCCCAGATCCTGTGCCATGTCCTGCCGCCCGCGTTCACCGATCGCAAAGAACAGGATCGTCGGATCCTTGGGATCAAACGCAAACCGGCAGCCGTAGTGGACGCCCGGCGATGTGTAATGCTCCGGCCGAGCCTGGAAGATCGTCCGCTCATCGGTCCACGACCACCCGCCGCCCTGCTTGGGGACAAGCTTGCCGCGGATGACCTTGGTCATCGCGACCTGTCGTCCATCCCGCATCGCGCCATCGGAGTATGACAGGTAGATCCAGCGGTTCTTGACAAAGTCCGGGTGAAGGGCGATATCCAGCAGCCCCGCCTGGTTGTCACCGTGGAAGACTTCCGGGATCCCCTCGACCGGCGCGCTGAGCTTGCCCTTGCCCGCCTCGCCCGCCACCCCCGTGTATACCCGGAACGTGCCGGCGCGCTCAGTGATGAGCATCGCCTTTGAAAGCGGATCGTTCCCCAGGTCCGGCACGAACTCCACCGACCACGGGATGCTCAGACCGGAAGACACCACATCCTCCACGCGATACTTCGCGTGCTGCGATGTATGAATGCCGTTCTCTTCCTTGGGCTTGCCGCCCTTGTTCCGGTAGTTGATCGCCCGCAGCTCAAACAGGTAATTGGTCACGCCCCAGATCTGCGGATCGGTAAGCTCAGTGTTGAAGTTCTCAGGCCCGAAGCCCGCGTGCCCGCTCTTGATCGCATCGAAGACCTGCCTGGGTGTGCCCCCGGCCTTCCACTCATCATCCAGCAGCGAGGCGACCGCATCCTTCCCACCGCCCTGCGCGTGGCAGCTTGCACAATTGGTGTTCCAGAGCTGGTCGACCGTCTGCGCGTGCGCCGGCACGGCCGATGACAGGGCCAGAGAAAGTGCCGCGCCGATAGTCAAAGAACTAGCCAAGATAGATGATCGCATGGACCCATCGTACATCCCCCGTGTATCGGCATCCGGCCGGCACGACTGGCGATACACGAATCCCGGGCGTGTACCCCTTGTCCTGCAATCCCGCCCCCAGCGGTGCGATATGCTCCCCATCGACCGAAATTCCCCTTGGGTGATGGGTCAACCAAGGGAGGATCGCGAGATTGGGGTGGTTCCCAGGAGTTCCGTGATGATGTTCATGAGCAGGCGGGGGTCGGATCGGACGGCGTCTGGTCGGCGATTGCTGCGCGTATGTGCCGCGGCATCAGGGTTCGCCGTGATCCTCGGATCAACCGCCCTGGTGCTCGCCCAGCCGGCGAACGACCAGCCCAAGCCGGCGCCCACTCAGCCCCAACCCCAACCCCAACCCCAATCCCAACCCCAGCCGGTCGAGCCAGCCCAGCGCCAGCGCACCCCCGGCGGAGGCGGCGGCGATCGCGGCGGCCGGCCGGGCTACCCCAACGTCGAGGCCGCGATGCGCTCCATGCGATCCGGCATGCGCACCCTCCGCGAGACCGTTGACAAGCCTGATCGCAAGGAAGATGCCCTCACCGCGGTCGGACAGATCCAGGCCGGAACGATCGCCGCCAAGGGCATGAAGCCCGAACACTTCAAGCAGGGCGCTTCCCTGGATGATTATCGACGGGAGCAGATCAAGCTCCTGGGGATGCTCCTGGAGCTCGAAACCCAGATCATGGATGGCAAGGGCGCTGAGGCCAAGGCGACCTACGAGAAGATCGCCAAACACCGCGATGACTCCCACAAGAAGTTCGGCGGAGAGGAAGAAGAGCCCGGCCAAGGGGATCGCGGCTCGCCCAACCGCTGATCACGACCCACCCATCAAACCGCTCCTCGCGACGCCCGCATCCAGCGGGCGTCTTTTTTGTGGTTATCCGGCATGTGGTGCAAGGTCATGGAGCGCAGCGCGGAATGAGATACGATCCCGCGGGGATTCCGCATGGGATCAGACAAGGAGGGGCGCGATGGATCCGACACCCGCACCCACGATTGATGCCGGTCAGGCCTCGGTCACCACTCAGCCCGCGTGGCACGCACTCACACGGATCTCCTTTCGCCTCGCGTTCTGCTACATCCTGCTCTACAACTTCGAGAGCTTCCTGGGCTCGGTCAGCTCACTGGTCGGCCAGATCGAGACCTGGATCCGCGGGATCTTCACCGATACTCCCGCGAGCGTGGCCTACTCCTTCTATCCGGTGATGTGGGTCAAGGAAGGCTCGCAGTGGCTCGTGGTGTGGATCGCCAAGAACGTCTTCGGCGAGCGGATCACCGTATTCCCCAACGGCAGCGGTGATACCACGTTCAACTACATCCAGGTCGCGACTTACGCATCGCTCGCGGGGCTTGCGGCGATCCTGTGGTCTGCGTTCGATTTCCGCCGCACGCATTACACGCGCCTGCACTCCCTGCTCCGCATCTACATCCGCTACACGCTCGCCTTCACCATGCTCAGCTACGGGATGGCAAAGGTATTCCCCCTCCAGTTCCCAGCCCCCGATGTCCTCAAGCTCACCCAGACCTACGGCGAGGCTTCTCCGATGGGGATCCTCTGGACCTTCATGGGTTCATCGGCGGCGTACACCATGTTCGCCGGCTATTCCGAGGCGATCGGAGGCCTCCTGCTCTTCTGGCGACGCACCACGTTCCTGGGCGCGATCGTGGTTGCCGGCGTGATGGCCAACGTGGTCGCCCTCAACTTCTGCTACGACGTCCCCGTCAAGCTCTATTCCTCGCACCTGTTCCTCCAGGCGATCGTGCTGATGGCCCCCGAGATGGGCCGGCTCTGCACGCTGCTCTTCACCGATCGAGCGCTGCCCCCCAGAACCCCCACCCGCGGTCTTTCTCGCCCCATCCTGCATCGCTGGTGGATCGGCCTCAAGTCCGCCTTCGTCGCCGGCTTCATGGTTCTTCAGGTCATCGAAGGCTTACACGCGTACTCCGAGTACGGCCCCGGCGCGAAGATGCCCCCGCTCTACGGCTTGTACACCGTCGAGGAATTCAACCGCGGCGATATCCCCGTCCCTCCGCTCGCCGGCGACATGAGCCGCTGGGGTGAAGTGGTGGTCGACCGCATCTACCCCGCCTCCTGGGGTGGGGATGGCACCGGCGCCTTCCGCGCCCGAACCGTCGATCGCATCCCCATCTGGTACCGGTACAGGCTCGATGAACAAGCCAGGATCCTGACGCTCACGCTCAGCGCTCCGGGCCGCCGGCCCCAGCCCGGCGCCACCGCGCCCGAGCTGCCCGACCTCCCCAGCACGCTGGTGTTCAACTACAAGGAGACCGACCCCGATCGTCTCACGCTGGAAGGCAAGATGGGTGAGGAACCCGTCGAGATCAAGCTCAAGCGCATTCCGCTCGACAGCTTCCAGCTCAAGAATCGCGGATTCCGCTGGATCAACGAATACCCGTACAACCGGTAGAGGAATCCCATCGCACCTACGATTCCACCAGGAACGCCGATGGCGATCGCCGCACCCGCAAACCCGGTCCTCTTCTATGACGGCGACTGCGGCCTCTGCGCAGCCAGCGTCCGCTGGTGCCTGGATCGCGATCGCCGCGGCATCCTGCGATTTGCCCCGCTCCAAGGCGCCACCTACGCGGGCGTGCAGATCCCCGACAAGCCGATGAGCCTGGACACCATGGTCCTGCTCGATGCCGATGGCTTGCACACGCGCAGCGAGGCTGCCCTCCGCGCGATGCGCTACACCGGAGGCCTCTGGGCCTCGCTCGCAACCCTCGGAAGACTCTTCCCGCGCTTCATCCGGGACCGCATCTACCGCTCGATCGCCAAGCGCCGGATCGCCTGGTTCGGCCCCGCCGATTCGTGCAAACTCCCCACTCCCGTTGAACGGGATCGCTTCCTGCCGTAAGTGTTTGGATCCTCGGCCATGGGCGCGGGTGCTTCGGCCGGGTGATTGCCGCGATTGTTTCTCTCTTCAGCCCGACAGGGCTGGTCGTACATAGCCGGGGCGTGGAGCGAGGCCCCGAGAGCGACACCCCCGGTTGCCATCCCCCAACTCGCCCGCACCCCGAAGGTGGTGCTCGTGGCGTTCGACGCAGCCCGTGCGGGGCAACACGCCGGAGACCACGTATGAACTCAATGTTCCCGGCTCGCGGTGAGCTACTTCACCGTGAACGAGTACTTGCCCGGCTGAACCTCCAGGTATTGCTCCCGGTCGTTCTGCCGAACGATCCGCACACCGCTCGCCTCTTCCAGCTTCTTGCCGCTCTCAACCGTGCTCTTGCCCGCCGGCAGCACCACGGTCGCCGTTGTGTTCGCCGGGATCGTGACATCCAACTGGAAACTCCCGCCATCCTGCTTCCACGATGATGCGATTCGGCCGTACATCGAATCGTAATGGCCCTTGGACCACGTCAGCCCGCCGCCGACACGCGGGTGGATCACCGACTTCTTGAACGCCGGTGCGTGCGGGTCCATCTCGATTCCCAGCACGTTGCCGTACATCCACTCGCCCACCGAGCCCAGCGAGTAGTGGTTGAACGAGTTCATCCCCGGATCCTGGAAACCCTTCTCCTTCGTCCAGCCATCCCAGCGCTCCCAGATCGTCGTCGCACCGTTCTTCACGCTGTACAGCCAGCCCGGGAACGTGTCTTGCATCAGCAGCTTGTACGCGATGTCGGTGAAACCCGCCCGCGTAAGCGTCGGCAGCAGATGCCCCACGCCTACGAAGCCCGTTGAGAGGTGGTCGCCCTTGGCGGCGATGTCGGCGAGCAGGTGCTTGGCCGCCGCCTCTCGCTTCTCCTCGGGCAGAAGGTCAAACGCCAGCGCCAGCACGTAGCACGTCTGCGTCTGGCCCTTGATCTTCGCATCCGCCGACACATACGCCGTGTTGAACGCCGCCTTGATTCGATCCAGCAGCTCCCGGTACTTCTCTGCATCCTCGGTCTTGCCGATCACCGCCGCCCAGCTCGCCATGATGCGCGTGCTTTCGGCGAAATACGCCGTCGCGAGCACGTCCTTGGGTGTGTCGGCCCCGATCGAGATCCAGTCCCCGTACCCCTCGGCCGGGCGGAGCAGATCCTTGCTGTGCTTGAGCAGGTAGTCGATCCACTTGACGCCCGCGTCGTAGTGCTCATGCAGGATCCGCGTGTCTCCATAGACGCGATAAATCGTCCACGGGCAGATGACGCCCGCATCCCCCCACGCGGCCGTGCCCTGGCCGGCGGCGACCCCGGGCGCGACATCGGTGAACGCCCCATCGCGCTGGGCCTCGACCAGGTCCCGGCACCACTTGGTGAAGAACCGCGAGACATCCATGTTGAAGGTCGCCGTGCGAATGAAGATCTGGGCATCCCCCGTCCATCCCAGGCGCTCATCGCGTTGCGGGCAGTCGGTCGGCACCGAAAGGAAGTTGCCCCGCTGGCCCCACACGATGTTGCGCTGGAGCTGGTTGATGCGCGGATCCGAGCACTCAAACGCGCCCGAGACCGGCGTGTCGCTCTGGGTCACGATCCCCGTGATCGCATCCGAGCTCGGCTTGCCCGAGTACCCCGTTACCTCGACGTACCGGAAGCCGTGGAACGTGAACTTCGGCTCGTAGATCTCCTCACCGCCCCCCTTGAGCGTGTAGCGGTCGGTCTGCTTGGCCCCGCGGAGGTTGGTTGTGTAGATCGTGCCGTCGGGGTTGAGCATCTCGACAAACCGCATCGTCACGGTGTCGCCGGCCTTGCCCTTCACCTTCAGCCGCGCCCACCCGACCATGTTCTGACCAAGGTCGAAGATGTAGTGGCCCGGCACGGGCTCGGTGATGGTTCGGGTCGTCAGTTCGATCACCTCGCGCACGGGTTCATCGCACGCGGCGACCAGCCGCGCCCGGCTGCCGGAGGGGCCTGGATTGCCCACGCCCACCTGCCGCCACGATGAATCGCTGTAACCGGCCTTGTCCCAGCCCGTCAGCTCCTTGCGGGCGTCGTACGTCTCCCCCATCAGCATGTCCGACTGCAGGATCGGACCCTCGCTGCCGCGCCACGATTCATCGGTGATCACCGTCACCCGCGAGCCATCCTCGAACTCCACATCAAGCTGCGCTGCCGCCGCCGCGAGTTTTCCGTACCGATGCGGCCCCACCAGGCCCACGTGCCCCGCGTACCACCCATCCCCGACGATGACCCCCAGCGCGTTCTTGCCCTGCCGCAGCGCCTTGGTGACGTCGTACGTGTGATACTGGATCCGCTGGTTGAAATCGGTCCACCCCGGGTTGAAGACATCGTTCCCGATGCGCTGGCCGTTGATGTGGAACTCGTACACCCCCAGCGCGGTCGCGTACAGCCGCGCCGACTTGATCGGCTTGTCCAGCGCGATCTCCTTGCGCATGTACGGAGACAGCCCCAGCGGCGGCTCCGGGCTGATCCTGCCCCACGGCCCCTTGTCAAGCGCTGCGATCTCCTTCGCGGCCCCCCATGTCCCATCGGTCGGCGCGGTCATCCAGCCATCGGCGATCTTCTGCGATGTATTCCACCCGCCGTCGGACTTGATCTCGATCACCTTGCCCGATGCCAGCGCGATGCGGCCCCCGAGGAGCAGCCCCGCGGCATCCTTATCGTTCCTGCACTTGATCGCCAGCGCGTTGTTGCCCGGTTGCAACAGCCCCGAGACATCCAGCGTGCGCATCCGACGCCACGCATCCTGCTGCCCATCGCTCCCACCGGCCGACTTGCCGTTGATGAACAGCTCGAACTGGTCATCGGCGGTCATCTGGACTTCCGCCGAAGTGATCGCATCCCCCTGCGGGACCGCGATGTCGCGCCGGAAAAATCGCTCGGCCTGCGGTGCTGATTTCACGGGATCTCCCTCGGGGAACCAGATCCACTTCGCGCCCACCAGCGGGCTCGGCTGCCGCCCATCGACCGGCGCCAGCCAGATCCACTTGCCCGTCGGCCCACCCTCGGTCAACCCCATCTCCCACATCCCCACCGGCCCGCTCGCCGTCTCGTCCCGGTTGCTCCACACCTGCACCCGCCAGTACGCCCGCTGCCGCGCCGCCAGCGCCTTGCCCCCGTACTCGACATGGATCGACTGGTCCGAGCGCACCGCGCCGCTGTCCCAAAGGTCCGCCGAGCCCTCGGTGAGCTTCTCAGGAGCGCTGGCGACCATGATGCGATAGGCCGCCTGCTGCGTCCCCCGCGCATCGGATTCCAGCACCCAGCTCAGCCGCGGCCGGGCGACATCGATCCCGACCGGGTCGCTCCCGTACTCGCAGCGCGGGTTGACGATCCGGAGATCGGCGCTGGCGAGCGAAGCGCAGAATCCAAGGATGACGATCGAGTGAAGATGCGGCATGTGATGGTGCTCCCGTGCAGACAGGGACTCGGCCCGCGGATCCCGAAGGACCGCGGCCGGGAAAGCCGGATTGTGCGATGTTGTAGCCAACCGCGCACTCGCGAACCGGGCGAGCCTGTCTGTCAGACGGATTCAGGCTTCTCGATCCGGGTCCGCTCGGCATCGGCGAGCGTCAAGCCGGCACGGCTGGCGATCTCCGCGAGCTTGACGCGGTCATCCAGGTGCAGCTTCTTGCCGATCGACCCGCGATGATTCTCGATGGTCTTGTAGGACCGATGGAGCGTCCGGGCGATCTCCTTCAGGCTCAGGCCCTGACCGATCAGGGCGAGCACCTCCAGCTCGCGCGGGCTCAGGATGTCCAACGGACCCAGCTCCATGACCTCCGACTCGACCACCGCGACCGGGCCGTCGAGAACCGCATCGGCCTCCCAATCCCCGCCCACGCGGTGTGTGATCGTCAGGAAGCGGTCGGGCATCGTGCCCGGCGGGCCTTCGCCATCGCCCATGGTGTCTTCGGGCTCGGGGTCGATGTGGTGAATCCAAGTCACCTGCTGACGCCCGCGCCAGATCGTCCGCAGCATCACCGGACGCCCGGTGTCCAGCACGTTCTGCATGATCGCCACCCGCTCGTTGATCCATCGCGGATCGTGCATGTCACGCCAGAACTTGCCAATGTAGTCCTCTGCCTTGGCGTTTGGTCCGAAAAAGATGCGAGCGGCTTGTTCATTAAGCCACAGGTTCTGGCCTTGGAGCGTGACGATCGCCACACCGGTCGTGGGCTCCCTCACAAGCGCCTGCCACACCACCGATGCCGGCAACGCGCTATCGATGGAAGGCGGCGAGGGAACCGACTCGGGCGTGTTGTTCCCTTGGCTCATGACGGGGAAGTCTATCTCCCCCGCCCATCCCATTCGTTACGAGGTCATTCGGTCACCTTTGCAGAGCACGCAAGACATCCGTGTCGTCTGGTACCATGCATCGAACCGGCCCATGCGGCGCAGTGATTTAGCATCGGCCGATCGCGTTCCGCCCCCGTGGCGAACCGAGAGCTCAACGGAGAGCCCCGCGGAGTCACAGACCAATGCTGCTCACGGCGATCCTGACCTCGTCACGCTCTCAGGCAGCGCTGCCAACCGCCCACGTGCGTACGCCGATTGGATCATCCGCGAATCCCGGCGCACCATCGATGCGATCCGCACCGACGGCAAGCTCCCCGACTGGGTCCACGCCGCCCGCGATATCCGACGGATCTCCGCGGCGATCGCCGCGTACGCCCGCGCGCAAGATGGCCAACTGCCCCCGGACCTTGCCGCGACGTTGTCGTACGCACCCGACATCCTCGAATTCTCCAAGCCCGCGGCTCGTGCTGCGATCTACCTGTCTCCGCAGGATGAGACCGTCGCGCAGATCCCCGCATCCTCCGATCCCCAAGTGCTCGCCGACTGGCTGCGGACCCACGCCTCCTACGCCTACCTGGGCAGCGCAACCTTGACCACCACCCAGGCGCAGAACGCCGAGTCCTGGATCCTCATCCACGACGCTCTGAATCAGGCCTACCGGATGCGACTGCCTGAAATGGAGGTCGAGATGGTTCCGTTTGCCGGCCCCTCGGGTCTCAATGCCTGGGGCCCCAAGGACTGGCTTGCCGGCGAGGTTCCCAAGTCCCGGGACCAGCTCAAGACCGCCCGCGAGCAGCCCAAATAACCTCCGTTGATCCCCAAACCGCCGGGCGGTCTAGGAGGGGCAATACTTCGGCCGATAGATCGTTGTGCCATCCCCACGGCGGCTGAAGCCGCCGCGTGTCGAGGGCGGCGGGAGCATTGGTTTCTCTGGAGTTGCACATGCGCAGCGTGAAGGTGATTGTCGGGTGCGTGGCGATCGGGGCGGCGAGCCTCTCGGCGTTGGGTCAGAATCAGGCGCCCCAGCCGGCTCCCCAACCCGCCCCCCCGCCAGGCCAGCCCGGAGACCAGCCGCCGCCCCCCCGTCAGCCCGGCGGCGGACGCGGACAACTCTCCCCCGAGAAGGCCAAGGCCGCTTGGGCACTCCAGGCAACCGCGGTCGCCAAGCACTTGGGCGTCGAGGATGCCAAGGTCGCCGATGTCGTCAAGGCCTACACCGCGGCCCGAGAGAGCCAGGAAGCCGCCGTCGAGAAACTGCGCAGCAATCCCGATGCATCGCCCGGCGATGCAGGTGGCGGCGCTCGAGACATGCGCAGGGCGCTCGAGGAGGCCAACAAGGCCGAGCGTGAGAAACTCGAGAAGTCGCTCGCCGCCGTGATCGGCGCCGATCATGCCGCCAAGGCCACCGCCTCGCTCGGCTCCTTCAGCCGCCAGTGGGACACCATGGCCGATGCCATCGGCGAGTTCAAGCTCGAGGCCCCCAAGCAGCAGGAGGCACTCAACGCCGTCGAATCCTACATCGCCGCCCAGGGCAAGATGCGCGAGCAGGTCCAGTCCGGGGATCGCGATGCCGTCCTCAAGCTCATGCAGGAGTCGCGCCAGCAGCTCACCGATTCCCTCAAGAAAGTCCTCTCCGAAGAGCAGCTCAAGAAGTTCGAATCCTCCATGGGTCGCGGCGGCCGCGGCGGACCGGGCGGTGGTGGCCCCGGCGGCCCAGGTGGCCCGGGCGGAGGTGGTGGTGGGGGGAGTGGGGGTGGTGGTAAGGATGGCGGCGGCAAGTAACCGCGATTCCGCTTCGCACAATCCACGATGATCTCATCCAGCGCCGGCGAAAGCCGGCGTTGCTTTTTCATCCATCCCACATCTGCTGCGGTCGCTGTCTGGTCCTTCCTCCCCCAGTACTCCGGGGGAGGTGCCGAAAATGCGAGCGGAGGGGGCTTCTCCTCCTACCTCATTCTCCGACGCTCGCGAACCAGCTCCGTGAGTACTTCGCCGGCACCGTTGTGCAACATGAGTCGATCTCGCTGCGTTTCATTTGACGCCCGCACTCCGTCGCCGCGTCTGCGATCGCTCATGCTCCCCGATCGCCTTCTGCCGTGTCTTCTTCCCCTTGCTCGTGGGCACGCCAGAGTACCCCCTATGACCACCCTGCGTCCGAGTCTTCTGCCGGGGATGCCGGTCGCGCTTGATCGCCTTGGGCTTGCCCATCACCGTCAGACGCTCCCCGCGATGCAGCGCCAGCGCTGCGGCGAGCACAGTCTCCGAGTGCCGCGGCGTCTTCACGCTGTCCCATCGCCGAGCCACCCTGCCCTGGGCATCGATCAGGTACGTCGTCCGCACCATCCCGACCACCTTCTTGCCGTACATGTTCTTCTCGCGCCACACCCCGTACCGCACGCACATCCCCGGCGATCCCGATGCATCCGGCACATCCGCAAGCAGCGGAAACGGCAGCGCGTGGTGCCGCGCAAACGCCAGGTGCGATTCCACATCCTGCGGGCTCACACCCAGGATCGCCGCCTTCACCTTCACGAAATCCGGGTGATGATCCCGGAACTGGCACGCCTGCGTCGTGCATAGCGGAGTGTCATCCTCCGGATAGAAGTAGATCACCACGATCCGCCCGCGATAGTCCGACAACGAGCGAGTCTTGCCCGACTGGTCCTTGAGCGCAAACTCCGGAGCAAGCTGGCCGACCTCGATGGGAGGCATGGGAGTGTTCCTTGATAATGTGATCCCGGCTGGTCGTGCGACTGTAGCTGATCGCTGTCAGCGCTCCTGATGACCCCGGATGAAGCGGTGCGGAATCGGCATCGCCACCTCACCCGCCCTTCATCTGAAGCGATCCCACCCCCAACTACGCGTGAGCCACGCGTGAGCAACGGGTGGGCAACGGACAAGCTGCGCGATCTCTCGCCACCCCTTCACAGGCAAGGTGCCGCGCATCCATGAGCCTCAAGGACCGCAAAGCCCCGACGATCCAGCGCTCCCGCGCCACATTCTGCGAATCATCAGAACAACCCGGAGGTGCGCATGCGCGTCATGGTCATCGGGGCTTCCAGCAACCCTCTCAAGTTCGGCAACAAGAGCATCCGCGCCCACCTGCGTCGCGGCCACGAAGTCCTGCCCGTCAATCCCAAAGAGGACACCGTCGAAGGCCTCCGCTGCTACCACTCGATCTCCGAGGTTCCAGGACCCATCGACCGCGCCACCCTCTACGTCCCCCCCGCCGTCGGAGCCTCACTGATGCCCCAACTCGCGGCTCGCGGCGATGTCGCTCAGATCTGGCTCAACCCCGGCTCTGAGTCCCCGGAGGTTCTCGAAGCAGCCCGGCAGGCCGGCATCCACCCGATCCTCGCCTGCTCGATCATCGACATCGGCGAGCGTCCCTAAGCCATTTGGTTAGCAGTATGTTCGATCTTTGGACACTCAAGAACCCGGTGAATACCCCGATAACTGTTTCTCTAGAGAAAATTTCATAGGTATCCTTGCAGTTCGACTCCCGCCGATCTACAACTCCGCCCCTCGCTGGTGGCGAGGTCATCCCAAGGAGAAAGAATGAACAAGAGCATTGCGGTTGCGGTGGTTTCCATGCTGGCTGGGATCGCCAGCGCTGGCACCTATCAGGTCGAGATCAACGGCACCGTCGAGTACAACCAGATCCGTGGCAGCGCCATCGACAGAGCGATCATCACGGCCGGCGCCCCGGTGACCTGGTCCTTCCTGCTGGATTCGGGCGCCTACATGAACGATCCCGACGGCCTGCCCACGCGCGGCTACTTCATCGACAAGGACTCGTTCACCGCCACGTTCGATACGGTCTCCATCGGCCTCCAGAACCCCTTCCCCGACGGCCAGATCCCCATGTTCGTCCTCCGCAACAACGATCCGGCGGTCGATGGCTTCTTCCTCTCCACCGGCACCGCCTGGGATGTTCCGCTCCCCACCACCGAGGCCGGCTTCTTCGGCCAGCTCGGCTGCCACTTCGCCGTCGGCTACGAGGGCGATCTGCTCTCCAGCCTCGACATCGCCGGCGCCGTCGGCACTCACGCCTACGACGGCCTGACCAGCTTCTACTTCTCGATGGACGATGGCGGCATGGATCCGATGTGGATCAACTTCGACTCGATGTCGATCACCGCGGTCCCCTCCGCCGGAACGCTGGCCCTGCTCGCCCCACTGGCGATGCTCCGCCGCCGCCGCTGAGTGGTTGAAGCACAACTCGATACGACTGAGGAACGGCTGACATCGTGTCAGCCGTTCTTCTCTTTGAGAGCGGCGATGAGACGGATCCTTGCTCATCTACAGGCTCTCGTGGCTCTGGCGTTCCGCCTGTATCTGCACCTTCTACCTGGCTCTGAGCGAGAATCTGTATGACACATATACTGCCCGCTCGCTCGCGACCCGGCCGTGGGAGGCTGGGCTTGGATCGGCGATCGCGTACGAAGGGCACTTCCCGCGCATGAACGGTGCCAGCCACATGTCGCCGGGCGACAGCGCCGCATCGGAGCCCGCGCCGACGCCGATCAACCAGCGCATCGAGTCTATCGATGTCCTGCGCGGCCTGGTGCTGCTGGGCATCCTGTTCATGAACATCCCGCTTTTCGGCCTGCCGCACCAGGCGGCCAAGCACCCCAACCTGTCCGGCGGCATAGAGGGCCTCGATTGGTGGGCGTGGTTCCTCTCCGGTGTGCTCTGGGATGGCAAGATGCGAGCCCTCTTCAGCATGCTTTTCGGCGCTGGCGCTGTCCTGCTGACGCGACGTGCCGAGTCCGCCGGACCCGAGGGTCGCGCCCGGACCGCCGACATCTACTACCGCCGCATGCTGTGGCTCATGCTCTTCGGAATCATCGATGGCTACGTGCTCGGCTGGTTCGGGGACATCCTCTACTGGTACGGAGTCACCGGCCTCATCCTCTACCCGCTGCGCCGACTCAAGCCCCGTGCGATCATCATCGCGGCCTCCGTGATCCTGCTCAGCGGCATTGGGATGCACGCCCTCGGACATGAGAAGGCAGTACGCAAGCAGCGAGAGATCTGGTCGATCCAGGCCGCGTTCGCCGCCGGGCACCAGCTCAGGGACAAGGATTACGAGAAGCTGATCGCCCACGGTGAACGCCGCAAAGAACAGCAAGCGTTAGCCGAGAAGATCAAGAAGGAAGCCGAGGCCCGCAAGGCCGGGTATTTCTCGGCGATCTTCGAGACCGCATCGGTCTGCACAAAGTGGAACAGCGCGCCACTCTACATGGATTCGGATGTGATCCCGATGATGCTCCTGGGCATCGCGTTCGCGAACGCGGGTGTCATCACCGGCCGCCGATCCACACGGTTCTACCTCATCACCGCCCTGGTCTGCCTCCCCCTGGGCTGGATGATCGCCGGCCGCGACATGCTTGCCTGGAGCAACTCCGGGTTCGACATTGATATGGTCGGGTCTTACGCCGATGGCGCTGCCTGGTCATACCCCACGCAACGCCTCCTGCTCGCGCTTGCCTACCTCAGCATCGTCATGCTGATCGCCCGCGCGGGAATCCTCAGATTCTTCATGCAAGCGATCGCCGCCGCCGGACGCATGCCCCTCACCAACTACCTCGCCCAGTCCGTCATCTGCCTCTTCATCTTCACCGGCGCCGGGTTCGCCATGCTCGGAGAGTTCTCGCGCTGGCAACTGGTCGTGCTCGCCCTGGGCATCTGGCTCGCCCAGGTCATCTTCAGCACCCTCTGGCTCAAGTGGTTCGCGTACGGCCCGATGGAGTGGATCTGGCGCTGGCTCGCCTATCGCCAGCGCCCGCAATGGAGACTTCACGACACTGCCTGAATCTCCGTCACTCCGTCACTTCAACTCTTCAAATTCACATACTGCAGCGGCAGATCCAGCCCCGCGCCATCGAGCATCTTCATTACGGACTGGAGGTCATCGATCTTCTTGCCGGTGACCCGCAGCTCTTCACCCTGGATGGAGGCCTGGACCTTCATCCCCGATTCCTTGATGAGCTTGACGATCTGCTTGGCCTTGTCCTGCTCGATGCCATCGGCGATCTTGGCCTGGCACTTGGATTTGCCGGCGAGCCCGGGCTCGATCTCGCCCCAGTTGAACGTCTTGAGCTTGATCCCGCGCTTGACGACGGCCGTCTCGAACATCTCGCGAACGCCCTTGAGCTTGCCATCATCCTCGGCGATCACCTTCAGCGTCTTTTCCTTGCGATCGAGCGTGATCTCGACGGGCTTGCCGCGGAAGTCGAATCGGTTGGCGATCGCCTTATGCGTGTTGTTGATCGCGTTGTCGAGCTCGGCGAAGTTGACGCGTGAGGTGATGTCGAATGATGGCATGTTCAGGTTTCCGCAATCGGCTAGCGTGTCTTGGCCCAAAGGGCAGCGAGGTGCCGGGGGCGGTTGACACTTGAGTGAATTGTGTACCACGGTTTACCAGCGAGGTCTAGTCCAGCACGGTTCAGAACCCTAGCTCCCAAGCGATCTCCCGACCGGATGATCTGCTTGATGTTCCGATACGGTCCAAATCGCGCTTGCCCACAATACATCTGCCAGCGGTGCAACGTCTGCTCGCTCACGCCCAACGCCTGCACGACCTGGGCGATCTCACGCCCCGCCGCCAGCATCGCGTCGGACTCACACAGCTTGTTCACGATCTGTTCCGGTGTCTATCTGGTCCGCTTCAGCGTCGAGAGTCTCCTGGCCGCCACCGGCAGCCGGCGGGACTCTCATAGGTGCTGGATCAGGATTTGGGGGGCAGGTCAGGCACTGAGGGGGAGGTAAAGAGAAACCGCCCGTGGAGGCACGGGCGGTGGGGGGGATTGCGGTTGATGGCGGTGGTGTGTGTGGGGTCGGTGCTTGTTCTTCACCAGTGCCCAGTGCCCGATGCCCAGTGCCTTCTCAGTTCATGTGCTTGATGATGGCATCGGCGAACCCGGAGCACTTGACCTTGGTGACGTTGGTATCGCCTTCGGCCTTCATCAAGCGTTCGAAGTCGTAGGTGACGGTCTTGGCGGAGATGGCGCCATCCATGCCCTTGATGATGAGGTCGGCGGCTTCGGGCCAGCCCATGTAGCGGAGCATCATCTCGCCGGAGAGGATGACCGATCCGGGGTTGACCTGGTCGAGGTTTGCGTACTTGGGGGCGGTGCCGTGCGTGGCTTCGAAGATCGCGTGGCCGGTGACGTAGTTGATGTTGGCGCCGGGGGCGATCCCGATGCCGCCGATCTGTGCGGCGAGCGCATCGGAGAGGTAATCGCCGTTGAGGTTCATGCAGGCGATCACATCGAAATCCTTGGGCCGGGTGAGGACCTGCTGAAGGGTGATGTCGGCGATCGAGTCCTTGATGAGGAGCATCTTCTTCCACTTGGACTGGCCTGTAGAGTCGGGGCCGTGGGTGGGGACGAGCTTGAGGACGGTCTGGACCTCGGCGACGATCTTCTTCTGCTGG
This sequence comes from Phycisphaerales bacterium, assembly GCA_020847535.1. Taxonomy (GTDB): domain Bacteria; phylum Planctomycetota; class Phycisphaerae; order Phycisphaerales; family UBA1924; genus JAEUJB01. Next base: position 63,775 of record JADLBU010000029.1, read on the forward strand.
TCGGGGGTCATCATGTCGAAGCCGGGATCGATCATCTTGGCGTTGGCTTCGGGTGTGATGTCGGCGTTGGCTTCCTTGTTGCCGAGGATCCAGGATTCGCGTTCGGTGACGACCTGGTTGCGGAAGAAATCGACGGCGACCTTGTAGCCCCAGTCCTTGAAGGCGCCCTCGGTGAACTTCATGATGTTGCCTTTGTGGACGAGGGTGATGCTGCGGCGTTTTTCCTTGAGGGCGTAGGCGATTGCGGAGTGGACGAGGCGTTCGGTGCCGAGGTAGCTGACGGGCTTGATGCCGATGCCGCACATGAGGGCGTTGTCGCGTGCGGGTGCGCCGATGCCTTCGAGGGCCTTCTGCCAGTCATCGCCGGCTTTCTTGGTGCCGAAGCGGACCTTGGAAAAGTCCTTGGGGAAGTTGGCCTGGAAGAACTCGAGGATCTTGGCGGCTTCCGGGGAGGCTGCGGCGTACTCGATGCCGGCGTAAATATCTTCGGTGTTCTCGCGGAAGATCACCATGTCGCAGTCCTGGGGCCGCTTGACGGGGCTGGGTACACCCTTGAACCAGCGGACGGGGCGGAGGCAGACGTAGAGGTCGAGCATCTGGCGGAGGGCGACGTTGAGGGAGCGGATGCCGCCGCCGACGGGGGTGGTCAGGGGGCCCTTGATGCCGACGAGGTACTGGCGGAACGCGGTCAGGGTTTCTTCGGGGAGCCAGTTACCGGTCTTGTTAAAGGCTTTCTCACCCGCGAGCACTTCCTGCCAATGGATCTTGCGGGTTCCTTTGTAAGCCTTCTCAACGGCGGCATCGAAGACGCGTACGGAGGCTCGCCAGATGTCGGGGCCGGTGCCATCGCCCTCGATGAAGGGGAGGATGGGATCGTTGGGCACGCTGAGGCGACCGGCGGACATGGTGATGGCGGTTGGCATGGTCGATGATTCCTTGGCAAATGGCGTGGGCGGGCGACCCGTCGGGCGCGGCCCTGGTATGCTGAAAAGAGCGATAGGTTAGCTCGATCGCGTGGGGAATGCACCCCGAGAAAATGCCCCAAGAGGGGGAATCCACTTATGCAGGGTTAGGGTCGTATTTCTGGCCCGTATCCGGTAAGGTGGGATTGCCAAAGGAGTGGCATCCGGCAGTCTGCCGGGTGGGGCGCAGGAGATCGCGGCGGTGGTGAGGATCCGGGAGCAATATCGGGGGGTAAGCGGGTGCAGCTCCGCAGCGCTGCGGCGTGCGCTGGGGATCATCGCGCGGCTGGCGATCATGTTCGTTATCGCCGGGATCCCCGCCGGCGTGCTGCTCGCGGCCGGCCCCGCAGCGCCCATGCAGCCGGCGGCCCAGGGCCGACCCATTCAACACCGGTTTCACAAGAACCACATCGTCATCGGGCTTCCGGTGCCGGATCATGCTCGCGGGCTGCTGACGGTCACGCCCGACGGGGTCGATGGTTTCGCAAAGCAGATCGCCAAGGAGGCGGCGGAGGCCATGGGCTTCACGGTGGAGTTCAAGCAACTGCCGCCGGTGCCCAACATTGAATCCGACGCTCTGATCTCCGGGGAGATTGATGTCATCTCGGCGATCTCGATCATCGAGGAGCGTCTGCAGAAGTTCGCATTCACCGGGCAGCTTCTGGTGGCGCGCGGCGCGGTGTACGCGCGACCCGGCACGCTTGAATCGGCGACCGAAGAGAACCTGCGCAAGGGCCGCGTGGTAGTCGCAGGCGGCGGGATCGGGCATCAATGGTGCCTCGAACACGACATGCCCTTCATCGACAAGGGCACGCTGAAGGACACGCTCAGGAGCGTTGCATCCGGCGAGAGCGATTACGTGATCACCACGCAGATCTCCGGCCGGGTCGGGGTCAAGCAATACAAGGTCGAGGGCCTGGTCGAGTATCCGATTGACGATCCGCGGCTGTGGCGATCGTTCGCGATGGCGACCACACCCCGGAACAACACGCTCGCCGCCGACCTTGACAGCGGCCTGGCGATCCTGCGTGACAATGGCCGGTTCGATGCCCTGTACGATCGGTGGGTGGGCGACCTGCAGCCGCGTGCAGCGCCTCCGATGTTCACCCGCAACCAGGCGGTGTGGACGGCTTCGGGGATCGGATCGGCGGCGCTGCTGGCCGTGGGCGCGTACGCGATCGCCCAGCGCAGGCTCGTCCACCGGACCGCAGCGCTGGGCGCCAGCGAGGCGAGGTTCCGCGTCCTGTTCGATGAATCACCCGACGGCGTGATGCTCGTCGATCCCCAGACGGTTGCCTGCATCGAGGCCAACACCGCGATGGCGAACCTGCTGGGCCGCAGCCGCGAGGAGCTCGCCGGGCTGCCCGCGGAGAAATGGTGCGGCGAGTGGGATGATCCGCAGCACCAGGAGGAAGTGGGGCGCGTGCTGGCGACCCTCTCTGGCGACTTTGACAGCAAGGTCAAGACCGCAGACGGCCGCACGCTGGATGTCCGCTGCCGCGTGCGCCCCATCACCTTCGCCGGTCGCACGCTGATGCAGGCGATCTTCCGGGATATCACCGCCTCGAAGCGCGCCCGCGAGGCCGTGGAGCGCGAGCGCGGGTTCTTCCTCGCGGGCCCTGTGGTTGCGTACCGCTGGCGTACGGGCGCGGAGCGTACCGTTGACTACGTCTCTGAGAACGTGAGGCAGTTTGGCTACTCGGCCGACGACTTTCTCGCCGGCCGCGTCCACAACGCCGACATCATGCATCCCGATGACCTGGCTCGGATCGCGGAGCTGCTCAAGTCCGCCTCCGAGTCGGGGGATTCACACCTGTTCCTCGAGTACCGGATGAAGGCCGCCGACGGGCGGTGGCTCTGGCTGGCCGACTACACGACGATCGTGCGGGACTCGGCCGGCAAGGTCATCCGGTACGAAGGTTACATCATCGATACGACGACGCAGCGCGCCGCCGCCGATGCGGTCAAGCAGAGCGAGGCGCGGTACCGCGCGATCGTCGAGAACATTCCCGCCCTGGTATTCTCCTACTTCGTGGCCCCCTCCGGCAAGCCCGAGCTGCGCGTCGTCAACTCGCGCGAGCACGAGTGGCAGGAGATCTTCCCCTGGCTGCGCATCGGGCACGACTACCGGGACACCATCCGCCCGTACATTCATCCCGACGATGTCGAGGCCTACGACGCCGAGGTCGATCGTGCCCGCGCCGACCGGGACCGCTTCGAGATCGAGTTCCGCCTCAGGAGCCGCGCCGGTGAATACCGCGTGCTTCATTCGCGCTGTATCGCCGTCCCCGTCGACGACGGCGTCCTCTGGCAGTGCATGCTGGTGGATGTCACGGAGATCCGCCGCGCTGCGGAGGCCGTCCGGCTGAGCGAGGAGCGCTACCGCGAGATCTTCAACCGGTCCTACGATGCTATCGTCGTCTTCCGCCCCGAGGACGAGCTGATCCTCGACGCCAACCAGCGGGCCCTGGAGCTCTACGGGTACTCGCGGGAGGAGTTCGTCGGCAGACACTTCTCCCTGGTCTCCTTCAGCCACGAGGGGAGCCGCAACGCGATCGATCGCACGGTCGCGACCGGCTCGTACACCGACTCGGCCTGGGCCCAGAAGACGCGCGACGGCTCGACGATCTTCGTCGATGTCTCGTCGAGCCTGATCGAGTACCAGGGCAAGCCCGCGATTCTCTCGTTCAACCGGGACATCACCGGCAAGCTCCGCACCGAGACCGCCCTCAGCGAGAGCGAGCTGCGATACCGGTCCTTCGTGCGCCACAGCTCCGAGGGCGTCTGGTGCATCGACTTCTCCAACCCCGTCCCCATCGATCTCCCGCTGGAGGTGCAGGTCGAACGCTACTACGACAGCGGCGTGGTCACCGAGTGCAACGACGCCATGGCCCGCATGTACGGGCTCGAACGCGCCGAGCAGCTCCTGGGGCGAAGGCTCACCGAGATGATGCCGCCGGAGGATCCTCACAGCATCGAGTACCTCCGCTCGATCATCGCCAACGGCTACCGCATCGACAGCGCTGTCTCCCACGAGCGCGACATCAACGGCAACCCCAAGTACTTCGAGAACCGCGTCCTGTGCGTCATCGAGGCCGGCAAGGTGGTCCGCGCCTGGGGCATCCAGCGAGACATCACCGCCAAGCGCCTCTCCGATGTCGCCCTCGAAGAGGCCCGCCAGCGCCTCACCGTCGCGGTCCAGAGCGCCGACCTGGGTGTGTGGACGAGGGATCTGAACACCAAGATGATCGACGGGGATGCCCGCTACATGGGCTTCTTCCAGGCCGGGCAGGAGGCCGGGCCTGTCCACAGCGACATCCTCATGTCATGCGTCCCGCCCGAAGATCGCCAGCGCATCGACCAGGCCATCCGCTCCGCGATCGGGGGTGATGGCGTCTACCGCTGCGAATACCGCGTGATGCTGCCCGATGGCCGCACGCGCTGGATCGCTTCCCGCGCTGCCGTTCGGCGCGATGAGTCCGGCAGGCCGACGCACATCGCCGGCACCTCCATGGACATCACCGAGTCCCGTCTCGCCGCCGAGGAACGGGAGCGGCTCGCCGAGCAGCTCCGCCAGGCCCAGAAGCTCGAGAGCCTGGGTGTCATGGCCGGCGGGATCGCCCACGATTTCAACAACCTGCTGGTGGCGATCATGGGCAACGCCGCCCTGGCCCTCCGTGAGCTTCCCTCGGATGGGGATGCCCATCGCAGCATCTCACGCATCGAACAGGCCGCCGCCCGCGCCAGCGATCTGACGCGCCAGCTCTTGACGTACGCGGGACGGGATCAGGCCGAGCCCGAGCCGATCGATCTGTCAGCCGTCGTGCGCGAGATGGTCGAGCTTGTCGAGGTCTCGATCGACCGCTCCGCGGGAGTCTCGGTCGAGCTGGCGAGCGACCTGCCGCTGATCGATGCCGACCCGACGCAGGCCCGCCAGGTCGTGATGAACCTGCTCTCCAACGCATCCGAATCGCTCGAAGGAAAGCCCGGCGGGATCCGTGTGCGCACGTTCTCCGAGCAGCTCTCCGAGCAGGCGCTCGCGGCTCTGCACACCCAGGGGTGCGCCAAGCCGGGACTGTTCATCTGCGTCGAGGTCTCCGACACCGGGTGCGGCATGGATCCGGCCGTCCGCTCGCGCATCTTCGAGCCGTTCTTCACCACCAAGTTCACGGGCCGCGGGCTGGGCTTGACCGCCGTGCTGGGGATCGCCCGCAGACACGGCGGGGCGATCGGCATCGAATCGACCGCGGGCAAGGGAACCACCTTCCGCGTCTATTTCCCCGCGGCGAGCACCCAGGCGCCGGCAGCGCCCGCGCCGCGGCCGATCCCTGAACCCGTCGCGCGCACGGGGACGATCCTGGTGATCGATGATGAGGCGATGGTGCGGGATGTCGCCCGGATGTGCCTGGAGGATGCGGGATTCCGGGTGGTGGCGATCTCCGATGGGCCGCAGGCGATCACACATGCGCTGGATCGCTCCGCCGAGTTCGATGGCATCCTGCTGGACATGACCATGCCCACGATGTCAGGCCCGGAGGTGTTCGTCGAGCTCCGCAAGATCCGCGGGAACGTCCCGGTGCTGCTCACCAGCGGTTACGCGGAGGAGAACGCCGCCGAGCAACTGCTCGCCGAGCCGAAGGTCGGGTTCATCCAGAAGCCGTACCGGCCGGTGCAGTTGATCCGGGCGATTCAGGATCTGATCGCGACGTGAACGGAGAAGGGTCCAAAGTCACAAAGTCACGAAGTGATGAAGAGGCAGGCGAGACGCGCGGTATGGCCGGTTTGGCTTTGTGGCCCTTTGGTTACTTTTCATCCCGCGCCGCATCATCGACAACGCTTTGATCTCGCTCGTTCGTGTCGTGGTATTTAAGGCGAGCCTTGGTGTAGCGCTCGGGTGAGATTTTCAGGTCGGGGACTTCGCCGCGCTGGTGCTGAGCGTGCAGGTGCTTGAGGAAGGGGACGCACCACTGACAGCCGGTGCCGGCGCTGAGGCACTCGGAGATGAGCGAGGCGACCGGCGGGTTCTCACGCGCAAGGTAGGTGCGGATCTTCCGCAGCGAGACGTGGAAGCACAGGCACACCTCATCGTCGGGATCCATGACCGAAGGGTATCGCCGCCGTTCTCCGGGTTCACAGATTCATGTTGGGGGCGTAGATCCGCGCGGCGAGCACGCGGCCGATGTAGAGCTCGTGGTCGGCCTCGAGGTCAAAGTGCCGCACCACCTCGCAGTCGATCGCCAGCAGGCTCCGCTTGATGATCGGTGCCCCGCTGATCAGCGTCTCGATCGGCAGGGAATCAAAGGCATCGGCCTCGCGCGACATCGTGCAGAACTTGCGGGCCATCAGCTTGTCCTGGGCGTCGAGGAGGCAGATCGCAAAGTGGCGGCTGTCGCGGATGATCGGCTCGATCCCGTGGCCCTTGCGCGAGGCAGCGCACACAAGCAGCGGATCGTACGAGCACGGCATGGCGCTCCGCACGGTGGCCCCGGCTTTCTTGCCCTCGAAGCTCGCGGTGATGATGTACGTCCCGCCCGGCATCATCGCCAGTGCGCGCGAGATCAGAGACTCGGCAGGACCGTGCATCTCATGTTCCCCGACCACGAGCAACCGCAACACACGCAAACGGGCTTCCGGTTCGTCCCGGGTTGATGCGAGTCGATGAGATTCCCCCCCAACGACCCCTCGGGCAGATAGGCCGAGTCTATCGATGCGCCTCGTATGTGGCGCTGGTGTGCATGACCGGTGGAAAATTCGCGTGAGAATACCTATTTAAATACGAACAATCCGGTTTTCTTGAAAGATGGATGCGATTTCGTGTGTTGAAGTGTCGAAGAGTGTTGCAAAGTGTGGCAAAGTGGAGGATAATCTGTCCCATGGTCCACGGCTCAGAGGCCGCATCCCATGCCTTTCACGGGTTCAGCCGACATCACCATCGACGCGAAGCAACGCCTGGCGATCCCCGCCAAGTATCGCTCGCAGCTGGATCCGGACAAGGACAGGGCGTGGTACTGCGTGCCGTGGCCGGCCGGGATAGTTCGGTTGTACAGCGAGACGGAGTTCACAAGTTTGGCCGCCCGGTGGGATCGGACGCTGACGCCCGGGGCCGAGCAGGCCGAGTTGGAAGCCGAGCTCTTCGGTTTGGCCGAGCGGATCGAGATGGATTCGGCGGGTCGAATCACGATTCCCAAGTCCCTGCTCGAGCTGGTCGGTCTTGGAACGGATGTGGTCGTGGTCGGGGCGCTCAACAGGCTGGAAGTGCGCGACAGGTCGAAGTGGGAGTCGGGCAAGCAGGATCGTTTCGCGAGGCTTCCGGGCCTTGTCGAGAAGTTCGAGGCCAGGCGACAGACAAGTGGGCCCGACACCGGGCGGAAGTAGCGGCGGCGTGGGGGGGGCGGGCCGTCTGAAGGTTGGAGAGAGAACCGCGCGGGCGCGGGCACGCGGAAGCGCGGGATTGAAGAAGGTGGCGATCGATTCCCCGGCCTGCCACCACCGGCCGGGGCGGATCGTGCGGGACGCAAGGAAGCGGATCGCACGGGTTCGGATGTCGAAGGCCATCCACGCCGGGCAGGGACGCCCGGCGATGAACAACGCGGGCTCGCAAGGATGCGGGCCCGGCCCCGGAGCGCGGATCGCCGCATGATGCGGCGGCTTCGCGCGGGCGGCCGGAGATTCCGGCTGCTCTCGGGGCGCAAGCGTCGGTGCCCGTCTCGCGAGAGCGATATCGGGTGCCTTTTTTCCACCTCCCGGCGGCGGGGGACCACCACCCACCCACCACCCCGTCGCCCAAAGCCGCCCGCGAGAGATCGCGGGCGGCTTTGTTTTTTGATTGAGGAACCGCCGCGAGATCAAAGCGGTCAATCGGGCCTGGTCAACGCGTTGTCGGGATTGGCATTGCCGAGGTTGGCGACGTTGGGCGGGTTGACGCCCCCCTGGAAGGCATACCACCAGTGGTACGCGGTGGCATCCGACAACGTGACCTGGTGATCCCCGTTGACATCGCCGTGGACCCAGTTGCAATTGGACTGCCCGGAGTACAGCGCGTACTGGTCATCGAAGTCGTTCAGATCGCTTGAATTGATCACTCCATCTCCGTTGAAGTCCCGGCGATTGATGAGCGTGCCGAAGTCGTAGACGCGCTTCATGTACTCGGTGAACTGTGCGGGCACAAGGGCGGCCTGCGAAGACTGCGCGGCAAGCACGAAGCCGCGCTGCGTCCAGTCGAGCACATCGAACATGTCGACGTCGTTGTCCTCATCAGCATCAAAGTAGTCCAATGTGTAGTCAACGATGACCATCAGCTCAGTGTCAGGGGCGTCTGAGGAAACATCCCAAGAGCGGTCATCGTCCTGCGCGGCGATGTGTTGTGGGAACATGATCGCCGGACTGATCCATCCCAGATTCCGTTGACACAACCTGCCCGCGGCTACAACTGCCGGGGCCAAGGAGTGTCGCGATGGGACGGAAGGTCTATTCCGACGAGTTCAAGAGGGCCGCGATCGAGCAGGTCAT
>JADLBU010000030.1 GCA_020847535.1 Phycisphaerales bacterium
ATGACCTGCTCGATCGCGGCCCTCTTGAACTCGTCGGAATAGACCTTCCGTCCCATCGCGACACTCCTTGGCCCCGGCAGTTGTAGCCGCGGGCAGGTTGTGTCAACGGAATCTGGGATGGATCAGTATGCTAGATATGTGGCAAAGTCGCATCTACTGGCCGTGGCAATACCCGTGTGTGCGATTTCACCTTTGGGATTTTGCCAGTCGTTCAACCTGAACTTTGGCGACCCAAATCTTGGAGGGCCTGAATCGAGCTACGGGGCTGGCGCTGGGCAGCCCGGATTCTGGCAGAACACCAATGCCGGGGTTCTTCAGCCGCTGTTCGATATCAATGGAAATCAGACCTCCGCTCTCATCATTCAGTCGGGAATGGGAGTGGGGCATACAGAGGTCCCGGGCGCCACAGGCAATGATTCGTTGCTGATGCGCACGTACTTTTCCGCAGGCGATTCGACGGACAGCGTGAGCCTTCGATCGCTTATGCCCGGAGACTATCTGTTATACGTGTACGGGTGGTCATCACATCTGGATGGATCCAGCGGCACTTCTGGGGTTACAGACTTTGAGATCACGGTCGCGGGTTCGGGCTCGGGCGTCTACAGACTCGACTACAAGGCTCCGACATGGCCGGGGATGCAGGTGGAAGGCGAAACGTACCTCGAAATCCCGGTGAGTGTCCATCCAAGCGGCAACAGACGAATCTCGATTTCTTTGATGCCTTCGGGCGAAGGCATCAGCATTATCCAAGGCCTGCAACTTGTCGCGGTCCCTGCACCCAGCATCCCGGCCGCGGCGATGCTTGCGACCGCCTGGGCTTTCCGGCGTCGGCGATAGGGTTCGGCGGCAGCCGCAAGCCCTCACGCCCCTCCCCCACCGCCCCCCACCACCACTACCATCTCCGCGTGATTCCCCTTGGCACCGACCGCGGGCTTTCTCGTCCGACGGTGGTCAATCATCTCCTGATCGCGGCGAACGTGGCTGTCTTCTGCGCGGTGGCGATCGCCGGGATCCGCTCGGAGCGTGGGCAGGAGGGGATTTCGCCGATCCTGGACCGCTGGTGCCTGTTGCCGGAGTTCACGCAGCCGTGGCGGCTGGTGACGTACGCGTTCCTGCATGACATGTCATCGCTGTGGCACCTGTTGGGGAACATGCTGTTCCTGTGGGTGTTCGGGCCCAATGTCGAGGACCGGTTCGGGCGGATCGGGTACCTGGCGTTCTACCTGGCGGCGGCGGCGGGGGCGGGCGCGGGGCACATACTGGTGTCGGATGCGCCGGCGATCGGTGCGTCAGGGGCGATCGCGGGGGTAACGGGCGCGTACATGGTGCTGTTCCCGCGGACGCAGGTTCGTGTGCTGTTTTTCTTCTTCCTGATCGGCATCATCCACATGTCGGCGCTGTGGTTCGTGAGCCTGTCGGTGCTGCTGAACATCATCGGGGCTGCATCACATCGCGGATCGCAGGTGGCGTACGGGGCGCACCTGTTCGGATATGCGTTCGGCTTTTCGATCGCGCTCGCGCTGCTGGCGAGCGGGCTGCTCAAGAGCGAGACGTTTGATCTGTTTCACCTGTTCCGGCAGGCTCGGCGGCGAGCGGAGATCCGGGAGGCTTACCGGGAGCAGCACCAGCGGACCGACACGCCGTTTGCCTCCAAGGAAGCACCCAAGGGGATGGAGCCGGAGATCTCGGAGCTTGCCAAGCCGGTCGCCGAGGCTCGGGCGGAAGTGGGCCGGCTGCTGGCGATCGGCCAGGTTGCCGAGGCGAGCGGAGCGTACAAGTCGTTGGTCGAGAAATACGGCCTGATCGCCGGCGCTGGGACGCTGAGCCGGGGGCAGCAACTGGACCTGGCGAACCACTTCTTCCAGCGGCAGGACTTCAGCTCGGCGGTGGCGGCGTACGAGCGGTTCATCGAGGCGTATCCGCGGGATCGGGAAGCGCCGCATGTGCGGCTAATCCTCGCCGTGATCGCGGGGAGATATCTGCACCAGGCGCCGCGGGCCAAGGCGCTGTTGGCGGAGGCGATCCCGGCGCTGCGGGATGCGGAGGATGTGGCGATCGCGAACGATCTGCTGGCGGAGTTGGATGGAACGCCGGCGAGCAATCCTTCGTAGTTGCGCGATTCGCAAAGGCGATCACGCTCAGCAACCGGCCTCGAACGCACGTACAAACTCGTTGAAGTCGTCGAGATCCACAAACCCGCTGGGTAGTGTCCGTCAAGTTGCATGGGTACTTTGCGGACAGCCAGGATCGGTTCCAACCGCGCGGATGATCCCGCCGCGAGAGCCCGCCGAGGATCGGGCATCGCAGAAGGGCGAGAAACGGCCTTTGCGAACATCGCCTGTTCCGGAGCGCACAACCCCCGATCATCTGAGCACCTTAAACAACAACGCCGCCTCATCGGCGGCGCTGGATCGTTCGATGTCGATCTATCAACTCACGCCTTGGCAGCCTTCTGCTGACGTGTGTACCCGTACTTGCGCTTGAGAGCCTTGACAACCAAGCCCTGGCGGATCGCACGCGTCGAGACGCGGATGCGCTGGGGAGAGCCCTCGACTACGGCCGAGACCGACTGGAGGTTGGGCTTGAAGGTCCGGCGGGTGATGCCGGTGGGCTTCAGACCGAAGCCGCCCTTCTTGATCGCCTGACCGCGCCAGGCGCGCTTCTTGCCGAACTTGGTCTTCTTGCCGGTGTAAAAGCAGACTGCGGGCATGACTGAACCCTTTCCGAACAACCGCCGCCGGCCGATCGGCCGGGATGGGTCAAGATGATAGACCGGATCCGATTCGGGACAAGCCGACCGGGCAACCTCGCCGGGTCAGGCTCCAGGCCCCCCTGAAAAGGGCCTGCTGGCTTACTTCTCGACCCCTTCGAAGGCCATGCAGACCTGGGTTCCGTAGAGCGGGAACTCAACCCGGCAGCGGTAGCCGCGGAACCGGCGGACATCCTGGGTGGTGGCATCGAAGACCCGGCGGACCAGTTCGGCGTAATGGGGGACATCGCTGGAGCGGACGGCGGTCAGGCCGATTCCGAGGGGGTCGATGGCCTCGAGCATGTCGAGGCGATCAATCTCGCGGGCCGGATCGTTGACGCTGGCGACGCCTTCAAAGCTGGTGTCGTAGATGCGGAGGATTGGATCCCGTCCGCGGTAGAGGTCCTCGTGGAGAAGGACATCGAACTGAAGGGCTTCGGTGGGCGGTGTGACCTCGGCGAAGAAGTACGCCTTGCGGCCCGAGCCTGCGGGGACGAAACGCGGAAGCTCTCCGCGATTGACCTCGGCGAACACAAGGTCGACCGCTGCGCTCGAGCCGAAGCCCGAATCTCCGAGGGTGTAGAAGACTGTTTCGCCCACCTGCCGAGCCTCGAGGGCGGGCATGGGGCTCGAGCAGAACTCCGGCAGCGGAAGCTTGGAGGCATCGAGGGGGTTGTCGATGGGAAAGCCATCGAGGTTCGCGGGCTTTCGCTTGGAGTCGGCGGGGGCCATGCGGCGCGTGGTCAGCTTGACGACCACGCCCGGGCGCACGCGATGCAGACCGATCAGGCCGTTGATCCAGACGACATCGATGTGTTCCCCATCGGGAGAAGGGAAGAGGACAACGGTGGCGACCACGACGCGGGCCTGGACACCCTTGAGCTGGCTGATCGCCTTGAAGGCGGCCTGCTTGCGACGGAGCTCGAACTCGCGGCGGGCCTCGGGGATCCAGGCGCTGAGGATCGCATCGAGCGTGGAGCGATCCCCCGCCTGATCACGGATGAGTGATTCGAAGCTGGTGATCGCCCGGTCGGCGGCATCGACGCAGTCGGTGGAAGCGCCGCGGCGACCGGCGGCCTTGACCAGGCGGCGGAGCGGATCGGGACCGGGCATGAGGTGGGCGGCGGCGAGCGGATCGGCAGCGCGGACGGCCTTGAGGACGCGGCTGGCGAGCACCTTGTCGAGGCCCAGGGAGCGGGCGAGGGCGGCGGGACCGGGTGATTCCGCAGAGACGCCGGCGATCACATCGCGGAGGGCGCGGGTGAGTTCACCCCCAACGGCGACCACCCGGCTTTCGAGTCCGATGGTACCGTCGCGGCTTTCACGGATTGCCACGGCGGTCGTTGGGGCTTCGGTGGGTTTCATAGGGCGGTGAGGGCGGCGATGCGGTCCCGATACCCCCGTGGAACGGCTCACGGAAGGCGGGTTGGACGGAGGGCATGATACCTGCGGCGGGGCGGCGTGCAATGGCGAATAGAAAAATCTTGGAAGTTTCCCCGAAACTATCTTGAAACTTACCACGACCTCTGGCACTATAGGTCCATGTGGGATTGAAAGGGTGGCGTCCACGGGTGGTTTCGGCAGGCCGGACAAGTGCGTCGGGCTCCCTTGGGGAGGTTCGACGACCCAACGTTTGCCGCAACCGGGTGCCCCCAGATCCAGACTTTGATCGCACGGCGATCACATACCAGGGAGTTTCGAGCATGAACCGGACCGCGTGCATCACCACCTCGCTTGTCACTCTGCTCGCCGCGGGCTCGATCGCCCAGGCCGGCATCATCGACACGCAGGACTTCAACGGGCATCCCGCCACCTTCGGGGGCTGGTACTGCAACGGCAACCAGGAGGTCGCCTACGACGAGAACACCAACCAGTACATCGGTGTGCCGTACATGGACTTCTGGGGCATCACGCTGAGCAATTCCGAGCCCAGCAGCCCGGTGAACACCGACTACACGGTCGAGGGGCAGACGTACTTCACGGTCAAGGTGCGCATGTACGCCCTGGACAACTGGTTCGGGGAGCCGATGGATCCGAACTGGTTCCCGCTTGTGCTCCAGCTGACCGATGTCGGCGATCCGGAGAACTGGACCGACGATGCCAGCGTGTACTTCGTTGGCGCGGGGATGCCGCAGATCGCCGACGGCTGGGTGACGTACACCTACGTCATCGACGATCCGACTTCCGAAGAGCTGCCCCCGGGCTGGGGCGGCACGGGCGCGGAGGATCCCGACACGTTCGAGCCGATCCTGCCGCCGGGCCGCACGTTCGCCAACGTGCTGGCGAGCATCGATGACGTGCGGTTCACGACCTTTGTCCCGGGCTCCTTCTACAGCTCGAGCTTCTGGGAAGTGGGCTTTGACGATGTCCACATCGAGTCGGCGGGCGGCGGCTGCCCCTCGGACTTCGACGGCTCGGGCTTCGTCGACCTCGAGGACTTCACGGCGTTCGTGGCGGCGTTCGAGGCTGGGACCGACAACGCCGACTTCGATGATTCGGGCTTTGTCGATCTGGACGACTACGTGGCGTTCGTGCTCGCGTTCGAGTCGGGCTGCTGAGCTTTAGAAGCGATCACTCCACATCTCTCCCGCGAGACAACCACCCGCAGCCTTCGTGGCGGCGGGTGGTTGTGCTTTTGAGTTCGATGGTGCCTTGGTTCTCTTCTGGTTTCTTGGAGAACCAGTTCAACCATGAGACGGGCCGCGGCGGCGATGGAACGCGATGAGCGAGAAGATGGGCATGCTCGCGGCTGGGCCTGGTGCGGGGATCGGTACGATCTGGATGCCGTTCAGCACCGAGACGGGGCTGTCCTCATCGTTGCCGAGGCTCTTGAGCCTGAAAAACAAGAGCCCGCTGCTATCAACGACGCTGAAATTCACCGTCGCATAGGTAGTTCCCTCCGCTTGGCCAGACCAAGGGCTGCCGAAAAGCGTCGTCACAACCTGAGAGAATCCGGTGGAGGTCTCCACTAGTTCAATCTCACTGCGCGTTCCGCCCGAAGAATCAGGAGCATGCCATGCGTAGATGAACGCTCTGTATGCTCCAGGCCTCAGCCCTGTAAAAGAAACTCTTGTCAGCCCGAGCACATCTCCCAGCAGATAGCTCTCCATCAGCTCCTTGTCGCCGGGATCGAGTCCAGCGACTGCAGTACTCCGAAGTGAACTCGACGAACTCACAGCACCCCGAAAGTCAATGGCAATGCCATTCACATCCAGGAAGGATCGCAGCGTTCCGTCCACACGATTCCAGATTCCAGCCTGATCGGCAGATGCGCCGTACTGAATCGCCGGCAACGGTGCATCTGTGGGGCCAACATCCAAATTGAACGCCTGACCATTTGCAATCGGAGCCCAAACACACAAGGCGGAAAGGCAAGAAATGGGAATATTTCCGTTCACCATGCGCCTAAATGTACCGGAAGAACCCTGAGGTTACCAGCAAAATTGAACGGACAAGGATACTACCCCGGTCTGTATTGTTTTGACATCTCACGCGGCGGCGTAACGAACGTGCTCTTCACGGAAGTAGGCGCTGACGATGTCCGGCCGGCGTTGCGTTGAGCGCAAGTAGGATCGAAGGCCGC
>JADLBU010000031.1 GCA_020847535.1 Phycisphaerales bacterium
CTTCCTGATCGTGGACGGCCACCCCGTGCACAAGTCGGCGCGGGTGCGGCGGTTCCTCGGGGCCAACGCCGCGAGGATCGAGCTGTTCCTGCTGCCGGCGTACAGCCCGGACCTCAACCCCGACGAGTTCCTGAACCACGACGTGAAGGCCGACGCGCTGGGCCGCCGCCGTCCGGAGGACCGCCGCGAGATGGTCACCGGCGTCCGCGCCTACCTCCGCAGCACGCAGCGCCAACCCGAGATCGTCAAACGCTACTTCCACGCCGACTCCGTCCGCTATGCCGCCTGAGCAACAACTGTCAAAACAACGGTGGCCGGGGTAATAGCGCCGTCGACGGGATGTTGTGCTCGAGGGGCCGGTGTGCCGGGAATGTGGACGAATGGATCTACTTCGAGAGCTGCGCCGCCGTGAACATTTTGCCCGTCGAATCGCGTTGCCAAGTCCATGCCGGGCCGTGCTTGGCCTCGTAGAAGGTCCAGAGCTCGAACCAGTAGCTGCGGAAGGCCTGGTCTTCCATGGGGGCGAAGTGCTTGTGGACGCGTTTCATGATCTGGGCGGAGGAGCCGCGGAAGCCCAGGACCATTTTGCCGTGGCGGACGCTCTCGGTGTCGAGAGGTAGGCGAGAGTATCGCCCCAGGAGCTGCATGATGTTCGCCGCGGCGTAGGGGCCGATGCCGGGAAGCTCGAGGAGCGCCTCGAATACCTGGTCGTCCGGGGTCGCCGGATCCTCAAGCCACGCCGCATCGACGGGCGCCAGTTCCTTCTTCTTGATGCCCGTCACCACTTTCTTGCCGGAGAAGAGCATCGCGAGCTCGACGATGCGGGTGTCTCGGTAGCCGACGGAGCATCGTCCACGGAGCAAGGCGGGGGCGGTGCGGGCGAGCTTCTGGGGTGTGGGGAATGCGCCGCTGCGGCCAAAGCACTCGCAGAGGCGGCGATTCATCAGGATCGTGCTTCCCCAGGTGACGTTGCAGCTGGTGACGGTCTTGATGACATCTTCGAAGAGCGTGGGGGAGCGCATCAGGCGGAAGCGGCCGGACTTCTTGAATCGGGGATCGAGCCCGTGGAAGCGATCCGCGTGCGCTTTGTCTTCATCGAGGCGGAACATGCGGGTGATCTGATCCCGCGCGGTGTTGCGATCGACTCCCGAGAGCGTGCGGCCCGAATCGACGCGCAGGGCCGCGCCGGCGCCCTTGGCCTGTGTGATGCGCAGGGTTGCGGGGCCGTCTTTCAGGTCGAGGATGCGCGTGAAGACGGATTCGGCGGGGTCCCAGTTGTTGGGGAAGAGCAGGAAGTAGCCGTAGGAGCAGGCATCGCGCGGGAGGTTGAAATCGGCGGGGACGGGGATGGTGAAGCGGGAGGGCATGGGAAAGCTCAAATGGCAAAGCTCAAAGCAGCAAATCAGAGGCGGCCGGGTGCGGCGACGCGGTGCATCATGGATCACGACCCTGTATCGCGAGCTCACTCGCCATCATGCGCCGACGAGCGCACCCTGGCGCTTGGCGAGCGGGAAGAGGTAGGTGGCGAGGTTGACGCACAGGCGATCGGCCAGGCGTGCGAACATCTCGTAGTGGGCATCGGCCTGGGCGGCGATCTGGGCCTTTGTGATGCCGGCGCGGGGCATGAGGGTGCATTCGGAGCAGAATGCATCGATCATGGCCCGATCGCACTCGGGGTGGTACTGGAAGCCGATGGTGCGCTGGCCGATGCGGAAGACCTGGTTCTTGCAGGCCTTGGAGCTGCCCAGGAGGGTCGCGCCGGCGGGGAGTTGCTTGATCTCGTGGCCGTGGGAGCTGAACTGCGGGGAATCCCAGGCGATCCCGGACAAGAGGACATCGACCTGGGCGGTCGTGTTGAGGCTGACGTTGACGAAGCCGACTTCGGGGGTTGTCATGGGCCCAACCTGTCCGCCGAGGGCGGCGGCGATCATTTGAGCGCCCAGGCAGATGCCGATGACGGGGAGTTCGCGCTCGTGAGCACCCTTGATGTAGGCCATCTCGTGGTTGAGCCACTCGTGAGGTTCCCCGATGTTCTGCTCTCCGCCGAGGGCGAGCACACCCTCGACGTTGTCGTAGTCCTTGGGGACTTTCTTGCCGCCTGCGTGGGTGGGCAGGTCGAGGCGGTGGATATCGAGTTTGAAGCCGTGATCCCGGAGCGTGACGCCGAAGCGGCCGGGGCCGACGTGTGAGCCGTGCTGAAATACGACGATTGCCATAGGGGCCAGAGTGTAGAACCCGCTGTCACGGAGCGGCGGGTGGCGCTGGTTCGTCGCCGGAGACTGGGGATGCGGGAGCGCTGGCCTCGACGACATCGACGGTCCGTGTCCATCGGAACTCGCGGACGATGGCGCCATCGGGTGGAATCACCGCGCCATCGATCGCGTAGCGGATGTGGGATGCGGGCATTCCGATGACGAGCCACGCGGAGAACGTGGCCTTGACCTGGCCGGGCTTGTCCGGCGCGGTGACGGAGCCGTTGGCGAGCGTGCGCCAGGTGAACATGTCCTGGGCGGGGAGGAGGTTCTCCGAGCGGAGTTGCGGCGTGTAATCATCCCCGAAGAGGACACCGCCGATGCAGACCTGGGGGACATCGGCGACTCCGGCCCAGCCATCCATGAATCGCCCGGTCGCGGTGAGCTTCACCCGCTCTCCGGCGCGCATGATCGTGGGCATCTCGACGCGCAGCTGGAACATCTCCCCGAACCAGCGATCCACCATCGGCGTTGAGATCTGGTTCTTCAACACCCAGAAATGCACACCGTCGGTGAACTCGGGAGCGAGCGGGAGTCCACGGGTGCGGCGATCCATGATGGCGCTGGCGAGTTCGTTGCGAAGGCCCGGATCGTTGTAGCTCTGGCGGAGGAGTTCCTTCCAGTCGTCGAGGGCATCGGTGAGGAGGGCGCTCTGGACCGTCTTGAGCATCGCCCAGCGCGGTTTGACGGGGCGCAAGAGTGTCTGGTCGAGCGAATCGGCGATCCGCGCTGAGATGGGGAGGGCAAGGAGCCCCACGCCGATCCACACGAGTCCGGGCCTGCCCGCGCGCAGGCCCGTGGTGCGGCCGTCAAACCATCGCCACGGAGCGCCACATTCCTGACAGTGGTTGAGGAGGATGGATTGGTCTTCGGTGTACTCGTGCCCGCAGGCAGCGCAACGGGGTTCGGTTCCCTGTCGCATCGGCCAGCCGCAGCCGATGCAAATGCACCCGGCAGCGCCGATCATGCCGAGGACCAAGATGGGGAATGTGCGCAGCGTGGCGACCTGCCAGTCGCCCCAGCGGTGGTATTGGGACCAGGTCCAATGGCCAACAAGCGCGAGAATGATTCCTGCGGCGAGCCAACCGATGAGTACCGGGCTGCGAGCCATGCCCAGAGCCTCCATCCCTGTATGGACGATACGGGCGGGGCGGATCGGGGGTTCAGGGCGAGGGTGGATGTTCGGGTGGCCGGGCGGGCATGGGGCTGGTGGCTGTAGGTGGGGTAGGCGGGGGTGCGGCGTCAGACGCGGACCATCGCGGTGTACTCGGCGATTCGGCGATCGAGTTCTTCGCGCTTGAGGGTCTTGAGCCGATCGAGGCTGAAGGCCTCGATGTTGAAGCTGGCGACCACGGTGCCGGCGACCAGCGACTTGCGGACGGTGTTGAAGGCGCCGGGCTCCTTGGAGGCCTCGGGGGCGCCGGCGATCCATCCCATCATGCCGCCGGCGAAGCTATCGCCGGCGCCGGTGGGGTCGATGACGATCTCGGCGGGGTACGCGGGGAGGGCGGCGATCCCATCGCGGTGGGCGAGCAGGGCGCCGTGCTCGCCCTTCTTGACGATGACGAACCTGGGGCCCATCTCGAGGATGTGGCGAGCGGCGGCGACGCTGTTGGCCTTGCCGGTGAGGAGTTCGGCCTCGTCGTAGTTGAGAACCAGGCCGTCAACCCTGCGCAGGAGGACGAGGAGTTCGGGCTTGGCGATGTTGATCCAGAGGTCCATCGTGTCGGCAACGACAAGGGGCTTGCCCTTGATCTGGGAGAGCAGATCCATCTGGACGGAGGGGTGGGAGTTGGCGAGGAAGACGAACTTGCTGTCGGCGAAGACTTCGGGGACGCGCGGGGGCGCCTCGGCGAGCACACCCAGGTCGGTGAAGAGCGTCTCGCGGGTGTTCATATTCTGGTGGTACTTGCCACCCCAGGCGAACGTCTTGGATCCCTTGCGGGTCTCGAGGCCGCGGAGGTCGACGTTGGGGAAGGAGGCGAGTACATCCCGGAAGGCGGGGGGGAAGTCATCGCCGACCGCCGCGACCATGCGGACTGGGGTGAAGAAGGAGGCGGCTGCGCAGAAGTAGGTGCAGGATCCGCCGAGGATTCGCTCGGCGGTGCCGGTGGGTGTGTGGACGGTATCGATGCCGATGGTACCGGTGCAGATGAGTGACATGGGGGGAGAGGGTATTCAGGAGAGGGCAGTGGGGAGTAGGCAGTGGGCAGTAGGGGGGAGGAGCGGTAGGGGGGAGGAGCAGAAGGGGTCCGTTGGGCCGGGGCCCCGCGCCTAATATTGGCGGCATTCGACGGCCCCGTCGTCTAGCCTGGTCCAGGACACCACCCTTTCACGGTGGTGACATGGGTTCGAATCCCATCGGGGTCACTTTCTTGCCCGCGCCTCCAAACTGGGGCTTACCAGTTCGGGCTGGACTTCCCAGATCCGTCGATCTTCTCCCAGCCGCTGCCGGGGTCGAACGCGGTCACGCTCGCGGGGTTGAAGTCCTCGTTGCAGTCCTTCTCGTACACCTTCCCATCCGGCCCGACGATGAACGTCATCACGCCGGTGACGTTGTATTCCGAGGGGTACGCGAGCCACGCGAAGCCTTCGGTGAGGCGGCCGTTCTTCATGTAGGACTTGGTGCCGCCGGGCGCGGCTGGGCCTTGAGCGGGGAGCATCTTGAAGAGATAGCCGTTGTAGCCGTACGTCGAGTGCCGCGCTGCCTCGGCATCTCCCTCGGCGACCGAGGGGCCGAGGGGCGACTGGGGCTCATCTCCCTCGCTGGGCCAGTAGAGGCCATCGTGCTTGCCGGGACTGCTCAGGAGCTTGCTCGCGTACTCGCGCACGCCATCGCCGTTGTGGTCGGCGGTGATGTATTGCTGCTGGGCCGCGGGTAGCGCCTGGAGGAAGCGGATCGTGCGGGTCTCGTTGAAATCGATGCGCATGTCGGTGATCGCCTCGACGCCGGCGAGCGTGTCGAAGGACCAGCGGCCATCGACTTGGTGCAGCGGCACAGGGAACTCGTTGCCCTGATCCCCGATGATGATGCTCGCGGTGCCGTCGCCATGACGGACGATGTCACGGCGGCGATCCATGGATGCGGCGAACTGGGCCAGTTCCCGCGCGCTTTGCGCAGCATCTCCTGACGAGATTTCATCGATCTCGGGCCCGAAAATCTCGTGCAGGTACTCGCGATCCTGGTTCGCGGCCGCGTAATGAAGGGCCTGGACGGCATCCTCGGCGGAAGCGAACGAGAGCTGGGTGACGGTGCCGGAAGTTGAGCTGCTGGAATTGCTGGAGCTGCCGGAAGAAGAGCATCCGGCGTTGAATGTCAGCAGGGCCGGGGTCAGCAGGAGGCCTGCCACAAGGACGGTTGCGGCGGGTTGAGAGTGGTTCATCTGGTTCTCCAGTCGGGTAGGCGACGGGTTGGGTGAATCAACGAGGAGACGATGCGGGGGAAGGTGGAATAGGTTCAACGCCTGCCGCCGCCACCGCGCCCACCGCCGCCTCGTCCACCTCCACCGCCCGAGCGCCCGCCGCCGGATCGACCACCGGCGGATCGGCTTCCCGAAGACCGGCTGCCGGAATTGAACGCCGAGGGCTGTCGTGATGGACTGCTGCCCGCCGAGCGGCTGGGCGTTGAACTCCGCTGGGACGGGGGGATCGCCGGCCGCTGCGTCGTCGGGCTTGAGGGTCGAGTGAACGACTGCGAAGGTGGGCGGGCTGGGGTGGTTGGCCGCGCAGCGTTCGTCGCGGATCGGGGGGCCGCGGTCGTTGGTCTTGCAGCTCCGGCCGCGGGCCTGGCGCCCGCGGTTGAGGGGCGAGCGCCGCCAGCGGCCCGGTTGGCCGAGGGGCGCGGGGCGGGGCGCTGTGCGATCGGCTTGGCGCCGGCGGCGCGGTTGGGGATGCGCGAGCTGCCCTGTGCGCCGGCGCCTCGGAACCCCGAGAGCTCGCTGGCGCGGCCTGCGGCCAGGTCCCGGTTCATCGCGGACTTGTTGGGCTGCCAGCGTCCGCCCTCATCTCCGGGTCGCCGGTTTCCAATATTGTTGTTGTTTCCGATGTTGTTGATATTGGTGTTGCGGTTGAAGTTGTTGTTGATGTCGACATCGACATCCCCGTGGCCCCAGGAGCACCACCCGCCGTGCCAGTCGCAGTCCATGTTGGCGAGGATTGCTCCGCACGCGATTCCCGCGCCGAAGCCAATGACGCCCGCGACCCACTCATCGTCGTCATCGTCGACATAGACCACCGATGGGTTGTATGACGGCACGTAGACGACATCGGGCTGGGCAGGCTGGATGACGATGGTGTCACCGGAGGTGGTGACGGTCTGCTGCGGTGTGGTGGTAAGAGCGCCGTTTGCCTGGGCTCTGGAGCGCAGGCGCTGCACGGCATCCATGACGTCCTTGGACTGAAGGATGTACGCCTCGCCGAGGGCCTTGGTCCAATCGGCGTACTGGTTCATCATCTTGATCGCATCGGGCACGCGGGCGACGGCCTTCACCGGAGGCTCCCACGGCTGGGCGTCGATCTGCTCTGGTGTGCCGTTGCGGGCGACCAGCTCTCCGGCGGCCTTGACCTGATCGGGGTAGACCGAGGAGGCGAGCACGTTGGCCAGCAGCGTGTCGGGGTAGAGGGCGATCGGAGCGAGGAAATCCTCGAGCTCAGCGCCCGAGAGCTTGGCGTTGCTGCCCGGGATCGCGGGCTTGGCGGGCTGGGGCGTCTGCCCCGCCGGCTGCTCGCCATTGATGTCTGCCGCGATCACGGGTGCATACGCCATCGCGATAAACGCACCGACAAGGGTCGCACGGCGGAGAGAAACCGTAAGCACAGCCCACCTCGCTTTGAATAAATCGACCACCCGATGGCGCGAGCCGTGCCGGCGCGGTCCCGGCGGCTCGTGATTGCGGATGCCCCGGCCCCACGACCGGCGATCGCACGCGAGCGACATGATACCAAGATCGCGCGAGAGGCAAGCGGGCCCCGGCGGAGCATCGGCGGCGCTGAGGGTGAGCCTCCGCACGCTGTTTGTTCGGGCCACGAACCCCGCGCGCCGTACACTCCTGCATGCCACGCAAGAGCCTATTTGCCCGGGCAGGCACGATGGTGCGGGTGGTGTGCCTTGCAATCGCTCCGATCATCACCGGGTGCGTCGGCGGACGGGGTGGGCCGGGATCGTTGGCTGCGGGGCCAGGCATTTCGTATGTGTTGAAGTGTGACGCACGGGTGGCGGATCCGAGCCTGCGCGTTGAGGTCAGGGCGTGGGGGTTGGATACCACCACGAGAGAGGTGCATCTGCTGTTGCCGAATTTCGGCGAGTGGCACGAAGTCGATGCGCTCTACGTCCGGAACCTGGAGGGAGAGCCCGGGATCAGGATGTCTGACGGGGATCCGGGTCGATGGGAGTTCGATGTTCCCGAAGGGTGGGATGGCTCGCTGCGGGCGTCATACTCACTTCCGCTGACGGGTGTGGGTTCGCGCCTCCACCAGCGTCACGGCCTGCTGCCGTGGCATGTGCCGGGCATGGAGGATCAACAGACGTACGCGACCGCCCTGTCGGAGAACACGCTTGCTCGCATCGTCGTGGGCGATCAGGTTGTGCGCGTGCCGACCGAGGTTGAGATCCACACCGCGCCGGGCGCGGGGATTGCCAGCGGATGGGCGGGAGGTGCGAATGGGGCGCAGAGTCATGTGATGGAGGCCGGGCTTCAGGAATCGCCGTATTTCTTCGGCTCCGCACGCGCAGGACGGACCAGCCGCGATGGCGCCGAGATCGAGGTGTTCCAGTTCACGGCCGGTGAGGATGTGACCGGCCCGATCGTGGAGCTTGTTGAAAAACTGACCGCCGCGTACATGTCGGGCACGGGCCGGCGGGTTGATCGCCCGGTGCGCGTGTTCATGGTTGACAAGGGCGGCGGGCAGTGGATGCAGCGCGGGTTGCTGATTCAGCGGGCCAGCGCGGAAGAGGTTGCATCTCCCTACTACAGACACCTTGTTGCGCACGAACTCTTCCATCAGTGGCTTGGCGGGTATGCGCACGCAGCCGATGAATCGCTGGTGTGGTTCCAGGAGGGGTTCACCGACTACCTCTCCCTGCTCCATCTGACGCAAACGGGGATGGCCCGGCCGGAGTGGTTCCTGGAACGGCTGCAGGAAATCAATCAGGAGGCTCGCAGCAGCGCTGCGCACGGGAAGATCGCCTTTGGTGATCCGGCCGTGGGTTGGCGAGACGGCGATGGAACCAACGAGACGCTCGCGTACAAAGGTGGGGCGATCCTGGCGTTCTGCATCGATGCAGCGCTCTTTGAGCAGGGTCAGCCCCGGCTCGCACGCCTCATCGGAGAGCTGGGCCAAAGCGGGGATGGATCGTTCTCGCTGGAAGCTGTCTGCGAAGTGCTGAACGCTCGCGGAATGGGAGAACTGGTGTCTCGACATATCCACAAGCCGGGCCTGCCGGATCTGGATTACGCGTTACGTGCCGTTGGTTGCCAGCGCCAAGGAGTGGATCTGGGCTACGTCGGAGTTGCGACAACCGGCGATGGTGGGCTGGGTGCGATTACAGGGATCGATCCGGAAGGCCCCGCGGCGGGCAGTGGGCTGGCGATCGGAGATGTCATCGGCGGCGCGTGGATATGTCGGTCGGTTCGTCCTCGGATAGGGCCGGAGGTGGCCCGCGAGTACGGATTCGGGCTCGACCTGTTTGATCCGGCCGGTGAGCCGGTGAACATCGCGGTGTCGCGAGCAGGTGAGGAGAAGGCATTTCAGGTGCGGCCGCGAGCCATCAGCGGAGGGTACCTGTGGGCGCCGGCGAACGATGGCATGTTCCGAGCGTTCCTTGATGGCAAGGCGGGTATAGCGCCGCGCGGGCCGGGCCGACCCGGAAGCAACTCGTCAGGCGGATACTGAGGATTCAACCGCAGCATGGATGCCCCAACGAACCACCCGCCAGCTCTGGTTACACCGTTACCGGCGTCGGTTCGCGCGCAGCCTTTTGCCGACACGGGCCTGATCCTGGTGGGCGGTACGTTTGATCCTCCACATGTTGCGCACACGCAGCTCCCGGATGCGGCGAGGCGGAGTATCGGCGCGGAGAATGCGTGGCTGGTGTTCGTACCCGCGGGGGTTTCTCCGTTCAAGGTCGGGGGAGAAGGCGCGGTGGGCGGGGCCTCCGCCCTGGATCGCCTGGCGATGCTGGGCCTGGCGATCGCGGATCTGCCCAGGGCGGGGATCTGGACCGATGAGATCGATCGAGGGGATTCGCCCAGCTACTGGATCGACACGTTGCTGAGGCTGCGATCGCTCATCGGACCGGCGGTGAAATTGTGGTTCGTTCTGGGCACCGACCAGGTCGCCCAGTTTCATCGCTGGCGGCGATGTGAGGAGATTCTGGGGCTTGCCGAGCCGCTGGTGCTGCCGCGAGAGCCGATTGCAAGCGCTGCGGCGATGGAGGCAGCGCTCCGGGTTCCGGGGGTCTGGCAGGACGAACGGATCGCCTGGTGGCTGAAAAGGCGGATCGGCCTGCCCGTGATGGGGGTTTCTGCGACCCGGATACGTGCGCAGGCCGCGAACGTATCCGGGTCGGGGCTTCTGGCGGATGTGGATCCGGATGTGCTTGCCTATATCCGGGAGCACCGGTTGTACGGCATGGGCCTGCGTGGATGAGGGATTGTCCACAAGGACACCTCCGGCCAATTCGTGCAAATTGACTGGCTTGGAGGGGACAACCGGCAGATAATTAAGGCGGATCTCGAGACGAGGAAGGCCACCATGGGTATCTCCCATTGTTCCGATTCCGTCACCGAAGGCATCCGGGTCCGTGTCGAGCCCGCGTATCTGCCCGAGCACTCCGAACCCGACGATCGGCG
Organism: Phycisphaerales bacterium; assembly: GCA_020847535.1. Classification (GTDB taxonomy): domain Bacteria; phylum Planctomycetota; class Phycisphaerae; order Phycisphaerales; family UBA1924; genus JAEUJB01. The sequence goes on from JADLBU010000031.1 coordinate 10,103, forward strand.
ATTTGTCTTCGGGTACCGTGTGACGATCCGCAACGAGAGCGAGGCGTGGATCAAGCTCATGTCCCGGCAGTGGGTCATCGTGGATTCCACCGGAAAGTGCGATGAAGTTGTGGGGGATGGCGTCGTCGGCCAGCAGCCCGAACTCGAGCCCGGCGAGAGTTTCTCATACACAAGCCATTGCCCGCTTACTAAGCCTTGGGGCACCATGGAAGGCGCCTACCAGATGTTGCGGCAGGATGGGCAACTGGTCGAGGTCAAGATCGGGCGATTCTTTCTCGTTGCCCCGCAGGAAGTTGTGGCGGAAGCCTGAGACAGCCCAGACCGACGTCAGACGATTGATCGGCCCCCAGCGCGAGCCTAGAGTTTCCACTCTGTACACACACGGGCCGAACACAATACGGACTTCACGATGGCTGTCCTGACCGAGCAACGCGCCGATATCGTCAAAAGCTACGCCACGCACGCGAAAGACACGGGTTCGCCGGAGGTGCAGATCGCGCTTCTGTCGGCCCGGATCTCGGAAGTGGCTGAGCACCTCAAGCTTCACGACCATGACTACCACAGCCGCCGCGGGCTGATCATGCTCGTGGGCAAACGCAACCGCCTGCTGAGGTATCTGGCGCGCACCGATCCCCAGCGATACCAGACGCTGATCGGCCGCTTGGGCCTGCGCAAGTAGATGCACATTCGCGGCCCGCTGTCTTGAACGACAGCGGGCCGTTTTCTTTCCCGGCTTTGTTGAGTGTCCCGCCCCGAGTGGCAGTGGGCGAAGCGCGGTCGACAACCAGGCCTGCCGAATGGCCAACGATCGACCGCGTTACGCCTTCTGCCTCTCAATGAGCGGTGGGGAGCCGGGTGTTACATCCAGGCGTGCCCGCCCGGTCCTCGGGCGATTGTCGCCGAATCGGCGACGCCCGGGCGCACCCCAGCGCGGGCCTTTGGCTCGAGAGGTATCTCCATGACAAGCTTTGTCTCGTCCCTTCCCTACGTTCATCGCGTCGAACGTGAGATCGGCGGTCGCACACTGATCCTCGAGACCGGCGCAGTGGCTCGCCAGGCCGGCGCTGCGGTGATGGCGACCTACGGCGGCACCACCGTGCTGGCGACCGCCCTGCGTGCGGCCCCGCGCGAGGGGATCGACTTCTTCCCCCTCACCGTCGACTACCGCGAGAAGACCTCGGCCGCGGGCAAGTTCCCCGGCGGCTTCCGCAAGCGCGAGGGTCCGCCCAACGAGAAGGAAGTCCTGACGATGCGGATGATCGATCGCCCGATCCGTCCGCTCTTCCCCGACGGCTTCATCGACGAGGTCCAGGTCCAGGTCTTCGTCATGAGCCACGACGGCGAGAACGACAGCGATGTGCTTGCCGGCACCGCCGCCTCGGCCGCCCTTGCGATCTCGGACATCCCCTTCGAGGGCCCGATCGCCACCGTCCGCGTCGGCCGCATCCACACCGATGCCGGCCCGCAGTACGTGGTCAACCCCACGATCTCACAGCTTGACTACTCCGACCTTGACCTGGTCCTCTCGGGCCACAAGGACGGCATGAACATGATCGAGGTCGGCGCTGCCGAGGTCGATGAGGCCGGTGTGCACGGCGCGATCGCGTTCGGCTACGACAACATCAAGAACATCCTCTCGCTCATCGATGAATTGACCGCCCGCGCGGGCCAGCAGAAGGTGATCGGGGAGCTGGCGCTCCCGGCGGCCGACGTCGTCGAGAAGGTCAAGATGTACGCCGAAGCCGAGATGGTGGCGGCGCGCAAGGTCCCCGGCAAGCACGACCGCGGGGATGCCGTCGATGCGCTCAAGAAGAAGATCCTCGATGCGCACTTCGCGATCAACGAGGGCGGCACCTACGGGGACTACGCCCGCAGCGTGAAGGCCCGCAACCACGCCAAGGATGCCCTCAAGCGCCTCGAGGAGAAGGTCACCCGCCGGCTGATCGTCGAGTCCAAGGTCCGCGCTGACGGCCGCGGCCCCCGGGAGATCCGCAAGATCACCGGCTCGGTCGGTGTGTTCGCCCGCACGCACGGCTCGGCCTTCTTCCAGCGCGGGGAGACCCAGAGCCTGGTGTCGGTCACGCTTGGCACCGGCAAGGATGAGCAGATCGTCGATGGGCTGATCCCCGAGTACAGCAAGAAGTTCCTGCTCCATTACAACTTCCCGCCATTCTCGACCGGCGAGGTCAAGCGCATCAGCGCTCCCGGACGCCGCGAGATCGGCCACGGAGCGCTCGCCGAGCGCTCGCTCCTGGGCGTCCTGCCCAGCCCGGATGTATTTCCCTACACCGTCCGCGTCGTCAGCGACATCACCGAGTCCAACGGCAGCTCGTCGATGGCCTCGGTCTGCGGCGGGTGTCTGGCGCTCATGGATGCGGGTGTTCCCATCCGCGCCACGGTCGCGGGCATCTCCGTCGGCCGGTTCGCCGACGACAACGACCAGAACGAGATTTTCGTCACCGACATCATCGGCGAGGAAGACTTCTTCGGGGACATGGACTTCAAGGTCTCGGGCACCAGGGATGGGATCACCGGCATCCAGCTGGACCTCAAGACCCGCGGGCTGAACCTGGAGCAGATCTCCCGCATCTTCGCCCAGGCCAAGGAGGGGCGCCTGGAGATCATCAACACGATGGAGGGGATCATCCCCGCCCCGCGTGCGGATATTTCTCCGCTGGCGCCGCGCCTGGTCACGATCCAGATCGACCCGGAGAAGATCGGCAAGCTCATTGGCCCCGGCGGCAAGATGATCCGCGGCCTGCAGGACAAGTGGGGCGTCACCATCGACGTCGAGGACGACGGCACGGTCATGCTCGCGGCCTCCAACGGGGAGTCCCTCCAGGGCGCCCAGCAGGAGATCGAGGCGATGTGCGCCGAGATCAAGGTGGGCGCGACGTACACCGGCAAGGTCGTCAGCGTCAAGGACTTCGGCGCGTTTGTCGAGCTCGCCCCCGGCACCGACGGCATGTGCCACATCTCCGAGTTGGCCGATGGTTACGTCAAGGCCGTCTCGGATGTGGTTCGGGTCGGGGATGTGGTGAAGGTCAAGGTGATCCTGGTGGATGACCAGGGCCGCATCAAGCTCAGCCGGAAGGCGGCGATGGCCGAGGATAGCAAGAAGTAGCCTGCCGATTTCGCCGTGCCGCACCAGGCGGCCCGGTACGAATCCAAGCTCTTACAACATGGACGCTTACATGCCCGCTCCCGATCGTCGGGGGCGGGCTGTTCGTTACACGGTCGGCCTCGTATACACAACAGGCGTTGACCTGACTCCCGGCGATGGTACATTGATAGTGCCGCGCGAGGGGTTCTCTCTGGTGCGGACAGTGGCGGGGCCGCGTAGAGAGACCGGACCCGTCCTGGCGATACATATGGCTGCGGGCGCCCGCGCACAGGACGCACGGGCTTTTTGCGGAGGGAGAGTTCGCCGATGCGCCGGTCTGGGAGCGGTGTGCACCCCGACGGGCAACGGTGCCTGGCAGCCCGGAACCGACACATTGTGTCGGGTGGCCGGGTAGTGGGGTCTCTTCGTAAAGGACCGGGCACATGAACGACCAGACGCCACAGTTGCTCCAGGCCACGGAGGGTGTCGTCAAGTGGTTTGATCCGCGCAAGGGCTTCGGATTCATCGTCGGTCCCGAGGGGCAGGACATCTTTGTTCACTACTCCGTGATCGAGGGTGACGGGTACAAGGTTCTCAAGGACGGGTCCAAGGTCACGTACGATGCCCAGAAGTCCGACAAGGGCTGGAAGGCCACGCGCGTGATCCGCGTCGAGACCGTGGAGGTCACGGTGGTTCCCAGGCGCGGGTATACGCGATCCCCCCGGCGATGATCGGCGCGCGGAGACCGGTTCGTATCCCCGCAGCGCAGCTTCGGCGCTGCGGGCGTCCTTCAATCCATCGATGTCCGATGCACTTTCATTCATCACCGGCGGTGTGGTCGGCAGCGCCTTGGCCGCGCTGATCGCCCGCTGGATGGTGCGACGGGTCATCCGCCGCAACCGCGCTGCCGAACGGCGGGCGCGGGATGCCGAGCGGCTCGCCGACCTGGGCGCGATGACCAGCGGCTTGGCCCACGAGATCAAGAACCCACTCTCGACCATCGGGCTCAACGCCCAGCTCCTGGGTGAGGCCGTCGATGAATCGGGCCTGGATGGCGAGTCGCGCGGCCGACTCTCGCGGCGGATCGCCTCCCTGCGCCGGGAGGTCGAGCGCCTCAAGGGGATCCTCTCGGACTTCCTTCAGTACGCCGGGGAACTCCGCCTCCAGCCGGGGCCGGCGGACCTGAACCAGGTGGTTGATGAACTGGTGGACTTCTTCCTGCCCCAGGCCGAGCACCACGGCGTGCGCCTGCGGGCCGACCTGACCGGCGGGACGGTGTGGGCGGAGATCGATGTCCCCCTGATCAAGCAGGCGGTCCTGAATCTCATGCTCAACGCGGTTCAGGCGATGGCGGGGCCATTCAGCGCCGATGAATCCGCGGCGGGTCGCCATCCGTCGAACTTTGGAGAGTTGATCCTGCGCACGCACACCGGCCGGGATACGGATGGTTCTGCGACGGTGATCCTGCATGTCATCGACACGGGGCCGGGGATACCCGCCGAAGCGCTCGCGAAGATCTTTCAGCCCTACTTCACGACCAAGTCCGGGGGCACCGGCCTAGGACTGCCTACGACCCGCAGGCTCATCGAAGCCCACGGCGGGCGGATCGATGTCTTCACGCAGCCCGGCAAGGGAACCGATTTCATGGTTGTGCTTCCGGCGGCAAGCCCTCCCGCCGTGCAGACCTCAGCGCCGATGTCCGGCGCGGCGGCGGAGAGCAACAGCGCTGCGGCCGGATCGGTCGGCGCCCGGTCGCCTTCATAGGGATTCCGTCAGCAGCGGGGGAGCCGTGATCGCTCGCGGCGGTCAAGATCAAAGGACCAGTTCAAAGTCCTGCATAACCTCCGGGCGTCCATCGGCCGATATCCTCGCTTGATGCGTTACGCGATGATCATGGCGGGCGGCGCGGGGACCAGGCTCTGGCCCATGAGCCGCCGCGGCATGCCCAAGCAGTTGATCCGGTTCATTCCAGCGCCCGGCGGGGATGCAGAGGCGCCGCAGATATCCCTGCTGGATCTGGCCGCCCGGCGGCTGGAGGGGCTGATCGAGCCGACGCGCCGCTTCATCTGCACCGCCGAGGCGTATCGCGAGGTGATCCGCCGGGAGATCCCCGGCTTTGACAGCGCCGATGGGGATGCCCGGATCCTGGGTGAGCCGGCCGGTCGCGACACGGTGAATGCCGTCGCGTTCGGCGCGGTGGTTCTCCAGAAGATCGATCCCGATGCCGTGTTCGCCGTCCTGACCGCCGACCACATCATCGAGCCATTGGATGTCTTCCGGACGCGCATGGAGCTGGGCTATCGCCTGGTCGAGCAGGATCCGCGTCGGCTGGTGACGTTCTCGATCAAGCCCACTTACCCGGCGACCGGGTTCGGGTACGTCGAGCGCGGGACACCTATCCGAGGCATCGACGGCGCGGAGGTCTCCGGGCAGCACATCGCCTTTCACGTCGAGCGCTTCGTCGAGAAGCCCGATCTGCCCAAGGCGCAGGCGTACGTGGAATCGGGCGCGTTCGGATGGAACAGCGGCATGTTCGTCTGGAAGGCGGCGACGTTCCTTGATGCCCTCAAGAAGTACCGGCCGGAGAATCACGAAGGGATCATGAAACTCCAGACCGCCTGGGGCACACCCGAACAGCAACGCGTGCTCGCCGATGTCTATCCGCAACTGGGAAAGATCAGCGTGGATTACGCCGTGATGGAGCCGATCACTAAGACCAAGGATCGGCAGTTCTCGGTATGCACCGTGCAGATGGACCTGCGGTGGCTGGATGTGGGAAGCTGGCCCAGCTACGGAGAAACCGTGTCGCCCGATGATGCCGGCAACCGGTTGGTTGGGCCGACGCCGCCGACCGTGCAGAAGGGCCGAAACAACCTGGTGGTCAGCGCGGTCCCCGGTCACACGATCGCCCTCCTGGGCGTCGAGGATCTGATCGTCGTGCATACCGCCGATGCGACGCTGGTGATGCCGCGTCAGCGGGCAGAGGAACTCAAGGATCTGCACGCCAAAGTCGACGAAAAGCTCCGCTGAACACCTCGTATCAGCGCTAGCTTTATAAAAATAATCTCTTGTTTCTTACCGGACAATCTGCGATCCTGCGGTGGATCGGATGAAAGGTTCTCTATCTACTTGGTCTTTGTTATGGTAACAGGTTCAGAGAGAGAGTTCGGCGCCTTTTTCATGCGGTTCAACCAGCTCCCTCAGCGGGGCGCACGGCGAGGCCGGGCTGTCGCGTCGCCGCCATCGACCCGAATCTGCGCAGTCAGGGCGTGCAGATTTGACCGATGGTGACGGCGTCCCGGCTGGGCGTTGGGCGGCAACGCTCGGTGCCGGTGGGTCATTCCGGCGCATTTCTGGATGCGAGCGAGATCCTGATGTCCAATATCGCGAGCAACGTTGGCGTGTTCTGAGCGATTTGCGAAAGGCGTGTACGAGATAGATGTTCTATTTCTGCAAGGTGTTCGGGGCCTGCTGTTCCGATGTTTCGGGAACACCCACCGTCAGGGCTCCGTACCGGGCAGGACATAACCGGGGCGGTCGGAGCGGAAGGTCCGCGCTGATCCAGGGCATCGCATCGGCTGTGTCTGAGAGAGAGTTCGTCAGGGGTTCTTCTCGTCTTAATCTCGTTGGGGAAACGGATGGGTAACATGATCATTTCCGTCTGTTGCGGGCTTCGCGGCGCGCTTCGGTGTGCAGCCGCTGGAATTCTACTGTCGGGTGTCGGCGCTGCTCCTGCGGCGGCCGCCGAATTACCGGACGTTGCGCCGCCAGCGTTCAAGCCTGTCCGGGGTGTGCGCGAGTACTCGGGTCAGTTGATCGTCAAGCCCCGCGCCGGCGTGGTGGCGAGCACGCCGGGTGCGCTGCCGCGCGGCGCATTGATCGCCGGGGTGGTGTCGGATACAGGGGAGTGGATCGTCCGCCTGCCCAAGGGCGCCGATGATGGCAAGTCCGCGATGAGCATGACGTCCTCGGGTCGCTTTGTGTACGCCGAGCCCGACTGGATCGTCTTCCCCGCAGGCCTTCCCAACGACACGCTCTACTCGGCCCAGTGGCACCACGAGCGCATCGGGGATCCGGCGGCGTGGAACTTCTGGACCGGCTCCGGCGGCATCACGGTTGCGATCGTGGACTCTGGTGTCGATCTGACGCACCCCGACCTGGCTTCGTTGCTGGTGAGCGGGTACAACGCCGCGAGCAAGCTGGAGCAATCCGCGGGCGGGGATGTCTCGGACATCTCATCGGTCGGGCACGGCACGGCCGTGGCGGGGTGCGCGGGCGCAGCGGGCAACAACAACTACGGTGTTGCGGGGATCGGCTGGAACTTCCGCCTGATGCCGATTCGTGCATCCAATGATCCGACCGGGTCGGCTGTACTGAGCGTGGTGCTTCAGGGTGCGCGCTGGGCGGTCGATCACGGCGCCAAGGTGATCAATGCCAGCTATGCCGGCGTTGCCTCGACCAGCGTGCAGTCGACGGGAGCCTACATCCGGGATCGCGGCGGCATCCTGGTCTGGGCGGCAGGCAACAGCGGCATCGTGCTGGGCCCTTCGGTCGATTGGCCGGACGTGGTGATCGTCGGCGCCACCGATCAGAACGATGCACGTCCTCCGTGGGCCAACTACGGGGCCGCGCTGGATGTGGTCGCCCCGGGCACTGCGATCAAGACGACGACCAAGGGTTCGGCGTTCGGGGACTACGAGGGCACGAGCTTTTCATCGCCGATCGTTGCCGGCGCCTTGGCGCTGGCGTGGTCGGTCGATCCGACGCTGACGCGAGCGCAGGTGCTTGATTCGGTGCTTCTGTCCACGGAGGATCTCGGGGCCATCGGTGAGGATGACAGCTTCGGCCGCGGCATGGTCGATTCGTTCGCCGGCACGCTGCGTGCCTGGCGCGAGGCGCATGTCTTGAGCGCGCCGTTCACGGACCTGGCCGTGGCGGGCCCGGTGGATCCCATCCACTGGCCGGTGCGCCCCCTGCAAGCCGTGGAGCAGGTTCACTTCGGGGACGACCTCAACGCCCCGGCGTTGCAGATGATTTCCGGGGAGATCATGGAGAGCACGTCGATCGACCTGGCGGGGGCGCTACCCGGCAGGACGCAACTGCGGCTCTGGACGTTCCAGGAGCTGGACTTCTACGAGGCGACAATCGATGTAGAGTTCCTGGCGAACGACGGGTCGTGGTCGATGCTGGTGGACAACGCGGCGTTCCTCGAGGGCCCGCACGAGCACGCGTGGTTCTTGCCCGACGAGGCGATCCACGACAGGTTTGCGATCCGCATGACCGCGGTGGGCTCTCCCGGCGCATCGGTGTACACGTCCACCGTGACGGTGGGTGAAGGATGCGTTGCCGACTTCGACCACAGCGGGTTTGTCGACGTCGACGACTTCATTACGTTTGTCGAGGCGTTTGAGATGGGCGACCAGTCGGCGGATGTCGATCTCAGCGGTTTCGTCGACATCGACGACTTCACCAGCTTCGTGACCTCGTTTGGCGTGGGCTGTTGAGCTGGGGCCCTGGGCTTGCCGCGATGCATCCCGTGGGGGACGATTCCCCGGAGCGCCCGCGCGTCGCCTGAAGGGTCGCATGCCCCCGACTATCCCATCCACCGCCGCGGAGAACCGATGGCCCGTGCGGGCGTGGCTCGATGCCTCCACCCAAGGGCCAGCCTTGGACCAGCTCGAGTCGGTCTACGCCGATCTGCGCACGCGGACCGCACTGCGGCGGCCGATCTGCCGCTCGTCGGGTCGCTGCTGCAACTTCGACGCATGGGGCCACCGGCTGTACGTCACGGGGCTCGAAGCGGCGTACGCGTGGGTCAGGCTCGAGCGAGCCCGTCGGCCGACGATCGAGGTGATCACGAGTGCCAGGGCCAGCGGCGGCTGCCCGTTCCAGTCCGGCACGCTCTGCTCGATCCACGAGATCAAGCCGCTTGGGTGTCGGGTGTACTTCTGCGACCAGACGAGCGATCAGTGGCAGCAGGAGGTCACCGAGCAGATGCTCGCCCGGCTCCGCGCGGTGCATGAATCAATGGGACTGGGGTATATCTACGCCGAGTGGCGAGAGCTGCTGGAAGCGCTGGCGGCGACCCCGGGCGCGGCCGATTGGCCGACCCTGACTTCCACGATCGGGTGCTCAAGCTCGCCATTGGCCGATTCGGGCTCCGGCGGAGCCACGGGTTCGAGCGCGGGTTCGGTGGGCCTGACGATCGACCGGCGGATCGTCGATCGCCGGAGCGACGATCCGATCTGAAGGTCCAGCAGAGTTCGGAAGGCGCGGCCATCGGGCGTGACCGCCACGGGCAGACGCGGTGTGCGGCTCAGAAGTCCGCCCGTCGCGCCGCGAACCACGGCCCACTGGCGTTCGAGGTTGAGGCCGGCGAGTCGGTGAGCCCAGGCCCATCCTGCCAGAGCGCCCCAGCAGCGAGAGAGGCCGCGGCCGTGGCGGCGAGCCAGCCACAGCCAGTTCCGTGTGGCCAGCCGGCACCAGCGAGCGGTCTTGCTGCGGGCGACCGGGCTGTCGTGCCAGACGATCCATCGCGGCGAGAACGCAACCCCCCGACCCGCGGCGAGCAGCTTCATCGCCAGGTCGGTGTCGTTGCGGTACAGGAAGAACCTCTCGTCATAGCCGCCGACGTCGAGCCATGCCTGGCGGCGGACGAGATTGCCCGAGCCCATCACCGGCCAGTCCTCACGGGCAGGCTGGTCGGATGCACGCTCTCGGTCGAACCCATCTTCGGCGAACGGCCATTCGCCCAACCCGGTGGATGGATGGCGCGGGAGGAAGGCGATCGCGGCCAGATCGGGCCGTCGTTGCAGGCAGGCGAGGCCGGCGCGGAGCGAATGCACATCGGGTCGGGCATCGTCATCGAGCACCAGGACGAGTTCGCCATCGGCGGCGGCGACCCCGCGGTTGAACCCGGCGACGCCGAGATTGGCATCCAGCGGGATGATGCGTGCGGCTGGGAACTCGGTTCGCACCATCTCAGCGCTGCCATCGGTTGAGGCGTTGTCGACGACGATGACCTGGGCGCCCCGCGTCGGCTCGTCGGTTTGTAGCGATCGCAGCGTGACGCGCAGTGCATCCCGGCGGTTGAAGCTCAGCACGACGACGGTCAGGTCGATTCGCGCAGCGGCGCCGGCGCTGTGGTGAGATGGGCCGGGCGCCACCTGCGGGAGATCCGAAGGCCCGGGCGGCCTTGCCCACAGCGCCACGGCGCTGCGGAGGCCTGAAATCCCGGCGAGCATCGCGCGGAGGAGCGGGCGCGGCCATCGCGGATGGATTTCGAGCTCGCGATCCTGATCACGGAGGATCATCGTATTTCCGGCGAGCCAGGCATCCGGACCGCCCTTGGCGGGGACGACTGCCAGATCCGTCGGCGGTCCCAACAGGAGGCGCCGCAGCAGCGAGGCCCGCACCGCGCGGGGGCGACTCGAGGGATCCTGGATCTTCCGCATCGGCGCGATGCGAAGCGGCACGGGCGCCGCCCCGAGGCGTTGGCGATTCGCGGCGGCCCGCAAGCCATCCAGGTGCAGCTGCGCCAGGTCGTCTCGGCCCATCAGGGCCTGGTTCAAGGCGCGGCGCACCTCGACAAGGGCCCTGCGGAAGTTCGCGCGGCGACCCAGTTCGAGCGAAGCAATCACACCGAAGCCGTTGCGAGCCTGGTAGAACCTGGCAAATGTGGGGTAGCGGTCGAATCGCGGGTGGTATGCGCGGGCGATCGGATTCACCAAGACGGGCCTGCCGGTGGCGCGGGAGATCTGGACGCACCATTCGGCATCGTCGCCGTTCAGGAAGACATCGGGCATCAGGCCGATCCTGGCGACCACATCGGCGCGGACCAGGGCGCAGCAGGAGGCGATGTAGTCTACCTCGAACGGGGCTCGCGGGTCCGGTCGAGATCTCGGTGCCGGCATTGCGGGCCCGAGTCGGCCGGTTCGGCGATCTACATGGCCGCCGACTTCATGGGGCGGCATGCATGGTCGTTCTGCAAGGGCTGGGCCGATCGCCCAGGCATCGGGCCTTGCCAGCGCGGTCTCCAGCAGCAGCCGCAGGCAATCGGAATCGAGCCGGGCATCGCTGTCGAGGAGCCAGAGACAGTCCGGCGGGCTGGCGGATTCCAAGGCGGCCTTCATGCCGGCGTTGAAACCGCCGCTGCCGCCGAGGTTGACAGGCAGGCGGAGAACCTGGACAGGCAGCCCGGCGCAGTTGGGTGGTTCCAATGGACGGGGGGATCCGTTGTCTATGACCAGGATTCTCAGGTCCGCAGGGCTGCCATTGACGCATTGAAGGTCGGCGAGAAGCGCAACCAGTTCATCTGGGCGGTCATAGCACGGGATGACAGCGCAGATGGCGGGCATGGAGTGAACGGGGTGGTTTGTGGGTGCCTTGGCCGGCAAAGCGGGGTGAGTGTAGGGGGCGGTCGCAGGCGATTCGGGGCTGGCTGGGTAAGGCCGGCCGACGGCCGGCACTAGGTCCGGTCAAGGGTGTAGGGAATCACGGAAGGGGGCAACTGGGCGATCCACCAGGGCGTATGGCAACTCGGAGGCTTCGAGGGGGCGCGGGTATTCCCGCCACAAAAGGTCTTGCGTTCGTTACATGGTTAGCGCACAATACCCGACATCTTTCCCCAGTTTGGGGGATCCCACGTGTGACGGGAGGTCAATCCGCGCATGCTTCCTTCCCGGCATGCGCGGCCGTGGATCTTCACCAAGGCCGCGGTTCGAACGGGTCGATTTGACGTGATCGTGTGGTTCTGGAGTGATGCGATGATGAAGAGCAAAGCGGTGTGCATCTCCGCGGGCGTGACCGCGGCTGCGTTGGTTGCGGTGGCCGGTGCGGGTCCGGATGGTTCTCGGACCACTCCGCCCAGCCTGGCGGGAGCGGCGGCGTGGGCTCCGCGCGACCTTTCGGTGTTCGAGGGCGGCAGTGTTCCTCCGAACCACGTGCGTCTTGTGGTCTCGGATATCGGGCCCGTGTTCGTTCCGGCCGATGATGACTCCGACCACTACCTGCGGACGTGCCCGGTCATGGCGTGCTACGACCCGGAAAACCCACCATCGGCCGAGATGATGGCGTGGATGGATGAGAATCTCTACGGCGGCGGCCTGAGCAACTGGGATTCGGGCTGGGGCGACAACTACAACCTCGGGGCGCGATGGTCACCGGGGTCTCAGGGCGACCCGTACAACCTGACATGGAGCCTGGTGCCCGATGGCCTGAACATCCCCAGCGGCGTCGGTGAGCCCGCGGGCCCCTCCAACCTCTTTGCGAAGATGGATGCCCGCTACGCGCGCGCGACCTGGCTCGGCTACTTCCAGAACTGCTTTGACCGCTGGTCGGCGGTCAGCGGCATGAACAACCTTCGCGTGAAGTCGGGCGCCAACGACTGGGATGACAATTCGGCGTGGGGCACCTCGGGCAACGACACCACGCGCGGCGATGTGCGGATCGGCTCCCACAACATCGACGGCTTCAACGGCATCCTGGCGTACAACTCGTTCCCGCAGAACGGGGACATGGTGCTGGATTCGGGCGACATGGCGGGCACGGGCAACTTCTACTCGACCACGAACTCGTCGCGGTTCCTGCGCAACGTCGTTCAGCACGAGCATGGCCACGGCCTGGGCTTCAACCACGTGTGCCCGGCGAACAGCACCAAGCTGATGGAGCCGTTCATCTCCGTCTCCTACGACGGCGTGCGGCACGATGACATCCGTGCGGTCAACCGCCACTACGGGGATGTCAACGAGGCCGACAACTCCACGGGCGCCAGCGGCACGACGCTCACGCTCGGGACGATCGCCGTCGGTTCCAACGTCACGCTGGGCGCTGTGCCGGCCCCGCTGACGGGCTCTTCGCCGGCCAACAGCTCGATCCTGAGCCTCGATGCCAACGGGGAGCAGGACTACTACAAGTTCTCCGTCGGCGCGACTCCGATCCTGGTCAACGTGACCATCGCGCCCCAGGGGCTCGACTACGCGAGCTACACGCAGAGCGGCAACTGCGACACCACCACCGTCAACATCGACTCCAAGGAGCAGTCCAACCTAGCGGTGCAGGTGATCGATAAGAACGGCACCACGGTGCTGGGCGAGGCGTCGGCGGCGGCGCTTGGCATCAACGAGGTGCTTGCCAACGTGCTGGTCTCTCCCACGGGCGACTTCTTCGTGCGCGTGTACGAGACGGCGACCCAGACCCAGAGCCAGTTGTACACGATCAACGTGACGGGCACGGCGGCGGCCTCGGTGTCGGCGACCGATGGCGCCTTCACCGACAAGGTGCGGGTGACCTGGACGGCGATCCCCAACGCGGGGACGTACAGCGTCAAGCGCAACATCGTCAACAACCTGTCCACCGCGACCACGATCGCGACTGGTCAGGCGGGACTCTTGTACGACGACATGACGGCGACCTCTGGACAGTCCTACTTCTACTGGGTGACCACGACCCAGGGCGCGGGCACCGACCGGCCGATCGCCAATCCCGACTCGGGCTTCCGCGTCGGCGGTTCGCCCCCCGGCGCGTTCAGCCTGACTTCGCCGGCCGACGGCAGCGTGGGCGTCAGCCTGACCCCGACGCTGACCTGGACCGCCTCGTCGGGCGCTGTCACGTACACGGTCATCATGGACGATGAGCCTTCGCTGGCGACACCGTTCCTGACGCAGGGCGGCGTGGGATCCACGTCGTTCAACGTCCCGGCCAGCACGCTGACGACCTGCACCCAGTACTACTGGGGCGTTCAGGCCGTCAACGGGACGGGCACGACCAACTCGACGCCGGTGTCGTTCGGCTTCGAGACCTACCGCCCGGCCGACTTTGACGGCAGCGGGTTCGTCGACGGCGAGGATTACAACGCCTTCGTGCTCGCCTTCGAGGCCGGGGATGAATCCGCCGACTTCGACGGCACCGGGTTCGTCGACAACGAGGACTTCAACGCCTTCGTGGTCGCATTCGAGGCTGGATGCTAAGAGCAGAAGGCATCGGGCACTGGGCATCGGGCATCAGTGAGAACCATGAAGACCCGGCCACGAGGCCGGGTCTTTTTCTTGCGCCGGTATCGGGGGCGCGAGCGCCATCCTGGCTGATCCGGGTCCGTTACACTGCCGGTGTTGACATCACGATCATCTGCATCAGGATCCGAGGCACAGGTCTGGACCACCCGCCGGCTGCTGGCGTGGATGGGGGAAGCCTTCACGCGCAAGGGCCTGGAGTCACCCAAGCTGATGGCCGAGATGCTCCTCTCGCACGTCATCGGCTGTGATCGCCTGCGGCTCTACATGGACCAGGACCGGCCGGCGACACCCCTGGAACGCAGCACACTGCGGGACCTGGTCGCCCGGGCCCTGGATCACGAGCCGGTGCAATACCTGACCGGGGAATCCTGGTTCTTCGGGATGCAGTTCAAGGTTGACCGGAGGGTGCTGGTGCCGCGTCCGGCGAGCGAGACGATCGTCGAGCAGGTTCTGCGGCACGCGCGCGCACAACCGGGCTTCGGCGGCTCGGGGTTGGGGATGGGCGGAGAGGGGATCCTGATTGCGGATGTCTGCACCGGCTCGGGATGCATCGCGATCGCGATCCTCAAGCACTTGGCAGGGGCCAGGGCGGTCGGGACCGACATTTCGCCGGCCGCCCTTGAGGTCGCCGCCGATAACGCCCGCCGCCACGGGGTGTCCGACAGGCTGGATCTCTGCCAGGGTGACCTGGTGGAGCCGCTCCTGGACTTCCCGGCGACCCGAGGAAAGGGGACGCTGCACTACCTGGTCACCAACCCGCCGTACATCCCGGATGACGAGTGGGAAGCGGTTCCTCCGAATGTGCGCAATCATGAGCCACACAACGCCTTGCGCGGCGGGGTCGATGGGATGGATTTCGTCCGCAAGCTCGTGGAGCAGGGTGTCGAACTCCTGCGTCCGGGTGGTCTGTTCCTGGTGGAGGTTGCCACATCCCGCTCAGGAGCCGCCAGGGAGCTGCTGGCCGGGAGCGGAATGCTCGGGGAGGTGCAGGTGCTGCGCGACTTTGAGGGGTTGGATCGCGTGATCGCAGCCCGCAGAGTATAGTTTGGGTTGTGTTTGGTTTGTGCCGCCTTTGAAGAGACTGGGGGCGAGGTATCCGATATCATCCAGACCTTAACGCGGTGGACGGCCTCCGGTTGAGCGGCACCCGTCCCACGAACCTTCATGAGTAGACGAATCGCCAATCCCTCCATGCAGTCCTTCGGCCGCTTCCAACTGGTTCGCCCCTTGGCGAACGCCGGGGCGGGGGATTTTGGAGAGCGGTGGCTTTCGCTGCACGAAGACAACCATTCCAGCCATGTGGTCTATCGGCTGGGGGCTCTAAATGACAAGCTTGCCCAGCGGCGATTCCTCTCGGCGGCGGAGTGTTGTGCCGCGGTTAAGGAATCGCACCTGCTGGAGATCGAGCACTTCTCGTTCGATGCCGTCGGCCGGCCCTGCATCGTGACTCCCTACCTGGGGAACCAGGAGGGTTTGGTGACGCTGCGATCCCTGGCGGGGGTCAAGGGCGGACGGCTGTCGGCCCTGGAGACCGAGCGGGCAATCGTGCATGTGCTGGAGGGTCTGCGGTTTGCTCACCAGCACCTGGGCGCCTCGCACGGGGCCCTGGACATGGAGGGCCTCTTGGTGGATCGCCGCGGGCGGGTCGGGATCGAGCTGTACGGGCTGCAGCGGCGTATGAAGGCGCTTCCGATCGGCAGCGCGGACCTGGTTCAGGATGAGATCCGCTCGGTGGTCGAGATTGCCTATGAGCTGCTCACCGGGCTGCCTGCCGAGGAGCCCAGGATCGCCGTCGGCCGGCTGGTGAAGAAGCTGGATCCGGCCTGGGAAGCCTGGCTGGATCGTGGGCTGAGCGGTTTTGAGGGGTTTGCGAGCGCCGATGAAGCGCTGGCGAGGCTGCCCTCTTCGGGGGATCCGGTGATCCGGGAGCCCAAGCCAGCGGGGCCGGTTCGGTCGCTCTTGTCACGGTTCCGCTGGCCGACGCGCATCGGCGGGTGACCTTTCACGACAATTGGGAAGTGAACTCCGTAAGCAATTGCTTACCAGGGGTCCATCCATTCAAAGCCGGATGGCTGGCCGAGTTTCTCCAGGGTTTCGCTCCGGCGGGTCCAGTTGCGGGCGGCTTCGAGGATCTCGGCGACGATGATGTTGAAATCGATGCTGGACAGCGGATCGACGGGGCACCGGCCGCGAACAACCTCGCGGAGGTAGGTCCACTCGTTGTCGAGGGGGGACGCGTTGGGGGTTGGGTCGATCTTGCGTGGCGGCTGGTTGGGATCGCGGATCGCCAGGTCGTTCCATTTGCCGGCGTGGATGGATCCGCGATCGGTGTAGACATCCATTTCTTTGTTGTCGTGGGTCCAGCACCAGGAAGCCTGGATGACCGCGGTGGCGGTGGGGTAGGTGAGGATGATGGTGGCATCGTCATCGACGATGGGGTAGAGATCGGGCTTGAGGGTCGAAGCGCTGGCGACCACGGAGGTGGGGCGCTGGCCGTTCATGAGCCAGGTGGAAAGGACCGCGCCGTAACAGCCGAAATCGACGATGGCGCCGCCGCCGGCGAGGCGGTAGTCGGTGAGCCAGGCGAGGAACTCCTCGGAGCAGCCGATCTCGCGGGGGCCCCTGTGGCCGTGGCGGAAGTTGAGGCGGCGGATGGGGGAGAGCTGCCCGGAGGCAAGCAGGCGCTGGGCCTCGCGGATGGAGGCGTACCAGCTTGTTTCGTAGTTGGTGAGGGCGAGCACACCGTGCTTGTTCGCGAGACCGGCGATCTTGTTGGCATCGGCGGCGGTGTAGGCGAGCGGCTTCTCGAAGAGCATGTGGATGCCGCGCGGGGCGCAGAGGCGAGCGACGGCGACGTGATCGCGGTTGCAGGTCATGACGCTGACGGCCTCGGGGCGAGCGTTGTCGAGCATCTCCTCGGGATCGTCGTAGCGGAGGGAGGGGTCGAGGTTGTACTTGCTCGCGTAGCGGTCGAAGAGGGCTTTGTCGGGTTCGAAGATGGCGACGATCTGGATGTCCTGGCGCTGGGTGGAGTTCCAGAGCGGACCGTGGGCGTGGTCATGGGTGAGGCGGAAGATCGCCAGCCGGAGGGGGCCGGTCTGAGTGGAGTAGTTGGTTCCACGGTCCTCCGTTGGAGCGGGGGTGCTAGAGCAGGCGGCCAGAAGAACGAGCAAGGGGAGCAGGAAGAGAATGCGGAGCATCTCCAGAGCATACCGATGCGAAACAGCGGCCAGTGGGCGATCACTCCTTGATTCCCGTCGCGGCGACACCATCGATGAAGAAGCGGCGGGTGAAGATGTAGATGAGCAGGACGGGGGCGGCGGTCATGCAGCTGGCGGCCATGACCAGGTTCCAGGGGGCCTGGCCGTGCTGCTGGTTGAACATGTGCAGGCCCAGTGAGAGGGTGTATTGGTCCTGGTGGTTGAGGAAGAGGAGCGGGCCGAGGAAGTCGTTCCAGGAGGCGATGAACTGCATGAGGGCGACGGCGGCGAGCGCGGGAAGGGCGGCGGGGAGGATGATGCGTGTGAAGACGCCCCAGTGTGAGCAGCCATCGATGCGGGCGGCTTCATCAAGCTCGCGGGGGATGGTGAGGAAGAACTGGCGGAGGAGGAAGATGGAAAAGCCGCCGCCGAAGCACATGGGGAGCCAGAGGGGGAGGAGCGTGCCGATGAGGCCCAGCTTCTTGAAGAGGATGTAGAGCGGGGCCATGACAACGACGGGGGGGATCATGAGAGTGGCTAGCACGAGCATGAATACGGCATCGCGGCCGCGCCAGCGCAGGCGAGCAAAGCCGTAGGCGGAGATGGCGCTGGAGGCGGTCATGCCCGCGACCGAGAGGATCGCGACCAGCGTGGAGTTGCGCAGGTACGTGGGGAAATCGGCGATCGGGGAGTTCCAGACCTGCGTGTAGTTGTCGATGGTTGACTGCACGCCGAGGGAGTTGGCGGGGGCGGGTGCGCGCATCGAGACGAGGAGCATCCACACGAGCGGGATCGCGTAGGCGAGCCCTACACCCCAGATCAGGATGAAGCGGGAGAGGCGTTGGCGGCTGGAAGGGCGTGAGGGGATGGATCAGGCTCCGCGGTAATAGACAGCGCGGCGAGCCAGCCACAAGAGGCCGCCGGTGAGGATGAGGGTGAAGCAGACCTGGATCCAGGCCATCGCCGAGGCGTAGCCCATGCGTCCATAAAAGAAGGCGTTGAGGTAGACGTAGACGGAGTAGACGAGCGTGGAGTCATCGGGGCCGCCCTTGGTCATGATGAGCGGGGGAGCGAAGACCTGGAGGGACCAGATGAGCGACATCACGGCGTTGAAGAGGACGGCGGGCGAGATCATGGGGAGCGTGATGTGGGCGAACCGGCGCCAGGGTCCGACACCATCCAGCTCGGCGGCTTCGTAGAGAGATGCGGGGACACCCTTGAGGGCGGCCGAGTAGATGATGATGGGGCTGCCGATCGACCAGAAGCTCATGATGATGAGCGCTGGCATCGCCAGGGCGCGGCTGCCGAGCCAGTCGGGGCCTTGGACATCCAGAAGCGAGAGTGATTGGTTGATCAGGCCCTGCTCGTTGTTGAAGAGCCAGAGCCAGCTCATGCAAGAGGCGACGATGGGAACCAGCGCGGGGGCGAAGACGATGGCGCGAACAAGGCCGGCGCTGCGGAGCGGCGCTTCGAGGAGGAGGGCGATCCCGATCGAGAGGATCGTCGAGCCGATGACGGAGGCGATCGCGTAGGTGATGGTGTTGGTGAGCGAGGTGGCGAACAGCTTGTCGGAGAGGAGTTCGCGGTAGTTTTCGAGGCCGATGAAGACGGGGCCTTCGAGGAGCGAGTCGTCGGTGAGGCTGTAGTAGAGGCTCATGGCGATCGGCGCGAGGAGGAAGAGTGCAAAGCCGATGAGCCAGGGGCTGATCCAGGCGAGACCGCGGAGGAGGTGGGGGAGTTGGCGATCGGGCATGGGGATAGGCAGTGGGGAGTAGGCAGTAGGGGAAGGCAATCAGGACGTTCGGCGAGCGAGTCGGCGTTGGGCGGCGAGATGCATGAGTTGCTGGGCGCGGGATTGGATGTCTTTGAGGACGGGTTCGATGGGTTGGCCGTTCCAGGCCTGGTCGAAGGCGCGGGAGGTCATGTCGGCGTACTGCTGCCAGACGCGGGTTTGGGGGAGGATGAGGGCTCGCGGGCTTTTGACGATCGAGTCGAAGGTTGTAACAAACGGGTTGGGGTGAGCGCTTGTGAACTCGGTGGAGACAGCGCGGAGTGGGGAGCTCTTGCCGTGGGCGGTGGCGAGTTCTTCCTGGACATCCTGGCGCTGCATGAAGCGGATGAATTGCCAGGCCTCGCGTGGGTGGCGACAGCCGCGCGGGACCATCAGGATGTCGGCCTCGACCATGCCCAGGGGCGCGGAGGGGTCGAGGAGTGGATCATGGACGGGCGGCGATGCGCACGCGAACCGGAGATTGGGGGCCTGCGTGCGGGCGAAGTTGGCGAGCCAGGGGCCCTGGATCACCATGGAGGCCCGGCCGGAGAAGAACGGATCGCCGGCGGTGTGGTAGGAGCGATCGAAGGTGCGTGCGAGCGAGCGGGATTGCTGGATTCCCAGGCGAGCGGCGGTGCGTGAGATCCAGTTGAAGGCGGAGAGCCCGGATGGATCGGCGAGCGTGGCGCGGTCGCTCGCCGGGTCGTAGAGCGTTCCGCCGAAGAGGATGGGCCAGAAGTAGGGCCACCATTGCGGGAGGTTCTGCTGGAAGCCGGTGCGGGTGAGGTTGCCGTAGGTGTCGCGCTGGGTGAGTTGGTCGGCGAGCGTGTCGAGTTGGGAGATGGTCTGAGGGAGGCGGGTGGGGTCGATGCCGGCTTCTTGGAGATGATCGAGGTTGCAATAGAGGCCCAGGGCGTAGCAGCTTGTGACGGCGGCCCATTGGCGATCGCGGTAGGTGAGCAGCGAGCGGATGGAGGGGGCGTAGATCTCGGGGTCGAGCGGTTCGGTGGGAGTGGCCAGCTCATCGAAGGGGATCGCGGCGAGCGATTCGGCGAAGTGGGGGATGTTGAAGCTGTAGAGGCCGACAAGGTCGGGGGGATCTCCACCGCCGATCGCGACCATGGCCTTGGGGACGATGTCGGCGATCGGTATGCGGCGGATCCAGATGCGATCCTGCGTTGTGTTGAAGCGATCGATGATGCGGTCGAGTGCGAGGCCTTCGATGCCGGTCCATTTCTCCCAGTAGTCGAGGATGGTGCGGCCGGCGGGAATGTTGGCGTGGGAGCGCGGGGTGCGTGGCCAGAGGAGAGCGCTTGCGGCGGCAGCGCCGGCGATTCCGAGGGCAGCGCGGCGGGTGATCCTGGCTGGGCGCGTGGTACTTGACATGGTCGCCGTGTCGGGACACAAAGCAGCTCACCACAGAGGACACAGAGAAAACACAGAGCGCGATCAGAGGGGCTTGTGTTTGCCCTTTTATTTCTTGCCTTTCATCTGTGCTCTCTGTGGTGAGGCTTCTTCCCCCGTCTTTCAGTGTCGGTGCTTGAGTTCGCTGACCGGGACCTGCTGCTTCTTGATGCCGGGGCCGGCCCAGGTCACGACCAGCTCGTGCCCGCCCGTGTTCTCGAAGTAGGTGACTTCAATGGGGTGCCAGCCGGCGGCGAGCGGGATGTGACCGAAGCGGTCCTGGGGGCTGTGGGGCTTGTCGTTATCGACGACGAGACGATCGGCGATCCGGAGCTGGCTGCCATCATCGGATCGCGTGCCGAAGCGGTACATTCCATCGCGGGGGATGTGGATGAAGCCGCGGAAGCGGTAGGCCCAGTTGTCGTGGGTGGGGTGGGATGAGGTGTCAAAGCCCGTGGAGATTCCGGTGCGGATGGGTGTGAGCGAGGCGAGCTCGTTGACCGACTTGATTGCGGCGTTGAACTGTTCGAAGGCGAGGCCATCGGACAATCCCGTCGTTTCGACCGCCGGGATCGGCGCAACCTGGGTGAACGTGCGGCGGGCCACAGGGCTGACGGGTTGATCCCCTCGGAAAGAGCGGGCAGACAGGGTGCAGGTGCGGCGGATCGTGACCGGCTTGCCTTCGGCGCTCAGAGAAGTCGCCGTCGGATCGCTGCCATCATTGGTGTAGCGGATGGTGACGCCCGTGCGATTCGAAGTCAGATGGACCGGGATCTGGTCGACGAACTGGTCGGAATCCGCCTCGATCACGGGAGGTGCACTGAGGTCTGGTGCGCCAGTGATGTCCAGTGCGATCACGGAGTCGTAGGGATCTGGGGCGGATCCCGAGACATGGACGATCAGGTCATCGCCGCGGCGGCTGCATTTTTGGTACCCGCGAGCCGCAGGAATGGATGTGGAATCGGCGATCCCATCGCCGTTGAGGTCTGTCCCGGATCCCGAGATGCCACGCGGGGAAAGCACATGAACCGCCGTCGCCGTGTTCATCAACCCTGGGAGGACGATGTCTCCGTTCGTCGGCCAGTCAAAGACGTGCAAGTACAGGCGCGTTTTGTGACGATCGAGCTGCTTCTGTGTGATGCAGCCCCACGCGAGCGGGGCATCGTACGGGCTGGCCTGTGTTCCGTAGATCGATTCGCCGTAGTTCTTCATCCAATGCCCGATCGCGGCGAGACGGTCGAGGCTCTCGGGCGGGATCTCTCCTTCGGCGGTCGGACCGACATTGAGGAGGAAGTTGCCACCCTTGGAGGCGATATCGGCGAGCTTGCGGATGAGGTCGGTGGTGGTCTTGAAGTTCTTGTCGGCGGCGTTGTATCCCCAGTGGCCGTTCATGGTCATGCAGGTTTCCCAGGGCACCTTGCGGAGGGCGCTGGCGGGGATCTCCTGCTCGGGGGTTGCGTAGTCGCCGGGCATGTTGCCATCCTCATCCATGCCCCAGGCTGCGCCGCCGCGGCCGACGCGGTTGTTGATGATGATGTTGGGCTGGAGGGAGCGGGTGTAGTTCTCGAGGTCGCGGCCGCGGACATCGTTCCACGTGCCCTCCCACTGGCCATCGAACCACAGGACGCCGATGGGGCCGTAGTTGGTGAGCAGCTCGGCGAGCTGGCCTTTCATGAAGCTGACGTAGCGGTCCATGTCTGCGCCGGTATCGGGGCGCTGGTCCTTCTCCCACGGGCGGCGGGGCGTGTAGTCGGGGTGGTGCCAGTCCATGATCGAGTGGTACCAGCACATGGCGATCCCGTGGCGGGCGCAGGCATCGGCGAGCTCCTTCATGATGTCGCGCTTGAAGGGGGTGGACATCACATCCCAGTCAGTCATCTTTGAATCGAAGAGGGCGAAGCCATCGTGGTGCTTGGAGGTGATGACGATGTACTTCATGCCCGCGTTCTTGGCGGCGAGCACGATGGCATCGGCGTTGAACTTGACGGGGTTGAAATCGGCGAGGAACTTGTCGTACTGGTCGACGGGGATGCGGCCGGTATCGCGGATCCACTCGCCGTGGTCGGTTCGATCTCCCCACTTGCCGGCGGGGACGGCGTAGAGGCCCCAGTGGATGAACATGCCGAAGCGGGCATCGGTCCACCAGGCGAGGCGCTTGTCGCGCTCGGCGATCGCGGCGGCGGATGCCTTGTTCGTGCCGGCATCGGTTGTGTGGGTCGTGGTGCTCGCGCAGCCGGCGGAGAGGGAGAGGATCGCGGCGAGCGGGATCGAGAACTTGAGCATGAGGTGGCTCCTGCTGAAGAAGGGCGTTCTGCGGTCTATGCATGCGGTGATGGGCAATCGGCGTAGGCGAGATGGGTAGGTTGTGAGGGGCAGTCTCGCAGCTTGCCCACGAAAAGACAAGCGGACGACTGGATCGCGGGTAGAGGATGACGACAGGCATGGCCCGCGCACGCCCTACGGGCCGCATGCGGCACCGATGTCATCGAGGGTTATGGCGCTGGCGCTGGCCACAGTCGCTTCAGTTGTCGATGACGATACGGGGCGCTGTGGTTGGAGTGGCGCAGGGAGACCGAGAATGTCGCGAAGCCTACGGAAAGCACAAGTCCGAGCCTGGGGAGTCTGGACGGTCACCAGCGGACTGGCGGGCGTGCTTGCGGTTGTCGGCTTCAGGCCCGAGACGATCGAAGAGGGCCTGATGGAGCTGGGCCTTATCTTCGCCGCCTACGTGATGTCGATGGGGGTGATTGCTCGTCACGCCAAGGATGCCTCCACGCTCCTGGTGATGATCTGGGGCGGGATGTTCGGGATGTGGTGCCATAGTTGGCACGGGCTCTGCGACAAGGCGGTGGACCAGTTCCTGCCGAAGCTGGGGGTCGGCCCGCAGGTGGTGGAGTCGATGGACCTGCCGGCGGCGATCGCGGGCGCGGGGATGGTCAGCGCAGCCCTCTTGCTGGTCGCAACGAAATCAACACGGGTTGCCTGGTCCACGGTCGCGGCATCGCTTGGCGGGGCGGTGGTGCCGCTCATCGCGGATGACCCATCCACAGCACTGCCGTGGGTCGCCTTCGGTTGGCATGCGGTGGTGGCGGCGGCGATGGCGTTCTGGGCGGTCGATGAGGCGATGCGAGGTTCGGGGGCGAGGTGCCAGGCCTGCGGATCGGATGTGCAGGGCCTCAGCAGTCCGGTGTGCCCGCATTGCTCGGCCCCGCTGGGGGCGCATGTGCGCGACATCTTCGCGCCGCTGCCGGATCGCCGGCCGGTGTGATCAGGGCCTCGGGCCATCCGCGAGCTCGCGAGCGAGGCTTGACCAGCCTGCGAGCTTTCCGCGGCGCTCGGCGATCCGGACTTGACGGCGCAAGGGTCGCCAATCAAACAGCAGGGTTTTGAGGTACTGCCGCTTGGCGCGGGCGGTTTCGTCGTCGGCGCGGGTCGCCCACAAGGGATCGCATCCCTCGGCGATCCAGCGGAGTTTGGGATCGCCGCGGCAGATGCTCTCGCGCAGGCGTGCGAGGTATTCGGGGGTCTGGCGAGCGGCGGGGATGCGGTGAAGCATGGGTGCATCGGGCTCGTACCAGACTTCCCAGCCTGCCTGGCGGATGAGGAAGCAGACTTCGGCATCCTCAGCGCCGCATTCGAGGGCGGTGCCGGTGCGGGCGACCAGCTTGGAGTCGGTCATCCAGCGAGATTCATCGAAGGCCTGGCGGCGGATGCCCAGGGAGGCGCCCATGAGGAAGCTTCGGGAATCATCGAGACGCATGCGGCTTGGCCCGAAGTCTTGATCTCCCAGTGACTGGACGTAGACCCGTGCGAGTCGCGTTGGACCCGCTTCCCATTTGGGCTTGACCGGGCCGCTGGCGATCCCGGCTCGCGGGTGGTCGTCGAGCAGTTGCGTCAGGGCGGCGGCCCACCTCGGCGCAGGGAGGGTGTCATCATCGGTGAGCATGATGTAGGGTTCGGTGGTGATGCGGAAGAAAGTGCGCATCGCCTCGACCTTGCCGGGCTTGGGTTCGCGGACGACCTCGATGGGTATCTGGGGGTGTTTGGCGGCAAACGCCTGAACAGCGCCGGAGGTGTCGTCGGTCGAGTTGTTGTCGATGACAACCGTGCGCGTGATGCGTCCGCCGAGGCGATCCTGGCCGGCGATCGCCTCGAGGGTGGGGATGATGCGTGTGGCGGCGTTGTAGGCGCAGATCCCGATGACAACCGTGGGCGGCGAAGAATCTGGAGCGTTCGGGGGCATGAGCGGGGATGGTATTGCCGCAGAAACGAGCCGGAGTCGGGCCGCCGATGCGTGGTGGAGGATCTGGCGGGAACAATCCGGCCTGGCGGGGCGTTTGTAGTGAGGTCCGATGCGGATTCCGCTGCACAAGGTCTACAGGGCGTTTCCCGAGCTTGATCGCTTCACGGATGCGGAGTGCGAGCGGTACATCGCGTACATCCTGAAGAGCCGTGGTCGCGGCCGGCTCATTTCGCTGGCCGTCAGCGCTGTCGGATCGCTGGTGGTCGTTGTCGTATCGGCGCCATTTCTGATGTTCGCGGCGCGGCGGCTGAGCAATTTGCTCGCGGACACCAAGTGGATGCCTTCGGGAGGGATGAGCGTCGAGATCACGACCGTGCTGCTGCTGGTGCTGTCGGGGGCGCTGGGGATCGGGTGGCTGGTGTGTGGCGATGTGTTGCTGCGACGGCTGTTGTTTGCACGGCTGAAGGAGTCGCGATGCCCGGGATGCGGGTATTCTCTGCTGGGCCTGGCCGTGCTGGAGCAGGGGCGGGTTCTGTGCCCGGAGTGCGGACAGTACACGTATCTGTCGGAACAGCAGTTGAGCCGGGAGGACCTGCTGGCGCCTGGGGAGGGTGGGAAACTCCCGGGATAGCCGTATCGGCGGGAATGTCGCCGGGGTGACCATATACTTTCCGTGGGGGCCGGAGGTGCTGCGTGCAGCGCTGATGGGAGCCAGACCACGCCCTTGACGCGGACGAGTGCCGCGAGGTGAAGCCGCCATGACGACCGCGATCAATCAGCCCAAGGTTGACCTCCAGCGTTCGACCGATCCGCTTCAGTTGATCGATGTTGATCACGTGCGGTTCCACGTGGGGAACGCCAAGCAGGCGGCGTTCTTCTACGCGCACTGCTTCGGGTTCCAGATCGAGCAGGTGTGCGACCTGACGACGGGTTCGCGTGATGCGGCCCATTACCTCCTGACGCAGGGGAACATCCGATTTCTGCTGACAAGCGGGCTCTCGACGGAGCATCCGGCAGCGCTCGAGGCGGCGATGTACGGAGACGGCGTGAAGGATGTCGCGTTCACGGTGTTTGATGCGGAGAAGGCGTATGACCGGGCGATCAAGAACGGGGCGACGCCTGCGCCGGGCGGAGAGCCGCGGACGGTGCGTGATGAGCACGGGGCGATCACCACGGCAAGCATCCGGACGTACGGCAAGTGCATCCACACGTTCGTGAGCCGCGGGGGTGGGTACGACCTTGTGAATGTGAAGAAGGGCGGGGTGTTCGCGCCGCGATTCAAGAGGCTTGAGGGGTCGCACGATGCCTGTGATGCGACCGGCTGCGGGCCACAGAGCGGGGTGGGCAGCTCGATACTGTCGATCAACGAGTACAACCGCAAGAACCCGTGCGGGCTCAAGTACGTGGACCACCTGGTGGGCAATGTCGAGATGGGGAAGATGAACTATTGGGTGAAGTTCTACGAGGATGTGCTCGAGTTCAGCATGTTCAAGCACTTCGACGATGCGGATATCTCGACGGAGTATTCCGCGCTGATGTCGAAGGTGATGGCGAGCGGGAACAACCTGATCAAGATGCCGATCAACGAGCCGGCGGAGGGGAAGAAGAAGAGCCAGGTGCAGGAATACCTGGACTGGCACAACAACACGCCGGGCGTGCAGCACCTGGCGCTGCGGACGGATGATGAGCTCTACTCGATCGCCGCCCTGCGGGCGCGTGGGGTCGATTTTCTCTCGCTGCCGGATGCGTATTACGAGCAGGTCTGGGCACGCGTCAACAAGATGCTGACCGATCACGGGCATACACCCGTGAAGGAAGACCATCAGAAGGTCCGGGACCTGGGGATCCTGGTCGATGCGGATGACGAGGGGTACCTGCTGCAGCTTTTCACCAAGCCGCTGCAGGACCGGCCGACGCTGTTCTTTGAGATCATCTGCCGCCGCGGGTCGCAGTCGTTCGGGAAGGGGAATTTCAAGGCGCTGTTTGAGGCGCTTGAGATTGAGCAGGAGAAGCGCGGGAATCTGTAGAGCGCCGCGAACGGCTTCTTACCGGCTTGTAGCGGTTCGGAAGACATCGGTGCTCAGGTATTTGAGGCCCGAATCCACCATCAAGGTCACGACCTGGGCATCGGGTCCGAGGCGCTGGGCGATCTGGATCGCCGCGAGCACGTTGGCGCCCGATGAGGTTCCGGCGAACAGGCCCTCTTCGCGGGCCAGACGCCTTACCATCTCCTTGGCATCGGCGGTCGGGACCGGGATGACCTCATCGATGAGGCTTGGCTCCCACAGGGGAGGCTGGTAGCCGATGCCGACACCCTCGATCTTGTGGGGGCCGGCTTGGCCACCGGAGAGGACCGCGGATTCTGCGGGCTCGACGGCGAACACCTTGATGGCGGGGTTGCAGCGCTTCAGCGCGGTCGCGGTGCCGCGAATAGATGCGGCGGTGCCGATGCATTGCACGAACGCATCGACCCGCCCGGCGGTCTGGTTCCAGATCTCTTCACCGAGCGGGAAGTAACCGGCGATGCTGTCGAGGTTGTTGAGTTGATCAGTCCAGTAAGTTCGGGGCTCCCGGCTGATTTCTCGTGCGGTTTCGATCATGTCGAATATCAGCTTGCGGGTGGTCAGGCCGCCCTCGCTGGGGACAAGGGTGAGCCGGGCGCCCAGGGCCGTCATGTGATCGAGCTTCTCGCGGCTGAACGCATCGGATGTGACGATGCGGATGGGGTAACCCTTGGCGCTGCAGATGAACGCGAGCGATGTGCCGGTGCTGCCGCCGGTGTACTCGGCGACCGTATCGCCGGGCTTGAGTCTGCCATCCTGCTCGGCTTGCGAGATCATCGCCAGCGCTGCCCGGTCCTTCATGCTCCCGGTCGGGTTCTCCCATTCGAGCTTGGCGAACACTTTCCCGCTGCCGGGTGAAACGACTCGTTGCAGCTCGACCAGGGAAGTATTACCGATCGCGTGGAGGATTGGGCTATCGCGCGTGCTCATCGCCGACTGCCCCATCCGCCGCGAGATCGCGGTAGTAGTAGGTTGTGGCGCATGGTTCGCCCCTTGGCATGAGAGCATAGCGGGGGATGACACCGACACGGACCCAGCCGAGGCGCTCGTACAGGCGAGCGGCATCGCCATCGGTGACGGCATCGAGCACCAGCAGCGTCTTGCCGCATTCGCGAGCCACTTGCTCGGCGGCGCGCATGAGGGCGGCTCCCAGGCCCTGGCGCCGCGCGCGGCGATGCACGAGCATCTTTGCGAGGTCGGCGCGGTGCGGCTGGTTGTCGGGCTGGTCGAGGATCAACTGCACGGTGCCGCAGATGCCATGGGCATCCTCGGCGATCAGGAGGGCGCGGTGGTTGGCGGCAACACCGCGGGCGACCTGGTCCCAGAAGGCGATGGCACGCTCGCGTGACAGCGGGAGCATGAAGCTCACTGATGCGCCGCCTTCAACACAGTCGATCAGGAGGTCGGCGAGCTGCTCGATCTGCTCGCGAGTGACGGTGTGCAGTCGGTGTGGATGCGAGGCGGTCATCGCGGCCTCCGGGGTGCGGCTTGGCTTACGGTAGCGGCTCACCTCGTGGGCAGGTGATCGGCCCGCACGATGAGTTGGCGCTGATCCGCCAGGCGCACCCGGATCGCCAACGGTCCCGCATCGTTGATCGACACGGGATTGAGGGCGAATTCGGCGATTGTTGACTCAAGGAAGGAGGAGCCGATGCCCAGGAGCAGATCTCGCTTGGCGTCGGGGCCGATGAATACACCAAGCGAACCACCGTTTGGAGTTGCGTAGAAGACGCGGTGGCTGGCGTTGTTGATGAGGACGCCGTGGAAACTCTCGAAGCCGGCGGTGGTATCCACGAGCGGCAGGTGCTCGCCCCCGGTCGTCGTGAACACGGCGGAGCCGCCATTGCGGAGCGTGGCGCAGAACGCGACCACGCCGGCATCGTTCATGGTGGGGAACAGGCCCAGTCCGGTAAACGCATCTCCGGTCTCGGCAATTGCGGCCGTGTTCTTCCCGTGTTTAGCATGCGCCAGGAAGCACCATGCGGGGTCTGGAAGGCCCGCCCTAAACCTTCCCCTTGGGGCTCTGCTCCGCACGCAACTTGATTCGGTTGAGTTGATGCATCCAGAACCGTTCGTATGCACTCACCCAGTCGTGGATGGGCTTGAGCGTTTTGGCGTTGAGTTCATAGACGCGATGTCTCCCCTTTCTTTGCACGGCGACAATGCCGACATCGCGCAGAACCCCGAGGTGCTTGGAGACCGCCGGCTGCGGCAGCTTCAGGATCTGCACCAGGTCTCCGACGGGGCTGGGCCCGGCGCTGGCGAGCAGGTCGATGATGTCGCGGCGCCTCGGTTCGGCGATCGCGTTGAAGGCGTCGGTGGTGGTGGGGGCCCGGGGCATGCCACAGCATATTCCCATGCTGGAATACGTCAAGCGGCCCCTTTGGGGGTTCGCGGGAAGCGCCTCGGCGGCTAACCGCGTACGGTTGCCGGAGGGCGCTGCTTCTCGCGCACCAATTCAGCCACTTCCATGATCGTTGAGGCACGGCGCAGGCGATCGGTGATTGATGGATCCCCCGCGACTTGGGCGATCTGCGCCAGCAGGGCGAGCTGGACATCCGTCCGCTCCGCGGGCGTCACCAGGAGGAACACCAGACGAACCGGTTGGGATGAGCCGGCGGAGAAAACGATGCCCTCGTTCGATCGTCCGAGCACAACCATGGGGGTGAGCAATCCCGGGCAGCGCGCGTGGGGGATCGCCACACCCACACCCAGGTCGGTGGACACCTCGGCCTCACGTGTCAGGGCTAGGTCGGCAACGCGTGTCCCCGGCGGGAGCTTGTCGGCGGGGATTGTGCCCGACAGCTCCGCGATCGCCTGAGCCGGGGTGCGGGCGCCCAGATCCACCAACCTGCCGCTCTCGGAGATTGCATCGGCCAGAGATACGGAAGCTTCGCGGGGGTATTCATCCTCGATGCGCCCGACGACGCGTTCTAGGACATCCTCCAGCGTGACAAGCCCCAATGGGAATCCGGCATCCTCGACCAGGTACATCGATGCGCCATGGTTCTGCATGTGCATGAGCGTCGATTCGACATCCGCGTCGGGGCTGACGGTCTGGAGCGGGCGCATCAGGCGTTGCCAGTCGTCCGGACCCGAGGCCTGGGCGATCAGGTCCTTGGCGAGCAGGTAGCCGATCGCCTTACCCGACCCTGGTTCGACGACCGGCCAGCGCGAGAAGCGCTGCTGCGCGATCAGGCCGAGCACTTCCTCTCGGCTGGCCGATGCGGGGAGCCTGCGCACGCGGCTCCAGTGGATCATGATGCCGCGCACGTTCTGGGCGCGGATGTTCGACATGTTCTCGAGGATGAGCCGGAGTCGCAGGTCGCGCACCTTGCGTTCGGCATTTTCTCGGTGGACACCCGTGTCGGCCAGCACCAGCCGCGCCAGCGCCACCGCCGCCTCAGCTTCCTCGAAGACGGCGGCGTTCGCACCCGCACGCTCCAGGTCCTCCCGCTCACGCAGGTATCGGGCACGGACCAGCACCCTGATCCTGGGGTTCAGCAGTCTGGCGGTTGCGACCACGGCGGCACGGTCCGATGAGTGCGGCAGGGTCAATATGAAGTGGGTGGCCCGACGCACACCCGCCTGCTCGAGGATGCTCTCGTGCGCGGCATCTCCGTAGATCGCCGGCTGACCCTGCGTGGTAAGGTCAGACACGGTGTCAATGTTGAGATCAACGACGACGGTCGCAAGGCCGGCCTCTTGAAGCAGGCGATGCACGGATTTGCCTACCGGGCCGTACCCGGCCACCACCGCGAGCTGGCGATTAGCTTCCGCTTTGGCGATCTGATCAGAAGCGAGGCTGTTGGTCTGGCTCGCCCGCCGTTCGGCGCGGCCGTTGAGCAGCTTCCACAGTCCCGGCCGGGCTTGCAGCCAGCGTTCGATGCGAGGCAGCGATCGGAAGATCAGGGGGTTGAGCGTGATCGAGATGATTGCCGATGCGACAAGGACGTTGTGCCCGGCATCCGTCATCAGGCGGTGCTCGCGCGCCAGGGCGGAGAGGATGAACGAGAACTCTCCGATCTGGGCCAGGCCCAGGGCGACCGTCAGCGCTGTGCGCGCCGAGTGTCCCAGAATCGTGACGATCAGGAGCGCTGCCAGCGGCTTGGCGACCAGGATGATCCCCAGTGCGGCGGCGATCATCAGCGGCTGCTGGATCACGAACGAGGGGTCAAAGAGCATCCCGACGGAGACAAAGAAGAGCACGGCGAACGCATCCCGCAGCGGCAGGGCCTCGGCGGCGGCCTGGTGGCTCAGGGGCGATTGTGCGACCACCATCCCGGCGAGGAATGCACCCAGGGCCATCGATGCCCCGAAGAAGACGTAGGAGCCGGCGGCGATCGCGATCGAAAAGACCAGCACCGTGAGGGTGAAGAGTTCGCGCGATCGCAGCTTGGCGACCTTCATCAGGATCCACGGCACGATCTTGGAGCCGGCGAACATGACGATGAGCACCAGCGCGGCCAGCTTGAGCAGGGCCAGGCCGAGCGTTGCCGCCAGCCCGTAGCCGTGCTCCGGGGTCGCGTGTGTCTCCGTTCCCGTGCCCGTCACCGCGGGTCCGCCGAGCACGGGGATCAGGACCAGCAGCACGACCGTGAAGATGTCCTCCACGATCAGCCAGCCCACGGCGACGTGGCCCTGGGGGGAGTTGAGGGCATCGGCATCCATCAGGACGCGCATCAGCACGACCGTGCTGGCGACCGCCAGTGCCATCCCGATCACCGCCCCGGTCGTCATCGGCACCCCGAACCACGAGAACACCGGTATCGCGATCAGGGTCGCCACCAGGCTCTGTCCGACCGCCCCCGGGATCGCGACACCCTTGACTGCGAGCAGGTCCTTGAGGTGGAAATGCAGTCCCACGCCGAACATCAGGAGGATGACGCCAACCTCGGCGAGCTGCTGGGCGATCTGGACATCTCCCACAAAGCCCGGCGTGTGAGGCCCGATAAGAACGCCCGCGAGCAGGTAGCCGATGATCGGTGAAAGCCCGAGCCGCTGAGTTAGCAGGCCAAGGATCCACGCGGCCGTGAACCCGGCCGCGATCGTGGTGATGAGGGGCAGGTCGTGCATGCGCACGCACCATACACCACCCGGACGGCCGTTTCGATGGGTCGGTGAGAATGCCTATCAGCATCCGCACAGGCGGAGCGGTGTGGAGCGACCTCCCGTGACCGCATCGGTTTCGTGGCATGCATCTCATAGCTTGCCGTGGGTGAAACCGAGCTGCGAGCGGCGAGTGCTCGCGCGGCGTCGCTTTTTGCATGTTTCTAGAGCCTTGGACGATGCGGTGCGTACAGACCCGACCGTGGGATCGGCCCCGGCGCGGTCGTTGTCGCGCGGGGGGGAACGGGGATGGATGTCGTTTCTTTCCGGCCTATGCGTTGCCGGCGATCCATTGTGCATGGGAGAGAATCTTGAAGAATTCACTGTCCGCCCTTGTTGTCGTTGTCGGCGCGGCGGCCTTTGCCGCACCCGCCCTTGCCGGGTTTGGCGGTCAGACGATCCTCGGGCCCCTGGGCCCGGAGAGTATTGTCTCGGGGGATACCACCGGCGCCTCGAACGATAACGACGGCTGGTACAGCGGGGATCATATCTTTGATCTGTGGGATGGCGGGGATGATGTGTGGCAGCTTGATTGGCCGGGCGGCAACATTGTGCTCGACATGTTCTACGACAACTTCGTCGCCGATCCCGATCTCTTCCTGTACACGCCGAGCAACCTGGATGAGTCGGCGCTGGACAGCTACATCAACACGGGCCACGACCACATCGAGATGGCCAACGCGCCGGCCGGAACGTACTACGTTCTGGTCGACTGTTCGGCCGGCGCTGAGGGCGAGTATCGCCTGACCGTCGGCCCGGTTCCGGCGCCCGGCACGCTCGGGCTTGTGCTCGCCGGCCTGGTCGGCATCGGCCGTCGCTCGCGCGGGCGCTGAGATTCGGCCGGGCGTCGGCACGCCGCATTGCCGGTCTATTTCATCCGTATCGATCTACTCGCCGCGAACCGCCAACGGTTCACGGCTTTTTCATGCGCCAGTGAAAGTGCCTTGCGGGCCTACAGTGACCACGAATCGACTGATACGGCCCGGAGGGCACGACCAGAGAATCGGGGTGGATTCCATGAGATGCTTCAGCGCTATGTCCGCACTTGTGATCGGTGTTTCCGTGCTCGCCGTCCGGCACGATCCGGTTTGGGCGTCCGCCGGCCAACCGACCACCGCACCTGCAACTCCCCCAGCTCCTGTTTCGCCCGACACCAAGCCCCAGTCGCCCTCCGGCATGATCTGGATCGCGCCGGGCGAGTTTGTCATGGGGACCGACGATCCCAACAGCATGGCCAACGAGCGACCGGCACATCGCGTCAAGGTCAGCGGCTTCTGGATGGATGAGCATGCCGTTACCAACGCCCAGTTCCGCCGGTTCGTCGAGGCCACCAGGTACCAGACGACCGCGGAGCGCAAGCCCGACTGGGAAGAGTTGAAGAAGCAGGTGCCGCCCGGAACTCCCAAGCCCGATGATGCAGATCTGGTTCCCGGGTCACTGGTCTTCACACCGCCAGCCACACCGGTTCCCTGGAACGATCTTGCGGGATGGTGGAAGTGGGTGCCCGGGGCTGATTGGCGACATCCGGATGGGCCGGAGAGCAATATCGAGGGCAAGGACAACCACCCCGTCGTGCAGGTCTCCTGGGATGATGCGATCGCCTACGCCGCGTGGGCCGGCAAGCGCCTCCCGACCGAGGCCGAGTGGGAGTTTGCTGCCCGCGGCGGACTGAAAGCCGCGCGGTATCCCTGGGGAGATGAGTACGCGCCAACCGATGCCGCCGGTCGTCCGCGGCACCTCGCCAACACCTTTCAAGGCCAGTTCCCCAACAAGGACACGGGCGAAGATGGATTCAAGGGCGTCGCCCCGGTCAAGAGCTTCCCACCCAACGGCTTCGGGCTCTACGACATGGCGGGGAACGTGTGGAACTGGTGCTCCGATCAATACCGTGTCGATACCCATGTCGAGGCCGCCAGCCAGGGGCTCTGTGAGAACCCTACGGGACCGACCAGAACCTTCGATCCCACCGATCCCTATGTCCCCGTCAAGCGAGTCATCAAGGGCGGCTCATACCTCTGCCACATCTCCTACTGCGAGAGCTACAGGCCCAGTGCTCGCCGTGGCACACCACCCGACACCGGCTCCAGCCACGTCGGGTTCCGGTGCGTCGTGACCGCGCAGATGCTGGAGAAGCAGCAGGTAGCGCCCGCGGGCGATGGCAGGGACGACAAGAAAGAGACCGGCAAGTGAGGCGTGCTTCCCGGACGCTCGCAACAGAGCTGATTGCCCCACCGGCGATGCCGGGGCGTTCCGGTCAATGAAGAACACGCGGAAGACGATGCGTGACACCGCGTCCCGGCGATTCAATACAGTTTCTGTGATGCAAACTCCGCGTTCAGCCCCCGGTGATTTGGCAGCCATCCACATCCGTCACCAGATCCAGGCCGGTGATCTGGGCTTGATCGCCCGCGCGCATGGACTGATCTACTCTCGCGAGTGCGGCTTCGATGAGACCTTCGAGGCGTACGTCGCTACGCCGCTGGCCGAGTGCGTCATCCGGCGATCACCCAGTGATCGTCTCTGGATCGCCGAGCGGGCGGGGCGGTTTTTCGGGTGCATCGCGATCGTTGAGGCATCGCCATCGCGGGTCCAGCTTCGCTGGTATCTGGTCGATCCCGCCGCTCGCGGTATTGGGCTGGGCAAGCGACTGCTTCAACTGGCAGTCGAGTTCTGCCGGGAGCGGCGGTACGAGACGTGCATTCTCTGGACAGTTGCGCAACTGACCGGGGCCGCGAACCTGTACCGATGGGCGGGCTTTCGGAAGATCCAGGAGAAGCCCGGCGTGATGTGGGGCGTTCAGGTGGTGGAGGAGAAGTACGAACTGCGGATCACGAGCTGACCCTCGTGTGCGATCCATCGATGATCACTCGAGAATCCGCGAATCACTTTGCCCGAAGCTGGATCGCGGCGTGGAACAGCCACAACCTCGACCGGCTCGCAGACCACTACGCCGACGATGTCGAGCTCGCATCGCCCTTCATCGCCTCGGTCGGCGGGGAGACTTCCGGCATTCTGCGCGGAAAGGACAATGCCAAGGCCTACTGGGCCAAGGCGCTTGCTCGCTTCCCCGACTTGCATTTCACCCTGCTGGGTTGCCACGCAGGCGCTTCAAGCATCGCCCTGAGGTACCAGTCGATCCTGGGTCTCACCGGGAACGAGGTCTTCTTTCTGAACGCGGAACGCAAGATCACCAAGGTCGCCGCCCACTACGACCAGCCAGATATCACCGTTGCCCAGAAGGACCGCCAGGAGCATTACGCCTGGCTCGGTGTTTCTCACGTCACACCCATCCTCAACGTCTCGAACCTCTCCGATAGTTTCGTGTGGTTTGAGAAGCTGGGCTTCCGCAAGTGCTGGGATTGGGGTGATCCACCCAGTTTCGGCTCGGTGGGCGCCGGTCAGATCGAGATCTTCCTCTGCCACAACGGCCAGGGCGGCCGCGGCAATCTCGCATCAACCGGTGGATCCAAGGGCGGCGATGACCGCGACAAGGGCGTTTGGATGTCGCTCTGGGTGGATGATGTCGATGCGGTCCATCGCCGCTGCGTGGATCACGGCTTGGAGGTCACTCGGACTCCGACCGATGAACCGTGGGGTGTTCGCGAGATGCACGTGCGACACCCCGATGGGCACGTGTTCCGCATGAGCAAGGGCAAAGAATGTATGTGATGTGGCCTGAGAGTCCGGCATGACACCGCTGGCTACTTGCTCATCTGCTCGAACAGCTTCTTCTCTGCCTCGCGATACTTCACGAACGCGGCATCCAGCTCCGCCATCCGCTCGGCAACCGTCTGGGGGTTGACGGTCACGGTGTCGGTGTTTTCCGCGACCGTCGTCTCAAGAGCCTCGCTCGCGGCCCGCAGGTCGCTGACCGCAGCCGCGTACGTGCGAGCAGAATCGTAAAGGAGCTGCTGTTGCAGCTCCTTGGTGTTCGGCTGAACCAGGAGCCGCCAGGGTTGAGCCCGGATCTCGATCAGGGCCAGCTTGAGCTGGTCGGTCGCCAGGCGGGTGTTCGCCAGCATATGCCTGATGTTGGGCCCTTCAGTTGCGACCATGGTGTCCAGCCGCTCCGAGAGCGATGCGAAGTTGGCCATTGCATCGCGGGTCTGGGTCATAAGCGGATCGAGGTTGGTGTTGAGCTGGGCCGTAGCGCGGTCGATGTTGTCGATGATGCCGTCGATCTGCGGGCGGTTGTCGTTGATGACAGCCCGGCCATCGGCAATCAGACCGCGGCCGTCGTTGATCAGGCCGCTGGCGTTGTCGCGGAGGTCAACCAATCCCTTGCTGGCGCTGTCAGCATTGGCAAGGATGTCATCCACGCTGCCGGTCCAGGATGGAACCTTGTCTGAGAAGCCCTTGATCGCGCCCTTGGCATCCCCGACCCCGGCGCGGATATCCGCCAGCGTCTGGTTGATCAGGTCCTCGTTGTCGTTGATCAGGCCGTTGATCTTGGAGATCGCATCCTTGGCCTGGGCGATCATCTGCTTGATATCCACCACCTGCTCGGTCCCGACGCCCGCCTGAGCCAGGAATGAGGGTGGGGCGATGTGCCCCATCACAGGCTCCTCGGGCATGAGCTGTGGGCTGGGTCCGATCTGCTGGTCCGCCCGCAGCGACTCGACATCGCCCAGTGAGGCGATGTTGATCGAGGTCAGGGAGCCCAGGAGGGGCTTTTCCAGGTAGAACAGGGCGTTGTCGTAGAGCGTGAATTCGGAGCTGACAGAGACTTCGATGTCGATGCTGCCGCGGGGGGCAGCGGCAATCGTCCCGGTCTTGTCTCCGCTCGCCGGCGTCTGGGGCTTGATGATCTCGACATCTATGACCTTGCCGACCGGCTGCCCACCGAGCAGGACCGGGGAACCGGACTTGATGCCCGCCGCCCCATCGGCGATCGAGAACCGGATGGTGTACTCGGTGGTCGCCTTCAGGCGCTCCTTGAAGTCCGAGAGCACGAAGCTGGCGATCACCCCGAGGGCGAGGGACACCAGAAGGAACGACCCGGCGAGGATGTTGTTTCGGGAGGATGACGCGGCCATGAGACTGCAAGGGTACAGCGCCCGATGATTCCCTGCCCGGGCTCATCAGAAACCGCTCGTCGGCGGACTTTGAAGCCACCCGAGTACCCGATCACGGGTTTGGGCCGGTCTTGAGCGATTCGGTGATCGAAACTTCCTGCAGCCGAACGCTCTGGCGATCCAGGCGATCCTTGGCCTGGTGCAGCTCGTTGGCATCCGCGGCTTGCCAGTCGGCTCCCGCGGCATCCACGAGCGCCCGCAGTTCATCGATATATTTTTCCAGTGATGCCCGGTATTCGGGATCGAGCAGGTGCCCGAACTTGGTCAGGCGATCCCCGATCCACTTCAGATCAAGTCTGCTATTGACCACCAGATCCACGATCCGGTGCCGGGTCATGTCCTCCCGGGCGTGGGTCAGCGATTCCCGCTCGATGCGATCAACCTCTTCACGGGTCAGCCCATGATTCGGGATCACCTGTACCGCGGCGCGCCGCCCCGATCGCCGCTCGATCGCCGAGACATTCAGCACGCCGTTGGAATCCACGAGAAACTCGATCCCCAACTGCGGAATCCCGGCCGGCATGGGCGGGATTCCGCGTATGTGGAACAGTCCCAGGCTTCGGCAGTCGGTCGCCATCTCCCGTTCACCCTGAAGGATGTGGATCTTGATCGAGGTCTGCCCATCGACGCTGGTCGAGAACATCTCGCTTGCCCGCGTCGGCACCGTGGAGTTGCGGACGATGATCTTGGCGACCGCCCCGCCGACGGTTTCGATTCCCAACGAGAGCGGGATGACATCAAGGAGCAGTTGGCCCGTGGTGGTCCCGGCCAGGATTGAAGCCTGTACCGCCGCTCCCAGGGCGACGACCCGGTCCGGATCGAGCGCGGTATACGGCTCCTGCCCGAAGAGCTCCCCGACGCGCTGCCGGACAAGCGGGATCCGTGTTGAGCCGCCCACGAGCACGACCGAATCGATCTGGTGGGATCCCGGGGATTTCAGCCGTCGCTGTGCGTCGGCCAGTGCGGCTTGGCAGCTCTGCAGGGATCGCTCCACCCAGGGCTCGATCAGGGCTTCCAGCTCCGCACGCGTGACCTGACGCTCGAGCTGGGCGCCCGAATCCAGCGTCATGCGTATTTCAACCCGTTCCGAATCGCTCAGTTTGCACTTGGCACGTTCGGCCGCCGCGATCAGCCTCTGCAGTTCCGCAGGCGTGAGCGAGCCGCGGGATCGATCCCCCAGCACCAGGTCCACGAGCATCCGATCGACATCATCCCCGCCGAGGTGGGTATCCCCCGCGGTCGCCAGCACCTGGAAGAACGATGTCTCCGCCCCATCCGAGATCGCGCTGGAGAGCTTGAGTATCGAAATGTCGAAGGTTCCGCCTCCCAGGTCGTACACCGC
The DNA here is from genome assembly GCA_020847535.1 of Phycisphaerales bacterium. GTDB lineage: Bacteria > Planctomycetota > Phycisphaerae > Phycisphaerales > UBA1924 > JAEUJB01. The sequence goes on from JADLBU010000031.1 coordinate 48,425, forward strand.
GACCACCCGGGGCCCCTTGTTGCGATCGCTCGCCCGGTCCAATCCCAGCCCGTACGCCAGCGCTGCTGCGGTCGGCTCGTTGACGATGCGAACCACCTCCAGGCCGGCGAGTCTTCCGGCATCCCTGGTTGCCTGCCGCTGGGCATCATCGAAATACGCCGGCACGGTGATGACCGCCTTGCGGACCTCGACGCCCAGCGCTGCCGATGCCTGATCCTTCAGCACGCGCAGGATGTGGGCTGAGATCTCCTGTGGGGACACCAGTCGGTCGCCCTGGGGAGTTGGTATGACAACGCGAGCGGTGTCCTGGTCACCCTTGGCGACTCGGAACGAGAGGTACGGGATGTCCCCGGCGGCGTCGGCGAGCGAGCGTCCCAACAGCCGTTTGACGCTGCTGAACGTGCTTTGAGCAAAGTCCGCGGCACCGGCCCGTGCCTCGTGTCCAACGATGGGCTCGAGCGATCCACCCGCCGCGGGCATGAGGCGTACCACGCTGGGCAACTGCCCTCGACCCTGGGAATCCGTGAGGATCCGCGGCCCCCGTTCATCGCATACGGCGACCAGGCTGTTGGTCGTGCCCAGATCGATCCCGACGACGACCTCGCGGGCTTGCTCGGGAATCTGTGCCTTGGGGGCGGTCGTGGCGGCGGTCGTGGGGGTGGTCGTGGGGGTGGGGGTGGGGTCGGACACGCCGGACAATATGCCGGCCCGGCCAATTACCCGGTCGGGGATGAGCCGAGCTCTTGCCGTAGGATCCGTTCCAGCCCCTGCTTAATCGGCTTCCAGTCCTTGCCGGGCTCCCGGTTGATGGTGAGCCACAAGTCGGCGATCAGGACGTTGACGACCCCGGGGATGCCGAAGATCGCGCTGGCGAGCGGATCCTCCTTCCCCGTCTCTGCGGAGGAATAGGAGCGAGGCCCCGGTCGCCCCGGCAGCGCGGGGATGGGCTGCTCCACCACGCACTTGATCGCGTTGGGATTGGGTGTGTCCTGGTAGCGGATGCCCGGAGATTTCGCGTTGGATGACCCAGCCATGACCACGCCTCGGTACGCGAAACATCGAAGATCGGCCGTCACTTGCATGAGGCTCGGGCCGCAACGCCGAATACACTGAGAGAGTAGCCTCGCAGGGGAGTCGTTGCCCCCTCGGGGCAGCAACCCCACACGTCCCAGGGGTATGCGGAGGATTGCGTGCGGCTCTGGACGCCGATTCAAGACCTGCTGGATCGCATCTCGGCCTACCCGCCGTACGTGGTGGTCGCCGAGCTGCTGCTCATCTGGCTGGTTGTCTACGGCATCCTTCGCTTCGTCCAGGGAACCCGCGCCGCGGGCGCCCTCAAGGGCATGCTCGTCGTGCTCATCATCGCCGCCGTGGTTTCCCGCGTCCTGGGCGTCACCGAGGCCTTCCAGCGGATCTCCTACCTCTACGAGCGATTCGTCGCCCTGGTCGCCGTCGCTCTTGTGGTTATCTTCCAGCCCGAACTGCGGAGGGCCCTTGTCCGGCTGGGCGAAACCCCCTTCTTCCGCAGCACCCCCTCGGATATCGCCTACACAGTCAACGAGATTGCCGAGGCCAGCGCCTTCCTCAGCCGGGCTCGTTTCGGGGGGCTTATCGTCATCGAGCGCAGCGTGGGGCTCACCGGCCTGCTCGAAGGCGGCACGGTTCTCAATTCCGAACTCAGCGCCCGGCTGCTGCAGACGATCTTCTTTCCGGGCTCGGCCCTTCACGACCTGGCCGTCATCGTCCGCGGACGCCGCATCCACGCCGCGGGCGTGCAACTCCCGCTCGCCGACCCCAGCGACATGCCCGATCCGCGCTTTGGATCCCGCCACCGCGCTGCCGTCGGGCTGACGAAAGAGTGCGATGCACTGGTTGTCGTGATCAGCGAGGAAACCGGCGGGATGCGCATTGCAGAACGAGGCAGGCTCTCGGCTCCCATGGATGAGGATCAACTCCGCGACGAGCTCAGAGCCCGCCTGACCCGTGCCCAGAAGGCAGCAGCCGCCGCCGCCAAGCAGGCTGCCGCTTCCGCGCCCGACCCGGCCGTCGGCAGCGATGGCCATGGTGCAACCGGCGAAGTGGATGGGCAGGATCCCAATTCCATGGCCGAGCATCACCCTGACGCCGAAGATGAGAGCCGGATTGCTCGGGATCTCCCACCCGATGAGCCTAGATCCGACAAGGAGGTTGCATAGGCCATGTGGGATCGCGTCAAGACATTCCTGCTGGTGACCGTCATCACGGCGATGATCTGGACGTTCGCCGAGGCCGAGAGCCTTACTAGCAGGGCCCTGCGCGTCGAGGTGGCCTTCATCACCGATACGCAGACTGGCCGGTTTATTGATGTATCCGAGGGCCAGGGCTGGACCGGCCGGGCCGAGGTCACCTTCGAGGGCTCCACGTCATCGGTCGGGGAACTCGAATCCATCCTCCGGCGCGGCGTCAGCCTTCGGGCCGGCATGGAGGGTGTGCCCTCCGAGCCCGGCGAATACCTCTGGAATCTTCACCAGGCTTTGCGCGCCGTCCCTGAGCTTGATAACACGGGCGTCACGCTTGTCAAGGTCGATCCCCCGACCCTTCGGATCGCCGTTGACACCCTTGTGAGCCGCGAACTGAAGATCTCCGCCGATGCCCCCGGCGTGGTGGTTGACGGCGTGATCGAATGCAAGCCCGCACAGGCCAAGCTCATCTACCCGGCCACTCTGGCAAGTCACCTTGCCCCCGAAGCCGTCATTACGGCGCGAGTCGATGAGCAAGCCGTCGGAAAGCTGGTTCCCGGCAGGCTGGAGGTCGTCCCGGGAGTGCCCCTCCTGCCCCCCCTATCGCTGGCCGGCCAGCCGCGGGTCAGGATCGAGCCCGACCGCGCGGAGGTGACCCTCAAGCTCCGTTCTCGCACCGATTCCTACACGATCGCCAGCGTCCCCGTGCATCTCAAGATCGCCGCCGGGGAGTTGAGCCGCTGGAACATCGACATCCCCGACGAGGACCGGTTCGTCCGGGATGTCAAGGTCAGCGGACCCAGCGAGCTTGTGGACCGGGTCCGCCGCGGAGAAATCCGCGTCACCGCGGTCCTTCCGCTCTCCTTCGATGAGCTCGAACGCGGTGTCACCAACAAGGATGTTGTATTCGCCGAGATCCCCACGGACCTTACGTTTGATGCCGATCGCCTCAACATCCGGCTCAAGATCACCAAGCGTGAGGCGCCCGATCCCTCCCGCCCCCCATCCGAATGAACCAGCCGCCCCACCGGCGCCCCGAACTTGCTAGCCTGAGCACCACATGCGGCACTTTGACCTCTGTGTGATTGGTTCTGGCGCGGGCGGGCAGCGTGCGGCGATCCAGGCGGCCAAGCTCGGAAAGCGGGTCTGCGTCGTCGAACGTCGCGAGGTTGTCGGCGGCGCGGCGGTCAACACCGGCACCATCCCCTCCAAGGCCCTGCGCGAGGCGATCCTCCAGGCTTCCGGCTGCCGGGTCGCGATCCCGGGGGGCGCGGATTTGCTCCAGGTCCGCGGCCTTGACATGCCGCACCTCATGAACTCCTGCCAGGAGGTCATCAATGCCGAGATCAACCTGCTGCGAGGCCACTTCAACAGCAACGGCATACACCTCATCAACGGGCTCGGCAAGTTCAAGGATGCCACAACCATCGAGGTCGTCGGTGAGCACAGCGCCGAGACGGTCCAGGCCGACCACACCGTGATCGCCGTCGGCACGACCCCCGCCAAGCCATCCGACGTCCCCTTCGACGCCGACAACATCATCACCTCCGATGAACTCCTTCAGCTCAAGATCCTCCCTCGTTCCATGATCGTCGTGGGGGGCGGGGTCATCGGCACCGAGTACGCCTCGATGCTCTCGGCAATCGGTGTCAAGACGACGCTCATCGAGGGCAAGTCCCGGCTCCTGGATTTCGTGGACAGCGAGATCCTCGAGGCGTTTCAGTATCACGCCCGCCAGGGCGGCATGACGCTTCGCATGGGAGAAAAGGTCGTCAAGATCTCCTCCATCGAAGCTCCCGCCGGCGCCCGCACCAGCGATGGCGTCATGGTCGAGGCGATGCTCGAGAGCGGCAAGACGCTGCGTGCAGATGCGCTCCTTTACGCGATCGGGCGCCAGGGCGCCACCGAGGGCCTGGGTCTTGAGAACGCGGGCCTCGCCGCCGACAACCGCGGGCGTATCAAGGTCAACGAGCGTTACCAGACCAGCGTTCCCAACATCTACGCCGTCGGGGATGTCATCGGTTTCCCGGCGCTTGCCAGCACCAGCATGGAGCAAGGCCGGCTTTCGGCATGCTACATGTTCGGGGAGCAGTGCGAGCGCATGGATGAACTGCTTCCCTACGGCGTCTACACGATCCCCGAGATCTCGATGGTCGGCTGGACCGAGGAGCGACTGACAGCCGAGGGCATCCCGTACGAATCCGGGCTGGCCCAGTACAAGGAGATCGCCCGTGGCCAGTTGATGGGGGATGACATCGGCATGCTCAAGATGCTGATCCATCAGGAATCGCACGCGATCCTCGGCGTGCATGCGATCGGCACCGGGGCGACCGAACTCATCCACATCGGCCAGACCGCGATCGCCTTCAAGGCGACGGCCGAGCACTTCGTCAACACCGTCTTCAACTACCCGACGCTGGCCGAGTGCTACAAGGTGGCAGCGCTCAACGGGCTCAACAAGCTGCGCAGTGTCTGAGTGCAGCGCGGCGTTCAGAAAATCCCGTGCGCACGCAGGTGTGCCTCGATCTGGCTTGCCGTATCACCCGTGTGATCGATCTGCTCGGCGATCCACCCACACGACTTCGCGGTCGCGATGTTGTCCGGCAGGTCATCGAAGAACAGGATCTCCGCGGGCGTGCGGCCTACCGCGAGCGCAAATGCTTCGTAGATTCTCGCATCCGGCTTGGCGTGCCCCATCAGGTGGCTTGCGAACTTGTGCCTCAGCCGGCCGGCGGTCGGGAAGTGCGATAGCCCCGAGGGGTGCGGCGATTGTCGTGCCCAGTGATGCGGGTTGGTATTGCTTAGTAGCCCCGTCTCAATGTGCGCCAGGGCATTGAGGCGATCGACGATGCTGTCCACACCGTCATACTCGCGCACCAGCCACGCGGCATGTACCCGCTCGACCTCCTCGGCCGTGTACAGGCGCTCCATCGATTCGGCCATGCGCTGAAAGTACTCAGCCTCGGAGAGCTTGCCGACTTCAAACTCGCGCGAGAGCGGCCGGCGCTTGGCCGCCCATTCCGGCGTCGCGCTTGGGCCCCGCACCGGCAGCCCCGCCGCTGCGCAGCCCTCCGTCCACGAGCGGCAGATCCGCAGGATGACACCGCCCCAGTCAAAGCACACCATCTTGATCTGACCCATGGCCCAACAGTACACCATCGCCGCGGCGATCATCCCGGGCCTCACCGCCTCCGCGTGACGGATCGGCCGTCCAAGCGCATCCGGTGCCCTGTCTACGGAGATTGAGAGATGCCCCGATCAGGCCCGAAACTACTCGCCCTTGTCCTGGCGATCGCCTCACCTGCGCTTGCTGAGCCCGATATCCGCTACACCATGCAGCGAGGCGTGGGTGGCCAGTCGGTTATTGTGATATCCACGTTCCCAGGCGATCCCGACGGCACCACCGAGATCGCACTCGAGAAGCAGTGGGGCGGCAACAGCACCGACGAACGCGATGTTGAGAGCATTTCCGCGACCGGAGCGGATGGCAAGCCCCTTTCGATCATCAAAGCGGAGGGCTGCTCCTGGTCGATCGCCCACGATCCCGGCGAGGGGATCAGGCTCACTTACAACCTGCGCGAACCGGCTCGCGAACCCCTGGGTCCGGGTCACAACGACTATCGAAATCGAATCCGGCCCGATCTCTTCCAGATGAACGGCAACCACGGCATCCTCTATCCCGGCCACCTTGCCGACGGTAAGGAGCGAGCGCACACCATCGAGTGGAGGGGCTTCGATCTCCCGGGTTTCCACGCGATCTGCTCGTTCGGACCCAATGCGACCGAGTCCATCACCACCGATGCCGACACCTTCCGACACTCGCTCTTCATCGCAGGCAAGCTCGCCTACACCCAGCGCGAGATCAACGGCAACCAGGTGGGCCTGGTTGTCAGCGGGGATGACTGGGGCTTCAGCGCCGGCCAGCTCGCCGACCTCGCGGCCCGGATCATCAAGACCGAGCGCGACTTCTTCGACGATCACTCAGATCCCTGGTACCTGATCTCCATAACCCCCGAAGGAAAGGCCAGCGCCAGCTCCTTCTCTCTCGGCGGAACTGCGCTCACCAACTGCTTTGCCCTCTACTGCAACGCCGGCCTCTCGCTCGCCGAGGGATCTCCTCATATCCAGCAGGTCTACCATGTGCTCGCGCACGAGTACTTCCACACCTGGAACGGCATCAAGTTCCACCTCGACGATCCCGAGGGCTCCAACTACTGGTTCTCCGAGGGATTCACCGAGTACTTCACCAGGCGCATGCTCCGCAACGCAGGCCTCTGGGATGACCAGGCCGTCTTGAGCGATATCAACCGATCGCTCGCCGAGCACGATGGCAACCCCAGGCGGAACGCGCCCAACGAAGAACTCAAGCAGCAGTTCTGGACGAATGCGGACATCTCACGCCTCCCCTATCGCCGTGGGGACCTGCTCGCGCTGGCGATCGACGAAGAGATCCGCCGCGTCAGCAGCGGTCGCCGCTCCCTCGATGATGTCTTCCGCGAGATGATCAAGGCTCACCGGGACCGTTCGACGATGCCCAACCGCGAACGCCTGCTGGCGATCTTCGAGCAGGAGACGAGCAAATCCTTCATGGATTCCATCCGCAGCACCATCGAGACAGGCGCGGACCTGGATCTCCCGCGAACACTCACGGAGTTTGATGTCCGTCTCACCGTCGGCAAGATGCAGGGGTTCGATCCCGGGTTCGATCAGCAGGCAAGTCATGCGAAGAAGCAGCTCGTGAGCGTCAAGCCGGGCTCGGGCGCAGCCAAGGCGGGCCTTGCCGATGGAATGCCCTTCCGCAAGGGCAGCATCGGCGGCGGGAATGGCCGGGAAGCGCCCAAGGGCCAGGTCGAGGTGCAGGTCGATGGGCAGTGGAAGACGATCGACTACGAGGCAGTCGGCCCTGTGCATGAGGTCCGTGCCTACAAGAAGTGAAGATCAGTCCCCGATGAAGAGCTCCGACGCCTTGAAGGTTCCCCTCGGCGGCCTGGGGTTCATCCGCTCCATCGTCTTGACCAGGATCTCAGAGATCGCCCAGTTGCGGTACCACTTTCTGTCCGCCGGGATAATGTGCCACGGCGCCCACTCCGTCCCGCACTTGCCGAGCACATCCTCGTACGCGGCCATGTAATCGGCCCAGTGCCTGCGCTCGGTGACATCCGTCTGGTTGAACTTCCAGTTCTTCTCCGGATCCTTGATCCGGTCCAGCAGCCGCTGCTTCTGCTCATCCTTGCTGATGTGCAGGAAGCACTTGACGATCGTCGTCCCCTCCCCGGTGAGCAGCCCTTCGAACTCGTTGATCTGCGCGTACCGGCGGCTCCACACGGTCCTGGGAACCAGCCCATGCACGCGCACCACCAGCACATCTTCGTAGTGGGAACGGTTGAACACGCCGACCTCGCCGCGGGCGGGAGCCGCCTCGTGAATCCGCCACAGGAAATCGTGGTCCATCTCCACTTCGGAGGGCTTCTTGAACGACGTCACCCGCAGCCCTGTCGGGTTCATCCCGGTCAGCACGTGGCGAACCACGCCGTCCTTGCCCGAGGTATCCATGCCCTGCAGCACCAGCAGGATCGCACGCTCGTTCTCTGCCCACAGCCGGTATTGCAACTCACCAAGCTTCTCACGATTGGCGGCGAGCCTTTGCTCGGCCTCGGCCCTGTCACGAACGCCCGGCGTGCGTGCGGCGTTCCTGTCTAGGAGCTTCACGCGTTTCCCCGCCGGCAGTTGAAGTTCATTGCTCGCCATGCCCACACGATACCACGCGGGGATGTCAGTGGAGCGGCGGTGCGATGCGAGCATGCTCACGGGAGCAACGGGATGCACGGCAACCGTCAGGCCGGCATACGTTCGGAACTCCTGACCAAGAGGCCGGGCTCCCCTTTGCGGCTACCGTCTACCCGGCGACCTTGGCGAGTCCCGCCTCAATGCAGGCAAAGACCCGCGGCCAGTCCTCTTCCTTCATCACCCCCAGGGGCGGCAGCACCCGCAGGTGGTACGGGCCGTGCCCGCAGTAGAAGAGAACCACGCCGGCCTCGAAGATCGCCTTGCAAGCCGCCTGGACCTTGTCCTTCTTCCCACCGAAGGGTGTGAACCGCATCATCCCGCCCACACCGCCGGCGAAATCGGAGATCTCGGGCACCTTGGGGAACCACTCGGGCCTGCGGCTCGCCAGCGCCTTGACCTGCTCCTTGAACCTGGCGTGGTTCCGCTCGATCCGCCCGTTCTCCCCGTAGTAATCTCCATCCCGCAGCCGCTCGATGACCCGGCGGCCGACCTCGAACGAGACTCCCTCGCCCACGAACGTCCCCGAGAGCAAGCCGGGCTTGGGGTTGTACTCCTCTGTGTAGAGCGTTGCGCACACCTGCGTCATCTTGCCGATGCAGAAGACATCGACGTACTCCCCGAGTTGGTAGTACTCGTACGCGAACATCCGCGGCAGGCGGCCAAAGGTCTGGATCTCATCATCCCAGACGGCGATCTTCTGCGACTTGCAGACATCCATCAGCGCCTTGAAGAAATCGCGGCGTCCCGGGTTGAACCCGCCCTCACCCTGGGCGAGCTCGAAGATGAAGCAGGCGTGCTGGCCCGGGTAGCGGGCGATGTACTGGGCAAGCTGCCCCACCGCGCGGTCGATGAACTTGGCCTGCCCGATCCCCTCGGCCTGGACCTCATCGTAAAACGGCATGTAATCGACATCCGCAACAATCGGCAGCCCGACGCGACCCTCGTGCGAATCCCCGATCGAGGCCATCATCATCGACCGGCCCATGAAGCAGTCGTTGAACGCCAGGATGCGCCGGGCCGGGTAGTGCTTCTGGAAGCACACCTTCAGCGCGTTCTCGTTGGCCATGCACCCCGATGTGCTCAGGTACGCGTACTTGAGCTTGCTGTTCTTGGCGGCCTCGGCGAGCAGGACCTCGCTGAAGGCGTGGGGCTCGAAGTTGGCCTGCAGGTTCCCCTGCTTGATCGTGTCGGAGATGGATGCCCGCAGGGCTGCCTCGATCAGCTCCGGATCCGAGTGGCCGAAGAACTGGACGCCGATGCCGGAGATCATGTCCCACTTCACCGAGCCGTCCGCGAGCTCCACCAGCGCTCCGTTGCCGAGCCCGGATCCGATGTACGGATACAAGAGCGCCCGCCCGCGCACCGTCGCCGCCCGCGCCATCAGGGCGTCGTAGCTCTCCTTCAGTCCCGGGTTCGGTCCCCGCACATCCGTGATCTGGGCGCTCTTTGCTTTCACCTCGGCGACGATCGACTTGATCGCCGCATCGATCGCCGGGCTGGCGGCGAGCTGGCGACCCAGCGGCTGGGCGCTGCCGGAGGCCGACACGGGACTTGCGGATGACGATGTGGTGCTTGCCATGGTGGTTCTTTCGGCAGATTCGGGGCTTGGCAGGAGGCCTGCTCGCAGCCGTCCGGGGAGCAATCGTTCGCCGCGATCGCACGAACGTCCAATTACGACTTTGCAGCAGCCGTCCTCCGCCGCAGCACCTCCCACACGAAATACACCGGCACCCCCGCCAGCAGCACCCCGATCCACGGCAGCGTCTTCTTCGGATCCTGCACGATCGACAGTACCGTCATCGCCACACCCGCCAGGATGAATACAAGCGGCACAACCGGATATCCCCACGCCCGGTACGGTCTGGGATACTCCGGCATCCGCCGCCGGAAAATGAAGATCGCCCACGCCGCCATCGCGTAGAAGATCCACATTGTGAACACGAACGCCGCTGCAAGCTCCGCGAAGGTCCCAAGGAACCACAGCGCTGCCAGCGACAGAGCCAGCTGCACCCACAGCGAGGTTGCCGGTGTCCGGTATCGCGGGTGAATCCGCCCCAGGAATGCGAACAAGAGCCCATCCCGCGCCTGCGCAAAGCTGATCCGCGCCCCGGTCATGATCGACCCGTGCGTCGATCCGGCCGTCGACACCAGCACCACCACGGCGATCGCGATCGCCCCCGCCGGCCCCAGGAGCTCCTTGGCTACCAACGGCGCCACGTTCGGCACGCCGCGCATCTGATCGAGCGGGATCATCCACATATACACCGCGTTGACCGCCAGGTACAGGAGCGTCACCGCCGCCGTCCCGATCAGGTAGATCCGCGGCAAGTTTCGCTGCGGGGTTTTCACCTCGCCGGCGATCGCCCCTACATCGCTCCACCCGTCGTATGTCCACAACACGCTGTACATCACCGGCACGATCGCCGCCCATAGCGCGATCGGCAGCCCGGTGTCCGTGTCGATCGGCGCGGGCCCCGCCACCAGGTTCGCTGCATCCCCCTTCATCAGCAGCAACCCCAGCGCCACGATCGCGCCCAGCGCAAGCGCCTTGAGCACTGTCAGCACCGCCGCGACTCCGGTCCCCAGCCGCACACCCCGCACATTGATGTATGTAAAGACCGCCAGGAGCACGCTCGTGGTCGCCCGGTGGTCCCACAACAGCCCTGTCTGTGCTGAAAACCACGCAATGAACGAGCGCATGAACGCCAGCTCGTTGAACTGCTGCGCGAAGACGACCGCGATCCCCGCGGCGGCGACCGGCTTGCTGATGAGCAGGTACGTCCATCCGAACACGAACGCCACGCACCGCCCGTACGCCTCCCTCAGGAAGACATACACCCCGCCCGATTGCGGGTACATCGTCGCCAGTTCCGCATACGTCAGTGCCCCGCACAGCGACAGCACTCCGCCCAGCGCCCACATCGCCAGGATGACCAGCGGGTTGCCGAGCTGCTTGGCGACATCCGGAGGGGTCGCGAAGATTCCCGATCCGATGATGATCCCCGCCATGACCGCCGTGGCGCCCCAGAACCCGATCGCCCGCGGAAGATCGGGACGAGCAGCATTGCCCCCATTCACCCCGGCCGGAGCTGTGGCCGGATGCTGATCGGTTTCAACCTGGTTCGTCACGCGGCGAGTGTACTGCAATCGACCGGGCCGCGAGCCTATCCGGCGGCACGATCTACTTGGGCTTGCGCCGGTGACGCTCGGCCTCGATCTGCGATGCCCGCAGAAGCGATCCCCAGGCCTTCTCGCCTTCCTCGGATCGCTGGTTTCCGGCCCGCTCGATCACATCCCACACCTGGCGGCGCTTCTCCAACTCGGCGGTGAACTCGGCCTCGGGCATCGCCGCCAGCTTGGCAGTGTCCGCCTTGGCATCATCGGAGCTGAGCGCCAATCGCTGACGCTCCCGCACCTTGCTGTCGGTCTGGGAGGAACTCTCCGGCCCGCGCATGATCACCAACACAATCACGATCGCCAGCACCGGCACGAGGATCGCGGCGATCACTCCAAGTACGAGCGTCCGCCGCGGCATCGCCGTCAGCCGATACCGCAGGTCGTCCATCCGTCGCCGCAACTCGTACAGATCGATCATCATCCATCCCCGGACCCCCGCGAACCCCCAACCCCCCAACCCCCCAACTCGTCCACCGGCAATTCACTGCCCGGGCTATGCACCCTCTCCATCGCCGCGCCGTTCCCGGGCCGCTTCTGGCCTCAGCTCGATCTCCTCGACCGTCGTCCGGCGAAGAACAACCTTGCCCATCGAAGTCTGCCGCTCCTCGGTCTGCACATCCTTCCGCACGACCCGCTTTGCCGGATCTGCCTTGATGCCATGAAAGATGTGCCCGAAGAACTGACCGAGCGAACGGGCGATGGACTTGTTGCTGGGGTCGGGCATGCCTGGGCACGGATTTCGGAGATTCAAGGGTAGCACTGGACCGATGCCGGCCCCTATCGCCCATCGCCGTCGATCTCCGGATCAACCCGGCTCGCCTATGCCGCTTCCGGCGAGAAACCCGGCAGCACGCGCGGCTTGATCGCCTTGGCTGGGTTACCCACCGCGACTACCCATGGGGGAAGATCCCGAAAAACACTCGATCGGGCGCCCACCACCGTCCCATCCCCGATCGTCACCCCCGGGGAGACAAAGACATCCGCGGCGATCCACGCCCGTGCCCCGATCGTGATGGGTTTGGGCACCAGCGGCAGGCCCGGATCCTCGTGATCGTGGGTCGCCCCGCACAGGTAGCTGTACTGGCTGACCGTGGTGTACTCCCCGATCCGGATCGGGCGCACGTTGTAGCAATCGACATCGTCGGCGAGCGTCGCCCCCGCGCCCATGTGCAGGTTTGCCGGCAGCCAGACCCTGGCCCGCGGATACACACGGGAGCTGGGGTGCAGCCGGGCCCCGAACGCCCGCAGCACCCAGTTTCTCCAGAAGTGCAGGGGCCTGGGTGAGGGCCGGAAGATCAGCACGTACACAACCCCCCAGGCCACCCGCGCGAGCCGGTTTGTCAGGCTGTGGGGGCTGGCGCCCTCGGGAATCGGGTTGGTCGGCGTGCTGCCCATCAGGCTTGATTGGTCCAAGCATACAGCAACGCGGTGCCGCCATCCCGCCAAAGATGAACCGTGCTTGAAGAAGTCATCCTCAAACTCGCCGCCGCCGAATCCCTCCCCGACTCACTCCCAGCGGATCCCTTGCTGCTCCTGACCCAGTGGTACGAGCAGGCCAAGGCCGCCAAGTCCACCCCCAACCCCGATGCGGTCGCTCTCGCCACCGCCACACCCGATGGTCATCCCTCCGTCCGCATGGTTCTCTGCCGCCATGTCGAGCCCGACGGCTCACTGATGTTCTATACCAACTACGACAGCCGCAAGTCAGCTGATCTGCTCGCGAACCCCCGTGCCGCCGTCGTTTTTCACTGGGACCACCAGGGCAGGCAGGCCCGCGCGGAAGGATTCACCGTCCACGCCACCGACCAGGAAAGCGATGCCTACTTCAACAAGCGGGCCCTGCTCTCGCGACTGGGTTCGTGGGCAAGCAAGCAGAGTTCGCCCCTGGCCTCGCGCAAGGACCTGGTCACCGCAGTCGCCCAGGCGGCGACTCGTCTCAGGGTCAGCATTGAATCCCTGTTATCGCCCAAGCCCGCGATCACGATTCCCCGGCCCCCAAACTGGGGCGGCTTCCGGATCTGGATCGATCGCCTCGAACTGTGGTGCGGAGGAAGCGGCCGCCTGCATGACCGGGCTGCCTGGATCCGCCAGCGAACCGATGGCCAGTCAACGCTCGCGCCCGGCCAGTTGCCGTCTTTCACTCCTTGGCAGGCCCAGCGACTCTACCCCTAGCTACTTGAGCGCTGCCTCAAGGTCATCCGCGAGCCGGCTCGCGATCGGCTCATCCATCGATATGATCACAGGCCAGAAGCCGTGCTCCTCATCCAGCACGATCCGCGTCGGCCGCATGTCGCTCACCGGCTGCCCGTTCTCTCCGAGGCCGTGATACCTGCTCTCCACAACCACGCGGGCGCTCTCGGGCAATCGGATTCCGCCATCCTGTTCGCGCGTGTACGGGATCCAGGCCACGCGAAGCCGGCACAGCGCCGATCCTTCAACCGCGGGCTGGCGCTGCGGCGACAGGTTGTGGATATGGGCCATCAACACCCGCGCCATCGGGTCTGTCATCTCGATGCGTACATGCGTCTGGTCGGGGCGCTGGCGATCAAACATCTCCACGATCGCTCCGCCTCCCGAGCGCTTGGCGCGCACCCCGGCCGTCTTCTCGATATCCAGCATCTTCGGCTGCCCGGTGGCATCGATGAGCAATCCCGCAGCGCCGAGCGTGATCTTCATTGCCTCGGATGATTCCGGAATGACCGTTGCCTCGAGCTTCTTCGCCAGCCCCACCGGATCGTTGTTCCCGTTGGTCAGGACGATGATCACCGTCCCATCCTCGTGGCGGATCATCTGGGATGCATATCCCCACACACCTCCCGAGTGCTCGTGTCGCCATCCGCGAGCCCCCGAGCCGATGTACCACCCGCATCCGTACTCACCCAGCCCCGCCGTGAACATGCGGCCCTTGGCCGTTTCATCAAGCAGTTGATCACCGCGCAGCGCCTTGTCGAACGCGAGCATGTCCCGCGCCGAGGAGACCACACCGCCAGCGCCCTTGTATCCCCACGCCATCGAGTACGGCTGATCGCTCGCCCGCGCCTTGCGCCCGCCCCGTGCATCCACCCGTGTCGTCACCAGTCGCGGATCCTTAGGGGGGATGCCGACCATCCTGCTCCCGGTCATCCCTGCCGGCGCCAGCACCTCCTCGGCGATGAACGCTTCGTAGCTCTTTCCGCTCACCTGCTCGATGATCGCCGCGAGCAGGAAGTACCCGACATTGCTGTACTCCATCTTCGTCCCCGGCGCAAACCGCAGCGGCAGCGCCAACATCCCCTTCACCATCGCCGGCCCCGTGTCCTCTTGAAACCGACCCTCGTTGGAAACTCCCGATGTATGCGACAGCAGATGCCCCACCGTGATCCCGCTCGCGTGCTCGGGGACATCGTGCAGGTACAGCCCGATCGGGGCATCCACCCGCAGCTTTCCTTCCATCTCCAGCCGGAGGGTCCCGCACGCCGTGAAGGCCTTGCTGATCGAGCCGATTTCGAAGAGTGAATCCGCCGACATCGGCGCCAGCTCGGTGTTCGCCAGCCCGTCCCCCTTGGCGAGCACGACAATCCCGCGATCCGCGACCAGCACCGCGCCTCAGAACTGGCCCAGCGTCTCGCGCTGTATGATCGCATCAAGCGCATGCCCTTGCGTGCCAGCAACCACGGTTTGGCCGTTGACGCCTGCAAATGCGCCACAGACCACCAGCGCGTACGCCGCGAAATTCGATAGCAACGCGCATCTCATGGTGCTGCATTGTACATATCGTTCCATTCGAGCGAGTCGCTACCGAATATCCCTTCCGCGCACGCCGTCGATTGTGTGCATTCCGTAAACTCCGCCACTGAACCTGCTGCCTTCCCAACCCCCTTCTCCTTTACGATACGGCTCCATAAGCGTCGAAGCCGGGCTCAATTGCGCGCTACCGTCAATCAACCCGAGCAGCACGCCCTTGCCGATTGCATTCGGAGGCGTCATGACGATTCCGTCGCATTCCGTGAATGCCGCTTTCTGGGATGGAAACACCACGCTGTCGATCCCGACCGCGCGCCACTGTTCAGGGCCGGTTCGAGTTAATGCGTTCCAGAATTCGGGCTGACTCACCAGCGTCGCAGAATAAAAGTATGTGCATATGCTGGGAGACCCTGGGCGATAGTGAGATACGTGCGGCATTTTGCCGTCATAGTACAAATGGGACATTCCGAGACTCCAGACAAAGTACATATCGAAGTAAATCGCCGGAAACTCGCCGCTGTCATGTGGTATCAGCACAATGCCACGTGGATTGGTGAAGTAGGGGAATACACCACGGAACTCCGATGTATAGCTCGCAACATTCGCGCTGTGAGACCGCAGGTTCGCAAGCGACGCCACATCCTTGCCTGCGGTTCGGGATTGTCGTAGCATTGGCGTCAATAGGGATGCAACAATGATTATTACTGCAATTACAACGAGCATCTCGACAATCGTGAAAGCACGGCGTGCCTTGAAGGGCTCATGCGTTGCACTTTGGTGCAAGTTGGGGCCTCCGGTGCAGTGCAAAACATACTGATATGCCAAAGCAAGAATCAGGCAGATATTTCGTGCAAGTACCGTTCCAGCAACTTGCTTTAGTTCTAACGCCTTGTGAACCGCACCAAAACAAGCGCACACGGGTTGAATTCCGAAGGCTAAGTGTAAGCCGTAGAATCCCGTAGCGGCGACCAGCATGGCAACCATTGCGGCAACCGCAAGCGTCCGATAGGCTCCGAGCAGCCACATCAAGGCAACCCCGATTTCAAGCGAAGGAACCGCCACCATCAGGGGGCGTATCAACCATTTCGGCAATAGAGACCATGTTTCGAGGCTCCGGCCGAATAGTTCGAGATCTACGAGTTTGAAGATACCTGCGGCGACAAAGACGGCGCTGACGATCCATCCAAGCGACGCCTGGAATAGTCGGAATGCACTCATTTACGGAGTTCCGGGACAAATCGCCCCACTCAACGTGGCGTCCAGCGCCTCAGTCTCCTGGTACCACTCTGGCCACCATACGCATTCGTTGAACTCGTTGAGCCTTCCGATTTTCTGCTTGCAGACAACCTTGTAGGTCGTGCCGCACCCCGTCCTTCCGGGCGGCGTCACAGACAAGCAAATGTCAACGGAGTTGTTGATCGTTGTGTCATACAGGCACTCGGGAGACACTGGTGGATCCGCCCAGCTGCACCCCATCCCAAGACTGCTTAACTGATAGCACGCATCGGTTGCGTATGCGGCGCTTGCGACGCATGCCATGACAGCAACGACAAGTCGGGAATGGCCCACATTCTTCGACATGTTCATCTCCTTATGTGCGACCACGACCTCGAACAATTCGCACGGCGAGTAGCACGGCAATAACGGCGCCGCCGATGCTCCACGCGAGCAGCTGCGCTGTGCTTGACTTGGGCTCATTGGGGGTCGGCAGGGGCTCGGTGATGGTCTCGCCACCCGCAAGCAGCGTACGTGTCATCGATGACGGCCGCAGATCCTGAACGATCTCTAGGCGAACCTCACCTCGCACGGGATCTTGCTGTCCTGCGATCGGAACGACAATTGCTCTCATCAGGTCGTTTTCTGAAATAGACTCTACCGACTTCAGCACGGTGCGTGTATCCTCTTTCCCCGTTTGACCTGACGACACCCATTCTCGACTCACCTGTCGTTGCAACACACTGTCGTACACAAAGTTGGAGAATTTGACCGTGCGTCCTACGAAGCTTGGATTGTCCGACGAAACAACGCATTCCGACTGCTCTACCCTAAGAGAACCATCCTGCTCGAAGGATCCTCGATACTCGAATACACGCTTGTCATCGTGCGAGGCCGCTCGTCCCTTCCAACGACCACCTTCAATCCGCTCAAATGCGGTCGGGCGGAGGCGGATTGGCGTGTCGGTTCCAACTCCCATCCCGCCCCACACGCACTCCGCAACCACCGTTCTTACTTCCCGCACCATTGCCGGATAGTCGTTACCAACAGGTGCTGATTCCGTTGCGACCACATTGAGCACCCCGGGATCCCAGCCCCACGCGGTATCTCCATGGACCGCTACGTCAAAGAACTTGCGTACTCCCTTTTCCTCCCAATCTCTGCTGTGCCGCCACCCCGAAGACCCCCACCAGATCGTTGATGTGCGCAACTCGCCGGTGGTGTCGACCTGGACTTGCAGTTGGCCGAGCTTCGCCCGAGACGGATGATCGGGCTTGCCCGCGACTTCCTTCTTGAGCCGATCAATCTCCGCTGGATCCACACGAAATGTCGGGGACCGCTCGAACACGATGCGCGTGTTTTCGGGGAGTGTGTACGTACGAGCCTCTTCCCACCGCGAGGCAAACCAAGCCAAATCCTGCCCGCGCACTGAGGCCGGCACAGCGCAAATCAAGCCGGCGATAAGCGCGATGCGGGTGTTTAGATTTGGTAGCCCCCGTTCCATAGACTCGGTAGGCTAACAGCATACTGGGGGGGGGGGCAAGTCGCCTTTGTCCCCGTCTCTTGCATTTGTCTGACTACTTGCAGGGCAACGATTTATGGGAATAGAGCCGATCTCAACTCTTCTTCACGAGAACCGCAAGTTCCCCCCCGCGCCCGCCGCCGCGAGCGGCTTCTCGCGGTGGCACATCGCCTCGATGGATGAATACCGACAGCTCCACAAGAAGTCGCTCCAGGATCCAGAAGGATTCTGGGCTTCAGAGGCCGGCTGCCTCTCCTGGTTCCGCCGCTGGGACAAGGTTCTCGACTGGAACCCTCCGGATGCCAAGTGGTTCCTCGGCGCACAGCTCAACGCCTGCTTCAACTGCGTTGATCGCCATGTCCAGTCCGGCCACGGGGACCAGATCGCCCTCATCTGGGAGGGCGAGCCCGTCGGCCCGCAGACCAGCCACCCCTCCCCCGGCTCCGCCTACGCCAAGGAGCCCGAGATCCGCCGGCTGACCTATCGCGACCTCCAGATCGAGACCAGCAAGGTCGCCAACGTCCTCAGGCGGCTGGGCGTCAAGAAGGGCGATGTCGTCACCATCTACATGCCGATGGTGCCCGAATTGGCGATCGCGATCCTCGCCTGCGCCCGTATCGGCGCAGCGCACTCGGTGATTTTCGGCGGCTTTGCACCCCACGCGATCACCGAGCGCGTCACCGATGCCAACTCGCGGATCATCATTACCGCCGATGGCGGCTATCGCCGGGGGGAGGCCGTCGCACTCCAGAAGAACGTCGAGGAGGCCATCGGCCAGCTCGCCAACACCGGTCACATCGTCAACCACATCCTGGTCCTCAAACGCACCGGCCACGAGCCTCCAAGCCAGCGATTCCATTCCGGACACGCTCCCGCGGCAATCGGCGCCTCACCCACGAAGTTCCACTGGTGGCACGAGATTGAGGCCCTTGTCTCCGATGCATGCCCATGCGAGCCCATGGACTCCGAGGACATGCTCTTTCTGCTGTACACCTCGGGCTCCACCGGCAAGCCCAAGGGAATCCTCCACACCACCGGCGGCTACCTCACGTACGTCAACACCACGTGCCGGCTTGCCTTCAACATGATCCCCGACTCAGGCCAGATCTTCTGGTGCTCGGCGGACATCGGCTGGGTCACCGGCCACAGCTACGTGCTCTACGGCCCGCTCATGAACCGCGTGCCGACGCTCATGTACGAGGGTGCGCCCAACTTTCCATCGTTCCCCGGCGGCAAGGGGGACCGCTTCTGGGACATCATTGCCCGCCATCGCGTCACCCAGTTCTACACAGCGCCCACGGCGATCCGCACGTTCATGAAATGGGGCGAAGAACTACCCGCCAGGCACGACCTGTCATCCCTCAGGCTTCTGGGCACCGTCGGAGAGCCCATTAACCCCGAGGCATGGATCTGGTACCACGAGCACATCGGCCGCAAGCAGTGTCCTATCGTGGACACATACTGGCAGACCGAGACCGCCGGCCACATCTGCACACCCCTGCCCGGCGCCATCCCCACCAAGCCCGGCTCCTGCACGCTTCCCATGCTGGGCATCGACGCCGCCGTGGTGAACGAGCAGGGCGAAGAGCTGCCGGCGAACAAGGGTGGCCTTTTTGTCATCCGCAAGCCCTGGCCCGGCATGCTCCGCGGTGTCTACGGCAATCGGGAGCGCTTCATCAGCAACTACTGGAGCCGCGTGAAGGATCCCGCGAGCAGCACGCCGTACTACTTTTCCGCCGATGGCGCTCGCCGGGATGAGGATGGCTACTTCTGGATCCAGGGCAGAATCGACGATGTCATCAAGGTCTCCGGTCACCTCCTGGGCACGATGGAGGTCGAATCCGCCCTGGTCTCTCACCCGATGGTCGCCGAGGCCGCTGTCGTCGGCATGCCCCACGACATCAAGGGCAATGCGATCTGCGCGTTTGTCACGATCAAGTCCAAGTGGTTCGCCGACAATCCGGGCCAACAGCCCGGCGAAGAACTCCGCAAGCAGCTCGCCGCCCACGTCGCCAAGGAAGTCGGCGCGCTCGCCCGTCCCGATCAGGTCCGGTTCGCCGAGGGGCTCCCCAAAACGCGATCCGGGAAGATCATGCGGAGGCTTCTGCGGGATGTCGCCGCGGGCGTCGAGAAGATCACGCAGGACACGACGACGCTCGAGGATTTCAGCGTAGTCGCCAAGCTGCGCGCCGATGAGGAGTAGCTTGCCGGCGGAGGCTGGACGACACGATGAAGTTCATCCTCATCATTCTTATCTGCATCGCGTCCGCGATCATCTACGGCATCTCGCACGACATGGTTACCGCCCATGTCTGCGTCGAGTACTTCTCGATCGGCCATCCCCGCGTCATCCGGTCACAGTCCCCGATTGCGCTCGCGCTGGTCTGGGGTGTAATCTCGACATGGTGGGTCGGGCTCCCGCTGGGTGTGCTGATTGCACGTGCTGCGCGCGTCGGCTCGCGCCCGAAGCTCGAACCACGCGACATCATCAAACCGATCGCAATGCTGCTCGCCGTGATGGCGATCTGTTCCGCGTTCGCGGGAGTCATCGGCTGGTTGGCGGCTTCAAGTGGCTGGCGAGCTGTTCCCGGGGTGCTTGATCGCATCCCACCCGAAGCCCATGCCCGCTTCCTGGCCGATCTGTGCGCGCACAATGCAGCCTACGTCGTCGGTGCAGTCGGAGCGGTTGTCTTAGCAATCTGGTTGTGGCGCCGGCGGGGAAAGATGGTGAGCATGGCGGCGGAGCTTCGTGTGCTTGCATCAACGGCGTCCGCGCCCGATCAGGTAGTACAAGACCAGCCCGACCAGCGGTAGCAGGAAGATGACAAGCAGCCAGATCACCTTGTTCACCAGCGGCTTGCTGCCGCCAAGAATCTCGATCGCGGCGATCAACCACAGGATCAGATGCACGATGCCAAGGATCGTGTAAAGCACGAAGCCCCCTTCCGCCCGCGTGTTGGGCGCATCATCATACTCGCAAAGCCATCGGTGCCCGCATGCCTGTATCTGATCCGCGTCAATCCGCGAAATCCGCGGCCGTCCTCGGCCGCAGAAACAGCAACGCCGCCCATCGCTGAGCGGCGTCGCGTTCATTCATCATCCACGATCAGAAACGGTCTTAGACCATTTCCTTCAGTCCCTTGAGGGGGCGGATCTTGATGATGTTGCGGGCCGGCTTGGCCTTCACGGTCATCATCTCGCCCGGCTTGAAGGGGTTGGGCTTGGTGGTCGCCTTGGTCGCCGGCTTCTTGATCACCTTGATCCGCATCATGCCGGGGACGGCGAACTCTCCGGCGCCCTTCGCCAGGTCGGCGCCGATCATCGAGCCCATGATGTCGAACACGTGCGAGACCTGCTTGCGGGTCACGCCCACGTGCTCGGCGATCGTCGAGAAGATCTCGCCCTTGGAGCGGCGCTTGCTGGCGGCAGCAATCTTGGCGGGTTTGGCAGCAGCTTTCGCTTTCGTCTTGGCCATCGTTCGATCTCCGTATCTTCCGTTCGAGAGCAAATTTGCTTGGGCGGGCTTGTTCGCGCACCGGGCTCCGCCGGCCGCACCCGCGCTTGCTCACGGTTGATTTTCCGCGTGTTTCATCGGAGAATCACGCGCAATCCCTGCAAAGTCTCGCATTTTCATCGGGTTTTTTGACGCGCCTATCCTCGGCCCATGCAGATCCACCGAGAAAACTCACCCTCCCGGCCCACCGTCATCGTCACTCGGATGGTCCCCGGAGAGGTCACCATCCCCAGCGCCAGCGTCCGGATCCTCGGTGATGACAAGCCCTCCCGGGAGCAACTCCTCTCGGGGATCAGGGGCGCTTCGGCGATCGTCACCATGTTCTCCGACAAGGTCGATGCCGAGTTCCTCAACGCCGCAGGTCCTGATCTGAAAGGGGTTTGCAACTACGCCGTCGGCTTCGACAACATCGATCTAGAGGCCTGCAAGGCCAAAAACGTTATCGTCACCAACACCCCCCACGCCGTCACCGAAGGCACCGCCGACCTGGCCTGGACCCTCATCCTCGCCGTTGCTCGCCGCCTCATTGAGGCCGACCGCTTCGCCCGTTCCCCCGAGTACACCACCCGCGGACCCCTCGGAATCACCGAATTCCTCGGCACCGACCTCACCGGGCGCAACCTGCTTATCGTCGGAGCCGGCCGGATCGGCTACGCGACCGCCCTTCGCTCCATCGGCTGGGGCATGCGAATCATGTACACCGCCCGCTCCCGGCACGTCGATTTCGAGCTCGCGCCGCTCGCCGCCCGCCGCGTCAGCCTCGAAGAAGGCCTCCGCGAAGCCGATGTCGTCAGCATCCACACTCCCCTGACGCCCGAGACCCGACACCTCATCGACGCCCGGGCGATCAACCTCATGAAGCCGACGGCGATCATCATCAACACCGCTCGCGGACCGATCATCGACGAGTCCGCGCTTGCCCAGGCCCTTATGGAAAGGAAGATCTGGGGCGCGGGTCTTGATGTCTTCGAGCACGAACCCAGGGTTCACCCCGACCTCATCGGGCTCGACAACGTCACCATGACCCCCCACATCGGCAGCGCTGAGGACAAGTATCGCCGACTCATGACCGAGCTTGTCAGCGAGAATGCGGGGGCGATACTGGCTGGAAAAGAGCCGCCGAACCGGATTGCCTAGCGTCGCGCCCGGTCAATCCCGATACCGCGTATCGCACTCCCTGGGTCGCTCGGACGAAGATCCTCACCCATCCGATCCGGCGCTTCCACCTGCCTGCCCGCCGAGAATTCCAGCGCGATGCCCGGACTCTCTCCGCTCGTGGGGTACACCCACAGCTTCTCCACGACGATCGCATAGCAGCATGCCACGGGCCCGGCTGCTCCCCCCTGACCCACTACCGGCCACCCCAGCCCGCTCGCCATCTCCCGGATCGGATCCAGCACCTCCCGCACCGGCATCCGCTCAGGAAAGTCAATCCCGATGTGATCCACGTATGGCTTCGGGCGACCCGTCGCGCTGTTCCCGCCAGCCCCTTTCGCCTCCTCGGCCGCAACCGGGATCGATGAGAAGCTCACCGACACACCGCCGCCCGCATCCATCACCACAAACCCCGGACGCTCAAAGACCACACTCCACCCCGCCTGCTCCAGCCACCCGCGCGGCAGGCGACCGGCATCATTCACCTTGATGTGAAGGTGAAATCCGCCGGCGATCGCGATCCACCTCGCCATCCCGAACTGCGGCGACACCGCGCGCTCCACCACGCCCCGCTCACCCTCCGAGATCAACCGCACCTGCTCCAACACCGACAGCGCCGCTGGCATAGCGAGCGCCCACTGGGATCTGAACGTTCCATTCATCTCGCCGCATGTTAACACAACCGCTCGCGAACAAAACCCCTCATTCGCACCCACCCCGATCCCGCCCGTTGCTGATAGAGTTCACCCATGGCCCGCCGGCCGCGCCATCGTCCCGCGCATCTCGATCTCGGCGATGCCGGCGCCGGCCCGGTCGCGCAGCTCGCCAGACGCCTCCGACGCATTCACAAGAACCGCGCCCAGGCACGGGATATCCACCGCCTGCGATCCGCCTGCCGGCGGCTTGAGGCCATGCTCGAGGATCTGGTCGGCATCGAAAAATCGCACCGCAAGGCCAGCCGCATCTACGAGGATGTCCAGATGCTCCGCAAACGCGCGGGAAAGGTCCGCGATGCCGATGTCGCGAGCGAACTCATCAAGCACGCCACCCACGCGTTCGGCAGCGCCGGCAACGACATCTGGATCGCCCTCGAAGATCAACTCATGATCGACCGCGACGAGTCGCTCGATCGCCTCGCCGACACCGCAGCTCGCCGCAAGATCGCCGACCTTCCCGATCGACTTGCTTCCCTGCTCAAACGACGCCGGCTGCCGGCCGATCGGCTCGTCCGCATCATTCTCGAGCAGATTCGACACACCCATCAACTTGCAAAGCGGCCACTGACCATCCCCAAGGATCTGCACCAGACGCGCCTGGCGATCAAACGGATACGGGATCTGGCGGAGCTTGCCGCCCCCGCACTCGGCGCACCCGCGCGCACGCTTGCCGCCCGCGCCAAGCGCCTCACCGATCGCCTCGGCCGCGCGCAAGACCTCGTTGTCCTCATAGAGATGCTGGATGATGCCGCCGAACGCAAGAACCCGCCCAAGGGGCTCGCCGATTTCCGCCGCACGCTGATCGCCTGGCACCTCCGTGCGCACACCCGCGCTGTCGCCGCGCTCGCCGGCCTCCGCTCGATGCACAAGATCTCCTTGCCGACCAAGCATCGCGCCGCCGCGGCCTCCTTGCCATCCACGCGGAGGCTCCTGCCGTGACCTTCAACACCCTCGATTGCCGCATCGCCCGCTGGATGGACCGCCGCGCTCCGCTGCTTCTCCGTATCTCGCTGGCAATCGTCTTTATCTGGTTTGGCGCACTCAAGCTCACCGGCGACAGCCCCGCCAACCAACTGATCGCCCGCACCGTCTACTGGTTCGATCCCAAGTGGTTCATCCCGGTGCTTGGCATCTGGGAAATCCTGATCGGCGCGTGCATGCTCTGGCGGCCGTTGATCCGCGCCTCGATCCTCCTGCTGTTCCTACAGATGCCCGGCACCTTCCTGCCGCTGGTGCTCTTGCCCGATGTCTGCTTCGTGCATGTGCCATGGCGCCATCGCTCGAAGGCCAATACATTGTCAAGAACCTCGTCCTGCTCGCCGCCGCGATCGCCGTGGGCGGCACCGTGCGCGAACCCCGAACCTCCACCTCGACCCCGGCATGATCGCCCTTGCGGCATGACCAACCATGACCGACAAACCCGCAAGCTCATCCAAAGCCCCATCGCGCGGACGCGGCGTAAGCCGCACATATGCCGGCCTGCCTGAACTCGCGCTCTTTCCAGATGAGGAATCCCGAAAGCTCGCAGTCAAGCAGATCGAGCGAGCGGTGATCCCCCGCACCTGGAAACAAGGCTTTCAGCTCCTCTTCAACGTGCTGCTGGCGATGGCCGGACCCGCCGTGCTTGCCTACATCATCACCACGCACATCATGCCCTCGATGGGCAAGTGGAACAGCCGTGTTGCAACGGTGATCATACTCGGCGGGTACACCATCGCCATCACGCTGATGCTGCGGCGAGACATGCCCAGGTCGCTGCGCCAGAAGCTCCTGGAAATCGGCGTGCCAGTGTGCATCGCCCGCGGCTACGACCTGCGCGGCTCCACGGCGAACGCAGAGCGATGCCCGGAGTGCGGGAAGGGAATCGATCCGCGAGCGGCCAGCGCGTTATCGCTGCGGTAATTGTCCCCCGAGGGGCTGGGAACCCGTTCTTTGGGTTCGGGGGATAGGGTGCGAATCCAGGATCGAGGCCCGACCCGGTTGGCAAGGAAATGCATCGCCGACGCTCTCCGCGCTTGACATATGCTGATATAGGAATATATTGATGTCATGGTCAGAGCTTCCGCCGGCATCAACACCTACAGCTCGATCGGTGATTGGATTGAGAGCTGCCAGCGCTTCTGGCAACACCAGCTCCAGCGGATCAAGGAGCGCGCTGGATGCGAGCAGCGCGAGGCCCGGCCTGCGACATACAAACCAAAGGAATGAAGGAGACCGACATGGCGACCCCCACGACCCCCACGACCCCCACCAAAACTCCCGCCGCGACCATGGCCGGGAACGAAACCATCCAGACCTTGGAGATCCGCAAGGAAATCCAGATCGCCGCTTCTCCCGAGATCGTCTTCGAAGCGGTGCTCGAGGAGATCGGCCCCGGCAGCCAGCTCCCGGATGGCAACCCCTTCCCGATGAAGGTGGAGCCCTGGCCCGGCGGACGCTGGTATCGGGATCTGGGCGAGACCGGCGGGCACAAGTACGGCCATCTCTGGGGCCACGTGCAGGTCATCAAGGCCCCCACGCTCCTGGAGCTCTGCGGCCCGATGCCCATGTCGTTTCCGGCGATCAATCATGTGCAGTATCGGTTGAAGCCCTCCGGCGCGGGCACGCTCCTCACGCTCACCCATCGCGCGATGGGCCTCCTCCCGCAGGAGCTCAAGGATGGCATGCCCGAGGGCTGGGAGCACGGCGTCAAGCGGATCAAGGTGATCGCTGAAGGCAAGGTCAAGAGCACGAACGGAGGTGCCCGATGAGCCAGTCGCACCGTGTCGTCACGAGAGAAGAGTGGCTTCGCCAGCGCATCGCGCTGCTCGCCGAGGAAAAGGCCTTCACGCGCCAGCGCGACGAAATGAGCCGCAAGGTTCGCGAGCTTCCCTGGGTCAAGGTCGAGAAGCAGTACACCTTCGATTCACCCTCCGGCAAGGTTTCGCTCGCCGACCTCTTCGGGCCCCATAGCCAGCTCATCGTCTACCACTTCATGTTCGACCCGACGTGGTCCCAGGGGTGCAAGTCCTGCTCCTTTGTCGCCGACCACTACAACAGCATCCTCATCCATCTCGCCCACCGCGATGTGTCTTTCACGACGATCTCGAAGGCGCCGCTCGAAATGCTGGAGCAGTTCCGCAAACGCATGGGGTGGAGCTTCCCCTGGGTCTCCGCCGCGAGATCCGACTTTGGCCGGGACTTCGGCGTGTCTTTCACGGACCAGGAACTCGCATCCGGCACGAGCGTGTACAACTACAACGCGGGGCCATATCCCATCCGCGAACTCCCCGGCCTTTCGGTGCTCTTCAAGGACTCCGGAGGGGGTGACATCTACCACACCTACTCCACGTTCGCTCGCGGGCTGGATAATTTCCTGGGCATGTACCACTACCTCGACATCACGCCCAAGGGACGCGATGAAGAACCAAACTCCGGCATGAGCTGGCTCCGGCACCACGACCGTTACGACGATGCCCACTTCGTCGACCCCTGGGCGGAAAGGCCCGGCATCACCGGCCCCGCCCCTCGGTAAAGGAAACAACCACGCGTGCCTGTTGCTTGCACAGCAAACCGGCTGCGCCCCTGGCCAGTGCGCCCGCCCTCCCTGTACAACACCGTTTCGGAGGGCTGGCGGACCACTCTCGGGGTGGCCCGATGGGTGTGCGATCGACACGGGTTGTTAACGGGGACGGGCGGAAGCCACGTTTTCAGGGCCGCCAGCGGGGTACAAATACTCCAGCCTCGCCCTTTGGCGTCGCGGGGTGACCTCCGCGCGGTCTCGCCGGGACGATATGGGCGACGCCCGCGTGCTGCCGCCGCGCCCGCCGGTTGCGGCCAGGCTGAGGAGACTCACGTTGACGACTGATTGAGACCGAATCGGGATGTCGGGCGGGCCAGAATCATGTGGTGGGCGCGGCTGAGTCTCAAAGTCGCACGTTTTTGCATCCTCCCCCCGCCCCCACCGCGGAGCCCCGACGATTCGGCGATGCCAAATCTTTTCCGCCGCCTGCTTGATGTCTTGGCCGGGTCCACCCAAGCCGACCTGCGCCGCCAGATTCAATACCTGAAAGTCGAGAACGAGGTCCTCCGCGCGAAGATCCACGGGACCGTCCAGGTCACGCCCGGGGAGCGGTCGCGGCTGGTCCGCCTGGCCAAACCCCTCGGGTCGGCCATCAAGACGCTGGTTTCGATCGTCACGCCCCAGACCTTCCTGCGGTGGATCGCGGCAGCGCCGGTCCCAGCGCCTTGAACCCGGCTTCGATCAGCCCGCGATCACCCAGCGCCCTGGCGGCATCCACCGGAGTAGGCACCTCGCCCGCGATCATCTCCACCGGGTGGTCGTAGAAATACTGATCATGCGGGCGACGGTTGGCATAGCTGACCACAAGTCCGATGCGAGCTCTGCGCCCGGCGCGGCCGCCGCGCTGCGCGTAGTTGTCCGGCCGGGGCGGGATGTTCCGCATCGCAACGGCCTCGAGGCCACCGACGTCGATCCCCATCTCGAGAGTGAGCGAGCACGCCAACACGTTCAGGCTCTCGTCCTTGTTCTTGAAGTCGGTCTCCAACTCCTTTCGAACCGCCGCAGTAACCTGTGCGGTGTGCTCACCGGCATCCAGAGGAACGACTGCTCCCTCGAGAACGCGCCGCACCGCCCGACTGGTTGCAAACTCTGCGCTCGGCCAGGGTTGGATCGTCCCATGACACGCGGGACACGGCGCCCCATTCATGGCGCCGGCGCAAGCCCGCATGCACACTCCGCACCGACTGCGCGTCGCGTCCGTTGTGGGCAGGA